>CAYOSP010000005.1:27453-38573 GCA_964406675.1 uncultured Eubacteriales bacterium | reverse complement strand
CGCTACAGCCGACGCTACATCGGACGCTACAGCCGACGATACAGGCCGACCACCCGGCCGAGGATCGTGACGTCCCTCGCGTAGATCGGCTCCATGCTGCTGTTCTCCGGCTGCAGGCGGATACGGTCCGCCTCCCGATAGAAGCGCTTCACGGTCGCGTCGTCCTCGAGCAGCGCGACGACCACGTCGCCGTTCGAGGCGGTGTCCTGCTGCCGCACGACCACGTGATCGCCGTGGAGGATGCCCGCCTCGATCATGCTGTCGCCCTTGACCCTCAGGATGAAGGTCGACTCGTCGGCCAGCTCGGTGGGGAGGGACACGGTCTCCTCGATGTGCTCCGCGGCGAGTAGGGGAGCGCCTGCCGCGACCTGCCCGACGAGCGGCACGGCCCGCACCGAACCGGGATCCACGCCTCGCTCGGTGTCGCGGTAGTCGAGGACCTCCAGCGCCCGCGGTTTCGACGGATCGCGGCGGATGAACCCCTTGTTCTCCAGCGCGGAGAGGTGGGAGTGCACCGTGGACGAGGAAGAGAGCCCCACCGCCTCGCCGATCTCACGCACGGACGGGGGGAAGCCGCGACGGTGGACCTCGGAGCGGACGTACTCGAGGATCTCGCGCTGCCGGTCAGTCAGTTCGCGCCGGTATGCCATCTCCGCCTCCCCGATACGAAAGTATGTTCGATTGGAGTCTACGATATCCCTCAGCCCCTGCGCAAACCTCGACTCTGTCTTGCGGACCGAACACACGTTCGCTATGCTGCGATACGAACGCGTGTTCGTATACGGGTCCCGGCCGGCCGGCGCATCCCGATGTCAGAGCCGGGCGCTACGGTGCCGGAGAACGAGTCGCAGACGAATAGAGAGGGAGTGCGATGAGAGGGGAGAGGCACGAGAGCGATGCGTCCAGCCGCGATCGGCATCACGTGTTCGGCGAGACCGCCATCATCGTCGCGATCGGGCTGGTCCTCGTCGCCAGCGCGGTGGTGCCCACCGTTGCTCGCAGCGCACCGGACCATCCAGACGCGTCGATCTGCGTGACCGTCCAGGCCGGAGACACGCTGTGGTCTCTGGCGCGACGTCATGCGCCCGAGGGTTGGAGCGCCTCGGAGACGAGGGCCGAGCTGATACGGCTCAACCCGTCGAGCACCCATACGCTCCACGTGGGAGCGGAACTGCGTGTCCCGATCGAGTGGGGATCGACGCTCATAGCCGAACGCTGAACGAACGCTCGACATATGCCGTGCCCACATCTTGTGTGCTACGCTGTGCGTCGTACCCAGATGTAGGGGTGTTGCGATGCGGTGTCCATACTGCGGTCACGACGAATCCCGCGTGGTCGACTCGCGCGTCTCCGAGGATGGAGACGCCATCCGCAGACGACGCGAATGCCAGAGCTGCACCAAGCGTTTCACCACCTACGAACGCCGCGAGGAGATGCCGCTCATGGTGGTCAAGCGCAACGGTGAACGCGAGCCGTTCGAGCGCCACAAGCTGCAGCGCGGACTGATGACCGCAGCGGTCAACCGCGACATCAGCAGCGCTCAACTCGAAGCCATCGTCTCCGATATCGAGGCGGAACTGCACAACAACTTCAAGTACGAGGTCTCGTCCCAGACCCTTGGAGACATGGCGCTCACGCGACTCAAGGACCTCGACAAGGTCGCCTATATCAGGTTCGCGTCCGTGTACAAGTCGTTCCAGGATCTCGATGAGTTCCTCGAGGAACTCCGAGACCTCCGTTGAGGCGGACTCCATGACCGGGAAGCACGGACAGGACGCGCCCAGCCTCCCGGATCTGCGTGTCAAGAGACTCCACGAAGACGCCGTCATGCCGTGCTACGCACACCAGGGCGACGCGGGCATGGACCTCGTCTCGGTCGAGGACGTGACGCTCGCGCCGCTGGAGCGAGCGTCCGTAGGGACCGGCCTCGCGCTCGCCATCCCCGAGGGATTCGCCGGCTTCGTGCAGCCCCGCAGCGGGCTGGCTCTCCGCAAGGGCCTCGGCCTGGTGAATTCACCAGGCCTCATCGATAGCCACTACCGCGGAGAACTGAGGGTCATCCTGATCAACCTCGATCACGATTCCGTGCTCGTGGTGCGCAAGGGCGAGCGCATGGCGCAGCTCGTCATCCAGCCGGTCGCCCGCCTGCGCACCGTCGAGACCGAGGATCTCGACACGACCGTGCGCGGACAGGGCGGGTTCGGCAGCACCGGTGTCTGACCGACCGAGGATCCGTGTAGCGGCGCTCATCCTGCTCGACGGGCAGGTGCTCGTCGTGAGGCATGAGAAAGGCGGCCGCCGCTACCACCTGCTCCCCGGTGGTGGTGTGGGTTGGGGAGAGTCGCTCAGCGAGGCGCTCGTCCGTGAGGTCCGCGAGGAGACCGGGCTCGTCTGCATCCCCCGGCGTCTCGTACTGGTGACGGACGTGATCGCAACAGAAGGGGACCGGCACGTCGTCGACATGACGTTCCACGCGGAGCAGGACCCCTCGTCTCAGACCGCCGCTGAACCGGCGGTCTGGACGTCGCGGGACCCTCGGGTGACGGGGATCGAACGCGTCGCTCCGAAGGACCTGGACACACTCGACCTACGTCCCCATATCGCCGAAGAACTCGCGTCCGTCTCCGAGCGTGTGCTGAGCGGCGACCCGCTCGGTGGACCGGCTTACCTGGGCCGCAGGTGGCGCCCGGGATAGACCGTCCCAGCAGACCGTCCCGTCCATCGTGACGACGCGTGATGACCTGATCCCTATGCCCACCCATACGGCCCCGGTCCGCGGCCCCGCGGTCCGGGGCCGCATCATCCCCGGGGCGGTCCAGGGATATCCAGGACCAGGTACTATCATGGATGTGGAGGGAGACGCTCTTGGACCGCGAAGACCCACGACACCCCGCTCCGGAGGACGACTCGGGTTCGCCGCACGGCCCGGCGGATCACCCGGCCGATCACCCGGCGGATCAGGACCTCGCTCTCGAACGCACCGAGTTCGCCCGCAAGCGTACGCGGCTCTCCGACGAACGCACGTTCGCCTCGTGGCTGCGCACGGGACTCGCAGCCACGGTCGCCGGCCTGGCGGTCGTCAGGCTCCTCGTCGACACCGAGCCGCCATGGCTCCCGAAGACCGTCGGTTCGCTCATGATCATAGGCGGCTTGTCCGCCTATGTGGCGGCTCTGCAGCGACTGAGAAAGGTGCGTCGGGAGATCCGAGACGACCGGGAACCGCCCGAACTGCGCGACCATGTCATCCTCGACACGCCGTTCTGGCTGCTCGTCGCGATCGTCATCGTGCTCATCGCGAGCGCCCTCGTGGCGCTCTATCTGCCTTTCTCGTGATCGTCCGCTCACCATCATGTGATCGCATCATGTGATCGTCCGCTCAGCCTCATGCGTGACGGTCGGGGTCCCGATCCGTCACGATCGGGGTCACGATGCTAGTTCGATAATGTGTGTTATGTAATGTCGCATCAACACACCCAGGAGCACACGTCTTCCTGTCTTTGTCTTCCTGTGAACCTGAGGTGGATCTGAAGGGGCTGCTCTCCGACCGGCTGCTCTCCGACCGGCTACTCTCCGACCGGGAAGTACCACGTCTCGAACTCGGTCCGCGTCATCTCGCCGAGATCCTCCTCGGCCTTCGCGAGCCACTCATGCGCCTCGGTGCCGTCTTCGAAGTCCCTGAGCGTGATGGTCGAGTCGTCGGTGGCCAGAACCGCCTGGACGCGCCACTTCGCGAACTCCCCGGGCTCGTCCGACGGCGGCTCGCGGTAGAGGATGTCCTCGCGCCACTCGAACTCCGGCGCTTCCGCCGCGTCGAGCCGGATGAGTCGCAGACGGTAGAAGTCGGATGCCATACCGAGAGCCTTGCCCATCCTCAGCGGTCCTCCTCGACACTGACGAATCGAGGGCTGGAGGACACCCAGCCGACGGTACCGTCCTCCGTCCGCGCCTTGTACCATCCGTTCTCGGAGTCGATCACCGCGAGGCGAGTGCCCTGCGAAAGGGTGTCGATCACGGCACTGCCGGTGTCGGGGCCGTCACGGAAGTTCAACCCGTCGATGACCACCACGACGTACGCCTGTGCTTGGGCCTGCTCCTCCTCAGCCGACTCCGGCGGTTCGCCCGTCCCCTCCTGTCCGGTCGGCTCGGCAGTACCCTCACCTTCGGCCGACCCCGTCTCCTCGGAACTCGGCTCCGCGGTCTCGGTGGTCTCCGCCGACGTGGCCTCGTCGCCTCCGGACCGCGCCTCCCGGTAGTCGGAGACGATGCCACCCAGTCGCACCAGGACCAGCGCCAGGAGGAGGACGGGGATGATGACCCTGAGCGCTCGGAGCACGGGCTGCTCGCGCCAGCCATCCTTGTGCAGTCCATCCCGCTGCAGTCGGTCCATTCGCCTCTCTCCTACCCCGGCATTCGGACGGTTCCGAACGCCTTGACGTATGCTGCCGGCTTCTCCGGCCCTCTCCGGCCCTCTCCGACCCTCTAGATGTACAAGCCGCCGCCGTAGACGGCCACATCCTCCACCCCGTAGGCGCGCATCCTCTCGTGCAGACGCTCGCTCGCCTCCTCGTAGCGGGCCTTGAGACCCACCAGGTCCAGGATGCCGACCGCGTCGAGCAGTGCCGCCTCGTCCTCGGCCGCGTCGACCGCGGCAGCCTGGTCGGCGATGCTCTCGGCTACGTCCTCGAGTCGCTCGGCGATCTCCCACACGCTGCGAGGCAGCGGCAGCGTCTCCATATCCGCCCTAGCGGTGCGCATACGCGTGACGATCTCTCCCAGCGCCCGCCTCTCCTCCGATCCCGCGTCCCGAGCGAACGACTCCCACTCCTCCTCGTCGGCCTCGGCGAGCCTCGCCGCCACGCCTCCCAGCGACTCGAGTCCCGTGCGGACGGCCTCGGCGCGACTGTACAGCGCGATCAAGGAACGGCGCGCGCGCCGCACCCATATCCGCCGCCCCAGCCACGTGAGCAGCAGCGCCGCGACCAGCACGCCGCCGAGCACGACAACCGACCGCACCTCCGGGGACATCCTTCAACCTCCGTCGACGTCGGCGAGTCTCGTCGTTCAGTCGAGACAGCGCTCGTCCACCACTCGGCGCGCCTTGCCGGCGGTGCGCTCGATGGTGCCCGGTTCCACGAGCGTCACCTTCGCGTGCAGTCCGAGCACCGAGTACAGTCTATCCGAGACACGCTTCTCGAACGCAACCATCCCCGACATGGTATCGGCGAAGATCTCGTCGGCCACCTCGATCCTCACCTCGACGTCATCCAGAGCCCGATGCTTGCGGTCGACCACGATCGCGTAGTGAGGCTCGATTCCCTCGATGTCGAGCAGCACGTCCTCTATCTGGCTCGGGAAGACGTTCACGCCGCGGATGATCAGCATGTCGTCGGTCCGGTGCCGTACCTTGTCCATGCGCACGAAGGTGCGCCCACACTCGCACGGCTCGCGGTGCAGGCGCGTCAAGTCGTGCGTGCGGTAACGCAGCACCGGGAACGCCTCCTTGGAGATGGGCGTCACCACGAGCTCGCCCTCCTCCCCCTCCGCCGTCGGCTCGTCCGTGGCCGGGTCGAGGAGCTCGACGAGGAAGTGGTCCTCGTTGACGTGCAGGCCGCAGCGGCACTCGCACTCTCCCGACACGCCGGGGCCCCCGACCTCGGAGAGTCCGTAGTTGTCCGTCGCCGTGATGCCCAGGCGGTCCTCGATCTCCGCCCGCATCGCCTCGCCACAGGGCTCGGCGCCGAACAGTCCCAGCCGCAGCGGCAGCGCACGCATGTCCACGCCGTTCTTCTCGGCGACCTCCGCCATGTACAGCGCGTAGGACGGCGTCGAGATGAGCACCGTCGTGCCGAAATCCTGCATCATCATGAGATGCCGTTCCGTGTTCCCCGCGCTCGCGGGGATCATGGTCGCCCCGATGCGCTCGATCCCGTAGTGCATACCGAACCCGCCGGTGAACATCCCGTACCCGAACGCCATCTGGGCCAGGTCACGGTGAGTGACCCCGGCAGCCGCCGCGACCCGCGCCGTGAGCTCGGACCACGTGTTGAGGTCGCCCTTCGTGTACCCGACGACGACCGGCTTCCCCGTGGTTCCCGACGAGGAATGCACTCGGACGACCTGGTCCATCGGCACGGCGAACAACCCGAACGGATACGTCTCGCGCAGGACGTCCTTGTCGGTGAACGGGAGCGACCGCACGTCCTCGAGCGACCGGACGTCCTTGGGACGCAGGCCGCGCTCGTCCATGAGGCCGCGGTAGTAGGGCACCCGCTCGTAGACCCAGGCGACGGTGGACTGCAGGCGCCTCAGCTGCAGTCCGCGCAACGCCTCGCGGTCCATCTGCTCGTACTCGGGGTCCCAGATCATCCGATCTCCTCCTTGTCGTGATGCCACGCGCCCAGGTAGATCAGACGCACGTCGTCGTCCTCGATGAGTTCCTCCGCGGTGCCGGACAGCGCGATCGTGCCGGTGCGCATGACGTGACCGCGATCCGCGTGCTTGAGCGCGATCCTCGCGTCCTGCTCGACGAGCAGCATGGTGATCCCGCGTTCGCGCAGTTGCTCCAGCACCTCGAAGATCTCGACGACGATCTTAGGCGCCAGTCCGAAGGACGGCTCGTCGAGCAAGAGCAGGCGCGGGCGCGCCATCAGTGCACGGCCGATGGCGAGCATCTGCTGCTCGCCGCCGGAGAGCGTGGCCGCCTCCTGTCTCCTGCGAGCGTCGAGCACGGGGAACGACTCGTACACCGAGCGGTAGTCCTCCTCGAGCTCCGCGTCCCCGGGGCGCACGTCCCGATGGAACGCGCCCAGCCTCAGGTTCTCCTCGACGGTCATGCTGCCGAAGAGGAGTCGTCCCTCGGGGACGAGCGCGAGTCCACGTCGTACCCGCTTCTGCGTGGGGACCCTGGTGACGTCCTCGCCCCGCAGGACGATGCTTCCGGCCCACGGCTCGACCAGCCCGACGATCGCGGACATCAACGTCGACTTGCCCGCGCCGTTCGCTCCGATCAGCGCGACGACCTCGCCCTCCATGACGTCGAGCGAGACACCGTACAGCGCCTGCACGCCGCCGTATCCCGTGTCCAGCGATTCGACCCGGAGCACCGGCTCATGTACCCGGTCAGGCATCGACGGTCGCCTCCCCCAGGTACGCTTCGATGACGGCCGGGTCCTTCTGGATGAGCAGCGGCGGACCTTCGGCGATCTTCGCGCCTTGGTTCAACACGATGATCTCGTCGCTGATCTCCATCACCAGTCCCATGTCGTGCTCCACGACCACCAGCGTCACGCCGATGCGCCGGATCCGGTAGAGCACCTCGGCGAGTTCCGTGGTCTCCGCGCTGTTCAGGCCCGCTGCCGGCTCGTCCAGGAGCAGGAGCTTCGGGCCGGTCGCGACGGCTCTCGCTATCTCGAGACCACGCCGCCGGCCATGCGGCAGATCCCCGGCTCGCGCGTCGGAGACGTCCTCCAGGCCGACCAGTCTCAGGAGCCGGTCGGCCTCCTCCCCTATCAGACGCTCCTCCCGCCTCGCGGCCGGCAGTCGCAGGACGGATGCCACCATCCCGGCGCTGGTGCGCGCGTGCAACCCGGTCATCACGTTCTCCCGCGCGGTCATGTCCTCGAAGAGTCGCGTGTTCTGGAAGGTCCTGGCAAGACCGAGCTTCACGATACGGTGAGGGCGTTCCCCCTCGATGGGGACGCCTTCGAACCGGATGGTGCCCTCATCCGCCGTGTCGAACCCGGTGAGCAGGTTGAACAGCGTGGTCTTCCCCGCGCCGTTCGGACCGATGACCGCCTGGATGGTGCCTTCATGCACCTCGAACGACAGGTCGTCGACGGCGGTGAGCCCGCCGAACCGCTTGGTCACCGCTCCCACGTGCAGGAGGGTCATGCCGCCTCACCGCCGTCCGCGCTCCTCGTGGAGGATCGGGTCGTCATCCCGCGCAGCAGCTTGCGCACGAACGCGCCGATGCCGCCGGGCACGAACAGCATGACCAGGATGAGGGTGAGACCGTACACGTCTCCCTCGATGTCCTGCAGGAACGAGGCGACCTCGCGTGGGAGTCCGGGGATCACCGCGTCGGCGAACGGGAGCAGCGTGAGCAGCACGGCCCCGGCGACCGACCCCGCGAGTGATCCCGTGCCACCCAGCACCACCATCGCCACCAGGATGATGGAGAACTGCAGGGAGAACGAGGACGGGCTGATGAACCCCACGAAGTGGGCATACAGCCCGCCGGCCAAGCCGGCCAGCGCGGCCGAGAGCACGAACACCTGGATCTTCGAGCGCTGCACGTCGATCCCGCACGCCGCCGCGCCGAGTTCCGTCCCGTGCAGCGCCCTGAGCGCACGCCCGGGCCGCGACCGCACGATGAGCGCGGCCGCGCCGAGTGCGAGCAGCGCCACGCCCCACACGAGCCAGTAGTGAGGTCTCGGTCCGGATATCTCGAGTCCGAGCAGCGACGGCGCGGGGATCCCCCCGAGCCCGTCCGGCCCCCCGGTGATGCCCCGCCACTCGACGAACATGACGAAGACTATCTCGCCGACCCCGAGGGTCGCCATGGCGAGGTAGTGACCCTTCAGCCGCAGGCTCGGTACCGCCACGACCAGGCCGACCGCGGACGCCAACACGACCCCGGCGGCCATCGCTCCCAGCCATGGCCAACCGTATGCCGTCGTGAGCACACCGGACGTGTAGGCGCCGATGCCGTAGAACGCCGCGTGCCCCAGCGAGATCTGACCCGCGTAGCCGAACAGCAGAGCCAATCCGACCACGATGATCACGTTCATGCCGACGAAGGTGAGCACCTTGAGGAGGAACCGGTCGTCGACCCCTATCCCCATCCCCAAGACGGCGGCGACGGCCGCCGCGGCTAAGATCGTCATGCGTGTGCGAGGGTCGGCGAGCATCCGCTACACCTTCTCCCGGCCCACGCGCCGGAACAGCCCCTGCGGTCGCACGAACAGCACGGCGAGCAGGAGCATCAAAGCGATGGCGTCCTTATATGCCGAGGACAGGAAGGCCACCGAGAGACTCTCCGTGAGCCCGAGCAGCAGGCCGCCCGCCACCGCGGCCAGCGGGCTGCCGAGCCCCCCGAGGATGGCGGCCGCGAAACCGCGCAGGCCCATCGCGGCGCCGACGTCGTAGGCGGTCTGTGTGAGCGGCGCGACCGCCAGACCGGCCAGCGCGCCCAGAGCCGCGGCCAGACCGAAGGTGACCGTGACCACACGGCGCGTGTCGATACCCATCAGCTTGGCCGCGTCGCGATCGACCGCGCACGCACGCATGGCCATCCCGAGCCGCGTTCGCGAGTAGAGGATCCACAGTCCGAGCACCGCGAGCGCCGTCAGGCCCCACAGCCACAGCGACTGTCGCTCGATCAGCGCTCCCGCGAACGAGACGGACGGTCCTTCACTGAAGGACGGGACGGCCAGCTCGTCCGGGCCGAACACATGCCTGGCGAGCGACTTGAGCAGCATGCTGCCACCGACGGTGATGATGATGAGCGCAAGAGGGTCGGCGTCCTTGCGCGGGCGTATCGCCAGCAGTTCGAACGCCACGCCGACCACGACCGCCCCCGCGACGGCCAGCGCTCCCGCGGTCCACAGCGGCACCCCGAACGAAGCGAGCACATAGGCGGTGAACATCCCGCCCAGCATGAAGAACTCACCCTGCGCGAAGTTGATGATCCCCGTGGAGGCATAGATGATGGTGAAGCCGAGAGCCATCAGCGAATAGATGGCCCCGCTCTTCAGTCCCGCCACCACGAACTGGGTGAGTTCCACAGACCATCTCCTGTTCGGCGATCCCCTATCCGGTGATCCCTTACTCGGCGAGCTCCCACTCGCCGTCTTCCACCCGATACATCACGAGATCGTCCTGGTCGAGCCCGTTGTGGTCGGTGTCGGAGAACGTGAACGTGCCGCCCACGGCGACCAGGCCGTCGGTCGCCTCGACCTCATCGCGCAGCTCCTCCGGCGTGAAGCCCTCGTCGAGTCGCCTCATCGCCTCGACCACGATGTGCAGCGCGTCGTAGGCGTGACCCGCGAAGATATCGGGACGCTCCCCGTAGCGCTCCTCGAAGCGCGCGGTGAAGTCCTCGGCGACCTCCCTCGCCTCGCTGCCTTCATCGTATGCCGAAGGCATCAGGATGCGACCGGCCGGGAACACGAAGCCCTCGGCGGCGTCTCCCGCGCCCTCGATGAATTCCATGCGCGCGTTACCGGTGCTGCCCACGAGCGGGACATCCATCTGCAGGTCCCGCATGTTGTTCGCGATGATCGCGGCGCCCTTGCCCGCATGCCACATGAGCACGGCCTCGGGATCCTCGCCCTTGATCTTGGTGAGCTGCGCGCTCATGTCCGTGTCCTCGGGGTTGAACGTCTCGTCGGCCACGATCTCCATGCCGAAGGAGCCGGCCTGGGCGAGGATGGTCTCCCGTCCGTCCGCGCCGTAGCCTCCGCTGTCGCTGATGAGAGCGATCCGCTCCACGCCCTGGTCGCGGAGGTAGCCGAGCGCCTTGGGCACGACGATGGCGTTCGTCCACGGCGTCTGGAACACCCACGGATCGAAGTCGGCGGTCACCACGCTGCCGCCCGCCATCGAGACCTGCGGGATCCCGGCCCGCTGGATCTCCTGCCGCATCGCCATCGTCTGTCCGGTGCCGGAGGCGCCAAGGACGGCGATGACGCCCTCCTGCTCGATGAGCCGCGTGGTGGCGGCCACCGACTGCGCGGAGTCCGTCGCGTCGTCCTCGATCACGACCTCGATGTCGCGACCGTGCACGCCGCCGTCCTCGTTGATGCGCTCGACCTCCATCTCGAGGGCGTCACGCTCGGGGCCGCCGAGGCCCGAATACGTGCCGGTCAGCGAGAGCACGGCCCCGAGCCGGTACGGCTCGCCCGCCGCGTCGTCGCCGTCGGCGCCGCCATCGCCCGCGTCGCCCTCACCGCACGCGGTGAGCGACACCGTGACGAGCGCCGCCATGAGCGCGAGCGCCATCCATCGCATCCTCTTGCTTCCGGACATCCGGACCCCTTCCCGTTCGGCACGGTCCGGCCCGGGGTCACCCCCGGGCCGGACCGTCCACACGATCGCCGTGCCGCGCTCTTCGTCGAGCG
>CAYOSP010000005.1:0-27353 GCA_964406675.1 uncultured Eubacteriales bacterium | reverse complement strand
CCGGCACGTCTACCTTCCGGCACGTCTACCTGCCGGCACGTCTACCTTCCATCGCGTCGACGTTCCGACGCGTCTATCTACCGGCCATCGTCATTCCGCGAGCGTCCACTCGCCGTTCTCGACCTCGTAGATGACCAGGTCGTCACTCGTCATCCCGTTGTGGTCGTCCGCCGAGTAGGTGAACGTCCCACCGATGCCGACGAAGCCGTCCGTGGCCTCGATCCCGTCACGCAGTTCCTCGGCCGTGAACCCCTCGTCGAGGCGCTCCATCGCCTCCACGATGAGGTAGAGCCCGTCGTATGCGTGACCCGCGAAGGTGTTGGGTTCGACACCGAAGGCGCTCTCGTAGCGCTCGATGAAGTCGGTGGCCACGAGGTAGCCCTCCGTGCCCTCGCCGTAGGCCTCGGGCAGGAGGACCTTGCCGGCCGGGAACACGAAGCCCTCGGCCGCGTCGCCCGCGCCTTCGATGAATTCCTTGCGCGCGTTGCCGTGGCTGCCCACGAGCGGCACGTCCATCTGGAGCTCCCGCATGTTCTTCGCGATGGTGGCGGCCTCGCTGCCCGCGGTCCACATGAGGACCGCCTCGGCGTCGGCGCCCTTGATCTTCGTGAGCTGAGCGGTCATGTCGGTATCGCCCGCGTTGAAGGTCTCGTCGGCGACGATCTCGAGCGCATGGTCATCGACGAAATCCAGGACCACCTCGCGCCCGTCGGCCCCGAACCCGCCGGAGTCGGAGATCAGGCCGACCCGCTCGACGCCTTGGTCCTCGAGGTACCGCAGTGCGAACGGGACCACCAGCGTGTTCGACCACGGGGTCTGGAAGACCCACGGATGGAAGTCGGCGGTGATCACGGTGCCGCCCGCGATCGAGACCTGCGGTATCCGTGCCCGGTCGATCTCGGAGCGCATGGCCATCGTGGATCCCGTACCGGTCGCGCCGATGATCGCGACGACCTCTTCCTGGTCGATCAGGCGAGTCGTCGCGGCGACCGCCTGCTGCGCGTCGGTCGCGTCGTCCTCGATGATCACCTCGATCGGTCGTCCGTGCACGCCTCCCGCCTCGTTGATGCGTTCGACCTCCATGACGATGGTGTCCTGCTCGGGCTCGCCCAATCCCGCGTACGTGCCCGTCAGCGACAGCACCGCCCCTATCTTGTAGGGCTCGCCCGAGAGCTCCGCTTCCCCGCCTCCGGGCGCCTGCCCCTCGTCCGTCTCCGCTTCCTCCGCGCAACCGCCCAACATCGTCGCGATCATCGCGACGATGAGGACGAGCACGAGCACGGAGTGCCGGCTCCTGCTGCTCATGTCTGACTCCTTCCGTCTTCCTGACCTCATCGGTCCCCCTTCTCCTGGTCCGTCTCCTCGGCTTCGATCCTATCCTTGGATCCGGACTATCTCCTCCTGGCCGACCAGCCGGACCGGCTTGTCCTCCAGGAGACGCAACGCCCTGTCGGCGTCGTCCACGTTGAGCACCACGTATGTGGATACGAGCGAGTAGATGTACTCGATGTTGACGCCCGCGTCCGAGACGATCCGCAGCGCGTCGGCGAGCGCTCCGGGCTCGTCGGGAAGCTCGAGGCAGATCACCTCGTCCTCGCGCACGGTGAAGCCGCGGTCCTTGAGCACCACGCGAGCCTCGTCCGGGCGGTCCACCACCAGGCGCAGGATGCCGTACTCCGCGGTGTCCGCGACGGAGAAGCCCCTGATGTTGAAGCCCTCGTCGCCGAGCGCGCCCGTCACGTCGCTGATCCGTCCGGCCTCGTTGGCGATGAATACCGCGAGCTGCTTGACCTTCACTGCGCACCTCCGGTGGCGGCTTCTCCCGGTCCGGCTTCTCCCGATCCCGATACACACGCGTCTCCGGCGCAGACCTCGCGACCCAGCTCGAACGCGCGCAGGTTGGCTTCCACGGTCTTCGGCGGCACCCGCCGCTCGATGACCCGCTCCCAGGACTCGACCGCGAATCCCAGCGCCGTCGAGAGCGCCCCGAGCATCACCACGTTGGCCGAGCGCTCGGATCCCGCCTCGCACGCGAGCGCTTCCGCGTCGAGCAGGACCGCGCCACGATCCGCCAGCGACCTTGCGAGCCCTTCCGGGTACTCGGCATCGCCGATGAGTACGGGGAGCGGGGCGATCTCGCGTACGTTGGCGAAGAGGCGACCACCCTCGGCGAGCACGTGTCCCCACCGCACCGCTTCGAGCACTTCGAACCCGAGCAGCACGTCGACGTCGCCCGGGGTGGCCACGGGGGAGAACACGCGCTCACCGAAGCGGACGGTGGTGTCGACACTGCCCCCACGCTGCGACATGCCGTGGACCTCGCTGAGCTTGACGTCGAGACCGGAGGCCGCCGCGACCTTGGCGAGGACGTCGCCGGCCAGGATGGTCCCCTGTCCGCCCACGCCGGTGAGCAGCACCGTGGTCACGTCGCGGCCGCTCGCGCTCATGAGGGAACCTCGCAGACGCTCCCGGTCGGAAGGATCGCGTCGAATCGGCACACGTGGACGCACTGCTCGCACCCGACACACAGCGCCACGTCGATGACCGCGCGGCCGTCGGGCGCCTTGCTGATGGCCGGACATCCCAGCCTGATGCACACGCCGCAGGCGGTGCACGCGTCCTCGTCCACCGCGAAGACCTGCTCCGTCTCCTTGACGAGCAGCGCGCAGGGCGCCTTGGCGATCACCACGCTGAGCCCTTCGCGCGCGTCCTCCTCGCGGAGTACGGCCTCGGTGGCGGGAAGGTCGTGCGGATCCACGGTGCGCACCGACGAGGCTCCCAGGGCCCGGGCGACGTCCTCCAGATCGAGCTCGAAGGTCTCCTCGCCCATGAGCGTGCGGCCGGTGACCGGATTGTCCTGGTGCCCGGTCATCGCGGTCACGCGGTTGTCCAGGATGACCGCCGTGACGTCTCCCTTGTTGTAGGAGACGTGGACGAGGCCGGTGAGTCCGGAGTGCGCGAACGTCGAATCGCCGATCACCGCGACCACGGGCCGGTCCCTGTCGCGCTCCGCCAACCACATGCCGTGCGCCATCCCGATGCTCGCGCCCATGCAGATCGTGGTGTCCATGGCACTCAGCGGCGGCAGCGCACCCAGCGTGTAGCAGCCGATATCGCCCATGACCGCTGCCTTCATCTTGCGAAGAGCGTGGAAGACGCCCCTGTGCGGACAGCCCGGGCACAGCATGGGAGGCCGCATAGGCAGCCCCCGCGCGGGATCTCCGGGCTCGGGCGCCGGCACACCCAGCGCCTCGGCCACCCTCGTCACGCCCAGCTCCCCCACATGCCCGGGAGCGACGTCCTCGACCTCGATCCCCAGTTCCTTCACCTTCGACTCGAGGTATGGGCTCGACTCCTCGACGACGACCACCCGCTCCACGCGCGAAGCGAACCCGCGGACGGCCTCGACGGGGAACGGGTGCGGCATGTCGAGCTTGAGCACCGATGCGTCGGGCGCCGCTTCACGCACGTACTGGTACGGCACGCCCGACGTGATCACGCCCAACGCCGGGTCTCGCATCTCCGCGTGCGCCGCCTCTTCCGCGACCACCGCGGCACGCTCCGACCTCGACTCGAGGTCCACCCTCCGGACCCGCGCGTTCGACGGCATCATCACGTACTTGCGCGGATCGGACGCGTAGCCGCGCCCGGGCGTCTCCGTCCGCTCGCCGACCTCTACGAGTCCCTTCGAATGAGCGAGCCGGGTCGCCGAGCGCACGATCACCGGCAGGTCGAGTTCCTCCGAGAGAGCGAACGCGCGCATCGTGAACGCACGGGCCTCGCCGCTGTCCGACGGCTCGAGCAACGGGACCCTCGCGGCCGCGGCGTGCAGCCGCGTGTCCTGCTCGTTCTGCGACGAGTGCATCCCCGGATCGTCCGCCACCAGCAGCACGAGGCCGGCGCCCACACCCGAATAGGAAAGGGTGTAGAGCACGTCCGCCGCCACGTTGAGTCCCACGTGCTTCATGGTGACGAGCACCCGGCCGCCGCCCACGCTCACTCCGGTCGCCACCTCGAGGGCGACCTTCTCGTTGGGGGCCCACTCCGCGTACGCGCCCTCGAGTCGCGCGAGGTTCTCGAGCACCTCCGTGGAGGGCGTACCGGGATAGCCCACCCCGACGAGCACGCCTGCCTCCCACGCGCCGCGGGCGACGGCTTCATTACCGGAGAGCAGTACTGGCTCCACGCCGTCCTCCGTGTCCGCTGATCCGCTGACGATCCGACGAGAGTAACGCGCATGTTACCACAGGTTACGAGCGTTCCAGCCGCATATCGGGCTGCGTCCCATACGGCTCGGTGAACGGGTGCCGAGGACACCGGGACGGGATCAGAACCGGCAGGCGCCCACGTAGTCACCGCGCGACTCGATGCGTTCCGCGAGCGAGGAGACCTTGACCACGTCACCGGTGCTCGGAGCGTGGATGAAGTCCCCGCCGCCGCAGTATATGCCGACGTGATGGACCCGGTTCGGATCGCCTTCATAGCCGAAGAACACGAGGTCCCCCATCTCGAGCGCCGAGGCATCGAAGGGCAGCACCCTCTCGCCCGCCTGGAACTGCGCCGCCGAGTTGCGCGGCAGGTCCACCCCTGCCCGACGATAGACGTACCACGTGAGACCGGAGCAATCGAATCCCTCCTCGGGGGAGTCCCCGCCCCACGCGTAGGGCACGCCCAGATGCTCCAGAGCGAGGGCGACGACCTCCGGTCGCCCGTCCCCCGCCTCCGTCCGGGGCTGGGATGCGTCGACTCCGCCGCTCCGACCCTCTCGCTCCTCGCCGGCCCTCGCCGCAGCCTCCTCCGCGGCACGCCGCTCGGCCTCTGCCCGACGCGCGGCCTCTTCCGCCGCCTGCCTGGCGCGCTCCTCCTCCAGGCGACGCTGCCGCTCGCGTTCCTGCTCGATGAGTCCCGCGACCTCGGCGTCCAGTGAAGCGACGTACGCCTCCTGTTCGGCGACTGTGCGTCGGATCGCTCGCGAGCGCCCCTCCAGCTCGCGCGCGAGCGTCCGCTGCTCGTCCTGACGCGCCTCCAGCGCGGCCCGTGCCGAAGCGACGCGCCCTCGCGCCGCTTCGAGTCGGTCGAGCACCGCTGCATCCGACCTGATGGTGAGGGCGAACCACTCGAGGCGCGTGACCAGATCGGAGAAGGACCCCGTCTCCAGCAGGAGTCCGAGCAGGCCGGCGTCGGGCCCGCGTTTGTAGATCTCCGCCGCCCGCTCCGACAGGATGCGCCCCGCATGGGCCTCCTCGGCCCGCGCCGCCGCGAGCTCGTCGGTGATCTCGGCGAGGCGCTCTTCGAGGATCTCGACCTCGCCTTCGACGACGTGATACTCCTCGACGAGGAGGGAGAGCTCGGTGGCGAGCGAATCCAACTCCTCCCGGGCGGCCTCCGCCCGATCCCGTGCCGCCTCGATCGCGGGCGTGGAGGGGGTCTCACCGGCGGAGGTCTCGCTCGCGGTACTCTCGCTCGCGGGAGTCTCGCCGGCGGGCGTGGCGAAGCCGGCGCCCATCGGACCGGCGAGGGCGACCGCGACCGCGGACACGGCCACGATGACAGGATGAAGGACCCTACGCACCGCTCGCCTCCTGCTGCGTCTCGACTACGATCGAGGGATGCGGACGTCGCGGACCATCACGGTCCGCGTGCCCAGCATACCACCTCACGGTCGTCAACGACGCTCCACTGCCATATACTCTCAGCCGTGTACTCTCAAGCCGTGCGTCCTGCTCCCCGCCCCGCATGGAGGCCATGAACGCACACGTGAGACGGACAGCCACGCTCCTGATATCGGCAGCCATCGTGACGGGCTTCATCGTCGCGTGCGCCGCCGGCTCGGCCGCACACGCCTCCCCTCCGCTGGAGAGATCGCCCCTCGAACGCCTGGATCAAGCCACCGCCGAGGCCGTCGTGCTCCAGGAACGGATCACGGCGCTCGAGGCCGAGCGTGTGGCCCTCGCCGGTCGTCGCGACGTCATGGAGCAACGTATCGCCGAGCAGCGGGAGGTCGTCGAGGCCGCACGCCGCCGCTTGGACATCACTCGTCGCGCCTACTCGGACCGGATCGTGAGCGTGTACAAGCGGGGGACGGCCGAACCGCTCGCGCTGCTCCTGGGCGCGAACAGCA
The DNA here is from genome assembly GCA_964406675.1 of uncultured Eubacteriales bacterium. Taxonomy (GTDB): domain Bacteria; phylum Actinomycetota; class Coriobacteriia; order Anaerosomatales; family JAUVQN01; genus CAYOSP01. The sequence goes on along the minus strand of CAYOSP010000005.1, from coordinate 21,232 downwards.
TCCAGGACTTCCTCGCGAGGAGCACGCTGCTCGGTCGCATCAGCGTCAAGGACAAGGACCTCTGGAAGCAGGCGGCCGTGGACGCCGCCGAGGCCCGCTATCAGGAATCCCTGCTCGAGCAGCTCCTCTACGAGGAGGAGCAGTTGAGTCGGGCCAACTCGGAGCGACGTCAGGAGTTACGCACGGCGCTCGCACGCCAGGACGCGCTCATCCGGGAGCTCACCGACGAGGCGCGTGAATACCTCGCCGCGCTGCAGGCGGAGCAGGAACGGACCCGGCAGGAGTGGGCCACGAGCTCTCGACCGCTCGACCGCCCGATACCGCGGCGCGAGGCCCGCGTCGTGCCATATGACGGCGCATTCCTCGTCACCGACGGGAACCCGACGGAGTACCGCTCCACGGGCGAATCGTTCGACGCGGTCTGCTCCTGGTACGGTCCCGGGTTCCACGGACGCACGACGGCGTCGGGTCAGGTGTTCAACGAGAACGACTTCACCTGCGCTTCCCGGACCCTGCCGTTCGGGACACGCCTCGCGCTCACGCGGGGGGACCGTCGCATCGTGGTCACCGTGACGGACAGGGGCCCCTTCATCGACGGCAGGGATCTCGATCTGTCGAAGGCGGCCGCCGAGGCGCTCGGCTTCAGCGGGGTCGCGACCGTGCACGCCGAGTTCGTCACTGCACGTGCAACAGAGTGAAGATACGGTGCGTCCCGAGCTTCTCGCGTCCGTGGAGGAAGTCTAGTTCGAGGAGGAACGCGTAACCCACCACCGTGCCGCCGCATTCCTCCACCAGCTTGGCCTTCGCCGAGGCCGTCCCGCCGGTGGCGAGCACGTCGTCGACGATCAGCACCCGATCGCCCACCTCGATCGCGTCGGCGTGCATCTCCAGGGAATCCGTGCCGTACTCGAGCTCGTAGCTCGCGCAGGTCGTCTCGTATGGGAGCTTGCCGGGCTTACGGGCCGGGACGAAGCCCGCTTCCAGCCGGTATGCGAGCGCGCCGCCGAAGATGAAACCACGCGCCTCGGCGCCCATGATCTTGGTCACCCCCGCGGACTCGAACTCCGAGGCGATCGCCTCGATCGCCTTACGGAAGCCCTCGGCGTGGGCGAGCAGCGGCGTGATGTCCTTGAAGACGATCCCTTCCTTGGGGAAATCGGGGATGTCGCGGATGAATCGCTCGAGCTCCAACGTTCCCTCCTCGTTCGCGTCCGTCAGGACCGTCAGTCACGGCGCTCGCCGGTCCGCACCGCGTGACATCATCACACTATCCGCTCGGACGTTCAGCGCCAACTCGTCGAGTGGCTCCTGCGTCCCGAGGGCGACCAGCGTCTGCCCGGGCTCGAGACCCAGCCCGAGCGCGCCGAAGGACCCCGTCCTCATCGGGACATCACCTCGTCCCGCACGGTCGCCACGTACGGCAGCTCCCTGAAGTGACCCCGCAGATCCAGACCGTACCCCACGACGAACCGGTCTGGGATGCCGAACCCTCGGTACGCGATCGGCAGGTCGACGATGCGGCGCACGTCCTTGTCCAGCAGCACACACACCTCGAGTTCGGCCGGCCTGCGCTGACGCAGCACGTCGAGCAGGAAGTTCAGCGTGAGCCCGGTGTCTATGATGTCCTCCACCACGAGGACCGCCGCGTCCTCGATGTCCTCGTCCAGATCCTTGGTGATGCGCACCTTGCCGTGAGCGGCCCCCGGCACATACGAGCTCACGGCCATGAAGTCCATCCGGAGGGGTAGGTCGATCTCCCGCACGAGATCCGCCATGAACATGAAACCGCCCTTGAGCACGGTCACGAGGACGAGATCCCGCCCCGCGTAGCGGGCGGTGATCTCGCGCCCGAGTCCGGCGACGCGGCGCCGGATGGCGTCCTCGCTCACCAGGGGTCGTCCCAGCTTACCCGCGAGCTCCTCACGCGAGAAGCTCGCGCTCATCGGTCACCAGCGGCCAGCCCGCCGCCGTCCTCGCGTGACTGCTCCTCCACGGGGATGCCGTACTTGAACAGCAGCTTGCGGAAATCCTTCTGATAGAAGATCTTCACGTTGACCTCCGGGTACAACTCCCGGAGCCTGCGGACCTTGCGGTTCTTCTTGGTGACCAGCTTCTGCGACATCGTGGTCAGCTCGATGTAGAGGTCCATGTCCGGCAGATAGAAGTCCGGCGTGAACGAGGCGATCACCTTCCCCTGGCCGTCCCACTGGATGGGGAACGTGGTGGGCTCGTACTCCCATCGGATGTGGTAGAAGTCCAGGATCATCGCCGCGACCCGCTCGCTCGGGTGAGCGAACTCGATCCCGGCCACCCTCTCGGAGACCGGCAAGCCGTCCGCGTCGTGCTCCTCGGGCATCTGCTCCCTCGTCAGTCGACGTCCTCGAACTCGTCCGCCAGCGCCCGACGCAGCAGCTGGCGTTTGAGTTCGCCGGTCAACACGGTGAGCTTCTCCAGTGTCTCGACCACCTTCTGTCGCGCTTCGGGTGTGCGATGGCGGATCTGCGGCATGAGCACCTGCGAGAGCAGGTTCGCCTCCTTCTCAGCGAATCCCGAGAACATCCGCAGGTGACGCGGCTCGACGCCGTAGCGCCGAAGGTCCCAACACACGTGCGCGGCTTCCACGTCGCGCGCCGTCAGCGCGCGACCACCGTCCGTGTTGATCGGCCGGACGAGTCCGAACTCGATCAGCTGTCCCAGGAACTCCGCCGACATGCCGAGCGTCTCCGGCGCCTCCGACACGGAGAGCGGCTGCGCCTCCTCGAGGGGCAGCGTGGCCGGCTGCGCCGCGACCGTCGAGGACTTCAGCTCCTCGGGCACCCGTCCCCTGTCGAGGTCCTTGAGCTTCTCGCCGATGACGGCGAGTGGGAGGAAGTGGTCCCGCTGCAGGCGCAGGACGACGTCGAGACGAGCCACGTCGCTCTCGGTGAACTTGCGATACCCGCCGGGCGTGCGGTCGGGCGCGATGAGCCCCTCGTCCTCGAGGAAGCGCACCTTGCTCACCGTGAGGTCCGGGTACTCCTCCGACAACTCGTCGACGACCTCGCCGATCGTCTTGTATGTGCGCGAGGCCACGGCCTACCCGGCCTCGGTGGGAGACAGGTAGACCATCTGGAACCGGCCGATCTGCACCGCGTCGCCGTGGTGGAGCGGAGCCTCGAGCACGCGCGCGCCGTTCACGTACGTGCCGTTCAGGGAATCCGAGTCACTCACGGTCGCCGCGCCTCCGACCACGTCGATCACCGCATGCTCGCGGGAGACCGTGATGTCGTTGAGGAAGATGTCGCTCTCCGGGTCCCTGCCCACGACCAGCTTGTCCCGATCGAGGCGGAAGCGCTGCCCCACCTCGGGCCCCTTCTTGACGACGAGGACCGGCGTCTCCAGGCCGACCGCCTCGGCCGAGGACTCGGCTTCCTCCCCCATCACCGTCGGGAACCCTTCGGTCCGGGCATCGAGACGTGCCCCGCACGATGCGCAGGTCTCCTGGTCGGCGGTCACCTCATCGCCGCATTCCGGGCATCTCTGCATACCGGTCGACCTCCTGCCCGAGTGATCTCGAAGCCATCCCCAGTCCGAGAACCCGAGAGCCTCCTCGTGTGTCTCGATCGTGGGTCCGCGACCCTTTCGAGCTGCTCCTCGTCGTCCTACTCCTCGTCGTCCTCGTCCGTATCCTCCGTCACGTCCACCGACGCCACGCCGCGCGTCTCGCTCGCGAGGATGTCTACCAGCCGCGCCACGTCATGGCCCGAGATGATGTCCTCCCCCGAATCATGCTGCTTCTTCAGGCGTCGGACGAGCTCGGTCCGGAGGATGTCGATCTTGCCGTGGAGCACGCGGCGCCGGTAGCTCAAGCGCTGCTCCTCCGCGTTCAGATCCGCTATCAGGTCGCGGAGTTCCTCGTTGGTCTTGTGCTGCAGGTCGAGCAGCGCTTCCTCGGAGCGTTCATCGTGCCGGGTCATGCTGCCTCCCCTCGGAGGGAACAGGCGTCGCACCGTGCGGTACGTTCCTCGCCGTACCGTATGATTCTATCAGACGAGGCTCACCGACAGCCTCGACCTGAAGCATACCCTTAGCCGGTGACATCGCCATGCGGGACGTGGCCCTCCCGCACCCGGAACTCGGCGACGCGGTCCATCTCGCCGGTAGAGACGGCGCCGCGCACGAACGACACGCCCAACGCCTCCGAGAACCCCTCGACGAGCGCCCGCGCTATCCGCTCGCACGAAGGGACCTCGTCGAGCGCGTCCGCGAGCGTCGCCGTACGCCTGGCCAGGGCCTCGGCCCGGCGCTCGTCCAGCCCGAGGACCAGGCGTTCGAGCTCCTGGTCGCGGGTGCGCACGACCGAGCCGTGCTGCAGGACGGAGTCCCCGCTCCACACCTGGGCGCTGCCGGACAGCTTGCGCCCCCTCCAGGTGAGGTCCGCCTGCGTGGCCTGCAGGTAGCACGCCGCGCCGGGATCCTCCCCCGGCGTCCCGCGACTGATCTCGGCCTCGACCCCCAGACGGCGGTAGGCGGCGGCGAGTCCCGCGCTCAGGTGGCGGTAGCTCGCCGCCGTCCCGCGGGGGACACCGTCACGCACGCCCGCGATGACCGCGTACGTGACCTCGTCCGCGTGCAGCACGCCCCTGCCGCCGGTCGGGCGGCGCACGAGATCGACCCCCGCTTCGCGACGACGTGCGTCGTCCACCCCGTCCGAGTCCTGGAATCGACCCAGCGTGAGCGTGGGAGGATCGAACCGGTACAGGCGCAGCGTCGGGGGCGACTCGCCGGCCGCGTGGCTCTCGAGGAGCGCACGGTCCACCGCCATCTGCAGGCGTCCTCCGCCCGGACCGCTCGCGAGCAGGCGCCAGGCGTCGCTCACGGTCGCCGGTACCGAAGGTCCGGCTCGCGCGCCGCCCTCGCCTCGTCCACGCGGGTCACGGGCGCCTGGTGCGGGGCCGAGCGCAGCGTGTCCGGAGAGGCCTCCGCCTCGCGCCCGATGTCGTCCAGCGCCGCGACGATCGCGTCGAGGTCGTCCAGCGTGGCGGTCTCCGTGGGCTCGATCATGAGCGCCTCGTCGACGATGAGCGGGAAGTAGATGGTCGGCGGGTGGATGCCCCGATCGATGAGCCCCTTCGCGACGTCCAGCGCGCGGACGTCGTGCTCCTTGCGCAGGCGCCCGGCGCTCGCGACGAACTCGTGCATGCACCGGTCGCCGTGCGGCACGTCGTACCGCTCGGGCATCGAACGCAGCAGGTAGTTCGCGGAGAGCACCGCCTGCTCCGACACCGCCTCCAGCCCGTCGGCGCCGAGCGCGCGCAGATACGCGTATGCGCGCACGAGGACCGAGACGTTGCCGTGGAAGGATCTGACCCGCCCGATCGAACGCGGCGGCTCCTCGAGCGAGAACCCTCCACGCCCGTCGCGCGCCACGACGGGAGCCGGCAGGAACGCCGCGAGGCGCTCCGAGACCGCGACGGGCCCCGCCCCCGGTCCGCCTCCCCCGTGAGGGGTGCCGAACGTCTTGTGCAGGTTGAGATGCAGGGCGTCGAAGCCCATGTCGCCCGGCCGCGTCTTGCCGAGGATCGCGTTCATGTTCGCCCCGTCGCAGTAGGCGAGGGCGCCCACCGCGTGCACGGCATCCGTGATCCGCCCGATATCCCGCTCGAAGAGCCCCAGCGTGTTCGGGTTCGTCAGCATGATGCCGGCGACATCACGGTCGAGCAGCGACTCGAGCGCGTCCACGTCGACGAGACCGCGCTCGTCCGACGGCACGACCTCGACGTCGTACCCGCACATGGACACGGTCGCGGGATTGGTGCCGTGGGCGGTGTCGGGCACGATCACCCTGCGCCTCGGGTCACCCTCGGCGGTATGGTAGGCGCGGAACACGAGCAGGGCGGTGAGCTCACCGTGCGCGCCGGCCGCGGGCGAGAGACTCACGCCGGGCAGGCCCGACACCTCCGCGAGCGCCTCCTGCAGCTCCCACATGAGCTCCAGCGCGCCCTGCGCGGCGCCCTCCGGCTGGTACGGATGCAGGTCCGCGAACCCGGCGAGACGGGCGGCGTCCTCGGCGACTCGCGGGTTGTACTTCATCGTGCACGAGCCGAGCGGATACGGCCCCGTGTCGACGCCGAAGTTCCGGGCGGCGAGCCGAGCGTGATGCCGCGCGATGCCCGCCTCCCCCACCGAAGGCAGCCCGACCCCCTCGCGCACCCGGCCCCCGAGCGCCTCGGCAGGATCGACGACGGGCACGTCGAGCGGACAGCTCACGCACCGCGAGTCCGGCTCGTCCAGCTCGAAGATCAGCGGCTCGTCGATGATCAGAGCGAAGCCACCTCCTCGACGAACGCGTCGAGCTCCTCGCGGGTCCGCTTCTCGGTCACGGCCAAGAGCACGTCGTCGGGATGGGCGTCGACACGGTCCCCGAAGCGGGCGGGGCGCACGCCGGCCAGGTACCCGCGCTCCAGCATGGCCTCCTGCATCGAGGCCGCGTCGCCCGCGTAGCGCAGCGTGAACTCGTGCGCGAACGGGCGCGAGGCCGCGTCTGCGGTGTCCGCGGCGGCGCTCGCGTCGGCGGCCGTGCCGAACGCGGCGCCGAAGGGATCCGAGAAGCGTCCCGTGACGAGCAGCGCCTCGCGCAGGTATCTCGCCTTACTCAGGCAGGCGATCCCGACCTCGCGCAGCCCGTGTTCCCCCACCGCTTCCAGATACACGGCGGCGGCGAGCGCGTTGAGCGCGTGGTTCGAGCAGATGTTGGACGTGGCGCGCTCCCGCCTGATGTGCTGCTCGCGCGTCTGCACGGTGAGCACGAACGCCTCACGGCCCTTCGAGTCGACCGTGCGGCCGGCGATACGCCCCGGCATGCGGCGCAGGTGCTCCTGACGCGCGGCGAACAGCCCGAGTCCGGGTCCGCCGAACGACATCGCGCCGCCGAGGGGCCGGCCCTCACCCACGACGATGTCCGCGCCGCGCACTGACGGCGGCTCCATCACGCCCAGCAGCGCCGGGTTGACGTCCACGACGAGCAGCGCGCCCGCGTCGTGCGCGAGCCGTGAGACCGCCTCCATGTCCTCCAGCAGGCCGTAGAAGCCGGGATCCGACACGAGGACCGCCGCGACGTCCTCGTCGAGCGAGGTCGCGAGCGCGTCGAGGTCCGTCGCCCCCCGCTCGACGGGCACCTCCTCCACCGACAGCACGCCCCCGGCCGCGTACGTACGCAGGACGTCGCGCCACTCCGGATGCACCGCTCGAGAGACCAGCACCCGCGGCCTCCGCGTGACGCGGACCGCCATCATCGCCGCCTCGGTCATGGCGGTCGCCCCGTCGTACATGGAAGCGTTCGCCACGTCCATGCCGGTGAGCTCGCAGATCATCGACTGGAACTCGTACATGACCTGCAGCGTGCCCTGGCTCACCTCGGCCTGGTATGGCGTGTACGCGGTGAAGAACTCGGGCTTGCGCAGGACGTGGTCCACGATCGAGGGCACGTAGTGGTCGTAGCATCCCGCTCCGGCGAGGCACACGAGCCCGGACGCCCCCTGACCGCGCCCGGCGAGCCGGCCCAGGTGTGCCCGCAGGTCCATCTCGGACATGCCCGGCGGCAGTCCCAGCGGGCGATCGAGCCGGACGTCCTCCGGGATGACGTCGAAGAGCCCGCCGACGTCATCGACGCCGACGAGCTCCAGCATCCGAGCCCTCTGCTCGGGACGTATCGGGATGAACCGCATGCGTGCTCAGACCTCTCGCATGCGCGGCGCTCAGTCCTCTTCCGAGACGAAGCTCTCGTACTCCTCGGCGGTCAGCATGTCGTCGACCTCGGTGGGGTCCGCCATGCGGACCTCGATCATCCAACCGTCGCCGTAGGGGTCCTCGTTGACGGTCTCGGGAGCGTCGTCCAGGTCCTCGTTGACCTTGACCACCTCTCCCGTGATCGGCGAGAAGAGCTCCGAGACGGACTTGACCGACTCGATCTCCCCGAACGTGTCGCCCGAGGCGACCTCGTCTCCCTCGGCGGGTAGGTCGACATAGACCACCTCGCCGAGCTGGTCCTGCGCGAAATCGGTGATGCCGATGACGGCGGTGTCGCCGTCGACGCGGACCCACTCGTGCTCCTTGTCGTACCTCAGTTCGCTCGGGTTCATGTGCCGCGTGCTCCCCTCGTCGGATCGGTCTTCCGTCGGTCGCTGTCCCGTCGATCGCTGTCCCGTCGGTCGCTGTCCCGCCGGTCGTGCTCCGTCGGTCGTGCCTCGTCAGTCGTTCCCCGTCGTGAGGGAGGTCTCCCCTACGAAGGGCTTCCTCACGACCTCGGCCGCACGGGCCTTCCCCCTCACGTCGACCGCGAGTGGGGTGTCCACGGCGGCCGCCTCCGCGTCCACCCAGGCGAGTGCGATGCCGTGCTCGAGTGAGGGCGAGAAGGTCCCGCTAGCCACAGTACCCACGCTCCGGTCGCCGCGCAACACGTCCATACCCGCCCGCGGGACTCCCGTCCGCATCTCGATCCCTACCAGGCGTCGAGCTGGTCCGGACTCCCTGATCCGCTCGAGCGCCGCCCGCCCGACGAAGTCACCCTTCTCCCAGCCGACCGCCCACGACAGCCCCGCGGAGACCGGGTCCGAATCGGGCGTGATGTCCGCGCCGTGGAGCGGGTAGCCCATCTCGAGGCGGAGCACGTCGCGAGCGCCCAGGCCGCACGGCGAGAGCTCCGGGAAGGAGAGCAGCGCCCGCCAGAGCGCGGCCGCCTGCGACGCATGGCACACGATCTCCACCCCGTCCTCCCCCGTGTACCCGGTACGCGCGACGAGCACCCCGATACCGTCGAGGGAGGCCGCCCCGATACCGAACCGCGCGGGCGTCTCGAACCCCGGGCCCGCGAGCTCGGCCACGATCCCCATGGCGAGCGGCCCCTGCACCGCCAGCAGCGCCGTCCGGGCGCTCTCGTCGACGAGCTCGACACCCTCCGACAGCCGCTCGCTGAGCGCCTCGATCACCACCTCGGTATTCGCCGCGTTGAAGACGACCGTGTACTCCCAGTCCCCGGTGCGGTACACGATCAGGTCGTCGAGGATACCCCCGCTCTCGTCGAGCAGCAGCGTGTACTGGGCATCCCCGAGCGCGAGGACCGAGGCGTCGTTGCTCAGCGCCCGCTGCAGTCCTTCGAGCGCCGCCGGACCGAAGACGCGCAGCTGCCCCATGTGCGAGACGTCGAAGACCCCGGCGCGACCACGGACCGCGTCGTGCTCGGCCACGATCCCCTCGTAGCGCATCGGCATCTCCCAGCCGTGGAAGTCGACCATGCGCGCTCCCAGCGCGACGTGTTCCTCGTGCAGCGGCGTCCTCTGCATCCCGGTCAGCGGCTCCTCTCAGGATCGGTCGGTGACGGCACGCCACACTCGCGTGAGGAACGCGGTGATGCGCTGCCAGGCGGTCGGCTCGGCGACCGCCGACGTGGAGACGAGCGGTACCGTGGTGAGCTCCTCCGAGCCCTGGTATACGGTGAGACTACCCAACGGCTCGCCGTAGTCCACCGGCGCCTCGACGACGAGCGGCATCTCCCACTCCTTCTCGAGCGGCCCGTCGAGGTCGAGCAGCACCGCGGAGACCTCCCGCTCGACCCGGAGTGAGATCTCCCGATCGATCCAGTCGGCGACCGCCACGGGGCCGAGGGTCTCCTCGCCGGAGGTGAGCTCGAAGCGACGGTAGTGCTCGAAGCCCCATCCGAGCAGTCCCTCCGCCTCCACGAAGCGCTCCTCTTCCGAACCCGTGCCCAGGACGACGGCGAGCAGACGGATCCCGTCCCGCCGCGCCGAGGCGACGAGACAGTAGCCCGCCGGTGTCGTCCACCCCGTCTTGACCCCGTCGGCGCCCTGCATGCGTCCCAGCAGATGATTCGAGTTCTCCAGCGTCCGCGGCCCGTCGGGGCCCCTGATCACCGCGGTCCTGCGACGGACGATCCCGGCGAAGGCGGGGTCGTCGAGGGCGAGCAGAGCGAGTTCGGCGAGGTCCTCCGCGGAGCTCTCGTGCCCCTGTTGATGCAGCCCGTGCGGGTTGCGGAAGCGCGTGTCCTCGAGCCCCCACTCCTCGGCGCGCTCGTTCATCCGCGCGACGAAGGCGTCGACGGAGCCCGCGACATGCTCGGCGAGCGCGTGAGCGGCCGAGTTCGAAGACGCCATGAGCAACGCGAGCGTGAGCTCGCGCACGGTGAGCACCTCGCCCGCCCGCAGATCCACCCCCGATCCGCCCACCGAGGCGGCGGCCGGCGAGACGACCACCTCGTCATGGGGATCCGCGGCTTCCAGCACGAGGAGCCCGGTCATCATCTTGGTGGTGCTCGCCGTCGGACGCGCCTCGGACGCCTCGCGGGACCAGAGCGTCCTCCCCTCGCCCGTGACGAGGATGCCGGCGGGCATCTCGACATCGGGCGCGACCGCGGCGAGATCCGGTGACGAAGAGACACGGACATCGCCCACGGTATCCGAGGGCAGTACCTCCGCCACGCAGAGAGTCGGCCACATCGACAGGACCGCCACCAGCAGGAAGGTGACGGCCCGGCGTAGGATGCCGCAGCGAGCGACCGTACGAGAGGATCCGGTGACAGTCATCACATCCGATCGCTAATGGGCCATACTCGACGTGTCGATTGTATGTGAAACGGATCGGCCACACCTCGTCGGATAGGAACTGCGACGACAGCGGGGGGACATGCGGAACGCGCTCGGACAGATGACCGCCCAGGATCGACGGGATCGAGGTTTCACCCTGGTCGAGTTGATGATCGTCGTCGTGATCATCGGCATCCTCCTCGCGGCGGCGGTCGCCTCCTACGCGAGCGCGACCGCGAGCGCCTACCGGTCGACGTGCCTGGCCGATCAGCGCACGCTGGAGAAGGCCGCGCTGCTATACCACACCGTGCACGGCGAGTATCCGCCGGACCTCGACGCGCTCGCCCCTCTCGTCATCCAAGAGGATGCGACCCCGACCTGCCCGTCCGACCCCGACCTGGAGTACACATACGACCCCGCGTCCGGCTCGGTGAGTTGCCCCAACCACCCCGGCGACTGAACGGCGGGAGGATCTCGTGAAGCACAACCGGTTCGAACGCCTCATGCTCACGGCGGGAACGGTGATCATCCTCGGGACGGTCGCGATCTCCCTGCGGGACGCCCCGCCCACCGAGGAGATCGTCGCCCAAGTGCTGCTTCTCGTCGTGCTGGTGGGAGCGGTGCACTGGGGCCGTCGCGGCGGGCTCTACACCGCGATCGCCGCCTCCGGCGTCTACATCCTCATGCGCATACCGATGTTCGTCGAGCAGGGGGAGCTGACCTCGGACCTGCTCATCATGATCCTGTCCCGTGCGGCCATGTACGGGCTGGTCGGCATACTCGGAGGCAGTCTCTGCCAGAGGATCAAGTACTACTTCGCGCAGGTCGAGGACGGCGCCAGCCTCGACCCGACGACCGGCGTCTACAGCCGGCACTCCCTCGCGCGCATCATCCGTGTACAGCTCGGTGAGTACGAGCGGTACGACGTCCCCTGCTCGGTCGTCGTCATCACCCTCGAGGGCGGACTCACGGAGTCGCTGCGCCCCTCCCGCAGGAAGCGCATGCGCCGCCGCGTGGCGGACCGCATCCGTGACGACATACGACTCGTCGACGACGTGGGGCGGCTCGAAGACGGACGATTCGTCGCGGTGTTCCGGCACACCACCAGGGAGGGCGGTCGCGCGGCGGCGAAGCGCCTGCGCTCCGCGATCCGTGACCTGCTCGGTGCGCGAGAGGGCTCCGTGACCGTAGAGGTGTTCGCCGTGCCGGGCGACGTCGAGCGCCTCGAGCGCTTCGCCGGGTCGCTCGGCGAGGCCCCGCCCGGCGAGCGGGCGGAGCGGCCTCAGTCCGACTCGGCCTCGTCGGACGCGGAGTCGGCCTCGTCGGACGGGTCGACCGCGTAGAGGGACGCCGCGCCGAGCACCGACATCCCCGCCCGGGCCATGACCTCGTTGGCCCGGTCCGGCTCGTCGGTGCGCCCGATGTAGACCGCCGTCTCGCCGCTCGGCGGCACGAAGCAGTACGCGTACTCGACGTTCAGGTCGGCGTCACCGAGCACCCGGAGCACCTCCGCGAGACCGCCCGGGCGGTCGGGCACCTCCACCGCCACCACCCGGGTGAGGGTCACCCCGAAGCCGCGCTCCTGGAGCATCTCCCGTGCGGCCCGCGGCCGGTCGCACAGGATGCGCGCGACCCCGTACTCGGCCGTGTCGGCCACCGTCAGCAGCCGCATGTTGTGCCCACCCTCGCCGAGACGTTCGGTGAGCTCGGCGAGACGTCCGGGCTTGTTCTCCAGGAAGACCGAGAGTTGCCGGATCATGACGAGGCCTCCTTGTCCCTGCGGTCGACGACCCGCTGCGCCTTGCCCATGCTGCGCTCGATGGACTTCGGTTCGACCATCTTCACGGCGATACCGATCGCGAGCGCCGACTCGATCTCCTGCCTCACCCGCGTCTGCAGCCGCTCGAGCTCCTTGATCTCGTCGAAGGCGAAGTCGGGCGTGACCTCCACGTGGACCTCGACGGTGTCCATGGTCCCCTTCTTGTCGAGCACCACCTGGTAGTGCGGGGCGACGTCGGGCACGCCGGTGAGCACCTGTTCGATCTGCGAGGGGAACACGTTGACGCCGCGGATGATCAGCATGTCGTCGCTACGCCCGCTCACCCGCTCCATCTTCCGGAAGGTCCGACCGCACGCGCACTCACCCGGGATGATGCGGGATATGTCGCGCGTCCGATAGCGGATGACCGGGATGCCCTCCTTGGTGATGGTGGTGAAGACGAGCTCGCCGAGCGTGCCGTCGGGGACCGGCTCCAGCGTGCCGGGATCGATCACCTCGACGATGAAGTGGTCCTCGTTCACGTGCAGGCCGTGCTGCTCGAGACATTCCGACGAGACGCCGGGACCGATGACCTCGGAGAGACCGTAGATGTCCATCGCGGTCACCCCGAGCGCGTCCTCCAACTCGCCGCGCATGTTCTCACTCCAGGGCTCGGCGCCGAAGACGCCGGCGCGAAGCGGGAGCTCCCGCACGTCGATGCCCATCTCCTGGCCCACCTCGGCGAGGTACAGCGCGTAGGAGGGCGTGGAGGCGAGCACGGTGGACCCGAAGTCCTTCATCACCTGCACCTGGCGCTTCGTGTTGCCGCCGGAGATCGGGATGGTGACCGCGCCGAGGCGCTCGGATCCGTAGTGCACGCCGAGTCCTCCGGTGAACAGCCCGTAGCCGTAGCTCACCTGCACCACGTCTTCGGGGGTGGCGCCCGCGCACACGAGCGTGCGGGCCATGAGGTCGGCCCACCGGGAGATGTCGCCGGCGGTGTAGCCGACCACGGTGACCTGGCCCGTCGTACCGGAAGAGGCGTGCACCCGGACGATGTCACGCATGGGCACGGCGAACATCCCGTACGGGTACGCGCGGCGCAGGTCGTCCTTGACGGTGAAGGGCACGCGCGCGAGATCGCCGAGGGAGGTCACGTCCTCAGGCCTCAGCCCCGCCTCGTCGAACTTCTCGCGGTACGGCGGCACGTGCTCGTACACCCGACGGAGCGTGTCGCGCAATCGCTCGAGCTGCAGCGACTCCAACTCGTCGCGAGGCATCCCCTCGCTCTCGGGCTGGAACATACTCGACCCCCTACCCTCTCGCGGATGGGCGGCCGCGGCGACTTCCCCTACTCGGCCGGGACCGTCTCCTCGGCCGGGACCGGCGTGGCGGTCTCCTCCTCGGAGGGTTCCGGCTCGACCGGCTTGGTGCCCACCCTGACGTACTCGGTCTTCGGATTATACCGAGAAACGAATACGTCCTCGTGCACGACCGTATCCCCTTGGGTGACCGTGCGAGTCACGCGGATGCTGCGGCCGTCGACGCCGCCGTCCTCGACTGCGCGCACGCCCTCGTCGATCTCGGGGTCCTCGGTCTCGACGACCGGATGGGGCTTCACGTCCGTCCAGCTTCCCGTGGAGTACGTGACCTCCCGGCCGTCATCGGTGCCGTACAGGCCGATCGTCACCGACGTGTTCGTGTAGCTCGCGTCGATGAGGACGTGACGATCCGTGTCGTTGCGGAACTCGAGGTCCGGACCGCCCCAGGAGATGGTCGCGTCCCTGCCCGCCGGGTAGTGGGAGATGTAGAAGCTGTGGTTGTGCCGCTCCACGACCTCGAGCCCCGCGAAGAACACCGTGTTGAAGAAGGTCGTCCCCACCTGGCAGATGCCGCCTCCGAGGGTGGGCACGAGGCGACCGTTCACGATGGTGCCGGCCTCCTGGTAGCCCGCCTCGGCGGTGCGCTTGCCCGCGGTGCGGTTGAACGAGAACACCTCGCCGGGCGGGACGATCACCCCGTCCAGCGAGTCGGCGAGCGTGTGGATGTTGTTCACGCGCGGCCTGTCGGAGGAGCTGTAGTGGGTGGTGTACGTGGCGAGGCGCTCCTCGATGCCCATCGCCTCGGCGTCCTCGGTGGTGAGCTCGGGCTGCTTCGCGCGCGTCCTGAGCTCGACCACGCGCTCCCCCTCGGACGTGAGCGCCCTCGCGATGGCGTGGGAGACCGTCTCGATGTCGAGCTCGAGCCCGATCTCGCCGGGGATGATGTCGACCCGCTCCCCCGCCGGCTGGAACCGCGCGTCGACCGCGGGCTTCCCGACCCCCTCGGTGAGCGGGACCACGGTCCGGGAGACCTCGTCCGTGCGAAGCGTCGCGCGCAGGACCATCCGCTCGGCGCCGGCCGCTTCAGGGGTCCTGCTCGTCTCGCCGGCGCCGCCGGCGACCGCGCCGGTGGCCTCCGTGACGGGTCCCGTGGCGGCGGGGTCGGCGGCCGGGTCGGCGGCGGGATCGGTCCTGGCGGGATCGGTCCTGGCGGGATCGGTCCCCTCGGACGAGCCGTCGGCGGCGGCCGCCTCGGTGTAGGGCACCTTCTCGAACCCGATCCAGGGACCGATGTCCTCCGGCGGGACCGTCCAAGACGACTCCTCGTACGTGAGCTCGAGCGGTCCGGAGACCATGCGCAGCGCGTCCTCGTAGGCGCGCTGCGCGTCGGCGTCACTCACCGCGACCGGCTGGAGCCGCACCGCGAGGGTCGCCGACCCGCCCCCGTCCGCGAACGCGCGCAGCAGGGCCGTCGTCGTCTGATCCCGGTCGATCTCCACGCCCACCTTCGCCGGATGGAGCACGACCTGCGCCCCGTCGACGGACACCCACGCGTCGGCGGGACTCGTCTCGACCTCGGACGCGATCGCGTCGAGCAGGCCGGCCGTGGCCGACGCATCGGAGGACACGCTCAGCGGGATGGACGTGGGCTCGAACCAACAGCTCGCCCGTTCGCTCACGCGGTCCCAGACCGACCCGCGGCGACCGATCCGGTAGGCGCTCTCCGCGTCCGCGACGGGCTCCGGAGCCGCGCCGACGGCGCCCGCGCTCACCTCCCAGGACCGATCCTCGAACGTGAGCGTGACCGGCTCCTCGAACCTGGAGTCGGCCTCGTCGCTCAACACCTCTGCCGCCGACTCGACGCTCATGCCGCCCACGCTGATGTCGTCCACGCGCACGCCGGGATGGATCCGCCCGGCGGCGATCGCCGCATCGAGACCGACGAGCGAGAGCGCGACCAGCAGCAGTCCCGCGGGGATCCCGACGGCCCAGCGCTTCCACACCGGGATCCGCACGATGCGGAACCTCAGGCGATCCCACACGCCGCCGCGGAGGCCTTCCTGCGGCCCCCGCTCATCCGTCCGGCTCCCGTCACTCTGCAGGATGTCCGTGTCCATGTCCCTCCGGGATCGATCCTCGTCCGTCATCCGAATCCGCCCGTCATTCGAGGACGGGCTCCGCGTGCACGAACGCGGGGTCCTCGGCTCGCGGCAGTTCGAGCGACTGACGTGCCACGAGGGTGACCCGCACCCCCGGGAAGGCCTCCAGCATGGAGACGAGGCCGCCCGGCATCTCCAACGCGTCGATCAGCACGTCCGCGGGACCGATCGCACGGACCCGGTGCGTGCCCACCATCCGCTTCCCGTCCACCGTCAGCCCCTGGGCCGTCGAGGTGAAGCCGGTACGCGCCGTGACCCGCTCGCCGTCGACCTCGATCGCCTCGGCGCCCGCCGCCCGCAACTCGTTCACCACCGCCACGATATCCTGCGCGAGCAGGACCTCCTGCGGGTCCTCGACGACCATCTCGACACCGTCGCCGACGGCGCCCTGCGTGCCGGTCAGCACGCGCAGGCCCTGGAGCTCGCGGATCGCCTGGTTCAGCAGCTCTTCACGACCCTCGTCGTCACGCCTCGCCTCACGAACCTGCGATTCCAGACGGGCCGACTCCTCGCGCAGGGAGTCGTTCACGACGCTCAGCTCGTCGATGATGACCGCGAGGTCCTCGTCGCTCTGATCCTCGAGGTCCGCCACGGCGCTGTCCGCGCCTCGCCACTGGGCGACGAGCAGGAATCCCACGAGGACGAGTATGAGTGCGACGCCGTACTTCTCGCGCATGCTACTCCCACCCCATCCTTACGACGAGGAGGTCGCGTACCGCGGCGAGGTCGTTGAAGAGCCGGACGCCGAAGGCCACCACGGCGGCCAGGTAGAGCTCCGGCACGCCGATGCTCACGCCGACGTAGACGATGAACGCCGCGAGCAGGGTGTTGGTCACGAAGCCCAGGAAGAACGTGCGGTCGTCGAAGGTGCCGTCCAGGCCGGCACGCACGCCGGCGAGGCCCGACTCGAGCGCCGCGAGGATGGCCACCCCGAGGTACGTGAGCGCACTCGCCGGGATGGCGACCTGCGTGAGCAGCCCCGCCGCGACACCGACGGCCAATGCGACGGCGAGGAGCATCATCCGCCCTCACCCGCTCCCAGAGGCGCGGCGTACTCGGCACGCAGCCTGCCCCGGTACGCGGGCAGGATCAGCTCGTCGCGCCTGTCGACCTTCGCGCTCAGCCCGTAGGTCTGCGGGTACGACTCGAACACGGGGCCGGCCGCCTCGTCCTCACGCAGCGCGGACTCCAACTCCTCGGCGTCGCCGATCGCGCGCACCGTGTACGGCGCGCCCACGCGGGTCGAGTTCACCAGGATCGTGTTTCCGGCGCACCTGACGGCCGTGGTCGGCACGATCCGCTCGTCGTTGATGGAGACCGCTTCGGCTCCGGCGGCGAACAGCGCGTTGACGACCGCGGAGAGGTCGTAGTCGTGTATCAGGCAGGCGTTGGGATCGACTCCCGACGGCACCTGCGACGCGTCGTCCAGCATCACCTCGACGCCGGGACCGCGCAGCTGCGTGAGACCGGCCAGCGCCCGCACGGACTCGAGCTCCTCGCGGAAGGAGTCGCGCATCCCCGCGCCCTCCGCGGCCTCGTCCTCCAACGCGCTGAGCTCCTCGCGCAGACCGGCCAGCCGGTCCTCGAGGGTCGACTTCGTCTCCTCCATGCGCGTGACGACCTGGACGAGGTCGGCGCGCCTGCCGACCGGAGGCTGGGAGGGCGCCGCTCGGCTGTTGAACGCGGCGGCGCCCATCACGCCGAGCACGGCGAAGACGATGGCGAGGGATAGGGGCGCGCGAAACCGGGTCATGGCATGACGTCCCGTCGAGTCCGGACATGCCTGTATCCTAGCAGTCCCCGCATCCGAGGGCAGGTCAGACCGTCTCTTCGTCGACCACCGAGCGGACCAGCGCGGCGTATCGCTCGGCGAGCTCGGCGGCCTCCTCGTCCGAGGCGCCCTCGGCGAACACCTGGACCGCCGGATCCGCCGGATGCGGCAGCACGAGCGCCCACGTCTCGTCCGAGAGGACCCGCACCCCCTCGGTGAGCTCGACCGGCTTGCCGCGCGCCTCGTCCATCACCGCGCGCATGACCGCGCCCTTCGCGGAGGCGGGACACCGGAGCGTCCGCTCCGCGAGATGGTGCTCCGGCAGCCTCTCGACCACCCGGTCGAGGGATTCCTCGGACTCACGCAGCAACCCCACGATCATGCCCACGGCGACCACCGCGTCGAACGCCGCGAGGAAGCGCGGGAGGATGAAGCCGCCGTCCTCCGAGATCGCCAAGCCGACCGATCCGGAGGCCGCCGTCGCCGAGAGCTCGCGCGGCGAACGACCCGTACGCACGACGTCGTGGCCGTGCGCGCGAGCGAGCTCCTCGACCACGCGCGACGAGGTGAGCGGCACGGCGACCTTCAGGTCCGTGTCGTCGGCGCGACACCAGAGATCGACGACCGCGTGCATCGCCGAGCGGGGCGGGATGAACGAGCCGCCGGGGCCCACGAGCCGGATGCGTTCGCTGCTCGGGTCGAAGGACACGCCGAGGTCGGCCTCGAAGGACTCGACCGCGGAGGACAGGAGCGCGTCCGAATGCTCGCGGTCCGCCTTCGTGGCGAACGTGCGCTCCGCGTCCAGGAACGGGTTGAGCGCCACGAGCTCGACGCCCCAATCGGACGCGATCCTCGGCAGCACGAGCGCGGCGGCGCCGTGCCCGAGGTCGGCCACCACCGTCATACGCCGGCCGTCCGCCCTCGGCCGCAACGCCTCGCGCACACCGGCCGTGTAGTACTCGAGCGCGTGCGGCGGGTAGATGATCTCGCCGACCTTGTCGAAGAAGGAGCGACGGAACTCGCCTCGGAAGTACAGGCGCTCGGCCTTCTTCTGGGCTCCCGGCGAGAGGTCCATGCCGTGCGCGTCGAAGAAGCGGATGGAGAGCGTGGCCGGGTTCTCCTGCGAGCCGGCGATGTGGATCCCTCCCACGCAGCGCGTGTCCCGCGTGGCGAAGCGGCTGATGGACGGCGAGGTCACCCGCAGGTCGCGGGCGTGCACGCCGGTGGAGTTCAGTCCGGCGATCACCGCGCGCTTGATCATCCGCGCCGACGTGCTCGTGTCCCGGCTCACCACCACGTGCGAGCCCGCCGCGAGCGTGGACCCGTAGGCCTGGGCGAGCCCGAGCGCCATCTCGGGGGTCACGTCGAGGCCGACGAGGCCCGAGACCCCGTCGGTGCCGAACAGCGCGCGCAGGCCCTTGCTCTCCCAGATGAGCGAACTCGTGACCGTGGCGCCGGCCTCGATGCGCTTGTGCGGGTAGACCTGCACCTCGTTGCCGACCACCGCGCCGTCTCCGATGACCGTCTCGTCGCCGATGACCGAATCGAGCTCGAGCCGCACCCTGCCTCGCAGGTCGACCCCCTGGCCGACCACCGCGCCGCTCAGGTGCGCGTTCGGCCCGACCACCGTGTCCGACCACACCACCGTGCGCTCGATGAACGCGTCGGCGCCGACGAGCGAGTTGTCGCCGATGGTCGCGTACGGGCCGATGCGCGCACCCGGCCCGATCCGCACGTTGGAGCCGATCACCGCCCGGCCCGCGAGCTCCGCGTCCGGGTGGATCTCCGCGCCCTCCCCTATCCACACGCCGTCCGAGCGCCGCTGCCCCGGCACGACCACGTCGACCGCGCCGTCCAGGATGTCGCGATGCGCCGCCGAATACGCGCTCAGGTTGCCGATATCGCACCAGTAGCCGTCGACGATCGCGCCGAAGAGGTCGTAGCCCTTCTCCATCAGGTCCGGGAACAGCTGCGAGGAGAAGTCGTAGGCGCCCTCGTCTGGGATGTGGTCGAGCACCTCGGGTTCGAGCACGTAGATGCCGGTGTTGATGGTATCGCTGAAGACCTGCCCCCAGTTGGGCTTCTCGAGGAAGCGCTCGATGCGCCCGTCGTCGTCGGTGATGACGATGCCGAACTCCAGCGGGTCCTCCACGCGCTTGAGCGCGAGGGTGGCCGCCGCGCCTTTCTCGCGATGGAAGCGGATGACCTCGGTGAGGTCGAAGTCGGTGAGCGCGTCACCGGAGATGACGATGAAGGTGCCGTCGAGCGCTTCGCGCGCGTTCTTCACCGAGCCGGCGGTCCCCAGCGGCGTCTCCTCGAGCGCGTAGGTCATCCGCACGCCCCAGTCGGCGCCGTCGCGGAAGTAGTCTTCGATGACCTGCGGCATGAACTGGAGCGTGGCCACGACCTCCTCGATGCCGTGACGCCGGACGAGCTGGATGATGTGCTCCATCACCGGACGGTTGACCACCGGCACCATCGGCTTGGGGCGCAGACTCGTGAGCGGGCGCAGCCGCGTGCCCTCGCCGCCCGCCATGATCACCGCTCGAAGATCTCCCATGGTCCCCCCTTCACCGCGTCTGACCCCGCGTCGGCTGAATGCCGGCCGCCCTCGCCTCGTCCCGCGCCTTCGTCGCGAGGAAGGTGTACTGCACGGCGGCGGTCAGCGACAGCACGATGCCGACGTATACGAGATACATACCGAGATACCTCGTCCCGAGACCCGGGATGGTCACCTCCGGCCATCCGAGGATGAGCAGCGAGAAGCCGGTGAGCAGGATGAAGGTGGTCGCCTTGCCGATGAGGGTGACCGGCAACCGGCGGTGATAGTGCTCGAGGACCCACGAGCCGTAGAGCAGGTAGACATCCCGCGCGAGCAGCAGGAGCACGATCCAGAGCGGGACGCGGCCGACCATGTACAGACCGATGACGCCGGCGGCGATGAGAAGCCGGTCCACGAGCGGATCGATGACCTTGCCCACCGCGGTCACGGTGCCCGTCCGGCGCGCGATCATCCCGTCCACCCAATCGGTGGCGGCCGCGACCGAGAACAGGACGAACGCGAGGATGTTGGAGTGCTCGGCCCCGGAGATGAGCGCCGAGAAGGCGAACGGGATCATGAGCAGCCTGAGGATGGTGATGACGTTGGCGACCGTGTAGACGTCGCTGTGCGGCTCGTGCTCGAGTCCCCCCGCCCCGTCGTGCGGGGGCTCTTGGGCGGGACCCGGCGGGCCGGCGTGGCGGGTCTCGGGCACTCGCTCCTCCTCTTCTCGCGGGACCGGCCGACCGTGTCCGTGCGTCGACGCGTCCCGGCTGCGGATGCCTGCCGGGGCCCCGACCGGGACCCCGTGTGAATATACTGCCCGAACGCCGAGCGTCTCACCACGTCACGTGCCGATAGGACCCCTTCTACGACGCGGACTCGGGTACGACCGGGCCGAACGGTAGACGGAGGATGTCGGAGCTCCTTGATCTCGTCCTGGGAGAGCAGGCCCTCGGCGCGCTTGGCGATCCGCACGGCTTCTCGCTGCAACTCCTCTGTCGCGTCAAGCGACAGGTAGACCTCTCCGCACACCGTGCAGAGTCCGTGACTCGTGTAGATCGACGAGCGGCCATCACCGGTGGACGAACGATCCCGCACGAGA
>CAYOSP010000004.1:111735-115826 GCA_964406675.1 uncultured Eubacteriales bacterium | reverse complement strand
CCCACCCGCACGCGATGCAGCGCGACCACCGGATGCCCGACCGACTCGAGCATGCGGCGCACCTGACGCTTGCGGCCCTCGTGGATGACGAGCCGCACCACGGAGACGTCTCGCGCTCCCGCGCCCGCACGACCGCCCGAGCGCGCGGCCGAGTCCGGCGCCCTCTCCTCGAGCGACACCTCCGCGGGCGCGGTCACGCCGTCCTCCAGCTCGACGCCCTCGGCGAGCGCGTGCAGCGCCCGCTCGTCGGGCACGCCCTCCACCGTGGCGAGGTACTCCTTCTCGACGTGACTGCTCGGGTGGGTGAGCCGATGGCCGAGCTCGCCGTCCGTGGTGAGCAGCAGCAGGCCGGTGGTGTCCATGTCGAGCCGGCCCACGGGGAAGAGACCGGGGATGTCGGGCACACGCTCCATGACCGTGGGCCGCCCGTGCGGGTCATCGGCGGTGGTGAGGACGCCGGCGGGCTTGTGGTACGCGAGGTAGCGATGCGACGTGCGCACGTCGACCGGCTCGCGGTCCACGGTGATCGCGTCGCGCTCGGGATCCACCCGCGTGCCGAGCTCGGTGACGACTTCGCCGTTCACCGTCACGCGTCCCTCGGTGATCACCGTCTCGGACGCGCGACGCGAGGCTATCCCCGCCCTCGCGAGCACCTTCTGGAGCCGCTCGCCGCGATCGGCAGGTGTGTCGGCCATCGGGGACCCCTCAGTCGACGGTGAGCTCGGAGCCGTCCTCGTCGAGGTCCGGCCCGTGCGTGGCGTAGAGGCGCTCCTCGATCGCGCGCGAGGTGCGGGCGTCCGGCTGGAACTCCTCGAGCGGCGGCAGCTCGCTCAGGTCCTTGAGGCCGAACTTCTCGAGGAAGCGCTTCGTGGTCGCGTACAGGATCGCGTTGCCCTGCTCGGTGTCGCGCCCGGCCTCCTTGACGAGCCCCTTCTCGACGAGCGAGCCGATGACCGCCTCGCTGTTCACGCCGCGGACCGCGTTGACCGCCGCCCGCGTCGTGGGCTGGTGGTAGGCCACCACCGCGAGCGCCTCGAGGGCCGCCTGCGAGAGACGCCGCGTGTCCCACGACAGCACGAGTTCCTCCACCTGCTGGTGGTACGCGGGATGCGTGTACAGTCGCCACCCGCCGGCGACCTCCCGGAGTTGGAAGCCGCGCTCCTGCTCCTCGTACTCGACGGCCAGCGCCTCCAGTACCGCGCGCACGTCCGACTCCTCGGCGGAGGCTGCGCGCGCCAGCCGGGCGGATGTGATCGGCTCGTCCGTGACGAACAGCATCGCCTCGACCGCCCCTCGGAGCGCGCGGTCCACCTTCGCGTCGTTCGTGTCCTTCGCCTCGTCGGTCATCGCGCTCCTCCCCTCCTCTCGCACGGCCGCTTCACGTCGCATCGCCGCCCAAGTCGCGCGGACGCCTCTCGTCCCAAGGACGCCTCACGCGGCCACCACCGAGATGTCGCCGAAGACGTCGTCCTGCGCCATGTCCACCTCGCCGCGCTTGTACATCTCCAGCATCGCGAGGAAGAGCCCGACGATCTCGGCGTCGTCCTCCGCGTCGGTTATCAGCCGGCCGAACGAGATCCGCCGGTCCACGGCGAGCCGTTCCTGCAGCACGTCGATGTAGTGGTCCACGCTCACGGGCCTGGCCGCCACGTGTTCCGCCTCGAGCAGGAACACCCGTCGGCGGCGTTCCATCTCCGAGCAGATGAGCGAGAGCTGATGCAGCGTCACGCCTTCGAGGAAGTCGGGCATGAGGTGCGAGTAGCGCTCCTCCAAGGCGGCGGCGCGGGGGTGTTGATGCGCTTCCGCCTCCATGCGCGCGGCGAGCTCGCCGGCGACATTCTTGAACTGCTTGTACGTGAGCAGCCTCGTGACGAGCAGCCTGCGAGCCTCCTCCGGGGACATGTCGTCGAACTCGTCGTCCTCCACCGCTCGGTCCGCCGGGATCAGGCGAGAGGCCTTGAGCTCGAGCAGCGTCGCCGCCACGAGCAGGAAATCGCTCGCGACCTCGAGGTCGAGCTCCCGCATGCGTTCGAGATGCTCGAGATACTGGTCGGCCACCTCGGCCAGCGAGACCTCTCCGATGTCGAGCTTCTGCCGCGAGACGAGATGCAGCAGCAGGTCGAGCGGCCCCTCGAAGACGTCGGTGCGGATGCGGTAGCCCACGTCAGGCCTTCTCGCCCGTCGGGGCGTCGGCGCGGGAGACGCCGTGGCCGGCAGGCGCCTTCACGTGCATGGCCTCGCGCACATCGGCCATGACGTCCTCCACGATGGGGCGTACGCGCTCGGCGCCCCGGTCGAGCGCCTCCCACGCGGTATCGGCTCCGCCGAGCGCCGCGCGGCGCTCACGGAATCCGGCCAGATAGCCGTTGAGGTCGCGCACGAGCGCCTTCTTGTGCTCCACGCAGCCTACGCCCGCCCTGCGGCACTCCACGTCGAACATCTCGACCTCTTCCGCGTCACCCACGAGCTTGTGGATCTGGTGCAGCGGGCAGATGTCCGGGTCGCCCGGGTCGTCCTTACGCTTGCGCGCGGGGTCGGTCATCATGCTCATGACCTTCTTCGCGGTCTCGTCCTCCGTCTCGGAGAGGTAGATCGCGTTCCCGTAGGACTTCGACATCTTCCGGCCGTCGGTGCCCGGGACGCGCGCGCCCTCCTTCGCGATCATCGCCTGCGGCTCGGGCAGCAGCTCCCCGTAGTGGTTGTTGAGCCGCCGCACCACCTCGCGGGTGAACTCGAGGTGCGGGAGCTGGTCCTCGCCCACCGGCACCACGTCCCCGCGCACGATGGTGATGTCCGCGGCCTGCAGCAGCGGGTAGAGGAAGAAGCCCACGTTGCCGAGGTCCTTGTCGGTCACCTGGTCTCGCTGCTCCTTGTACGTGGGGACGCGCTCGAGCCAGGGCATCGGCGTGACCATCGAGAGGTACAGCGTGAGCTCCGCGACCTCGGGCACGTCCGACTGCCGGTAGATGGTGGCCTTCTCGGGGTCGATACCGGCGGCGAGCCAGTCGAGCACCATCTCCTCGGTGAAGCGGCGGATGCTCGAGGTGTCCTGCCAGTCGGACGTGAGCGCGTGCCAGTCGGCGACGAAGTAGAAGGCGTCGAACCCCTCCTGGAGTTCGCACATGTTCGTCAGGTTGCCGAACCAGTGGCCCAGCGTGAGACGCCCGGTAGGGCGGTATCCGGTGAGGATGCGTTTGCGCTCGCTCATGGCGTGGAGGTGCTCCCCTCGTCGAAGTCGCCCCGTATGATAGCGCAGGCGGTCGGCCGCGCGACGCGGCCTCAGCCGCCCTCAGCCGCCGATGAGCAGCCGCATGAGCGGCTCGACGGTCGCGCCGAGGTACCAGTGCACCACCGGCAGCCCGATACTCGGCCCGATGAAGATCAGCCCGAAGATGACCAGGATGCCGTAGCGCTCGAATCGCGCGTAGCGCATCCGCCACTCCGGGCTGAGGAGCGGGAGGATCGCGCGCGAGCCGTCCAGCGGAGGCACCGGGATGAGATTGAACGCCATCAGGATCAGGTTGATGTAGACGAAGTAGTACGCGAGGAACGCCACCCACGAGAGGACGACGCCGCCGAGCAGCGCGGCCGGCCAGAAGAGCGCGGTGCCGACGAGAGCGAGAGCGAGGTTGGTGGCGGGTCCCGCGAGGCCGGTGAGCATCATGCCCTTCGCCCGGTCCTGGAAGTAGGTCGGGTTGATGGGGACCGGCTTCGCGTAGCCGAACACCGGGCCTCCCGACATGATCAGCAGCCCGGGCAGTACGAGCGTACCGAAGGTGTCGATATGCGCGAGCGGGTTGAGGGAGAGCCGCCCGCGCTGCTTGGCCGTGGGGTCGCCGAGGAGGTTGGCCACGTATCCGTGGGACACCTCGTGGAAGACGATCGCGGGTATGGCGATCACGAAGGGCAGCAGGTAGCGGCGCGCCACGTCGGCCGCCTGTCCGCCCAGGAAGATGAGGACGACGACCGCGGCCACCACCGCGATCGCGATCATCTGTCGTGTCGAGGGCTTGCGCATGCGCGAACACCGTGTCCTTCGTCGGTCGGGTCGGGGATCCGTGGAGCCGACTACGTCCGTGGAGCCGACTACG
>CAYOSP010000004.1:23033-111635 GCA_964406675.1 uncultured Eubacteriales bacterium | reverse complement strand
TCCGTGGAGCCGACTACGTCCGTGGAGCCGACTACGGACGCACGCGCGACACGATGTCGCGCAGGTTCTCCAGCTCCGCGTCGCGTCCGACCGCCTTGCCGTCGAGACGGTCGTCGCGGGCGCGGTCCAAGATATCAGAGAACGCGGGTCCGGGCTCGAGTCCCATGCCGATGAGGTCCTCGCCGGTCACCTCGGGTTCGACACGACGCAGACGTATCACGAAGCGTTCCACGCGATCCCGGGCGACGCCGTCCGCCACCGCGTAGAGGTAGACGAGGGAATGCGGCGCGAAGGGCTCGAGGAGGCGATACAGCCTGCTGGGGCGCATCTCCCGGCGCCCGCTCAGCACCTCGAGCGTCGGTCCGCGGTGTTCGGCGAGATACGCCACCGACTCGATGATGTCCCGCCTCAGTCGCATCCAGCGGGCCCAGCGCTCCGCCGAGCGCCGCTCCACGTGCGCGCACATCGGCATGAGCAGGCACACGCGACGATCCGGCGCGCCGTCGTCCCACTCGTCCTCGAGGGCGAGATACGACGCGTCGACGGTACCGATCTCGTCGAGCACGCGAGCAGTCGGCGCTCCTTCCGGCATGACCGCGCCGAGCGCGCCGAGGTCGGCGAGCCTGCGCAGCGGCGAGACCACATCCGCCTCCTCGAGGATCTCCATGAGCTCCTCGCGCACCCGGGCGCCGCTCACCTCCTCCAGCAGGCCCATCTCCACGCACTGCCGAGCGAGCGCCTCGGTCGAGGGCTCGAGCCGGAATCCGTATCGGCGCTCGAAGCGGGCGGCGCGGAACACCCGGGTCGGATCCTCCACGAACGACAGCGAGTGCAGCACGCGGACCCGTCCCTCCTCGAGGTCCCTGAGCCCGCCGAACGGATCGGCGATCGCCCCGAACGCCGGGGGGTTGAGCGTCGCGGCCATGGCGTTGATGGAGAAGTCGCGGCGCAGCAGGTCCTGCCGGAGGGATGAGCGCTCCACCGTCGGCAGGGCGCCGGGTCTCGTGTAGTACTCGGTGCGCGCGCTCGCCACGTCGATGTGCCGCCCGCCGGGAAGCACGAGCACCGCCGTCTGGAATCGACGATGGGCGACCACGCGACCGCCCAGACGCTCAGACGCGGCGTCGGCGAAGGCGACGCCGTCGCCCTCCACCACCACGTCCACGTCCAGGTTCTCGCGCTGCAGCAGCATGTCGCGCACGAACCCGCCCACCACGTGAGCCCGCTCTCCCCGCTCCTCGGCGACCTCGCCGAGGAGGTACATGGTGTCGCGTACGTCGGCCGGCAGGAGGCCGTCGAGCGAGGCCATGAAACGCTCCCGCGCCTCTCCGCGCACCTCGGGCTCGCCGCGGTCGAGGTAGCGGTCGCCGTGCTTCGCGCGCAGGACGTCCTTCCGGGTCACGATGGCCACCACGCGGCCGTCCAGCACCACCGGTACCCGACCGATGGACTCGACGGTGAGCAGGCGCTCCAACTCGTCGAGGTCGGTCTCCGGCCGCACGGTGATCACGTCGCGACCCATGAAGCCCTTGACCGGCGCGTGCTCCAGGCCGTGGCGCGAGGCCTTATCGACGTCCTTGCGGGTCACGATGCCGACGAGCTCGCCGTCGTCCACCACCGGCAACCCGCCGTGCCCCCATCTGCGCATCGTCTCGCCGGCCTGGCGCATGCTGGTGTCGGAGTCGACGGTCCGCACGGGGCTCGAGCCGATGTCCCCGGCGACCAGCGGGGCCCGCACCTCCGCTTCCAGGGCCTCCCGGATCAGGGCTCGGACCTCGGAGAGGTCCTGGGGCCGCAGGGAGGCCGAAGCCGCCTGCGAGTGTCCGCCACCGCCCAGCCGGCCGAGCACCGCGCCGATGTCGACCTCGCTCACCCTGCTCCGGCCCACCAGATAGAGCCGGTCGGGCATGCGGATGGCGACCAGCACCACCCGGTAGCCCAGGTCCTCGGACAGGTAGTGCGTGACCACGCTCGCGGAGTCCACGTACTCGTCCACCGTCGCGAATCCCACCGCCACGTCCTGGCCGTGTACGCGCCAGTCCTCGAGCGAGTGCAGCAGTTCGTCGAGGAGCGCCCGCTGCCCGGTGTTCAGGGTCCGGGAGAGGAACTGGCCGAGGACCTCGAGGTCGGCGCCGGAGCGC
Source organism: uncultured Eubacteriales bacterium (assembly GCA_964406675.1). Taxonomy (GTDB): domain Bacteria; phylum Actinomycetota; class Coriobacteriia; order Anaerosomatales; family JAUVQN01; genus CAYOSP01. The sequence goes on along the minus strand of CAYOSP010000004.1, from coordinate 109,494 downwards.
ATGAGCCAGGAAGCCGCCTCGGCGTCGTACGCGGTCGAGTTGGGATACGTGAGCGACCCCGTGTCCTCGTGGATGCCCAGTAGGAGGAGCGTCGCCTCGAGCGGCGAGAGCTCCATGCCGCGGTCGCGCAGTTCGTGGACGAGGATCGACGTCGTGGCGCCCACCTGCTGGGAGCGGTCGTCCGCGCCCTCGATGTCGTCGTCCGAGGGCGGGTGATGGTCGTAGACGATCACGTCGACGCCGTCGCGTTGGGCGACAGGACCCAGCTCCCCGATCCTCGAGGGCTCGCGGGTGTCGACCATGATGACGCGCTCGACGTCCTCGATGTCGAGCGCCTTCAGATCCACGAACTCGAGGAGCTCCTGATGCAGCGAGTGGAACTCCCGCACGTTGCGGTTCTGCGAGCCGAGGTAGACGCCTTTCGCGCCGGGGAAGAGCTTCGTCGCGGCGACGGTGGCCGCGTACGCGTCGAAATCGGGGTTCGCGTGGCCGACGGCTACCTGCAAGCCGCTCACTCGTCCAGGAACAGCGGTCGCGGCGCCGGCGGCGTGTCGCCCAGCTCCAGCGCGTGACCGATCCGGTGCTCGGCCTCGTCGAGGAGGTCAGGATCCGACGCGTACAGCGTCGCGATCCGGTCGCCTGCCGACACCTCGTCTCCCACGCGCACGTCGAGCACCACGCCCGCGGCCGGGTCGATCGCGTCCTCCTTGCGCCCCCTGCCCGCCCCGAGCGCCGCGGCGGCGGAGCCGATCGCGTCGGCGTGCGTCCGCGACACGAAGCCCGAGCGGCTCGCGCGCACCTCGCGGACGGCACGGGCCCGGGGCAGGAGCCCGGTGTCCTCGGCCACCGCGGGGTCGCCGCCCTGCGCCTGGACCCAGCGTTCGAACGCGCGCAGCGCGTCCCCTGATGAGATCGCGCGGACCGCGAGGTCGCGTGCGGACCTCTCGTCGGGAGCCGCGCCCCCGCGCACGAGCATCAGGGCGGCGAAGCGGATGCACAGCTCCGTGAGGGCGGGTGGGCCCTCACCGGAGAGCGTCTCGATGGCCTCGACGACCTCGAGCGCGTTGCCGACCGCCATGCCCAGCGGCTGGTCCATGTCGGTCAGGCGCGCGTCCACCTCCCGTCCGAGCGCGTCGCCCACCCGCTCCAACTCGCTCGCGAGGCACCGGGCGTGTTCGACGTCCTTCATGAACGCGCCCGAGCCCACCTTCACGTCGAGCACGACGGCGTCGGCGCCGCCGGCGACCTTCTTGGAGATGATCGACGAGACGATCAGCGGTACGGAGGGAACGGTTCCGGTGACGTCGCGCAGCGCGTACATCTTCCTGTCCGCCGGGTCGATGTCCGCGCTCTGAGCCACCACCGCGCACCCGACCTCACGCACCTGGGAGACGAACTCCTCGCGGGACAGCTCGACGCGCATCCCGGGGATGGACTCGAGCTTGTCGAGCGTGCCGCCGGTGTGGCCGAGCCCCCGTCCGCTCATCTTGGCCACCGGCACCCCGCAGGACGCGACCAGGGGCGCGAGCACGAGCGTGGTCGTGTCGCCCACGCCGCCGGTCGAGTGCTTGTCGACCTTCACGCCCGGGATCGCGCTCAGGTCCACCCGCTCCCCCGAGTCGGCCATCGCCTGGGTGAGCCACACCGTCTCGTCCTCGTCCAGGCCGTTGAGGTACGCGGCCATCATCCAGGCGGACATCTGGTAGTCGGGCACCTCGCCGGACACGAAGGCGTCCACCAGCAGCCTGAGCTCCGAGCGCGTGTGGGTCCGCCCGTCGCGCTTCTTCTCGATCAGCTCGAGCGGTGTCGCCGCGATCATCCTCGTCGACGCCTCCTCACGACCATCCCCCGCGCACGTCCTCCAGGAAGGACGTACCCCGAAGGCACGTGTCACCCAAGCCGTAGAAGTCGAGCACGGTCTCCCCCACGTCCCCGATCGTGTCTCGCGTGCCCAGATCGACGCCGCCGGGCCGCCCCTTCACTGCGGCGATGAGCGGCACGTACTCTCGGCTGTGGTCGGTGCTCTCGGTGGTGGGGTCGCAGCCGTGGTCGGCGGTGATGAGGAGCAGGTCGCCGTCGAGCATCGCGTCGAGCAACTCGGGCATCCGGCGATCGACGTCCTCGAGTCCCTTCGCGTACCCCTCGACGTCGTTGCGGTGCCCCCACAGCATGTCGAAGTCGACGAGGTTGCAGAACACGAATCCCTCGTCCTCCGAGGCCACCGTCCCCACCAGCTTGTCGAACCCGTCCATGTTGTCCGTCACGTGCGGAGAGCGGTCGATCGAGCGCCAGGCGAAGATGTCGCCGATCTTGCCCACGCCGAGCACCGCCACGCCGCCTCGCTGCAGCAGATCCAGCGCGGTGTCCTCGAAGGGCTCCACGGCGAAGTCACGACGGCGATCGGTGCGGACGTACTCGGGCGGCGGGTCGTCGTTGGTCACGAATGGTCGCGCGATGACTCGGCCCACCCCGTGGGGCCTCTGGAGGATGTCGCGTGCCGTCTCGCAGACCTCGTAGAGACGCTCGAGTCCGAAGCGCTCCTCGTGCGCGGCGACCTGGAACACGGAATCCGCCGAGGTGTAGACGATCGGATCCCCGGTCTCGACGTGCTCGTCGCCGAGCTCCTGGATGATCTCAGTACCGCTCGCCGGGCGGTTGCCGAGCCAACCCAGGCCGGTCCGACGCTCGAACTCCCTCATCACCTCGGGCGGGAATCCGTCCGGATACGTCGGGAACGGTTCGTCCAACACGACACCCATCATCTCCCAGTGGCCGGTGGTGGTGTCCTTGCCGGCTGAGCGCTCGCGGCACTTGCCCCAGGACGCGAGCGGCCGCTCGGCGGGCGGCACGCCGTGCACGTGGAGGATGTTGCCGAGCCCCATCGCCTGGAGGTTCGGCATGTCGAGTCCGCCCACCGCCTCGGCGGTGTGGCCGAGCGTGTCGGAGCCGGAGTCACCGTAGCTCTCGGCGTCGGGCAGCTCTCCGACGCCTACGCTGTCGAGCACGAGGACGATCGCGCGAGGGCGACGGGGCATCAGCGGGCTCCTCTCAGGCCGATACGCGCAGCACTTCCTCGATGCTGGTGACGCCCTCGGCGGCCTTGGCCAACCCGTCCATGCGCAGGGTGCGCATGCCGTTCTCGATCGCGGTCCGGCGCAGTTCCTCGGATGCCGCTTCCTGCATGAACAGGCGACCGAGCGCCTCGTCCATGACCATGACCTCGAACAGGCCCACCCTGCCGCGGAACCCGGTGCCGCCGCACTTCGGGCATCCCTCCGGCTGGAAGAGCGTGACCTCTCCCGCCTCGTCCTCCGAGTAGCCGGCGCCCGTCAAGAACCCACGCTCGTAGGCCGTCTCCTTCTTGCAGTGGTCGCACAATCTGCGGGCGAGGCGCTGCGCGATGACCCCCAGGAGCGCGGAACTGGTGATGAACGGCGGGACGTTCATGTCGATGAGACGGGTGAGGGCGGACGGGGCGTCGTTCGTGTGGATCGACGAGAACACGATGTGACCGGTGAGCGCGGAGCGGATACCGATCTCGGCGGTCTCCGGATCCCGCATCTCCCCCACCATCACCACGTCAGGGTCGGCGCGCAGGATGGTGCGCAGGCCCGCCGCGAAGGTAAGGCCTATCGTCGGGCGCACGGCGATCTGGGTCACGCCCGGCAGGCGGTATTCGATCGGGTCCTCGACCGTGATGATCTTCCGGCTCGGCTCGTTGAGCCTGTTCATCGCCGCGTAGAGCGTGGTCGTCTTGCCGGAGCCGGTGGGGCCCGCCGCGAGGAGCGCTCCGTAGGGCTTCTGCAGCAGGACCCGGATGCTCTCCAGGTCGTCGGCCGCCATACCCAGGTCCTCCAGGGTGTGCAGCGACACGTCCTGGCGCAGCAGTCGGATCGTGATGGTCTCGCCGTACTGCGTGGGCAGGGTCGCCACCCGCAGGTCGATACGCTCGTCGTCGACCGACACGGTCGCTCGCCCGTCCTGGGGCAGGCGCCGCTCGGCGATGTCCAGGTCGGCCATGATCTTGACGCGGCTGGTGACGCCCGCCCGCACCTTGACCGGCAGCGTGGTGACCTCCTTGAGCACGCCGTCGACCCGGTAGCGGACGCGGACGTCGTCCTCCTGCGGCTCGATGTGGATGTCGCTCGCCCGGTCGAGCACCGCCTCGCGCACGATCTGGTTCACGAGGCGGACCACCGGGACGTCCTCCTCATCGAGGATGATCGACTCGTCGGCACTCTCGGCGGCCCGCGTCTCCTCCTCCGTGATCTCCCGTATCTCGGTGAAGGCGTCGGTCGAGACCATGTAGCGCTCGATCGCCTCGGATATCTCCGAGGCCGCGGCGACCACCGGCTCGATCTCGAGTCCGGTCATCAGACGGACCTCGTCCATCGCCTCGATGTCGAGCGGATCCGCCATCGCGAGCACCAGCCGCTTGCCGTCGAACCCGAGCGGGACGACCTGCTGCATGCGAGCGAAGCGCACGGGCACCAGCGCGGTCGCCTCCCGGTCGATGGTGCGGCCGTACAGGCTCACGTGCTCCAGGCCCTTCTGACGCGCGAGCGTGCCCGCGAGCTCGTCCTCGCTCAAGGCGGCCTCGCTCACCAGGATCTGCCCGAGCTTACCGCCCAGTTCACGCTGCTTCTCGAGGGCCCGCTGAAGGACCTCCTCGTCGATCACGCCCTCTTCGAGGAGGATCTCGCCCAGCCGTTCACGTGTGTAGGTCATAGCAGGTCTCCCACCGGCCCCATCTCAACTTCTCCGACGAACGATGCTCACTATCCATTCCACTAGGAGGAGGAGCACCACGGTCGCCGCGGTGTCGAGTTCGAAGACCCCTCCGTACGGCGTGGCGGGGTCACTCGATCCGAACGGGACGACGAGGTAGACGGATAGGTCGAGGAACCCCGCCCCGATCCCGCTGGAGGCCAGACGGCCGAAGAACGCGACCACCAGACGGATCACGTCGAGGACGGCGACGACCCACAGGAGGTCCATCACGATCAGGAGTAGTGAGCGCGTGCCCTTCGGCATGCCGACGCGTCCTTTCCTCGCATTGACGGGACGCGCCCATTATCCACGAGGATGCGCGTGCGGGCCACACGGCGGCGAGGCTCAGCGCAGCGAGTCGGAGAGCATCCTCCCGAGCATCTTGTCCACCACCGCGCGAGCGTTCGGGCGGTGGCCGTTCAGATGACGCCGCGCTTCGAGCACCCGGTCCGCCCGCACGTCCGGAGCGAGGTCCAGGGACGCGCGTGCCCGGGCCAAGCACTCGTCGGACACCGTGCACCGCACCGCTTCGCGGTCCTCGGCGAAGATGGGGATATCCTCGCGCTTACAGGCGAGCACCATGGCGACTTGTTCCTCTGAGATGATCATGGGACTGATATCGGCGCACCGCGCGCCCCGCTTGACCGACATCCGTCCGACACGCGTGACGCACCGCACAGAACATCCGAAGCCCCCACGAGAAGCCGGCAGAGAGCCCCGGAGGTCGCCCGAGACCCCTCACAAAGAGGGGGGAGCCCCAAGGCCGGCACCTTGAGGCTCAGGGGTAAGGGGGTTGCCGCTGGGCAACGCTCCGATACCGATACTACACGTCACGCGGACCGGACCTTCTGCCCGTCACAGACTGAAGATCGCGAAGAGCCACTCAGGGCCCGTGAACAGCGGAAGGACGCCCCCGGCCAGGATGGCGAGAGCGATCAGCAGCACGGTCCAGGTCGCGGCTCCCGGACGCCGCGTCGTCATGGCCACGGGCGCTGCGGGCTCTTCTAGGTACATGGACCTGATGACGCCGCCGTAGTACCCGAACGAGACCACCGAGCCCACGATCACCGCGACGGCGAGCCATTCCCAGCCCGAGGAGGCGATCCCGTTCAACAGGAAGAACTTTCCCCAGAACCCCACGGTGAGCGGTATGCCGGTGAGTGAGAGCATGACCACCGAGATCGCGGCGGCCAGGAACGGTCGGCGGACGCCCAAGCCGGCCAGCGCCGGGGTGTTGCCGTTCCAGTCCGGCTGTGACTCACGCACCGCGTCGACCACGAGGAACCCGGCCACCACCGCGAACGTGTAGGTGAGACCGAACAGGATCATCTCCGCGAAGCGGCTTCCCAGCGCGACGAATCCCGCCACGGCGTACCCGACCTGCGCGATCCCCGAGTACGCGAGCATCCGCTGGTAGCGCAGCTGTCGCAGACCGCCGAAGTTCCCGACGACGATCGAGAGCATGGCGACCACCACGGCCGCCCAGAGCCACACGGGCGCCCATTCCCCGGTCGACCGGTCCACCGCCCCCGCGACCCCCGCGAACAGGATGCCCGCGCCCGTGAGCACGGCGACCTTCGGTCCGGAGGCGACGGCCGCGGCGATGCCCGAGGGTGCGGTCTCATACGCGTCGGGAGCCCACGAATGGAAGGGCGCGGCGCCGAGCTTGAACGCGAACGCCGCGAGCATGAACAGGATGAAGATCGTCGCCGGCTGCGAGACCACCGTGGCCTGGAACGGGGCGGCGAGATCACGGTACGCGAGCGACGAGCCCACCGCGCCGAAGCCGATCGCCAGACCGTACAGCATCACCCCGGCCACGACGGCCCCCTGCACGAAGTACTTCATGGAGGCCTCGTAGGCCCGCGCGGTCCCCCCCGTCGCTACCAGCGCGTACCCGGTGAGTGCGAGCACCTCGAGCGCGATGACGGTCACGGCCAGGTCCGACGAGCCCATCAGGAGCGCGGAGGCCGCGCCGCCGAACGCGACGAGCCCGCCCGCCACCCCACCGCTCTCGGAGGCGACCAGCCACTCCGCCGAACCGAGGAGCGCGAGCGCGCCGAGCAGGTACGTGAACGCGGCCAGGCCGGACACGGCGCCGCCGAACACCGCCACGTCCTCCACGACCGCCGAGTCCACGTTCAGACCGGACCACAGGCACACCCCGGCTGCCGCGAACAGGCCCACGATCGCGATACCCACGGCCGCTTTGCGCAGATGCAGGGCGTCGAGCACCAGCACGACGAGCGCGACACCGACCCCCACGAAGACCGGCGCGGCGGATTGCAGGAGACCCCAGGTCTGGACGGTGGCGGTCATCAGGCGCCCCCTCCCGCCAGGAAGGCGAGGCTCCGCATCACGGGATCGCTCACCGTCGTCACGATCGCGGGCCACACGCCGACGGCGACGATCCCCGCCACCAGCGGCAGGACCGCGAGGCGCTCATCGAGCCCGAGGTCCGTGAGGCCGGCCCACTCCTCGACGACCGGACCATGGTTCACACGCCTCACCGCCCACAGGTGATACGCCGCGGACACCGCGAGGCCCACCCCGGGCACCACGATCCACCAGCCCCACGCGCCGTAGGCCTCGAGCATGGTGACCAGCTCGCCGGGGAAGCCGGATAGACCGGGAAGGCCGAGGCTCGCGAGCGCTCCGAACGAGAACGCCACGCCCCATGTGGGCATCGTCCGCATGAGACCCCCGAAGCGGGCGATCCTCCGCGTGTGGGTGCGTTCGTACAGCGCTCCGACGAGCAGGAACAGGAGTGCGGAGATGAAGCCGTGGCTCACCATCGCGAGCATCGCGGCGGAGAACGCCGCGGGCGTGGCCACCGAGACGGCGAGCACCACGAATCCCATGTGCGCCACGGAACCGTACGCGACCAGGCGCTTCAGATCGGTCTGCGCCATGGCGACGAGCGCGCCGTACGCGATGCCCACCATGCCGAGCGCGGCGAGCACCGGGGCGGCGTCCTGGAAGGCCTGCGGCGCGAGGGGCGCGGCGAGCCGGATGAGGCCGTAGCCGCCCATCTTGAGGAGCACGCCCGCGAGCATGATGGAGCCGGCCGTCGGGGCCTCGACGTGGGCGTCCGGGAGCCATGTGTGCAGCGGCACGACGGGCACCTTCACCAGGAGGCCCGCGGCGATCAGCCAGAAGATCAGGCCGCCGGCGCCGGGCGGCAGTCCCGTCTGGACGGCGGCGGTGATGCCGGACTGCCCGGTGTGGGACAGCACGAGCAGGATGCCCACGAGCATGAGCGCGCTTCCAGCGAACGTGTACAGGAAGAACTTCATGGCGGCGTGCCTGCGCCGTTCGTGACCCCACTTCCCGATCAGGAAGAACATCGGGATGAGCACGGCCTCCCACGCGACGTAGAAGAGCACCAGGTCCTCGGCGAGGAACACCGCCACCGTCGCGGCCTGCAGGCCGAGCAGGAGCGCGTGGTGCGCGCCCGGGTTGTGTTCCACGCGCCACGAGGCGAGCACCGCGACGACGGTGAGCACCACGGTCAGTCCCACGAGCGGCAGCGACAGCCCGTCGAGTGAGAGCGACCAGAACGTGAACCGCACGTCGGCCGCGAAGGACTCCACCAACGGCGCGGGTTGCCCTGCGTACCAGGCGTCCGCTGCCGCGACGCACAGGGCCACCTCGCCGAGTGCGGCGAGCAAGGCCGTCCACCGCGCGGCGGTGGGCCGGACCCTGCCGACGAGGACGGTCGCCAGAAGACCGGCCAGCGGCAGCGCTATCAGCAGGCTCAACAGCACCGGCTCACCTCCCCGCGAGTATCGTGACGGCGATCATGACGATGACGCCCGCACCGGCGAGCGCGCCGTACCAGTGCACGTCGCCGTTCTGCACGCGCGAGACGCCGCGCCCGAAGGACCGCGACAGACCGGCCGCGCCCTCGGCCACGCCGTCGAACACGAGTCGGTCGACGACCGCGTAGGCCACCCCGGCGAGTCCCCGCAGGATCCCCACCGAGCCCCGCGTCACCGCCGCGTCGAATCCGTAGGCCTCCGCAAGCACGCTCCAGCCGCGCCCCAGCCTGAGCTCGACCGCCTCGTCGCCCGCACCCTGCGGTCGGTAGAGCAGCCAGGCCGCCGCGACGCCGGTCAGGGCCACCGCGACGGACACCGCGGCGGTCACGGCGTCGAGCGCTTCGGCCTCCCCGCCCAGCGCCTCCGCGATCGAGTGTCCGAAGAAGCCGAGGACCGCGCTCGCGACGGCGAGCACCGCGAGCGGGACGAGCATGGACGGTCCGGACTCGTGCGGATGATGCGTCCCCCGGTAATCCCCGGTGAACGTGAGCAGGGTGGCGCGCGTGATGTAGAAGGCGGTGAGCAGGGACGCGAGCAGGAGCAGGACGCCCACGAGCGGCGAGGAGGCGGTCACCGCGTGGACGACCTCGTCCTTGGAGAAGAAGCCCGCGAGCGGCGGGATGCCGGCGAGCGCCGCCGCGCCGACGACCCAGGTGGCCGCCGTGACCGGCATCTTCCTCGCGAGCCCGCCCATCTCGCGCATGTCCTGGGTCTCGGCGCCGTGGATCACGCTGCCCGAAGCCAGGAAGAGCAGCGCCTTGAACGCCGCGTGCGTCACGAGGTGGAAGACCGCTATCCGCCACGCTCCCACCGCGAGCGCCGCGAACATGAAGCCGAGCTGGCTGATGGTCGAGTACGCGAGCACCTTCTTGATGTCGCGCTGGGCGACCGCGACCGTCGCGGCCCCGAGCGCGGTGACGATCGCGCACGCGAGCATCACCGTGCGGGCCGCCTCGGCGGCCTCGAACAGCGGCCACGTGCGGCCCACCAGGAAGACGCCCGCCGCGACCATGGTCGCGGCGTGGATGAGCGCGGAGACCGGCGTGGGGCCTTCCATGGCGTCCGGGAGCCAGATGTGCAGCGGGAACTGCGCGGACTTGCCCGCCGCGCCCGCGAAGAGGAGCAGCGCCGCGGTGACCACGGCCGCGCCGCCCGCGCTCGGCACCCAGGCCATGACGCCCTCGAGCGAGAGCGCGCCGGCCTGGCTCCACAGGTACGCGAGTCCCAGCAGGAACCCGACGTCGCCCACACGGGTCACCATGAACGCCTTGATGGCCGCCGCGGACGCGGAGGGCTTCTCGTACCAGAACCCGATCAGCAGGTAGGAGCACACGCCCACGAGTTCCCAGGCGAGGAACAGGCCGATGAGACCGTCGGCTATGACCAGACCGGTCATCGACGCGGTGAAGAGCGAGAGCGTCTCGAAGTAGCGCACGTAGTCCTCGTCGGCGGCCATGTACCCGACCGAGAACAGCATCACCATGAGCGACACGAGACCGACCACCGCGAGCATGATCGCCGAGAGTCCGTCCACCGAGAAGCCCATCCCGATGTCCACGCCCCCCAGCGACATCCACGTGACCGAGCCGCTCGCCGCCCGGTGTCCGACCCACGGCGGCGCGAGCATGCCGCCGTGCCCGGCGCTCCAGACCGCGGCCAGCGCGCCCGCGCCGGTCAGCAGCACCCAGACGGGACCGAGCATCGCGAGCCATGCGGACGCGCGGCCGAGGAACCTGCCGAGCAGGAACAGGACCGCGCTCAAGGCGAACGGGACCGCCGGAGCGAGATAGGCGTGCTCCACCAGCCAGTCCATCTAGCCCTGCACCTCCGTGAGCTCCTCGACACGGGCGAGCTTCCAGCGACGGGACATCGTCACCAATATCGCCAACCCCACGGCGGCTTCCGCCGCGGCCAGCGCGAGGACCACGAGCCCGAGGCCCTGACCGGCCGCGTGCAGGGCGCCCTCGCCGGAAGACGCGGCGTATGCGACCAGCTGGATGTTCGCCGCTCCCATCATGAGCTCGAGGCTCGCGAGTACGGCGATGAGCTCGCGTCGGGTGAGCACGCCGTAGAGGCCGATGCAGAAGAGGGCGGCGGTCACGTAGACGACGTTCACGAGCGCTCCTCCCTCCCGATGACGGCGACGGCGGCCACGAGCGCGATGAGCAGCAGCACGCCGATGAGTTCCAGGTGCGGCAGCATCGGGCCCAGCAGGATCTCTGTGAGTTCGGCGAGAGAGGTCTCCGGGATCGACACCTCCGACACCTCGGGAGCGCTCGGCCCGAGCATGCGGACGAGGAGCGCGAAGAGTCCCACCGAGATGACCGCGGCGCTCAGGTCGTGCCGGCTCTCGAGGAGCGGCCGTCCGGCCTCCGTGCGACGCACCACCATCACGGCGAAGAGCACGAGCACGAGCACGCCGCCCACGTACACGAAGACCTGCGCGGCCGCGAGGAACGCCATGCCGTAGAAGAGGAAGAACCCGGCGGTCGACAACAGGAACGTGGCGAGGGCGAGTACCATCCGCATGATATCGCGGCACAGTATCACCACGAGCGCGCCGATCACCACGAGCGCGGAGAGTCCCCAGAACACCCACTCAGCCACGGCCGCCCCCCTTCCTGGGCCTGATGGCCTCCGGAGGCTCGCCGAGCGCCGTCCCGCCCTCGAGATCGCCCGGGCCCCGATGGCGCATGCCGCCGGGCGGGAAGCATGCCGCCTCCCGGCCCTCGGCCCCGGTCGCACGGGTGTCGCCGGCATCCCTGAGCATCTCGCTCTTGTCGAAGATCATGAGGTCCCGGTGGTAGAAGGTCAGCTCGTACTGCCCGGTGTGCGCGAGCGCGTTGGTGGGGCACTGCTCGGCACACAGACCGCAGTAGCAGCACTTCGTGAGATCGAGGTCATAGCGCGTGAGGCAGCGCTCGCCGGGATCGTCGACGCGTTCCACCTGGATCGCGTAGTCGGGGCAGGTCCGCGCGCAGAACGTGCACCCGACGCACACCTCGGACTGACAGCGCAGGCATCGCGAGGCCTCGGCCACCGCTTCCTGATACGTGAGGCCCAGCTCCACAGGACGGAAGTCGGTCGCCCGTTCCTCCGGACGCGCGAACGGCATCCTCACCCTCCGCCGGGAGGGCTCGACGTCGCGCACGTCGGCCTTGGCGTACTTCGCATAGATCGGCACCGGACGTTCGACGCGCTCCTTCTTGAGGCTCTGCCCGCTCAGATAGCGGTGGATCGACGTGGCGGCCTCGTGCCCGGTGGCGATCGACGCGATACAGCTGCCGGGACCGGTGACGACCTCGCCGCAGGCGAAGACCCGCGGGTTCGTGCTCGTGAACAGCTTGCCGTCCACGACCATGTTGCCGCGCTCGTCGAGCTCGACGTCCGTGCCCTCGACCACGTCCTCCAGCCGGGAGCCCTGGCCGACGGCGAACACGACCACGTCGCACGGGAGGTCCGTGGTGTTCTCGCCCATCTCCGGCGAGAACCGGCCCTGCGCGTCGAAGACGGACAGGCATTCCCTCAGCCGCATGCCGACGACCTTGCCGTCCTCGACGAGCACCTCCTCGGGACCGTTGCCGCACATGGCGGTGACGCCCTCCTCGACCGCCTCCTCGATCTCCCAGGGATGGCACGGCATCTCTTCGTCACTTTCGAGACACGCGAGGCTCACGTCGGTCGCGCCCGTCCTGAGCGCACACCGGGCGACGTCCACCGCCACGTTCCCTCCGCCGATGACGAGCACGCGCTTGCCGCGCACGCCGGTCTCGTGATGGAAGTTCGCCTCCTTGAGGAACTCGAGCGCGCCCCGGACGCCCTCGGCGTCGTGGTTCGGGATGGGGAGGATGCGGCTCACCGCGAGTCCGGCGGCCACGAGCACCGCGTCGTACTCGTCCATGAGGTCGGCGAGTCGTACGTCCTTGCCGACCTCGACGCCGGTCCGCAGGTCCAGCCCGGCGCGCACCAGGTCGTCGATCTCATCGTGGAGCACCTCTCGGGGAAGGCGGTAGGACGGCACTCCCGTGTAGAGCGCCCCGCCCGGCTTGTCCTCCTTCTCGTACATGACCACCTCGTAGCCCTGCTTGAGGAGGTCCCACGCCGCGGTGAGCCCCGACGGACCGGAACCGATGACCACGATCCGCTCCTGGCGGGTGCGCTCGAAGGGCTTCACCCGCTCCTCGCGCACCTTGGCGAACTCCTCGGCGATCTGACGGTGGATGGGCCGTACCGCGAGCGGCTCGTCGTAGAAGTTGCGCCTGCAGGCGGTCTCGCAGGGGTGGTGACAGATCCGGCCGAGCACCCCGGGCATGATGTTGCGCTCGCGGACCAGTTCGTAGGCGGAGACGGGATCCCCTTCGGCCACGTAGTAATTCTGGCCGCGGGCGTCCACGTTGGCCGGGCAGTTGCCGACGCAGGGCGCGAGCCGCTCGCGTTCGTAGAGGTCCTGGATGAGCGCGTTGTACTCGGTGGAATCGCCGCGCAGGATCGGGATCTCGTCGCGGCCCAGGACTCCCCGCAGGCGCAGCGCGCCCCTCCATCTCGGCGAGAGCGTCACCTTCTCGTGCGGGTACCGCAGTGTCTTCGGCTTCGTCAGCGCCCTGCGGCTCGTGAGGCCGAGCCCCACGACGAGGGACTTCCAGCCGCGAAGGAATCCGCGGAGCCCGTTCGGCTTGTCGTCCGAGGCGAAGACCTTCGGCGCCTCCGGGCGCACGCTGCGGGGATCTATCCCAGCCATGGGACGATCACCCCCACGATCGCCAATTGGACGAGGGCCATCGGGGTGAGCACCTTCCACGCGAGCGACATGAGCTGATCGGGGCGCATGCGCGGGAACGTCCATTTCGCCCACATGAAGACCACGACGAGCAGCACCGCGAGCGCGACGAGCAGCAGGCCGCCCCACACTCCCGGCAGCCCGTGATGGCCGCCGAGGAAGACCGCAGCACCGAAGAGCGACGCCGCGAGCAGCCCGCCGTATTCGGACATCATGAAGATCGCCCAGCGGATGCCGGAGTAGTCGGCGAAGTACCCCGCCACCAGCTCCGATTCCGCCTCGGGAAGGTCGAAGGGGCCGCGATTGAGCTCGGCGGCGGAGGAGATGAGGTAGACCACGAACCCGATGAAGAGCGCCGGGATCCACCACCACTCCCACGCGTCGACCACGTCGAGCGGCCTCAGGGAGCCGGCCAGGACGACGACCGACAGTATCGAGAGCGTGCGCGGGACCTCGTAGGAGACCATCTGTGCGGCGGCACGGAGCCCGCCGAGCGTCGCGTAGGTGTTCCGCGAGGACCACCCGGCCACCAGGATGCCGATGACGCTGACCGAGGGTACCGCGATGAAGAAGAGCACTCCCACCGTCGTGTCAAGCGGGGCCCAACCCGCGGCGAACGGGATGACGGCCAGGGACATCGCGATCGGCGCGAAGACGATGAGCGGCGCGGCGCGGAACATCCCCACCTCGGCGCCCGCAGGGGTGACGTCCTCTTTGAGCAGGAGCTTGAGGGTGTCGGCGAACGTCTGCAGCAGTCCGGCGGGACCGGTCTCGAGCGGGCCCAGCCGCATCTGTATCCGCGCGGAGACCTTGCGCTCGAGCCACACGCCGAACAGCGCGGCGATCGCGATGGCGATGCCGCCGCCGAGCCCCCACACCACCCCGCCGAGGAAGCCGCTCATCTGTCGACCTCCCCGAACACGGGGTCGAGGCTGCCGAGGATGACGACCAGGTCGGACATCGTGTGCCCGACGGCGAGCCGCGACAGCAGCGAGAGGTTCTGGAACGCGGGCGAGCGGACCTTCATCCGGTAGGGGCGCACGCCGCCGTCGCTCACGAGATAGACGCCGAGGGAGCCGCGCGCGGACTCGATGTGGTCGTAGGCGTCACCCACGCCCGGCCGGAGCAGACGCGGCAGGCCCTCGGTGGCGACATCGCCCGGCTCCATCTGCTCGAGCGCCTGCTCGATGATGCGCACGCTCTGGTAGCACTCCAGCATGCGCACCCTCGCCCGGTCGAACGCGTCGCCGTTGGTGCCGATGGGCACATCGAAATCGAAGCGCGGGTACACCGAGTACGTGTCGTGCTTGCGCAGGTCCCAGTTCACTCCCGAGCCGCGCGCGACGGGTCCGGACGCCGCGTGCGCCACCGCGTCCTCGGAACTGAGCACGCCCACGCCCTTCATGCGTCCGCGGGCGATCACGTTGCCGAAGAAGAGGCGGTCCATCTCGTCGAGCGCCTTCGGGGCGCCCTTCAGGAACTCCCGGACGTCGTCCTCCCAGCCCGCGGGGGAATCGAACGCGACGCCCCCGGGGCGGACGTAGTTGTAGGTGAGCCTCGCGCCGCAGAGCGACTCGAACAGCTCGACGACGCGCTCGCGCAGGTCGAACGCCCAGACGAACATCGTCGTCGCCCCGGTGTCCGCGCCGTTGGAGCCGATCGCCATCATGTGACTCGCGATGCGCTGCAGCTCGCATGTGATCACGCGCAGGTATTCCGCGCGCTCGGGAACGCGGATGCCGGCGAGCCGCTCGACCGCGCGGCAATACGCCCAGTTCGCGTACATGGAACCGACGTAGTCGAGCCTGTCGGTGAGCGGCACGACCTGCAGGTAGGTGCGGTTCTCCGCCATCTTCTCGATGCCGCGGTGGAGATACCCGATGACCGGCTCGGCCTTCGTGATGGTCTCGCCGTCGAGACGGACCACCACGCGGCAGACGCCGTGTGTCGAGGGGTGCGAGGGACCGACGTTGACGATCAGTTCGTCGCCGTCCGGATCGACACCGCACGCTTCAGCCTGCTCGAACGCCATGTCCCTCCTCTCTAGATGTAGTCGGGCCGGTGTATCGTCCACTCGTCCTCGAAGTCCTTGCGCAGCGGATGCCCCTCGAAATCGTCGGGGAGCAGGATCCTGCGAAGGTCTGGATGGCCCTCGAAGACGATGCCGAACAGGTCGTAGACCTCGCGCTCGGGCCAATCGGCCGAGGGCCAGAGGTCGACGAGCGAGCGCGTCCGCGGATTCTCGCGCGAGACCTCGCACTTCAGGAGCATGCCGGCCTGCATGGCTCGTGACTGCAGACGGTAGACGATCTCGAAGTGCTCCTCGCGGTCCACGGCCGTCATCATGCCCATGCGATCGAAACCGAGCGCCTTGAGGTCCTCGGCGGCGGAGTGCAGGCGATCGCAGGTCACCTGGAGCACCCCGTCCCCGAACTCGATCGAGAACAGCGGGCACAGGTCGGGATAGCGCTCGCATAGGTGGTCGCGCAGCTCCTGGACGTTCACGAGCCGTCACCGTCCTCCACGGGCCCGCCTTCGTCGCGGCCGCGGGCGGTGCGAGCCTCGTCCGGCGTGCGCGGGAGCAGGAGTTCGCGCTCACGCTCGGCGCCTTCGACGATCGACTCCGTCCCGATGCGCTCGCGCAGCTGGATGACGGCGTCCTGGAGGGACTCGGGGCGCGGCGGGCATCCGGAGATGTAGACGTCGACCGGGAGGAACGTGTCGGCGCCGCGCACCACCGAGTACGAATCGTAGAAGAAGATGCCGCCGGAGACGGCGCAGTTGCCCATCGCGATGACCCACTTCGGCTCGGGCAGCTGCTCGTACAGGCGCTTGATCGCCGGCTGCATCTTGCGGGTGATCGTGCCCGCGATGATCATCACGTCCACGTGCCGGGGATCGGGCCTCGGGAACGTACCGTGGCGGTCGAAGTCGAACTTCGAGAACGAGGCGGCGATGAGTTCCATCGCGCAGCAGGCCGTCCCCATCGGGTGCGCCCACAGCGACCGGCCCCTCGCCCAGTCCATCAGCGAGTCGAGCGAGGTGAGGATGAGGCCACCGCCCGGCGCGCCGTCCAGCCCGTCTGCGATGCGGTCTACGATCGCCACGCGAGCGCCCCCTTGCGCCATGCGTAGAAGAGTCCGAACGCGAGGAAGCCGGTGAAGACCGCGACCTCTCCGAGCGCGACCCACGAGCCCCTCAATCCGCCGGCCACCGCGAACAGCAGCGCGGCCTCCGCGTCGAAGAGTACGAACAGCACGGCGACCGGGTAGAAGCGCACGTTGACCGCGTTCCAGGGCCGACCCGCCTGGTCCATGCCGCACTCGTACGGCAGGCCCTTCTCCTCCGTCGGCTTGCGCGGAGAGAGCACCGCGTTGACGAGGAACACGAAGAGTATGAACGCGACCGCCGAAGTGGCCAGTCCCAACACGAAGAGCACGCTCTGTCCGGAAGCGCCCTCCATGCACACCTCCCGTACCGGCAGCATGATGGCTCGTAACAATCGTTACAAGCCATCGCGCACGAACGGATCACAGGATCATCGGTGCTTCGGTGCTGCTCCCCTACCCCTGTGACCCTCGGGCTACGGTCTTCTTATCAGAAGCGGGCCGCGTTTGTAAACAGCTGTTACAAGGGTTGGATGCTACATGGTCGATTCTGGAAGCGGCACCCCGGGAATACAACCCGGGTAGAGAGAACCAGCAACGCGATCCCTGGAGGGAATCATGCCGGAAGACAGGACACACGTGGTACTCGGCGCGGGCAGCGCCGGCAACTCGTGCGGACGCATGCTCGCTCGGGCCGGCGTGCATGTGGTCTCGGCGGAGGAGGCCCGGACCGGCGGGACGTGCCTGTGGTGGGGATGCATGCCGAAGAAGTCCCTGTACCATGCCGCGCGCACGTACCGCGAAGCGTCGGAGGCCGAGCAGTTCGGCGTGCTCACAGGCGAGCCCGGGCTGGACTGGCCCGGCGTCCTCGCCTGGAAGTGGCACGCGCAGGAGTCCTACGCGGGCGACCAGGACGAGATCGCGCGATCCGCGGGGATCGAGCTGGTGAAGGAACCCGCGCGATTCGTCGACGAGGACGTCGTCCTGATCGGGGACCGGCGCGTCCGGTTCGACACGGCGCTCGTCTCCACCGGCTCCAAGCCTCGGCTCCTCGACGTGCCCGGCGCCGATCTCGCCGACTACAGTCGCGACGCCCTCTCCTACCCCGAACTGCCCTCCTCCCTCGTCATCGTCGGCGGCGGATTCATCGCCGCGGAGTTCGCGGGCATATTCGCCTCGTTCGGCACCGACGTCACGGTCCTCATGCACGGCGACAGGCTCGTGCACAGGGTCTTCGACGAGGACATCTCCTCGTTCGCCGAACGCGCGCTGGGCGAGCTCGGCGTGGAATTGCGCGGCGGCGTGAGCGCCGGGGCGTTCTCCGGTCAGCGCGGCGCGATCACCACGCAGGTGGTGGACGCTGACGGCGAGGAGGTCGATTCGATCGTCTCCGAACGCGTGCTGGTCGCCATCGGGCGGGTGCCGCAGGTCGACGCGCTGGACCTCGACGCCGCCGGCATCGAGGTCGACGAACGAGGCAGGACGATCTTCGGGCCTCCCCTCCGGTCGACCAACCCGCGCGTGTGGTTCGGCGGAGACGCCAAGGGGCCTCCCATGTTCACCCCGGTGGCGGGGCAGGACGGCCGGCAGATCGGCCGACACCTCCTGGGCGGCCCCGAGCCGGAGGCGCGCTACGATCACCTCCCCTCGACGTGCTTCACCGTCCCGCAGCTCGCCGTGGTCGGCAAGACGGAACAGGCGCTGCGCCGGGAGGGTGCCGACTACCGGGTGGCCTCCATGGGGTTCGACCACCTCGGCGCCGCGATCATCGCCGACCGGCGCAAGGGGATGGTGAAGATCCTCACCGAGCCCGACGGCACGGTGATCGGCGCGCAGGTGGCCGGTGAATCCGCGACCGACCTCTCGTTCCCGCTCGCGCTCGCGGTGCACGGCCGCACGCATGTGAGTCGGATCGCCGAGACCCGCGGGGTCCACCCGGCGTTCAACGAGGTGCTCGGCTGGGCGGCCTCCAGCTGGACCGCGGGCTGATGGCGAGAGAAGACGTCCCGCGGGTCGAGCAGGACACCGCCACCGAGTACGACGAGATCAGCCGCCGCACCGCGATCAGCGCCACCGTGGTCCACGGCGCGATCCTCGGCCGCCAGCAACTCTTCACCGAGAACACGCTCACCACCGTCCTCCCCTTCCTGCACGACCGCTGCTGGAGCGAGGCGTGGCGCCTCGTGCGCCTGTGGGTCGTCGTGCTCGCGGCGAACCTCATCGGCACCGGGCTGTTCGCCTACTTCCTCTCCGGCGCGGACCTCGTCGGACCGGGCGTCAAGGACGCCCTGCTCGCGATCGCTCTCAGCGCCGCGGAGCCGGGCTTCTGGTCCACCGTCACGGGAGGCGTCTTCGCGGGCTGGCTGATCGCCCTGGTCGTCTGGCTCCTGCCCGCAGCGGCCAGGGAATCCAAGGTCGCGGTGATCTTCCTGTTCACCTACATCATCGGACTCGGGGACTTCTCGCACGTGGTGGCCGGCTCCGCCGAGGTGCTGTTCGCGGTGGCTCGGGGGGCGCTCGGCTGGGGCGACTACCTCGGAGGCTTCCTCATCCCCGCGCTCATCGGTAACGTGATAGGCGGAGTGCTCCTCGTCACCATCCTGAACCACGAGCAGGTCGTGGCAGGCACCCGCAGCCGATGACGATCTCGACCGATGACGATCTCGACGCGAGAGGTGGACCGCGATGCGCCTGGATTGCCCCCGATGCGGTGAGGCCGAGGATCTCTCCGGGAAGGAGACGCCCGACGGCATCCGCATCGAGTGCGGGAGCTGCGGAGCCTCCTGGCTGCGCGACGCCGAGCCCGAGACGTGCGCGAGTTGCGGCGGTACCGACGTCGTGCGCAGGCCTCAAGCGCTCACGCAGTATGCTCGCGGCACGCAACTCTCGATCGTCGGGATGGGCGACATCCTCCTGTGCCGTACCTGCGACGCGAGGATGGTGGAGTGGTCACGCGGCTCGCGATCGGTGCCGCCCAGCTACCGCTCCTCGGCGCAGGATCCCGACGCGGCGTCCGGCCGCGACGACGAGGGCGACGTGCTGATCACGCCGTGACGTCCCGGCGGCCCGGCGCCTTCTTGGTCACCCGGCGGTCGCGACGCTCACCCAAGGAAGCGGCGTCTGAGCGCGGCACGCAGCAGCAGATCCTCCATCTGTCCCCCGGCGCCCTCGCCTCGCATCCGACGGACGAGTCCGAGATGCTCCTCGTCCGGCTCCCACTCGTATCCCGCCTCGCGCAGCGCACGGCCGAGCTCCTCGGTCATCAGCGGCCCCTCCATGTCGGTGTGGCGAAGCGCCGTGCGCACCTTCCACTCGAACGAGGGGTAGGCATCGCGCAGGAACTCGCGGTCCGCCTCGTCGAGGGCGTCGAAAGCGATGAGCTCCGGCGGCATCCCGAGCGAGTAGAGCGCGCAGGTGAAGGAGATGGCCCTCGGTAGCGAGACGCCCTCCATCTCTCTCGAGTAGCCGAACAGTCCCACGTGCAGCTTGCGCGCGCGGCGCGAAGGCACGTGCGCGGCCATGCGGTTGATGTGCGGAGCGAGCTCGGCCACGCGGCGTCGATACGCGGCGCTGTAGCGATCGATCAGCGCCTCGGCGCGCTCCACGTCCATGGGCGCCGGTGGACCGATCTCCCGCGCGCGCAGGTGTTCGCAGGCGGCGCGGCTCTGCTCGACGCGGTAGTCGTACTTGAAGGCCGACTGGATGGTGAACGTGACGACGCTCGGGTACTCCTCGCCCACCCGCTGGGCGGTCTCGGGGGTCAGGCCCCCGCGGAACGGGGCCGACCCCATGCCGAGGATGGGGTGCAGCCGCACGCCGCTCCGCTCCGCGAGTCCGCCGAGGCGCATCAGCGCGATCTTGTTCGCGAGCGCGGCCGAGACGAGACCGTAGTTCATCGCCGTGTCCGAACGCGCGAGGAAGACGCGCTGATCGGACACCTCCTTGTCTGCGAGGTACTCCTCGACGATGTCGGCGGTGCGCAGCATGGTCGGTACGTCCTCGACGAGCGGGATCACCTCGATGCGCTCGGGGCCGAACTCGCCGATCCACTCCGCGATGGTGAGGTCGCCCTCGCAGAAGCGCGTGTGCTGCCGGCCGATGATGTGATCGGCGTAGTAACGGTAGATCCGGTCGATGCAGCGCGCCGAGGTGGTCATCGGCAGGATGACCTCGAAGATCGGCGTGACCTCACGCTCGTAGAAGAGACGCGCCGTGTCATAGGAGCGCGGTACGCTCTCCAGCGTCTCGAGGAGGATCTTCGCCTCGGCGGTCTCGACGGTCGGGTTGGGGACGCGCAGGGTGAGACGCAGGTCCTCCCCGAGTACGTGCTCCCGGAAGTACTCCGGATAGAACGAGAGGAGCTTCTTGACGACGTAGGTGTCGATCTCCTTGCCCTCGACGTCCCACATCTGCTCGTCGCAGGCGAGATGCGAGTAGGCGTAGTAGGCCTCGCGCACCTCGTCCTCGCCGGCGAGCACCGCCGAGCGGGCGAAGAAGGGCAGCGACGCGTTGTCGGGATGCTGCGTGCTCATGCAGCGCGGGATGTCGGGCATGCGGGCTCCTCTCGACGCACGCGGACGACACGACCGCGATGCACGCGACCGTACCGCAGGTGTCGTTGGTGTCCATACCCGCTCTCACCGTCAGGCGAAGCCGAACACCAGCGGGAACACCACGACCACGATGGCCGCCCAGCCCGCGTACACCGGCAGGGGTCCTAGCCCTCCTCACTCACGGCTTGATCCGTCCTCGAACGCGACGAGACTAGCATTGGGGATATATATCCAGATGACGGCCGTCGATTCAGGCTCAGAGGTGTCTTGTGGTCGAGCTGCAGCATATCTACGTGGTGCTGTTCGTTATCGCCGCGGTCATCGCCTTCGTATTGACCGTTCTTGCGTGGCGTCACAGATCCACTCGCGGCGCGCGGCCGCTCGCGTTGACCACGCTCGGCGTGTTCATCTGGTGCGGAGCGTCCGCCGCGATGTGGTCGGCGCACACCATGACCCAGCAGGTGTTCTGGATCAGGTCCATGGCTCTGGGGGTATGGATGGTGCCGGTTGGATTCCTCACTCTGGCGCTCGACGTCGCGGGAATCAGTCGATGGCGAACGCCGGCGCGCACCGCGCTGATCGCTATCCCACCGTTGGCTCTAGCCAATATCCAGTGGCTGAATCCCGGCGGTCTCTACCACGCGGCCTTCGTCGCGCACGAGATCGGCGCACGCACGCACTACTCCTCGATCCCTGGCCCGCTGTACTGGGTGTTCATCGCGTATACGTACGCAATGCTAATACTCGGCATGGCTCTGATCATCCGCGTGTACCGGCGCTCGCCCGCAACCCGGCGCGCTCAGCCCGCGTTGCTCCTTGTGGGCGCGGGCGTGCCGTTCGTAGCCAGCATAGTCACAGAGTCGCGGCTGATACCCCTGAACGGTCTTGACCTGGCTCCCCTCGCATTTCTGGTGACGGGTACCCTGTGGTCCTTCAGCCTGTCGCGCGGCGAACTCCTCGACATCCTTCCGTTGGCACGGCACGCAGTCGTCGAGCAGATGTACGATGGGGTCGTCGTCCTCGACCATGACGACCGTGTCGCCGATGCGAATCCCGCCGCTCTCAAGATACTGCGAATGCCCCGGGGCATCCCCGTCGGGGAGTCTGCCCAAAGGGTTCTGGGCGGTGTAGCGGGTGCCGTGTCCTCGCTACGCAAGAGTACTCTTGGCGATGCCGACAAGGCGGGGCAGGCCGCCATGCCCATCGGATGTCAAGATGACTGCCGCTACATCGACTACCGGGTTACCGCGCTCGACTCGGGCCCGCCGCAACGGCCCGCACACCTGGTCACGCTTCACGACGTCACCAAGGAGCGCCGCAACACCGAACTGCTGCAGGCTGCGAATCGCGAACTCGCGAATAGCCACGAACAGATCGAGATACTCAACGAACGACTTCGGGAAGAGGCGGTCAGAGACCCGCTCACTGGCCTGTACAACCGTCGCTTCTTGGACGAGAGCGTGCCCCGGGAGATAGCGCGGTCCCGACGCGAGGACGTATCGTTGGCCTTTCTCCTCTTGGACATCGACGACTTCAAGAGAATCAACGACGAATACTCGCACGCGGCAGGTGATGCCGCTCTCAAGATGGTGAGCGGCGTACTGCTCGCGGGCGCGCGTGTCGCCGACATCGTCTGCCGCTATGGAGGCGACGAGTTCCTCGTGGTGATGGTCAACGCCGATACGGACGATGCCCATTCGCGCGCCGACGATCTGCGATCCACGATCGAAGCGAGCAGCGTCGAGTGGAACGATAGTGTGTGTTCCGTAACGGTGTCGATCGGTGTGTCGTCGCTGCCGGCCTGCGGGGACAGTGCCGACGCGGGCATCGCGGCCGCTGATGCCGCCCTATACGCTGCGAAGGATGCGGGGCGCAACAGTGTCTCCGCAGCCTCTCAGCGAGGAGGGTCGTGGCAGAACGCCGGCAACCGAATCGAAGGATCGCGCGAGACGCCTCCCGTCTAGCGCCAACCGGCATCCGACAGGTGCTCGGTCGGGCTAAGATGTGAAGGTAGCGGAAGGGAGGTCCGATGACGGCGACGCGCACGTTCACGATCCTGCACAGCAACGACATGCACGGTGACTTCTTCGCGGAGGTCGCGGAAGGCAGGTCCGAACTGATCGGCGGGCTCTCTTTGCTGTCCGGTTACGTCAACCGGGTCCGCGAGGAGGAAGAGCACGTGATCTACGTGATCGCGGGCGACATGCTGCAAGGCTCGCTGATCGACTCGGAGTTCAAAGGGATCTCGACGATCGAGATCATGAACTACCTCTCGCCCGACGTGGTATCGCTCGGCAACCACGAACTCGACTACGGCCTGCCACACCTGCTGTTCCTCGAGAAGATGGCCGACTTCCCCTTGGTCAACGCGAACCTCTTCATCCGCAAGAACCAGCGTCGCCTCATGCGGCCGTACGTGACGTTGGAGAAGGCCGGCTTCGAGATACTCTTCACCGGGATCGTCACCGAGAAGGTGATGGACTCGCTGTCGCAGGACAGTCTGATCGGCAGCTTCGTCGATCTCGAGGAAGCGAGCGCTACGGTCGGGCGCATCACCAACGCCTACCGGAAGAAGGATATCGACCTCACCATCCTGCTCACGCACATCGGGTTCGAGTCCGACGTGGAGCTGGCCCGCATGCTCGATCCCCTGTGGGGCGTGGACATGATCATCGGCGGGCACTCACACACGATCCTGGAGCAGCCCGCACTGGAGAACGGCGTGCTCATCGCGCAGGCCGGCGTGGGTACGGACCAGATCGGCCGCTTCGACATCGTGGTGGACGACGACACGAACTCCATCGTCGAGTGGACCTGGCGACTCGTGCCGATCGAACCGGGCGTGGCGGAACCCGACGAACGGTTGGTCGAGTTCATCGACGGCTACAAGTCGGTCGTGGACGACAAGTACGGCGCGTTGCTGACGCGCTTCGCACGCAGGCTCACGCATCCGCTTCGCGAAGAGGAGACCACTCTGGGCAACGCGCTCGCCGACATCCTGGCCGACGCCGCCGAGTGTGACGTCATGCTGCTGGGCGCGGGCTCCGTGCGGGTGGAGGAGCTCGGTCCCGCGGTGACGCTCGGCGATTTCCTGTCGTGCTTCCCCTACGACGACGAACTGACGCGCTACCACGTCTCGGGGGAGGTCCTGCGAGGTACGTTCGCGCACATCATGCGTAACGAGAACCGCGACGGCGAGGGCGAGTGCTATCAGGTCAACCGCGGCGTGGCCGCCGTCTTCGACACGACGGCCGACGAGCTCGTGTCGCTCGAGATAGGCGGCGAGCAGGTGGACCCGGCGCGCGAGTACAGCATCTGCCTGCAGGGCTATCACGCGAGCCAGTGCGAGCCGTACCTCGCGATCCCGGCGGACGTGCTCCAGGCGTCGGGCAAGCAGACGGTGGTGGCGACCTCGGTGCAGCAGGTTCTCGAAGAGGGTCTTCGCACCAGCACGAACCTGGAGTCGGTGATCGAGGGCCGGTTGGCGTACCGGAGCTAGGCGGCCCCGCGTCCGGGCTCCGTACAGCCCACGGTCTTCTCCCCGAGCGCCCTTCCCGCCGCCCGCTACTCCGAACCTGAGTACACGGCCGCGAGCAACTCGATGGGATCGAGCACCGGCAGCGTCGATCTCGCGAAGTCCTTGCCGTCGCGGGTCACGATCGCCACCGCGCCGACCCTGCAGGCCGCCTCATGCAACACGGCATCCTCGAAGTCCGAGAAGCCCGCGTCCAGAGCGACTTGCAGCACGTCTCGGTCGACACAGGCCACGTCGAAGATCGCGAGCAGCTTGCGCAGGTACTCCATGGCCGCCGACGAGCCGACGGCCTTGGACGCCAGGGAGTGGATGGTCGTCGCCGTCGTCGAGCAGACGACCCCATCGATCCTTCCGGAGTCTGCAAGGCTGAGAAGCTGCTCCGCGGCGTCGACGAAGGGTTCGCGCCCTAAGAGGTGATCGAGGACCACGTCGGTGTCGAAGAGCACCTTCACAGATGCTTCTTCTCGAGATGACGCCGGTAGTCGCTCTCATCGAGGCCGGAACCGGCGAGGACACCCCGAAGGGAACGCACTCGTGGCGTGATCTCGATGTCGCGATCCTGAGCATCGATGAGGGCGACGTAGTCCGCGACCAGCTGAGAGACCGACTTGCCGGATTCCGCCGAGTGACGTTTGGCGCTCGCGATGAGCTTCTCATCGAGCCGCAGGGTGAGTTTGGTCTTCATGCGTGACCTCCTGACGTACAACTTCAGCCAAACTATACGTCAGGCCCGACGTCTGCAACCCGTACCCGGTCACGCGGCTATTCCCACCGTGTTTGCGCGTAACCAGCAGCGCGGCCGCGCATCCCTGACTGCCGAGGATACCGTTGCGGGGCCGCGCTGTCTGTGTTGACACGCGGGTTAGGCGACACTCAACGGCTTGATGTGAGTGCCCTTGCGCTTGAGTTCCTGCTTCGCGTCCCACAGGTCGACAGCACGCTGTGCGTTGAGCCAGAACTCCGGGGAATTGCCAAAGAGCTGGGACAACCTAAGCGCCATCTCAGGGCTCAGAGCACGACGCTCGCGCAGAAGCTCGTTGACTGTCTGACGCGAGACGCCGAGGGCTTCTGCCATGCTGGCGACGGTCAGATCGTAGTCGGGCATGAAGTCCTCACGCAGCATCTCGCCCGGATGCGTCGGACGGACGGTGCGCCCGCCGGTGTTGGGGATTGCCATGGTCACACCTTCTCTCAGTGGTAGTCGCAGATCTCAACGTCGTATGCGTCCCCGTCTTCGAACCGGAAGCAGATGCGCCACTGGTCGTTTATGGAGATGGAGAACTGACCTTTGCGGTTTCCGCCGAGGGCGTGAAGCCGGTTACTGCGCGGCTCGTGAAGGTCCTCGATGCGCGACGCGTAGTCCACGTACTCCAACCGGCGGCGAGCGCGCTTCGCGAGCTCTGGGGCGAAGCGCTTGGCTTTGCCGGTGGCGTAGATCTCCTGGGTGCGCTTGTCAGCGAACGTCTTGATCATGTAACGACGATAACGCGTCACGTGACACGCTGCAAGCAGGATGCCCATCGGCGTGTTCGCCTAACCCCACTTCTGCAGTCTGCATATCAGGATATCGCACACGAGAAAGGCCCCGACACGGATGCCGGGGCCTCGAGGTTCGCTGGTGGGCGATACTGGATTCGAACCAGTGACTTCTACCGTGTGAAGGTAGCACTCTCCCACTGAGTTAATCGCCCGTCGCTCCGAAGAGCGTCGCCCATTGTAGCACTCCGCCCAGAGGAGTGAAGCGCCCGCCGCGCGGTCGAAGCGCCGGCTCAGTAGCCTTCCGGATACCTGCGCTTGAAGGCCCAGGCATCGCCGATCATCGTGCGCAGATCGCTTCGCTCCGGCGTCCAACCCAGTTCGGCCTTGGCCCTCTCGTTCGAGGCGATCAGCACCGCGGGATCGCCTTCGCGACGAGGACCGATCCGTATCTCGACCTCACGCCCCGTGACCTCGGCGCAGGCGCGAACCACCTCGAGGTTCGAGTAGCCGCGCCCGTTGCCGAGATTGAACACGCCGCCCTCCCCTCCCCCGACGAGTCGCTCGAGCGCGAGCAGATGGGCGTGAGCGAGATCGACCACGTGGATGTAGTCGCGCACGCACGTTCCGTCCTGGGTGGGGTAGTCGTCGCCGAACACCTCGAACTCCGCGGCGCCGCGATGCAGCGCGTCCAGGATGCGCGGGATCATGTGCGTCTCCGGCCGGTGCGACTCCCCGACCGCGCCGTCCTCGCTCGCGCCGACCACGTTGAAGTAGCGCAGCCGCACCGCGGTGAGATCGCTCACGCGCTCCGCTGCCTCGATGATCTCCTCGAAGTGCAGCTTGGAGGTACCGTAGTTGTTGATGGGGCGACACGGCGCGTCCTCGGTGATCGGCGTGCTCTCCGGCTCGCCGTAGACCGCCGCGGTGGAAGAGAACACGAGGTGCTCCACGCCGGCCTCGTCCATGGCCTCGAGCAGGATCTCCGCGTGCCCCACGTTGTTCTTGAAATACTTGAGCGGCTCGCGCTGGGACTCCGCCACCTCGATATAGCCCGCGCAGTGGAGAACGCCGTCACACCCGCGGAGGAGCTCGGCCATCGACGCGCGGTCCCCCACGTCGCACACCACGAGCCGGGCGCGCGGATCGACGGCCTCGCGGAAGCCCCGTTCCAGCGTGTCCGCCACGAGCACGTCGTGCCCCTCGTCGAGCAGGAGCTTCGCGCTCACCGAACCGATGTAGCCGGCGCCACCGGTGACGAGGACGCGCATCGTCCCACTCGTCCGCGGACCGTTCGGCGCCTGTCTCACCGGTTATCGCTCCCAGTCGTCGTCGAGCCGCTCGATGTCGTCCTCGCCGACGTAGTCGCCGACCTGCACCTCGATGATCACGAGCCGCTCCTCGCCCTCGTTCTCGAGGCGATGGGTCATGCCCACCGGGATGAAGGTGGACTCGTTCACGCCGACGTCCACCGTATCGCCGTCTCGCGTGACGTGCGCGGTCCCGGTCACGACCACCCAGTGCTCGCTTCGGTGCTGATGGCGCTGCAGGCTCAGACGGCGCCCGGGCACGACCTCGATGCGCTTGATCTTGAATCCGTCACCCTCCAGGAGGTTCGTCCAGCTCCCCCACGGGCGTCGCGCGGTCCTCGGTTCCGCCACCTCGGCGTCGC
The DNA here is from genome assembly GCA_964406675.1 of uncultured Eubacteriales bacterium. Classification (GTDB taxonomy): domain Bacteria; phylum Actinomycetota; class Coriobacteriia; order Anaerosomatales; family JAUVQN01; genus CAYOSP01. Next base: position 81,783 of record CAYOSP010000004.1, on the reverse strand, counting down.
CGCGGGCCTTGAGCGCCTCCACCACGCCGCGCACGTCCTGCGCCCGGTCCTTCGGCGCCACGAGGGTCGCGTCCTCGGTGTCGACGACCAGCATGTCGGACAGCCCCAGCGTGGCGACCAGGCGATCGGGGGCCCACACCACGCTGTCGTCGCAGTCGACGGTCAGCGCCCGCCCCGACACCACGTTGCCCCGCTCGTCCGGCTGCGCGGCGTCCTCCAGCGCCAAGAGGGAGCCGACGTCGCTCCATCCGAGGTCCGCGGGGATGACGACCACCTTGTCCGAACGCTCCATCACGGCGATATCGATCGGGAGCCTCGGCGCCTGCCCGAATACCTCCGCGGCCCGCCCCGATCGCCACTCCTCACCGGACATGCCCGCCACCCCGCGGGCGACATCGGCGATGGTGGCACCGTCCTCGCCCACCGCTTCGAGCTCGGCGAGCAGGGTGGCGGCCTTCATGACGAAGATGCCCGCGTTCCACAGGTAGCCGCCGTCCTCGAGGTAGCGGCGAGCGGTGTCCGCATCCGGCTTCTCCACGAACGCGTCGGCCACGCGCGGGCGCGCGACGCCGACGTCGTAGGCGGGAAGCGGTTCCCCGGAGCGGATATAGCCGTATCCGGTCTCCGGCCGGTCGGGCGTGATGCCGATCGTCACGAGGCGGTCATCCGCCGCGAGTGCGGCGGCGGCGGTGATGACGTCACGCCATTCCCCGTCGGACTCGATCACGTGGTCGGACGGGAGCACGGCCATGACGGCCTCGGGGTCTTCGAGCGCGAGACTCGCCGCGGCCAACGCGATCGCGGGAGCCGTGTTGCGCGCCTCCGGCTCGATGAGGAACCGGACCTCGCGCATCGAGGCGTCGTCCTGCGCGAGCAGGTGATCGCGCAGCGCCTCGTACAGGTTCATCCCGCACACGATGGTGACGTCCGCCGCCGGGTCCTCCACGAAGGGTCCCACGCGCTTGATGGTCTCCACGATGAGCGAATCCGTGTGGAAGATGCTCAGCAGCTGCTTGGGCCTGAGCTCGCGCGAGAGCGGCCAGAAGCGCTGGCCGGTGCCCCCCGCGAGGATCACGGCGTTGAGTCTCGGATAGTCGGTCATATCGCGTCAGTATGCCTGAACTACCCCGGCACGAGAAACCCGCATGTCACACCCCTCCTGATGAACCTCGTGATGACCCTTCGTCGCAGCGCTCACTCGGCCAGGAACGCCATGATCCCTTCGGCTATCCCCGCCGCGACCTTCTGCTGGTAGTCCTCGCTGTTGAGCAGCTTGTCCTCGATCGGGTTGGTGAGGAAGCCGCACTCCACCAGGATCGCCGGCACCTTCGCCCAGTTGAAGCCGGTGATGTCGCTGCGCGGCGCGAGCCCGCCGTCCGCCGCGCCGGTCGCCGCGACGAGCGCTCCCCGGACGGCGTCGGCGGCCTCGAGACTCGGCTCCTCGATGGGCGCCACCCACGAGTTGCCGGAAGGATACAGCACAGAGACGCCATGGGTGTCCTCGTCCACCGCACCGTCCGCGTGGACCCTCACGAACAGGTCCGCTCCCGCCTGGTTGGCGACCTGGGCGCGCTCGGCGTTGGAGATGTCGACGTCGTTCGACTCCCTCGTCATGACGACCTCGACGCCCCGCTCCTCGAGCTCGGCCTTCAGCAGCAGGGATATCTCGAGCACGGTCTCGTACTCGGGGATGCGCGTGGACACGCCCGTGGTCCCGCCTCGCACCCGCTCCTTGGTCTCGGTGGCGCCCGGACCGATCGGCTCCCGATCCGGGTTCGATCTCGCCTGATGGCCGGGGTCGATGCACACGATGTGGTGCGGCGACCTGAAGGTGGACTCGACCGCTTCCACGCTGAGCGTCACCGTGGAACCGCTCTCCACGAGCGCTCCGGCGACCGGGTCGCAGGCGACCACGCGCAGGGAAGTCTCGGCATCCGGATCGATGTCGGCACCGGGCGCCCCCGGAGCCGTCTCGACGGTGAGACCGGCGTAGCGCAGGATCATCTCGGCCTCGTCGAGGAGCATCCCCGAGACGTCCGGGACCTCGACCGGGGTCGCGTGGGCCTGAGCGGCGGTCGTCGAGACGTCGACGGACTCCGTGGCCCCGATCGTTCCCGCGGTGGTGGTGGCGTCGGAGTCCCCCGCGTCGGGGACCGTGTTCGACACCGCGACACCGTCACCCGACGGCCACGCCACGATCGTGATACCCGCCGCGATCGCCACGAGGCCCACGATCGCGGTGGCGTAGATGAGGCGGCTGCGCGCCCGGCGCGCCTCGCGGCGCTCTGTCCGACTCCGTTTCATGGCAGGCAGAGTCTAGCAAAGGCAAGGCCGCCCCGTTCGGGGCGGCCACCGTGGTCGTCTTGGTGGGCCCGGCAGGATTCGAACCTGCAACCCAGGGATTATGAGTCCCCTGCGCTGCCGTTGCGCCACGGGCCCGCCGACGAGAGTGTACACCAGCCCGGCGACCCCCTGCCGACCGTATCGGCACGCTTCGTGCAGCACCGGTTGCGGACGCGCTCGACCGTCTCGTATACTGCTCGGGCGCATGCGGCCGTCACGTGGCCCCATCCGCCGAGCCTCCGTTCCTCGGTAGCTCAACGGCAGAGCATCCGGCTGTTAACCGGAGGGTTGCTGGTTCGAATCCAGCCCGGGGAGCCATCGCATCCGAGACCCCCGCGCCTCCCAAGGCGCGGGGGTCTTCTTCGTCCGCCGGAGTGCTTTCCCTCAGGGAAGCGTGCCTCCGATCCGATGTTACCTATGCGCGGGGGTGTATTCCCGTACCGCCGGCGCCCAGGCGCCGGAATGATGGTTCGACTACCAGATAAAGGGAATACCATTGCTATGGCACACGTACTCATCACAGACGACGACGTGGCGAACCGCACCCTCCTGGAGACCCTCTTCTCCGCCGCCGGATATCGGGTGGACATAGCCGCCGACGGTCAGGAGGCCCTGGAGGCCGCGAAGAGCGCCGACTTCGACCTGATCATCTCGGATATCCTCATGCCCCGCATGGACGGCTACCGCCTCTGTCTGGAGATCCGCCGCGATCCCAAGCTGCGCGACACGCCGTTCCTCTTCTACTCGGCCAACTACACCGAACCCCTCGACAAGCAGTTCGCGACCTCCATCGGCGCGGACGAGTTCCTCGTCAAGCCACAGGAGCCCCAGGTCCTTCTCGAGACCGCCGCCCGCCTCGTCCGCGGCCCATCCGATCACACGTCGCCGGAGCCGCGCCTGAAGGGCGTCGAGATCCTCGAGCGTCACAACCAGCGCCTCATCAACAAGCTCGAGCAGAAGGTCACCGAGCTCGAGGAGGTCAACGCCAGGCTCCACCCGCTGATCGAGGATTCGCCGCTCGCCATCGTCGCACTGGACGACAGCAGCCATGTCACCATCTGGAACCCCGCCGCCGAGCGCCTGTTCGGCTGGGAGCGCGACCAGGTGCTCGGTGGATCGATTCCCTTCGAAGAGGACGTGCTCTCCCTCGACCGGATCGCCGAGGAACTGCGCGGGAACGGTACCTCGACACAGTTCGAGACACGGATGGAGGGCCGCTCGGGGCGAACCGTGGACCTGCAGGTCTCCGTCGCCTCGATCGCTGATCGGCAGGCCCACTCGCCGGGACTCATGGCGGTCTTCCAGGACGTCACGCCGCAGCATCAGGCGGAGCGCGACCTCCGCGAGTCCCTCGAGAAGGTCCGTCGCGCCTACGACAGCACCATCGAAGCCGTCGTGTACATCACGCAGATACGCGACCCCTACACCGCCGGGCACGAGAAACGGGTCGCCGAGCTCGCCGAACGCATCAGCCTCGAACTCGGGCACGACGAGCAGCAGATCTCCGGTATACGCACGGCGGCCCTCATCCATGACGTGGGTAAGCTCTCGGTACCCGCGGAGATACTCAACAAGCCCGGTCAGCTCACCACGGCCGAGTACGACTTCATCAAGGAGCACCCGACCGTCAGCGAGTCCATCGTGAGTCGTATCGAGTCCGACACACCCCTCGCGGACATCATCGTCCAGCATCACGAGCGGCTCGACGGTTCAGGCTACCCCGGCGGCCTGAAAGCGGAGAGTATCCTCCTGGAGGCCCGTATCCTCGCGGTCGCCGACGTGGTGGAGGCGATGTCCTCGCACCGGCCGTACCGGCCGTCCCTGGGCCTCGACGCGGCCCTGCACGAGGTGCGGACGGGCGCCGGCACGCTCTACGACGCGGACATCGTGGACATCTGCTCCGAGCTCTTCGACACGGGAGCCTTCGAGTTCACCGAGGCGTGATCACCGAGGCGTGAACGGCCATCCAGCGGATGCCGACGGCTACTCCAGGTAGTCCTTGAGCCTGCTCGAACGCGTGGGGTGTCGCAGCTTGGAGAGCGTCTTCGACTCGATCTGCCTGATGCGCTCCCGCGTCACTCCGAACTCCCGGCCGACCTCCTCGAGCGTGCGGGGATGGCCGTCGAGCAGGCCGAAGCGGAGCTCGATGACGCGACGCTCGCGCTCCGAGAGCGCGTCGAGCACGGACGAGAGCTGCTCCTGGAGCATCGAGAACGACGCGGCCTCCGGCGGGACGACCGCCTCGCCGTCCTCGATGAAGTCACCGAGCTGGCTGTCCTCTTCCTCGCCGATGGGCGTCTCGAGGGAGACCGGCTCCTGGGAGATCTTCAGGATCTCGCGCACGCGCTCGGCGGTCATGTCCATCTGCTCGCCGATCTCCTCGGGTGCGGGCTCGCGGCCGAGGTCCTGGAGGAGCTGACGCTGGATGCGGATGAGCTTGTTGATCGTCTCGACCATGTGCACGGGGATGCGGATGGTCCGAGCCTGGTCAGCGATAGCGCGCGTGATGGCCTGGCGGATCCACCACGTGGCGTAGGTGGAGAACTTGTAACCCTTCGTGTAGTCGAACTTCTCTACGGCCCGGATGAGGCCGAGGTTGCCCTCTTGGATGAGGTCCAGGAACAGCATGCCGCGACCCACGTAGCGCTTGGCGATCGAGACCACCAGGCGCAGGTTCGCCTCGACCAGCTGGCGCTTGGCCATGAGACCCGTCGCCTCGATGCGCTCCAGACGACGCTCCTCGGCGCGGTTCAGCTCGACGCCGGCCTCGCGCGCCTCATCGAGCTTCTGACTCGCCTCCGTGCCGGCCTCGATCTTCATCGCGAGGTCGACCTCCTGGCGTGCGGTCAGGAGGGGGACCTTCCCGATCTCCTTCAGGTACATCCGCACGGGATCGCTGGTGAGCGGCTGCAGCGAGGGGCTTGCGGCCTTCTTGCGCTTCTTCGCGGCGCTCTTGGACTTGGCGTCCTTCTCGGCATCCTTCTGGGCGTCCTTGCCGCCATCGCCGCTCTCGGCGTCCGACTTCGACGACTTCTTCGACCCGGATCTCGATCCGGACTTCGAGCGCTTCTCCGACCCGCCACCGCCGCCGTCGCCGTCGCCGTCGTCCTTCTCGCGCGCGGCCTTCTTCTCGTCCTCGAGGATCCGGTCGACCTCTTCCTCGCTGACGTCGGTGTCCTCCTCGACTATGTCGATGCCCTTGTCGGCGAAGTGTGAGTAGATGCGGTCGACCTGATCGTCGTTCAACTCGATATCCCCGAGCGCGTCCTCGATCTCATCGCCAGTGAGTCGACCCTGCTGCGAACCCAGCTTGGTCAGTCTCTTCACCGCCGAGAGCTCCAACTCGGGGGCTTTCTTATCCGTCTTCTTCTTCGCCTTCTGTGTCACGCTGATACCGGTCCTCCGGGTCGTCGCTTGCGGGCCGCACGAGACCGCCGGCCTTCATCTGCCGCTGGAGCAGGGCGATCTCGCGGAACAATGCGTCGTAGTCGGCGCGGTCCTCCTCGGGGTCCATCTCCTCCAGCCGCGCCCTCAACCTCGTTATTTGACGTCTGAGGCCGAATTCCTGGAGCCTATCATCTATTCCCCGCAACGCCGCAAGACATTCATCGGTCCCGATCCCCTCTTCCTCCACCAGGAATCCGGACACCAGTTTGGCCGCCTCCGGGTGCGATACCCGCAGCCGTTCGTAGAGCGCGCCGCCCTCGGCGCCCCCCGCCTCGAGTACCACGCGGATCGCCTCGCGGATCTCCGGGCTACGGACGAGTCCCTCGTCAAGCAATACGCGTGCCTCATCACGCACCCCGGCGCAGGTCGCTACCAGGCGCAGCGCCTCCACCTCCGTCCGCCGCTCCGGATCGGTGACCGCGTCCGCGCCCCCCTCGCCTGACCCGGTACCCTCCTCCGGGCTGTCCTCGAGCGAGACGTCCGGGCGGGCGCGCATCATCTCGCCCTGGACCGTCTCGTACTCCACCCCCAGGCGGTCGGCCACGAAGATGGCGTAGTCGTGTCCGAGCAACGACCCCTTCAGACCGGCGAGGACACCCGCGGCGTCGGCGAGCGCGCGCGACCGGCCTTCCGGCGTGGCGAGGTCGTGCGCGTTGAGCCGCCTGTCCAGCACGAAGCGGAGCAGCGGCTCGGCCTCCTCGATCACCGCGTGCATGTCGTCAGCGCCCTTCCGGGCCACGTAGTCCGCGGGATCCATGCCCTCGGGCACCACCGCGACGAGCAGCTCCACCCTACCCACCCGCTTCTCCGGTGTGGCCTGCCACTCCAGGAACTCGGCCGCCCGGGCCGCCGCCCGACGGCCGGCCTCATCCCCATCGAACAGGTACACCACCTTGTCGGCGAAGCGGCTCAGCGTCTTCACGTGCTGGGCGGTGAGCGCCGTGCCGAGCGTGGCGACAGCGTGCCGCAGTCCGGCCTCGTACATCGCGATCACGTCCGTGTAGCCCTCCACCACCACCGCGGTCCCCTCGGTCACGATCGGGTTCTTCGCCCGGTCGAGCGCGTAGAGCGTCGACGATTTGTGGAACACCGCGGTCTCGTTCGAGTTCAGGTACTTGGGTTCTCCCTCCCCCACCACACGGCCGCCGAAGGCCACCGCTCGACCGCGCAGATCGCGGATCGGGAACATCACCCTCCCGAAGAAGCGGTCCTTGAGCCGACCGCCGTCCGTCTCGAGGGAGAGGTTCGCGTCGAGGAGCTCCTTGCGGGTGAAGCCTCGCTTGGTGAGCGTCTGGGTGAGCGCGGCACGTGCGTCCGGAGCGAAACCGAGTTCGAACCGCTTCGCCACGTCGATACCGAACCCGCGCTCCGCCAGATACGTGCGGGCCTCCTGGGCTCGAGGGTCGCGAGAGGTGGTCAGGACGCCGTGGTAGAACGCGACCGCGGCCTCGCACACCTCGACGAGCCGGTCGCGCTCGCTCTTGGGGACGGCTCCGCCGGTCTCGTGCAGCTCGATGTTGGCCACGTCCGCCAGCTCGCGCACGGCATCCGGGAACTCGAGGGACTCGCGCTTCATCAGGAACCCGAACACGTCCCCGCCCTCGCCGCAGCCGAAGCAGTGCCACAGACCGGTGGACGGGTCGACCTTGAACGAGGGGGTCTTCTCGTTGTGGAACGGGCACAGCCCCCACCACAGGCGCCCCTTCTGCTTGAGCATCACCGTCTCGCCGACGACCTGGACGACGTCGGTCGCGTCGCGCACCTTCTCGATGTCCTCTTCGGGGATGCGGCCCAACGCGACCTCCTCTCTCGGGCGTCCGACTCGCTCGGCGACGACACGGGCCCGACCTCACGGCCGGGCCCGTCGCCGTTCATATGCATGTTACCCGACGCCACCGACGCCCAACGCGCCGCGACGGCTCTTCGGCCGGCCGGACGGTCTCCTAGTGGAAGAACCCGCCCCCGAGCTCGATGAAGAGCGGCACGAACACCAGGCTCACGATGGTCATCAGCTTGATGAGGATGTTCATCGACGGGCCGGAGGTGTCCTTGAACGGGTCGCCCACGGTGTCGCCGACCACGGCGGCCTTGTGCGCGTCCGAGCCCTTCCCGCCGTGCGCGCCGCGCTCGATGTACTTCTTGGCGTTGTCCCACGCACCGCCGGCGTTGGCCATCATGATCGCCATCAGGAAGCCGGACACCAGCGCGCCCGCGAGCAGGCCGCCGAGCATGTTCACGTCGATGAGACCCACGCCGAGCGGCACGAGCACCGCGATGAGGCCCGGCACCACCATCTCCTTGAGCGCGCCCTTCGTCGAGATGTCGACACAGGCGGCGTAGTCCGGCTTGCCGGTGCCCTCCATGATGCCCGGGATCTCCTTGAACTGGCGGCGGACCTCCTCGATCATCGCGAACGCCGCCCGACCCACGGCGCCCATGGTGAGTGCGCCGAAGAGGAACGGGAGCATCGCGCCGATGAACAGCCCGACGAGCACGATCGGCTCGTCGAGCGCGAGCGTCACGCCGTCGAGCTCCGCCTGCAGCTGCGTGCGGAACGCGCTGAACAGCGCGAGCGCGGTGAGCGCGGCCGATCCGATGGCGAAGCCCTTGGCGATGGCGGCGGTGGTGTTGCCCACCGAGTCGAGCCCGTCGGTGATCTCGCGGATATCCGCGCCCATCTCGCCCATCTCGGCGATACCGCCGGCGTTGTCGGCCACCGGGCCGTATGCGTCGACCCCGACCGTGATCGCGGTGATCGAGAGCATGCCGAGCGCGGCGAGCGAGATGCCGTAGATGCCGCTCGTGGGATCGTCCAGCGCCTGGTAACCGGTGAAGTAGGCGATGAGGATCGCCACGCCCACCACCAGGATCGGCAGCAGCGTGGAGAGCATGCCGGTCTCGAGACCTGCGATGATGTTGGTCGCGGTCCCCGTCTCGGACGCGTCGGCGATCCTGCGCACCGGCTTGTAGTGATCCGAGGTGTAGTACTCGGTGATCTTCCCGATGGCGATGCCGGCGATCAGACCCGCCGTCACCGCGCCGAAGTACCAGAGCGCCGCCACGTCGGTCTGCGTGCTCCAGTGCCGGAAGATGAGACCCATCACGACGAGCTCGAGGACGGCCGCCACGTAGGTGCCCGCGTTGAGCGCCGAGTGCAGGTTCGCGCCCTCCTTCGCCCTCACGAAGAACAGCCCCACCACCGAGGCGATGATGCCGCCCGCGGCGATGACGAGCGGCGCCGAGACGCCGAACAGGAAGTCGACGCTCGTGTCGGCGCTGACCCACAGCGCCACCGCGAGCACGATCGGAGCGAGGATCGAGCCCACATAGCTCTCGAAGAGGTCGGCGCCCATGCCGGCCACGTCGCCCACGTTGTCGCCCACGTTGTCGGCGATCACGGCCGGGTTGCGCGGGTCGTCCTCCGGGATGCCCGCTTCGACCTTCCCGACCAGGTCGGCGCCCACGTCGGCGGCCTTCGTGTAGATGCCGCCGCCCACGCGCGCGAACAGCGCGATCGACGAGGCTCCGAGCGCGAAGCCGTTCACGATGTCCGGACGCGGGCCGTCGCCGGTGACGATCAGGAACAGCGCCCAGAGACCCAGGCCGCCGAGGCCCAGGGAGGCCACGGTGAGGCCCATGGTGAGACCGGAGCGGAACGCCACGGTGAGCGCCTTGGCCACGCCGCTCTTGGCGGCGTGCGCGGTGCGGGCGTTCGCCCTGGTGGCGACGTACATCCCGATGAAGCCGGCGGTGCCGGAGAGCAGGGCGCCCGTGAGGAACGCGACGCCGGTCATCCAGCCGATGGCCAGACCCAGCACCACGAACAGTCCGGCGACGAAGAAGGCCAACACCCTGTACTCGCGAGTCAGGAAGGCCGCCGCTCCCTCCTGGATGGCCTTCGAGATCTCCTGCATGCGCTCGGTGCCGGGATCCTGCGCGAGGACCCAGCGCGCCAACACGAACGCCACCACGATACCTATCACGGCGGCGATCGGCGCGAGCCATGCGACGTACTGCATGAGGTCAGCCATCGATGCTCCCTTCTGGGGGCGTGCGGTTCGTCGGCATGATATCCGAGCGCCTACACCGGGGCAACAAGGCGGGAGCGTCGGCCGCTCACTGCACCCACGCTTCGGGAACGAAGAAACGACGGTAGGTCCGGATCGCGAACCGGTCCGTCATGCCCGCGATGTAGTCGACCACCTGCCGGGGCACCGAATCCCCGGCTCTCGGCGGGTCCGGCTCGGGAAGCTGATCCGGGTGCTCGACGAAGTGGCGGAACAACTCCCGTACGAGGTGCAACGCCTTGGGATCCTCCGACTTCGCGTCCGAGTGGAGGTACACGTTCTCGAACAGGTACCTGCGAAGCGTCATCATCGCGTCCCACACCTCATCGCTCATCCGGATGACGTCGGCGTCGAGCGACGTGTCCACCAGGCTCTCCACCATCGCGGTGATGCGCGCGCCGTGATTCGTCCCGAGGACGTCGGTGGCCTCGGCGGGAAGCTGGTCCTCTCGGAGCACGCCGCCGCGGATCGCGTCGTCGATGTCGTGGTTCACGTACGCGATGCGGTCCGCGATCGCCACGATCTGCCCCTCGAGCGTGCGCGGCCGCTCGTCCCCGGTGTGTCGCGCGATGCCGTCGCGCACCTCCCAGGTGAGGTCGAGGCCCTTGCCCTCGTACTCCAGCGACTCCACCACCCTGAGCGACTGCACGTTGTGCTCGAACGGCGCCGACACGTCCTCGGCCCCGCGGCCGTCTGCCTCCAGACGCTCGAGCTCGGCCGTGAGCGCGTCCTCGCCGATGTGACCGAACGGCGTGTGCCCGAGGTCGTGGGCGAGCGCGATCGCCTCGGTGAGGTCCTCGTTGAGCCGCAGGGAGCGCGCCACCGACCGCGATATCTGCGCGACCTCCAGCGTGTGGGTGAGACGCGTGCGGTAGTGGTCGCCCTCGGGCGCGAGGAATACCTGCGTCTTGTGCGACAGGCGACGGAACGCCTTGCAGTGGATGACGCGGTCGCGGTCGCGCTGGAAGACGGTGCGCAGCGGATCCTGCTCGAGGGGTCGATCGCGTCCTCGGCTCTCGTCGGCGAACGCGGCGCGAGGAGACAGCCGCTGCCGCTCCTCGCGCTCCGCGTCCTCTCGGGTGCGTATGCGGGTCACCGTGCGCCCCCGCGTCTCACGACTCGTCTCGTGGCTATCCCTCGCCCTCGATCTCGCGCTCGCCGAGCGCGGCCTGCGCGGCGGCGAGTCTCGCGAGCGGGATGCGGAACGGCGAACAGGACACGTAGTCGAGCCCGATATCGTAGAAGACGTGCACGCTCTCCGGGTCGCCGCCGTGCTCGCCGCACACGCCGAGCTTGATGTCCGCGTTGGTCTCGCGGCCTTTCTCGCAGCCCATGCGCACGAGCTCGGCCACGCCGCTGTCGACGGTCTCGAACGGGTTGCGAGACAGGATCTTCCGGTCGAGATACTTCGGCAGGAACTTGCCCTCGATGTCGTCGCGACTGAAGCCGAAGGTCGTCTGCGTGAGGTCGTTGGTGCCGAAGCTGAAGAAGTCGGCGGCCTTCGCGATCTCGTCGGCGGTCACCGCCGCACGGGGGAGTTCGATCATCGTGCCGATCGCGATGTCGAGCTCGCAGCCCTCTCTCTCGATCACGTCGGCGATCACCTTCTCGGTCTCGCCGCGCAGCGTCTCGAGCTCCGTCACCACGCTCACCAGCGGGATCATGATCTCAGGCTTGGGGTCCTTGCCCTGCTTCGCGAGCCTGCAGGCGGCCTCGGTGATGGCGCGCACCTGCATCGCGTAGATCTCCGGGTGCATGATGCCGAGGCGGCATCCGCGCAGGCCGAGCATCGGGTTCGCCTCGACCATGTCGTCGATGTGCCCGAGCAGCTCGCGCTTCTCGGCGAGCTCGTCCTCGCTCGCCCCCTTCGCTTCCATCCGGGTGATCTCCACCTCGAGCTCACGCGGATCGTCGAGGAACTCGTGCAGCGGCGGATCCAGCAGGCGTACGGTGACGGGCAGCCCGTCCATGGCCTCGAAGATGCCCACGAAGTCCTCGCGCTGCCACTCGAGCAGCTCGGCGAGCGCTTCCTCGCGCTTCTCGTCGGACCCGGCGAGGATCATGCGCTGCACCGCCGCCTTGCGCTCGCCGAGGAACATGTGCTCGGTGCGGCACAGGCCGATGCCCGCGGCGCCGAGCTCGCGTCCCTTCGCGGCGTCCTCGGGGGTGTCGGCGTTCGCGCGAACGCCCGTCGTGCGGGCTTCGTCGGCCCACTCCAGGATGCGTTCGAACTCCTCGGAGGGCTTCGGCGGGACGAGCTTCACCGCGCCGAGGATCACCTCACCGGTGGTGCCGTCGATGGAGATGACCTGACCCTCCTCGATCTCGCGGCCGTCCACCTTGGCCACGCGGTTCGCCTGGTCGATCTTGAGTGCCTCGGCGCCGCACACCGCCGGCTTGCCCATCCCGCGGGCGACCACTGCGGCATGCGAGGTCTTCCCTCCGTGCGAGGTGAGGATGCCCTCGGCGGCGTCCATGCCGTGGATGTCGTCCGGCGTGGTCTCCCAGCGGACGAGTATCACGTCGTGCCCGGCCTTGCCGCGCTCCTCGGCGTCGTCCGCCGTGAACACGACCTCCCCGACCGCGGCGCCCGGACTCGCGTTGAGGCCCTTCGCGATCGCCTCGTACTCCGCGTCGGGGTCGAACTGGGGATGCAGGAGCTGGTCCAGCTGCTGCGGGTCGATGCGGCGCACCGCCTCCTCCTGTTCGATGAGTCCCTCGTCGACCATGTCGCACGCGATCCTCAGCGCGGCGCGCGCGGTGCGCTTGCCGATACGTGTCTGGAGCATCCACAGCTTGCCCTGCTCGATGGTGAACTCGATGTCGCACATGTCGCGGTAGTGGTTCTCGAGCGTCTCCATCACGTCCCACAGCTCGTTCGCCGCGGGCGGCATGACGTCCTCGAGCTCGTCGATCGGCTGGGTGTTGCGGATACCGGCCACCACGTCCTCGCCCTGCGCGTTCACCAGGAAGTCGCCGTAGCGGATCCTCTCGCCGGTGGACGGGTCGCGCGTGAACGCGACGCCGGTGGCCGAGCGGTCGCCCTTGTTGCCGAACACCATCGTCTGCACGTTGACGGCGGTGCCGAGGTCCTCCGGTATGCGGTTGATCCGTCGGTAATCCTTCGCCGCTTTCTTGTTCCAGGAGCCGAACACCGCCTCGATCGCGAGCGTGAGCTGTGTGCGCGGATCGTCGGGGAAGCGCACCTTGCCGTCCTCGACGAGCCGAGGGTACTCCTCGGCACTGACATGCTCGGACACGATGTCCTTGAACTCACCGGTGAGCTCCTCGAGGTCGTCGGCGCTCAGGTCCGTGTCGTTCTTCACGCCCCGATCGGCCTTCTTCGCCTTGATGGCGTCTTCGAAGAGGTCCTTCTCGAGACCGAGGACCACGTCGCCGAACATCTGCACGAAGCGGCGATACGAGTCCCACGCGAAACGCGGGTTGTCGGTCTGCTCGGCGAGACCCTCGACGGACACGTCGTTGAGGCCGAGGTTCAGGACGGTGTCCATCATGCCCGGCATCGAGACGGCCGCGCCCGAGCGCACCGAGACGAGCAGCGGGTCGTCGGGGTCGCCGAGCCGCTTGCCCATGCGTTCCTCGAGCCTTGCGAGGTGCTCGTCCACCGACTCCATGAGGCCTTCGGGGAATCGCTCGCCGTTCTCGATGTACTCGATGCACGTCTGGGCGGTGATGGTGAATCCCGGCGGGACGGGGAGTCCCAGTCGGCTCATCTCCGCGAGGTTCGCACCCTTGCCGCCAAGGGTCTTCTTCATGGATGCGTCGCCCTCGTCGAAGGCGTACACGCGCTTGATGTCCGCCAAGTCCCTCTCCTCCCTCATCGGTCCCTCATCGGTGACTGGTCGGTCCCTCGTGGACACCTGCTCGATACCTCGTCGTTCGCGTCCCCAATGGTAACGTACCCGGAGTCGGGATAGGCGGGCCGGCGGGCGCCTCCCTCACGCCTCCAGGTAGCGGGTGATCTCGGCCGCGGCCTCCTCGATCGCGCGGTCCCCCGTCCACACGACCCGACACCCGATACGGCGCATGACGCGGCGCGCGGTATCGAGATCGCGCGACACCCCGTGCATGCTCGCGTACGACCCCGAGAAGCGGCCCATCTCCGCCGCCCGCTTCGCGCGGATGCGCACGAGCAGGTCCGCCTCGGTGGTGAGTCCGAAGACCTTCGACGGGTCCAGATCGAACAGTTCGGGCGGCGTCTGCACGTCCGCGACCAGCGGCACGTTCGCCACCGCGTGGCCGCGGAAGGCCAGGTACATCGACAGCGGCGTCTTGGACGTCCTCGAGGCGCCGATCAGCACGATGTCGGCCCGGTCGAGTTCCTCGGGATGCTTGCCGTCGTCGTGCCGGAAGGCGAACTCCAGGGCCTCGAACCACTGTAGGGAGCCCCGCCCGGGGCGCATGGTGCCGCCGCTGCGCCACACCGGTTCCGCGCCGGACGCGAGCGCGAGCGCGCTCACCCCCTCACCCATCACGTCGACCGCCCGTACGCCGCGCTCCACCGCCCGGTCCATGACCTCGCGCGTATCGGGCTCCGCGAGCGTATAGAAGACCACGCACGGCTGTCTGCACGTGGTGGCGAGCCATGTGGAGAGTTGCTCGACGGACACGATGCGCGGAACGCGCACGACACGGAAGTCACCCTCGGCGAACTGCGTGAGCGCGGCTCGCGCGACCTGCTCGGCGGTCTCGCCCAGGGAGTCCGAGACCACGTACACCCTCACGGTGGACTCGGTCACCTCGGGACTCGACTCCACGCGGTCCTCCCCCACGCCGGTACCTAGACCGTGAGCCGGCCGAAGTCGGCGAAGCGCGAGCACAGCTCGACGAAACGGTTGAGGAGGCGCAACCGGTTCTCGCGGAGACGCTCGTCGTCCGCCATCACGAGCACCTCGTCGAAGAAGGAGTCCACCGGGCCGCGCATCTCGGCCAGAACCCCGAGCGCGGCGACGTAGTCCCCGTCCGTCATGGCCGCGTCCACACGGGACTCGGCATCCTCGAGGGCCTCGAGAAGGGCTCGTTCCTCGTCCTGCTCCATCGCGCCCGGATCGACCTCCGCGCCCAGCGCCGGGTCGGCGAGGTTCTTCGCCCGCTCGTACGCGACCGACAGATCCGCGATCACCGCCTCCCCGCGCGCCGCGGTGAGCGCGTCGGCGCGCGCCACCGCGTCGGCGGGATCGTCGCCTGCGGCGGGCAGCACGGCCGCGATGGTGTCGTACGCGTGCCCGCGGTCCTTCAGCACCGTCTCCATGCGACCGAGGACGAACTCCTTGATCCGGCGCCCGGTCTCCTGGCGATCGAGTCCGGGGACCACGTCCTCGAAGCCGTCGAGCGCCGCCGCGATGGCCTCGTCCAGGCCGACGCGTATCTCGCGCTCGATGATGATCCGCAGGATGCCGAGCGCGCTGCGGCGCAGGGCGTACGGATCCGCCGAACCGGTGGGCGCCATGTCGATGGCGAAGATGCCTACGATGGTGTCCAGCTTGTCCGCCACCGAGACGAGCGCGCCGGCGAGCGTCTCGGGCAACTCGTCCCCCGCGTGCCTCGGCAGGTAGTGTTCCTCGATCACCTGAGCGACCTCGGACGCTTCCCCGCTCGCGAGCGCGTAGTGCCGGCCCATCACCCCTTGCAGGGTCGGGAACTCGACGACCATGTCGGTCACCAGGTCGGCCTTCGCGAGATGCGCGGCCCGCGCGGCCCACGCCGCCTCGTCCGGCGGAACGGCCACCTGCTCGGCCAGCGCACGCGTGAGCGCTTCCACCCGGCCGACCCGCGCGCCGACCGTGCCGAGTCGCTCCTGGAACACGATCGCGTCGAGTTCGGGCACGTACGTCTCCAGTCCTCGCGAGGTGTCCTCGGTGAAGAAGAACGCGGCGTCGGCCAGGCGTGCGCGCAGTACGCGTTCGTGCCCGGCCACGATGGTGTCCGTCAACTCCGGCGCGCCGTTGTGCACGACGATGAAGGACGCCCTCAGCGAGCCGCCTTCCCGTTGCACCGGGAAGTAGCGCTGATGCGATCCCATCGCCGTCTCGAGTACCTCACGGGGCACCTCCAGGAACTCCTCGTCGAACGAGCCGAGCGCGACCGTGGGCCACTCGACCAGGTCGATCACCTCGGCGAGTACCTTCTGGTCGACGACCGCTTCCACGCCGTGCTCGCGGGCGACCCGCTCGATGCCCTCGCGGATCAAGGCGGCGCGCTCGCTCTGGTCCACGACCACCCGCACGTCCCGCAGCGCCTCCGCGTACGGCTCGGCGGAGGACAACGTGAGCTCGCCCTCCGAGAGGAATCGGTGCCCCCGTGTCACCCGGTCGGCGTCGAGTCCCGCGAAGCGCACCGGCACCACCTCGTCGCCGAAGAGCGCGACCAGCCAGCGGACCGGACGCGAGAAACGAGAGTCCCCCGCGCCCCAGCGCATCGACTTCGGCCAGTCGATCCCGCCGGCGAGTCCGGCGAGCAGGTCGGGCAGGACCTGGACGGCCGGCTTGCCCGCCTCGTGGACCACGGCGAACACGTACTCGCCGCCGTCGGCCTCCCTGCGCTCGAGCTCCTCGACCGCCACACCCTTCGAGCGAGCGAATCCCTCGGCGGCCTTGGTGGGCCCGTCCTCCTCGTCGAAGGCATGCGCGACGGACGGGCCGCGCAGCTCGTGCTCCACGTCGGGTTGGCTCTTCGAGAGACCGTCGACCAGCACTGCGAGCCGTCGCGGAGACGCGAGCACGCGGACGGCCTCGTAGGACAGGCGCGCTTCGGAGAGCGCTTCGGGGACGACCCGCTCCAGATGCGCGATCGCGTGGTATAGGTGCGCCGAAGGGATCTCCTCGGTGCCGATCTCGAACAGCAGATCGCGGCTCACGAGGTCTCCCCCTCCTCGGCGTCGGCGCCCTGGGCCGCGGTCTCCGGCGCGCCCTGGGCCGCGTTCTCCGCATCGTCCTCGAGCGGCGGCAGGTGGCCCTTCGAGCGCAGGTAGCCCTCGGCACACGCGCGCGCCAGATCGCGGACCCGTCCGATGAAGCCGGTGCGCTCGGTGACCGCGATCGCTCCGCGCGCGTCGAGCAGGTTGAACACGTGCGAACACTTGAGCACGTAGTCGTAGGCGGGCAGGACGAGCCCGGAGTCGAGCGCCGAGACGCACTCCTTCTCGAACGTGTCGAACAGGTAGAAGAGCATCGACGCGTCGGCGACCTCGAAGTTGTACCGGGAGAACTCCACCTCGTTCTGGTGGAACACGTCCCCGTAGCTCACACCGTCCACCCAGGTGATGTCGAACACGCTGTCGACGCCCTGGATGTACATCGCGAGACGCTCCAGCCCGTACGTGATCTCGCCGGGCACGGGCCGACACTCGAAGCCGCCCACCTGCTGGAAGTAGGTGAACTGGGTGACCTCCATGCCGTCGAGCCAGACCTCCCACCCCAGCCCCCACGCGCCGAGGGTCGGGCTCTCCCAATCGTCCTCGACGAACCGGACGTCGTGCTCCTCGGGCCGGATACCCATCGCGCGCAGGCTGTCGAGGTAGACGTCCTGGATGTCGTCGGGGCTCGGCTTCAGGATCACCTGGTACTGGTAGTAGTGCTGCAGCCGGTTGGGGTTCTCCCCGTAGCGCCCGTCGGTGGGCCGCCTGGACGGCTGCACGTAAGCGGTGTTCCACGTCTCCGGGCCGAGTGAACGCAGCGTCGTGGCCGGGTGGAAGGTGCCCGCGCCGACCTCCACGTCGTACGGCTGCACGAGCACGCAGCCGTACTCGGCCCAGAACCGCGAGAGCCTGAGGATGATCTCCTGGAATGTGAGTGTCTGCATGGTCACCGATGCTATCCGAGCCGGGTGAGCGGGGTCAACGCGACATGCTCGCGGCAGGACGGGGTCGACGCGCCGTGGACGCGACAGGGCGGGCTCACTCGCCGGGCGTCCGGCGAGTTCGCTCGGCAGCAGACGGCGGTCTCACTCCGGCGCCGGCCACTGCCCCACCGCCTCCAGCGAAGCCAGCACCTCGAGGGAGCGCAGGCGGGCGTGCACGTGATGGCGGACGAACGACCGCATCAACGAGCCGGCCTGCTCCACCGCTCGTGGATCGAGCCCTAGGTCCTCTACCTCGTCCAGCCTCGCGCGCAGCAGCGCCTCCAGCGCCTCGCGGGCCTCACACCCCACCGCCACGCCCCCTTCGAGCCCCCCGCACGCGGGACACACCACGCCGCCCGCCTCGGGTGAGAAGACCATCCCGGCCGACGCCTCGCAGGCGCACACCGCACAGCGGCGCAGCGACGGCATCAGGCCGATCATCCCGCTCACCTTGACGAGGAAGGCGGTGAGCAGGGCCGGCAGCGCCGTCGGCGGGACCGTCTCCAGCACGTCGAGCGTCTTGACGGTCAGTTCGAACAGGACCGGCTGCTCGTCGCCCTCCGAGGTCACCTTCTGCAGCACGTCGGCGACCACCGACGCGGCGGCGTAGCGGTCGAAGTCCCCCCGCAGCCGCGCGTGCGGCGAGAGCGGCTCGGCCTCGACCACCACGTCCAGGGAACGGCCCGTGTGCATGAGAGCGGACACGACGGAGAGCGGCTCCACCCGCGCCCCGAACCGCGACTTGGTCTTCCGCACGCCCTTGGCCACGGCGCGTACCTGGCGCCCATCCTCGGCGAGGAGCGTGAGGATGAGGTCGGCCTCCCCGAGCTTGTGCTTGCGCAGGACGACCGCGCGGAGATGGTACGAGGGCATGCGGCCGCGTCACATCCGCCCGGCTTCGAACGCCTCCAGGATCTCGCGGCCCGACGACGAGCCGAGTCGGTCGGCCCCGGCCTCCAGCATCGCCACGGCCGTCGAGAGGTCGCGGATACCGCCCGCGGCCTTGATCCTCACCGCCTCGGAGAGTGACTCCCGCATGATGGACACGTCCTCGACGGAGGCCCCGCGCGGCCCGAAGCCGGTGGACGTCTTCACGAAGTGCGCGCCCGCCCGCTCCGCGACCCCGCAGGCCTCCGCGACCTGCTCTCCGGTGAGGTAGCCGGTCTCCAGGATGACCTTGACGACCCCGGTGCCGTTGCTCGCTGCGTCGACCGCCGCCGCCACGCCTTCGATGTCCTCGTACACGAAGTCCGTCTCGCCCTCGAGGAACGCCGCGATCTGCATCACCATGTCCACCTCGTGCGCTCCGGCCTGCACGAGGCGTCGTGCCTCGACCGCCTTGGTCCTCGGGTCCGAGTACCCGAACGGGAACCCGGCGACCGAGCAGACCCTGGTCGTCGTGTCGGTGAGCTCCCCAGCGGCCAGCGAAACGAGGAACGGCGCCACGCACAGCGTGGCGAAGCCCTCGTCGCGCTGCTCGTGCATCCAGGTGGCGGCCTCGTGGAAGCCCACGGTCGGCTTCAGCAGCGTCTGGTCGATCCTCGACGCGAGCTCCTTGCGGTCCATGCGGATCACAGTCCTTCCCCGTAGCCGAACCGGCGGATCTGCGAGGCGTCCTTCCTCCAGTCCTTGCGCACCTTGACCCGCAGGTCCAGGTGCACCCGACCGCCCAGCAGGCGCTCGAGGTCCGCGCGCGCCTCGGTGCCGATGCGTTCGATCATCGAGCCGCCCTTACCGATGATGATGCCCTTCTGGGACTCGCGCTCCACATACACCACCGCCTCCAGGAACTGGATGTCGGGCTTCTTCTCGTAGCGCATGTCCTCCAGCGCGACCCCGACGGCGTGCGGCACCTCCTCGCGCGTGTGCAGGAGCACCTTCTCGCGGATGAACTCGGCGATCATGACCTCCACCGGCTGATCGGTGGTCATGTCCCGGGGGAAGTAGCGGGGTCCCTCCGGGAGCATCGCGGAGAGGCCGTCCACCAGCTCCTCGAGCCCGACGCCCTCCGTGGCCGAGACCTCGAAGACGGCGGCGAAGTCCCCGAGACCCGACACCGCGCCCCGCTGACGTGAGAGCGCATCCTCCTCGACGAGATCGGTCTTGGTGAGGATCGCCACGCTCGGTGCGCCCGCCTCGCGGACGTGCGTGGCGACCCAGCGGTCACCGGAGCCGATCGGTGCGGCCGCGTCCACCAGCAGCGCCGCCACGTCCACGTCCCCGAGCCCCATGAGCGCGGAACGGTTGAGCTCCTCGCCGAGCGCGTCCACCGGCTTGTGCAGGCCCGGCGTGTCCACCAGCACGAGTTGGGCGTCGTCCCGGTCGATCACCGCCCGCAGTCGATGCCGGGTCGTCTGCGGCTTGTCCGAGACGATCGCCACCTTGCTGCCGACCAGCGCGTTGGCCAGCGTGGACTTCCCGGAGTTCGGACGACCCGTGAGCGACACGAAACCGGAACGGACCCGCTCGACGCCGTCGAGGGACCCACCGCACGGCACACCGTCCGAGAGCCCGCCGCCGAGTGGGCCGCCGCCCAGAGGACCGGGGCTCACTCGGTCTCTGCCCGGTCCCCGGCCTGGTCGAGATAGCCGCGCGTGAACGCGCGCGGCAGCAGCTCCTCCAGCGTGGACACCTCGACCGCGTCCGTGCTGCCGCCCATGATGACCCGCATCTCCGGGTTGAACTCGGCCAGCACCTGTCGGCACGTCCCGCACGGCGCGACGGGCGCGTCGGCGTCCCCGACGACGGCCACCGCGTCAATGTCCCTGAAGCCCGCCTGCACCGCCGCCATCACGGCGCCGCGCTCCGCGCACAGCGTGGCCCCGTACGCGGCGTTCTCCACGTTCACGCCCTGGAATATCTCGCCGCCCGCGTAGACCGCCGCGCCCACACGGAAGTCGGAATACGGAGCGTAGGCCCGCTCCTTCGCCTGCCTGGCGAACGCGAGCAGTGCGAGATCGGACTGCGTTATCTCCGTCATCCCTCTTCCTCCTCATCCGTCGCTCTCCGCTGCGGCTCCACGACGAGCCGGCGTATGCGCTGTCCGTCAGCATCCTCCACCTTGAGGTGCAGCCCGTCCACCGTGCATTCCTCACCCACGACGGGGATGTGACCGACCTCCTCGATGAACAGACCGCCCACACTGTCCGCCTCGCGCTCGACGTCGAGCGCGAAGGCCTCGTTGAGGTCGGCCACCGACAGGCGCGCGTCCACCCGATAGCGCCCCTCGCCCAGATCGACCCACATCGGGACCTGGAGGTCGTACTCGTCGAAGATCTCCCCGACGATCTCCTCCAGCAGGTCCTCGATGGTGACCAGCCCCGCGGTGCCGCCGTACTCGTCGGCGACCATCGCGATATGCGAGGTCCGACGCATCTCGACGAGCAGCTCGCGCACCGGCTTGGTCTCGGGCACGAAGTACGCCGGGCGATACATGCCCGAGATGCGCAGCGACGGATCGCAGCCGCGGCCCGTCTCCAGCAGGAGGTCTTTCGCATACAGCACGCCGCGGATGTCGTCCAGCGTCTCGTGGAAGACCGGGAGTCGCGAGTAACCCGCCTCCTCGATCACGTCGAGCGCCTCCCCGACGGTCACGTCGTCCTCGAGGCACACCATGTCCGTCCTCGGCACCATCACCTCGCGCACGATCCGCTCGGCGAAGTGCTCGACCGCCTCGATCAGCGCCTCTTGCTGGCGCTCCGCCTCGGGGTCGGGCCGCTCCATCCCGAACAGACCGTCGTACTCGTCCTCCGTCACCCACGGGGCGGCGGGGCCGCGCTTGCCTCCGGCGAGCGCCATCCCCCACCGCCACAGCGCGCTCAGCAGGACCGCCACGGGATGCAGGGTCTCGGTGATGCGTCGAGCGCCACGCGCCGACGCGAGCGCCACCCGTTCGGGGTTCTGCAGCGCGACGGTGCGCGGGAGCGCCTCGCCGAAGGTGAACAGCACCACCACCGCGACCGAGACGGCGACGAGCGCGGCTACCCAGGTCGGCAGGTCGTCGTAGGTCGCGACGAGCGCCCACGTGAGCGACGCGGAGACGGCGGCGTAGGCGATCCCCTTCGCGAGGGCCGCACTCGCCAGCAGGCGCCCGGGTCGATCGAGCATGAGCCCGAGATCCCGCGCGCCGCGCCGCTCCACCTCCGCGAGCCTGCGCACACGGCCGCGCCCCATGAGCAGGACGGACGCCTGAGCGGCGCCGATCACGCCGACGGCGACCAGCGACGTGAGGGCGATCAACGCGAACACCACACTCGGTAGGAGACTCACGCGGGGCGCACACTCCTCCCTGATCGCGGACGTCCTCCATGGTGCGTCATACCCGCACCAGCTGGAAGACCGCGGTCGTGACGAGTATGCCCAACAGCGCGCCGAGCAGGGCCTGCGGGATGGTGTGGAACTCGCCCTCGACGCGGCTCTGCGCGACGAGCAACGCGAGGAAGAGCGCGAACAGGGTCGCCTTCGCGGACTCGGTGACGTATCCGGCCGCCGTCGCCGCGGCGAACGCGAGCGCGGTGTGACCGGACGGCCATCCGCCGCTGAGGAAGGAGTCCTCCCGGTTGAGGGCCTTGGTGACGATCACCGCGACCAGCACGAGCCCGAAGGCGATCACCGTGAGATGCACCGGGGCGGACCGCACCTGACCGAGGACGGTGTCGACCGCCGCGGTGAGCCGGGTGAAGAACACGAGATATCCCACCACGAGCGCATTCAGCGCGGCCACCAGTACCGCACCGGCCGAGACGTCCTTGGCCACCTTGGCGAGCGGCTCATACTGCTCGGTCGCGACGTCCACCGCCGCCTCGAGCGCCGTGTTCACCAACTCCGCGAAGAGGACGAACGCCACGGCGAAGGAGAGCATCATGAGCTCGAGGGCGCCGATGCGGATGAAGAGGGCGAGCACCATCACCGCGACCGCGGCGAGGACGTGGAGCCGCATGTTGCGCTGGGTGCGCAGGGCGTAGACCACGCCCTGTATGGCGTATTCGAAGCTGAACAGGACCGAACGGCTTCTCATCCGCCGCCTACCTGAAGTCCTCGTAGGCGTCCAGTATCGCCCGCTCCCTGTCCTGCATCGCCTTCGCGGACTCCTCGGTCTCGTGTTCGTAGCCGAGGATGTGCAGTATCCCGTGCACCACGAGCAGGTCCAGTTCGTCCTCCACCCGCGCCCCGCGGTCCCGGGCCCTGTGCTCCGCCACCGTGGGAGCGATCACCACGTCGCCGAGCGTGATCGGCTCGTCGCTGTCCGCGGGGCAGGGGTCGTCGCACCCGAACGAGAGCACGTCCGTCGGGTGCTCCTCCCCGCGGTACTTGGCGTTCAGGTGACCGATCTCCTCCTCGTCCACCAGCGCGATCGACAGCTCCGCCTGATCCACCACGTCCTCGCGGCCGAGCACGAACTCGGCTACGCGCTGGAACGCCGCAGGGTCCAGCGGCTCGGGGTCGCGATGTGATGTGACGCTCACGCGCATGTCATGACTCCTCGGGTTCGGTGCCTGCTCCGGTCTTCAAGGCGCGCGCGGCCGACCGGGCGTCCGTCGAGGCCCTCCCGGCGCTCTTCCCGACGCTCTTCCGCGTCGGCTTGCTCTGCTCGGGGAGGTCCGGATACTCGATGCGGCTGTGATAGACGCCGGTAAGCATCTGGACGTACGTGCTCGTCACCACGCGCAGGTCGGCGAGGGTCAACGCGCACCGGTCGAGCTGACCGTCCTCGAGCTTGTCGCGGACCACGCGGCGCACGGTCTGCTCGATGCGCTGGACGGTCGGCTTCGGGATCGACCGCACCGCCGCCTCGGCCGCGTCGGCGAGCATCACGAGCGCGGCCTCCGCGCTCTCGGGCGGCTCGCCGCCGTAGCGGAACTCGTCCTCGGGGACGTCGGCGCCGCCCTCCGACGCCTTGTGGAAGAAGTAGCGCACGACCGACGTCCCGTGATGCTGTGCGATGATGCGCACGACCTCGGGCGGGAGCTTATGCTCCTTGGCGAGCTCGACGCCGTCCTTGACGTGCGCCGTGATGACGAGCTTGGAAAGCGTCGGGGAGGCGTTGTCGTGCGGGTTCTCTCCCCTCGGCTGGTTCTCCACGAAGAACATCGGCCGCTTCACCTTGCCCACGTCGTGGTAGTAGGCGCCCACACGTGCGAGCAGCGCGTTCGCCCCGATCTCCTCGGCCGCGGCCTCGGCGAGGTTCCCGGTGAGTATCGAGTGGTTGTACGAGCCCGGCGCGTTGAACATGAGGCGCTTCAGCAGTGGATGCGTGGGCTTCGCCAACTCCAGCAGCCGCACGTCCGTGGTGATGCGGAAGACGGTCTCGAAGAAGGGCAGCAGCCCGTACGTGAGGATGGCGGCCACCAGCCCTCCGATGAGGCCGTAGCCGCCGGTGACGAGCGCATCGGCCAGGTTGCTCGTGGAAGCGAGGCCCGCGCCGAACGCCACGACGCCCGCCGCGAGGGTCACCACGCCGCCGGCGTAGAACAGGTGCGCGCGCTCTCGGATCCGGGACACGGCGACGATCGCGATCAGGTCGACGAGCAGCGCCGCCACGATGAACGTCCCGCCCGAGAGCCCGAGCAGCGACGTGGTGATCGTCGCGGTGACCGCCACCAGCAACCCGATACGAGGGTTCAGGAGCAGCGTGGCGAGCATCACCATCGCCGGCAACGGCAGCAGGTAGGGGGACACGTCGCGCATCAGCAGGACCACGAGTCTCGTGGTGAGCACCGTGATGCCTATGAGCGTCGCGATCATGACCAGGTCCCTGAACCGCATCCATGCGGGTTCCTCATAGAACGCCAGGTAGAGACCCGCGCCCAACACCAGGACCGCGAACAGGGCGACGCTGGCGAGCACCGCCGGCCAATCCGTGCTCGTGTCGAACACGCCGAGCACCTGCAGCAGCTCGGCGTGTTCCTCCGTCACGATCTGCCCGCCCTGCACGATGTTCTCCCCGGCCTGCCGCGAGACGACGACGTCGTCCACCTCGTCGGCAGTCTCCACCCTGGCGAGCTCGGTGGCCTCCTCGTCCAGGGTGAGGGTGGGACGCAGGTAGGCCTGACCGACCCGACTGACCAACCGGCGCTGGTACGTGGGGAGGTCGAGCAGGTCTGCGTTCGTCGCGAGCCGCTCCCGTGTCGACTCGAGGTCCTCCTCGGTCACGCTGCCGGTCATCAGGAGCGTGAGCAGCTCACGCGTCTGGACGTTGACCGTCTGCAGCGCCTCGTCCGATGCCTCCACCGCCGTGCGCAACGTGTCCTCGGACAGCGTGTCCCCGAAGTCGGCTTCAAGGCGCTGCAACGCCCGCTCGCGCACCTCGGAGGGCGTCAGCGTGGTCTCCTCGCTGATCTCGTCGCGCACCTCGATGACGCTGCTGAAGAACTCGTCGACGTCGGCGCGGGCCTCGGCGGCCGCCCTCAGGTCCTGCGTGTAGATCGGCGAGACGGCCTCCCTGGCCGCCTGACGCGCCTCCTGGGTGGCTTCCTCGTCGACGTACTGGATGTCCCGCGGCGCCCGATAGGTACGCGGCGCGGGCTCGCCCTCGGTGAGGCGGGCCGGCGCCGGGTCGAACGTGAGCGCCACCGCGAACACGAGGATCATGGCGAGTCCGATGTACGCGCGCTTCGCGAGCGGGGAGGTCCACCGGACCGCCTTCCCCGCCGCGTCCTTGTCCGCCGCCGGCTTCTTCGAACCCGTCGCCGGCTGCTTCAGCTGATTCCTATCGTTCGGTGAGACCATGGTCCTCCGAAGGGTCCGGCGCCCGGGACCGGGCGAGGCGCTCCGCGTCCTCCTCCCGACGGGCTTCGGCCTCGTGACGCGCTTCCTCGTAGCGGCTGTACGCGCTCACGATGTCCTGCACGAGCCGGTGGCGCACGACGTCGCGCGATCCGAGCTCCACGAACTCGACGTCCTTCACTCCTCCGAGGACGTCGCGCACCTGCTTGAGCCCTGAGTGGCCTTTCGGCAGATCGATCTGGGTCACGTCCCCCGTGATGACCACCTTCGAGCCGAATCCCAGCCGGGTCAAGAACATCTTCATCTGCTCGGGACTCGTGTTCTGCGCCTCATCGAGGATGACGAACGAGTCGTTGAGGGTCCGGCCCCGCATGAACGCGATGGGCGCCACCTCGATGGTCCCCCGATCGAGCAGGTCGCTCGCCTTGTCGATGTCGATCATGTCGAAGAGCGCATCGTACAGCGGGCGCAGATACGGGTCGACCTTCTCGTGGAGGTCGCCCGGGAGGAAGCCGAGTTTCTCCCCCGCCTCCACCGCGGGACGGGTGAGGATGACACGGCCGACGTCCTTACGCACGAGCGCGTCGACGGCCATGGCCATCGCGAGGTACGTCTTGCCGGTGCCCGCGGGCCCGATCCCGAAGGTCACCGTGTTGCGGCGTATCGAGTCGACGTAGCGTTTCTGCCCCGCGGTCTTCGGACGGATCGTCTTGCCCCGGTGAGAGAGCAGGACGTCCCCGAACACGCTCGAGGGCGTGCATTCGTCGTGCCTGAGCATGTCGATCGCGCGGTCGATGCTGTCCGGGGTCAGCGTCTCGCCGGCGGAGAGAAGGCTCAGGAGTTCGCTGAACAGCGCGGAGACCGCCTGCGACTCTGACGATTCGCCCGTGATGGTGATCTCGTTGCCGCGCACCCTGATATCGGACTCGAATTGCTCCTCGACGATCTTCAGCAGATGGTCGCCCTGTCCGAGCAGCGCGACCATCTCCTGTTCGGGCGGGACGACCAGCCGTATCCGTGTGGTTTCCAAGAGCTGAGTGCCCTCATTCCATCCGACATGCCGGGATCGCTGACACACCCGGCTTCACCTGCAAGTCTATCATCCTGCGAGCATCCTGCCCGATTCGTCGATACCCTTCAAAGACACCTCCAGCACATCCCCCTCCGACACGCCCGAGTAGCTCACCACCGCGGCGAGATAGTCCTCGGTCGTCCCGGACGCTCCTCCGTCCGCCTCCACGCGCTCGACGAGCACCTCCGCGCGACCACCCAGACGCCTCTCCCTGTGCGCGGCCCGGAGCCGCCCGTCGAGTCCGCGCAGCCGCCTCGCCCGCGCTTCGGCCTCGCGCTTCCCGACCTGCTCCGACATGTCCGCGGCCGGGGTCCCCGGACGACGCGAATACCTGAACACGTGGAGACGATCGAACCCCACCCGCTCCGCGAAGCGCAGGGTCTCCTCGGCCTCCTCTTCGGTCTCCCCCGGGAAGCCGGCCATGACGTCGGTGGTGAGCGCCACCCCCGGCAGCGCGTCGCGCACGCTCTCCGCCAGCGCCGCGAAGTGCGCCGTGTCGTAGCGTCGGCCCATGCGCGCGAGCACCGCGTCCGAACCGGACTGCACCGGGAGGTGCAGGTGCGGACATATCGTCCGCGCCGCGGCGAGAGCCTCGAGAAGCTCGTCGGTGACGTCCGGCGGCTCGATGCTGGAGAGCCGCACCCGGGGGATGCCGCTTCGGTCCGCCGCCTCGATGAGCGCCTCCAGTCCGCGGCCGCCGTCCTCGAACCGACCGATGTCGATCCCGGTGAGCACCACCTCCGGCACGCCGCTGCGGGCGAGGTCGTACAGGTCCGCCTCGATCTCAGCGAGCGGCACGGAGCGAGCGGGGCCCCTCGCGTCCGGGACCACACAGTACGCGCAGCGCGCGTCACAACCGTCCTGCACCTTGAGCCCCACGCGGGTCCTGAAGCCGTCGCCCACGCGCCCGCGCGCCGGCGGATACGCCGCTGCGCGCATCGGGGAGCGTCGCCGGTCCCTGTCCGAGGTGGCCACCGTGTCCTCCTCGTCCACGCCCGCGGCGACCGCTCCCGCGATCAGGTCCTTGCCCGGCTCCACCACCACACGCCGGTCGATCGCGGCTACGGCGTCCGGACGGACGGCGACCAGGCACCCCGTCACGAGGACCGGCCCGGAGGTCGCCGACAGGGCGCGCCGGATCGCCTTGCGCGATTTGCGCTCGGCCTCGGCCGTGACGCAGCAGGTGTTCACCACGGACACGGCGGTGTCTTCGCCGCCGCCCGTGCGGTCCAGCGCCACCCGCACCCCGGCCTCCCACAACGCCGCGGCGATCGATTCGCTCTCCACCCGGTTCACCTTGCATCCGAGCGTGTCGATCCGCACGCTGCCGCGCTCGTCCCTCGCCCTCACCGGCCGACTCACGGGGCCGAGCCTCCCAAGCCGCCGAGCTCGTAGAGCGCGAGGGCCGCCGCGATCGGGCCGGCGGTCTCGGTCCGCAAGATGGTCCTGCCGAGCCCGCAGGTCACGCCGCCCATCCCCTCCAGCATCCGGACCTCGTCCGAGGAGAGGCCGCCCTCCGGCCCGACCGCCACCGCCAGGGGGCGACCCACGGCGTCCACCGCCTCCCCGAGGCCGCGTCCCTCGTGCTCCTCCCAGAGCACGACCAGCCCCTCCGCGCCGCTCGCGGTGACCGCCTCGGCCAGCGGCATGGGCTCCAGGACGCGGAGCGGCGCGTTTCGGCGCGACTGCTTCGACGCCTCCGTCGCGATGCGCCGCCACCGCTCCGCGCGGCGGGACGCCTTCGGTCCGTCGAGGCGCACCACCGTGCGCTCGCTCGTGAACGGCGCGACGCCCGTCACTCCGATCTCGGTGGCCGCGCGCACCACGTCGTCGAGCCTCGAGCCCTTCGCCAGTCCCTGGACGAGCCAGACCTCCGGGACGGGATGGCCCTCCTCGGCGGGGGTGGGAGCGGTCTCCATGCGATCTGCCACCACCCCGTGCTCGACGAACGAACCGATGCGCACGCGGTACTCCACGCCGCTCGGGTCCACCACGACGACGGCGTCGCCGGCTCCGAGCCTGAGGACGTCCCTGAAGTGGTGCCGGTCGGATGTGGAGAGCGGCAGGACCCCGCCGTCCGGCTCTCCGGCGAGGAAGGCGCGCGGCAGGCTCATCGGTCTCCCAGCCACCGCCGTACGGGGTCACGCTCCACGACCCGCTCCTCGCCGACCGAGTCCCGCAGCTCCTCGAGCAGCTTCTTCTCCTTGCGCGAGAGCCTCTCGGGTGTCTCCACGGCGAGGTGCACGATGAGATCGCCGTGTCCGCCGCGACCGGTGCGGGGCAGGCCTCGCTTCTTGATCCGCACGGTGTCTCCGTGCTGTGTGCCCGCGGGCACCTGCAGAGCCTCGGTCCCCTCATAGAGACCCTCGACCTCCAGGGTCCCGCCGAGCATCGCGGTCAACGCGGAGACCCGCACCTGCACGTGGAGATCGTCCTTGTCACGGAACAGGTACTCGTGAGGGGCGACACGCACGCCGACCACCAGGTCACCGGCGCCCGCGCCTCGGAGGCCCGCCTCGCCCTTGCCGGGCACGCGCACGGTGGCGCCGTCGCGCACGCCCTCCTGCACCTCCACCTCGGCCGTCTCCCGGCGGCGTGTCCGCCCGTCACCGCCGCACGCGCCGCATGGATCCGTGACCGCCTGACCCGCGCCGCCGCAGCGACCGCAGGTGGTGACCGTCTGCATCGCGCCGAGGAAGGTGTTGCGGACCTGACGCACGCGCCCGCCGCCGCCGCAATCGGGACAGGTCTCCACCGAACCGTCCACGGTACCGCGCCCGTCGCACTCCTCGCACGGCGCGTCACGGGTGTACTCGACCGTCTTGGTGGTCCCGGTCGCGACCTCTTCGAGGGTCACGGTCACCTGGGTCGTCATGTCCCGGCCCTCGGACCGCGCCGTCCCGCGCCTTCCTCCCCCACCCGCGACACCGCCGAAGAACATGGAGAACACGTCGTCCATCCCCATGCCGAAGATGTCCTCGAAGGGCACACCTTCGAAGCCGCCCCCGCCGAAACCTCCTCCGCCGAACCCTCCCGCGCGCGGATCCGCGGTGCCGAACCGGTCGTACACCTCGCGCTTGCGCGGGTCGGAGAGCACCTCGTAGGCCTCGTTGACCTTCTTGAAACGCTCCTCACTGTCGTGATCGGAGTTCACGTCCGGATGGCACTCCCGCGCCTTCTTGCGGAACGCGCGCTTGACCTGCTCCTGACTGCAGCCCTTCTCGACGCCGAGGATGGCGTAGTAGTCCTTGATGCTGGATGACACCGTTAGCGGTCCTCCGTCCTCATCGTGGGTCGAGCGTGTCGGACAGCCGCCCCGCGACCGCGCGGACGCTCCCGATCGCCCGCGTGTAGTCCATCCTCGTCGGTCCGAGCAGCCCGACGAAACCCTCGCCGCCGCGCTGCCCGTACGTCGAGGCGATCACGGTCATGTGGTCGAGCCCCGCGACCGTGTTCTCCCTCCCGATCCGCACGAGCACGTCCCGCACGTCGAGCACCTCGGAGAACGCCCGGACGAGCAGCATACCGTCTTCGAGCATGCCGACCAGCCCGCGCACCATCGTCGGCTCGGCGAACTCCGGCTCGCCGAGGAGCGCTTGAGCGCCGTCGTGGAAGACGGCCTCCTCGTCGTGGCCCTCGAGAGAGGCGAGCAGCGCGTCCATGATCTTGATGAGCCCGGCCGCGCGATCGGTGTGGGCGGCGAAGTCCAGACGCAGTTCCCGCAGCTCCTCCGCGAGACGTCCCTCGAGCATGCGGTTCAGGAGCTGTTCGCTCCCGCGGACCTCGTCCGCATCCATCGAAGAGTCGAGACCGATCGCTCGCTTGCCCACCTGACCGTCGTCGGTGATCAGCACCACCAGGACGCGGTCGGGCGAGAGGGACACGAGGTCGATCCGCATCACCCGGCTGCGGCGCAGCGTCGGGGCGAGCACCACCGCCACCTGGTTGGTGAGCCGCGACAGGAGCGCCGTCGCGCCCTTGAGCAGGTCCTCCAACTCGCTGTCGAGTCCACGAAGCGCCTTGGCGACGGACTCGACCTCGCCCACGCTCGGGGTGGTGCGCTCCTCGAGCTCGTCCACGAACGCCCGGTACCCGGCGTCCGTCGGCACCCGTCCGGCCGAGGTGTGGGGCTGGTGCAGGTAGCCGGTCTCCTCGAGTGCGGCGAGCTCGTTACGGACCGTCGCCGCGCTGCACTGCAGGTCGTAGCGCTCCACGAGTGCCTTCGAGCCTACCGGCTGGGCGCTGTGGACGTACTCCTCCACGAGCGTCTCCAGTATGCGCTTGCGTCGTTGGCTCAGCATGCGTCCCCTCCTGGGTTGGCACTCTTGCGAGCCGAGTGCCAGACCGATGGTATGTAGCGCCGACGGCCGGCGTCAACGACGCACCCGCGCGCCGTCACGCCTCCTTCGCCGCTTCCCATACCGCTCCGAACACCTCGTTGCCCAGCAGCCAGCCCCGCTCGCTGCATCGCCGACGGCCTCCCTCCGCCACCACGAGCCCCGTGCCCGCCAGGCGCTCGAAGGTCTCAGTGAGGTCGAGGCGATCGACCTCACGGGCGTCGACCCCGTCCACCAGGCGCATGCGAAGCATCACGTCCTCGACGTCGGCCTCACGGGCTCCGAGCAGATCGATCTCACTCGGCGGACTCGACGTCCACCAGCGGTCTCCGGGAGCGTACGTGAAGCGTACCCGGCGGACCCCGACCCCACCCTCCGCCGGAACCCCGCTCGCCGGCGGAAGCGCGAGGTCTTCTGCCGGCGACCCAGGCACCATGCTCGCCGCCGAGGGTCCGATGCCCAGGTAGGGCGACCCCGTCCAGTACGCGGTGTTGTGGACGGAACGCCGGCCGGACCGGGCGTAGCTCGCCACCTCATAGCGCTCCAGCCCGTGAGCCGAGAGGATCGACTGCGCCGCTCCCATCATCCAGGCCGCCTCGTCCTCGTCCGGCAACTCCAGTTCCCCGGCCTCGACCCGCTCGGCCATCCTCGTGCCCGGCTCGAGGGAGAGCGCGTATACCGAGACGTGCTCCACCCCCGAGACGGCGAGCCGCTCCACGTCGGCGACGAAGCCGCCCCGCGTCTGCCCGGGCACCCCGCACATGAGATCGACCGACACGCGAAGCCCGCTCGAGACCACCGCACCGAGAGCCGCCTCCGCCTCCGCGGCGTCGTGCGATCGTCCGAGGGTGCGAAGCACCGCCGGATCGAAGGACTGCACCCCGAGACTCACGCGTCCCACTCCCGCTCGGACGAGGCGTCCCAGGAGCGCCGCGTCCGTGGTCCCGGGGTTCGCCTCCACGGTGACCTCGGCATCCTCGAGCATCCCGCACTCCACGAGCAGATCCTCGACGAGCTCGGCGAGCAGGTCGCCCAGGACCGTCGGCGTGCCGCCGCCGACATAGAGCGTCGCCAGCGGACCGAGCACGCCCCGCTCGCTCGCCCATTCCGCGGCCTTCTCGAGCACCCGCTGCACATAGCGTTCGAGGAGCGCTCTGTCCGCCGGCCCCGCGGCGCCCCCTCCACCGCCCGCGGCGCCCCTTCCACCGCCCGCGGCGCCTCCCCCGGCGCCGTGAGGAAGCGGGCCCGAATGGAAGTCGCAGTAGTCGCACTTGGACACGCAGAAGGGCACGTGCACGTAGAGATGACGCACGCGCTCGCACGTCTCGCCCCCGCCGGCGGTCATGTGCGACCCCGCCCGTCCATGTGCGCGGCCCGCCCGTCCCTACTCGTCGATCTCGAGGATCGCCATGAACGCCTCCTGCGGCACCTCTACCGTGCCCACGGCCTTCATGCGCTTCTTGCCTTCCTTCTGCTTCTCGAGCAGCTTCCGCTTGCGGCTCACGTCGCCGCCGTAGCACTTCGCGAGGACGTCCTTCCGCTTGGCGCGCACCGTCTCACGAGCGATGATGCGACTCCCCGTGGCGGCCTGGATCGGCACGTCGAACATCTGACGTGGGATGATCTCGCGCAGCTTCTCGGTGAGGTGACGGCCCCGGTCGTACGCCTTGTCCTTGTGCACGATGAAACTCAGCGCGTCGACCGGATTGCCGGCCAGCAGGATGTCCAGCTTCACCAGCGCGGACGGCTGGTAGCCGATGTACTCGTAGTCGAGCGAAGCGTATCCGCGCGTGCGCGATTTCAGCTGGTCGTAGAAGTCGAGGATGATCTCGGAGAGCGGCATCTCGTAATGGAGCTCCACGGTGCTCGCCGAGAGATACTGCATGTCCTTGAAATCGGCCCGCCGGCCCTCCGCGAGCTCCATGATCGCGCCGACGTAGTCCGGGGGCACGAGGACGGTGATACGCAGGTACGGCTCCTCGATCCGCTCGATGTCCGTCGGGTCGGGCAGCTCGTTGGGCGAGTGCACGCTGAGCTCCTCGCCGGACGTGGTGTAGACGTGGTACTCCACCGACGGGGCGGTGGCCAGGAGCTCGAGATCGAACTCGCGCTCGAGACGCTCTTTGACGATCTCCATGTGCAGCAGTCCGAGGAAGCCGCAGCGGTACCCGAATCCGAGCGCGTGCGAGCTCTCCGGCTCGTAGATGAGCGACGGGTCGTTCAGTTTGAGCCGGTCGAGCGCGTCGCGCAGGTCCGGATACTGGTCGCCGTCGATGGGATACAGGCCCGTGAACACCATGGGCTTCACGTCCCGGTAGCCCGGCAACGCCTCCGTGGCCCCGTTCTTGGCGAGGGTGACGGTGTCGCCCACCTTCACCCCCGCGGGGTCCTTGAGGCCCGTGATCAGGTAGCCGACCTCGCCGACCCCGAGACGCTCGACCTCCTTCTGCGCCGGGCGCAGCACCCCGACCTCCTCCACCTCCGTCTTCGCGCCGGTCGCCATCATGCGCACCTCGTCGCCGGATCCCACCGACCCGTCGACCACGCGGATGAAGGCGATGACGCCACGATACTGGTCGAAGAACGAATCGAAGATCAGCGCCTTCAGCGGACCGTCGGCGTCGCCGCGTGGCGGCGGGATGCGCCTCACGATGGCCTCGAGCGTCTCGACGATGCCCTCGCCGGTCTTCCCCGACGTGAGCATGGCGTCCTCGGCCGGCACCGCGAGCGCCTCCTCGATCTCGTGACGGATGCGTTCCGGATCGGCGGCCGGGAGGTCCACCTTGTTGATGACCGGGATGATCTCCAAGCCCGCGTTCATGGCGAGCAGCGCGTTGGCCACGGTCTGTGCCTGCACACCCTGGCCGGCATCCACCAGCAGCAGCACGCCCTCGCAGGCGGCCAGCGAGCGGGAGACCTCGTAGGCGAAGTCGACGTGGCCGGGCGTGTCGATGAGGTTCAGCGTGTACGTCTCGTCGTCCTCGGCATCGTAGAGCACACGCACCGCTTGGGCCTTGATGGTGATCCCGCGCTCGCGCTCGAGGTCCATCGAGTCGAGCACCTGCTCCTTCATGTCACGCTCCGAGATGGTGTGCGTGAGCTGGAGGATGCGGTCGGCCAGCGTCGACTTGCCGTGATCGATATGCGCGATGATCGAGAAGTTCCTGATCCTCGCCGGTTCGGTCACCTGAACTCCGTTCCTGGGTCGAGGAGCGCCGTCGACATGGGGGGGCTTCCGTGCCGCGGTAGCATATCACGCTCCATACCGGGGCGGCACGGACGCTTTTGCCAGGTATCAGGGTGTGTGCTAGACTCTCGAAGCTCGCCGCACCATCGTGCGGGCTGACGCATCATAGGAGGTCACACACGTTGGCGAACATCAAGAGCCAGAAGAAGCGTATCAAGACGAACGAGGCCGCTCGCGCGCGCAACAGGCGCGTACGCACCCGACTCAAGACCGCGGAACAGAAGGTGTCCACGGCCGTCGAGTCGGGAGACAGGCAGGCCGCGCAGCAGGCGTACGAGGAAGCCGCGCGCCTCTACGACAAGGCCGCGACGAAGCGCGTCGTACCGTCGAACCGGGCCGCGAACCACAAGTCGAAGCTCGCCCGGATGGTCAACGGCGTCGAGGGCTGACGCACGCGGCGCTGACGCTCGCAAGACCGCGGGCGGCGCAAGCGCCCGCAGGGCTAGCGCCCGCAGAGATCGACCACCCATCGTTCGAACTCGAGCCGGGGCTCTCCCCGGCTCGTCTTCATCCTCGCCTCGAGTCCGGCGGCCCCGATCAGCGCCGCCACCAGCTCGTCCTCGCTGAACCCGCGCGACTGCTGCACCAGCTTCCTCACCAGCCACTCGGGGCGCCCGAGCGCCGACATCATCTCCCGCTTCGGCGTCCCGCGTCGCTCCAGGGCGGACGCGCCCAGCAGCGAGCGCACGTGGCGGACGGCCATCGCGTGCACCCCGTGCAGGCTCTCGCCTTCGGAGAGCAGCCTCGCGAGCAGATGGAGCGACTCGTCACAGTCCCTCTCGCCGAGCGCGTCGAGCAGATCGAAGATGCTCGTGGGCACCGTCTCGCTCACGACCTCGCGGACGTCCTCCACCGTCACGCGCCGCGTGTCGCCCGCGTGCAGGGAGATCTTCTCGACCTCGGACTCGAGCCTCCGGAGATCCCGGCCCACCGCGTCGACGAGCGCCTGCGCGGCCGCACGGTCCGCCGCCTTGCCCCGGTCGGAGAACATGTCGGACACCTCGCGCGGATACTCGCTCCGCTTGAGGGGTTTGAACTCGTAGACGCCGCCGAGCGCGTCGACCGCTTTGAAGAGCCGTGACCGCTTGTCGAGCTTCTCGGCCACGAGCACGAGCGCGGTGCTCTTTGAGGGCGACGCGCAGTAGTCCGCTATCGCTGCCGCATCGTCCTTGCCGAGCCGGTCGGCGTCGCGCAGCACGACGATCCGCTTGTCGGACAGCACCGGCAGCATGTTGGCGGACGCGAGCACCTGTTCCGCATCCGCACGGGGGGCCTCGAGCACGTCCAGGTCGAAGTCCGTGTCGCCGTGGGCGCGCATCCGGTCGGTGAGCCGCTTCACCGCGCGCTCCAGCAACACGTCCTCCTCCCCGAAGATGAGGTACACGGGCTTGAGATCCTTGAGTTCCTTCACTGCCACGGGTTCCTCCGAGGACGGCGGACGCGAGACCGATTGTCGCATACGACGAGGACACGGCCGGGGACACGGTCGGCGACACCGTCAGGCGCTTGCCCAGGCCCACGGTCACGTCCCCGTGAAGGTCCGTCCTCCACACGTCACCGTGTGCGGCCAGCATGTCCATGACCTCCGGCGACGGATGCCCGAAGTGGTTCCCCTCGCCCACGCTCACGAGCGAGACGGGGGGAGTGAGGCGCTCGACCGCCCACGGCGGCACACCGTTCTCGCTGCCGTGATGCGGCACCTTCAGGACGTCCACTCCTGCGAGCGGCGTGGCCTCGTCGATGCCACGGAAGCCCTCCGGTTCCAGATCCCCGGTGAGCAGCGCCTTCCGCCCGCTGACCGAGAGGAGCAGTACCACACTCGTGTCGTTGGTGTCCTCGATCCGCGCGTCCGGGATGGGCCACAGCACCCTGACGTGGATGTCACCGAGCCGCCATTCGTCGCCCGATCCCAGGAGACGCCACCCCACGCCACCTCGAGGCGTGATCGCCGCGCTGAGCGCCTTCTCGACCCCGAAGCCCTCCGCGTCGACGATGGGCACGCCGACCCATCCCACCCACGGACCGCCGATCAGTCCCTCCAGCCCACCGGTGTGGTCGGCATGTGCGTGCGTGAGCACCACCGCGTCGAGTTGCCGCACTCCCGCCCGGGCGAGCGCCGACCGGAGGACCCGCTCATCGGCGCCGCAGTCCACGAGCATCGCACTCGCGCCGTCCCTCACGATCACGGCGTCTCCCTGCCCGACGTCCAGCATGGACAACCCCGGGCCGCCGGACGGCAGCCGCACCACCGCCAAGAGCAGCGCCCCACACACCGTGACAGCCACGCGTCTTCGAGCCCGACCGGGATCCCTCGGGACCGGCCAGACGACCCACAGCGCCACCGCGAGGGCCAACGCGACCGGTCCCCATGCCCGCTCCGGGTCCACGGGGATGCTCGCGTGCGGCACCGACGCCGCGAGGGTACCGATGCGAGCGACCGCGGACATCACCAAGCCGGTCCCTCGCCAGAGCGCGTCTGCCGCGGACCCGCTCAGCGGCCATATGGCTACCCCGACCACCCCGAGCACCAGCGCTCCGCTCGCGACAGGCACGGCAAGGATGTTGGCCATCGGCGCCACCAGCGAGACCGTCGAGAACGCGGCCGCGACCACGGGCACCGTCGACACGTGGGCGATGGCCGAGGCGCCTGCGGCCGCGGATATCCGGCGGCACCCGCCCCCGAGGGCGGACGCCACCCAGGCGCCGGCCCAACCGGAGAAGAGCAACAGCCCGCCGACCGCGGCCACGGACAGCCGCAGGGAGAGTCCGTACACCACCCACGGTCTGGCGACGATCATCGCGCAGACGGCCGCGCCCAACGCGGCGAGTCCCGAGCCCCGCCTTCCCGACAGGCCCGCCACGGTGACCACGGTGACCATGCCGAGTGCGCGCAGGGTCGACGTCTGCCAACCGGTCATACAGGCGAACGCCGCGGCCAGCGCCAGCGCGGCGATCGCCTGTGTCCCTCTCCCGGCCCCGAGCGCCCTGCACCCACGAGAGCCCGCGAGCACCACGATCCCCAGATGGAGACCCGAGACCGCGAGCAGGTGCGACAACCCCGCGATGCGGAAGTCGCGCTCCGTCTCCGACCCGACCAGCCGGCTCCTATCCGCGAGCAGCATCCCCGACAGGAGCGCCCCGCCCGGGCCGTCCACTCCGGCGAGCTCCGTACGTAATCCCTCGCGCAGTCGAGTGATCGGTGTGGTGATACGCTCGGCCAGGGAGGCGCCCGCGTCGTCCGCATCGTAGACCGCCTCCTCTACCGCGAACGCGCGCACCCTCGCGACCACGCCGCTCCTGAGCATGCGCCGCAGGCCCTCGCCGTCCCGCGCCTGACGTGCCGACCCCTTGACCGCGCAGGTCTGACCGCACGCGGGCAGAGGCGCATGTGCGGGCCACTCCACCAGGACCGTCCCAGAACGGCTCGCTCCATTCTCGACCGATACCTCCACCGTCGCGCCGTACGGGCCGATCGAGGGATCGGCTCGCACCCGCGCCGTGAATTCCGTGGCGCCCGCAGCCGACCACGCCTCGTGCATCCTCAGTTGATGGACCCCGTAGAGGACGGAGAGGCAGCAGGCGCAGAGGAAACCGACCAGGAGCACCGTCAGAGCTCGCCACGACACACGTCCCATGAGTCGTGCCACCAGTATCGAGACGATTCCGGCAACGAGCCACGGTGGGCTGCACTCCCAGAGGCGCGTCGGCACCGCCTGCAGTATCGCGCCCACATCGGGCGCCGAGCGTGGATCCACTGCGCCCAGGACGACATGCTCTCCCGCCACCGCCCCTAGCCAGGCGCCTGCGGTCGCCCACAGCAGCACTGGAAGCGAGGGCCGTGCTGCCGAGACCGCGCACCCGGCGTCCGACGCATCCGATCCGGGCGATCCCTGCCCGGTCCGCTCCGGCCCGCCCCCCATGTCGCTCAGCCGACGACCACGAGGTCTCGGATGGCCTCCAGCTTCTTGTCGCCGATACCGCTCACCCTCAGCAGGTCGTCCACCGTGCCGAAAGACCCGTTGGCGCTGCGATCCTCCACGATGGCCGCGGAGAGAGACGGTCCGATCCCCGGCAAGGCCTCCAACGTCGTCGCGTCGGCCGCGTTCACGTCGATGGGGAAGGCCGACCCCCCTTCGGTCGCCGGCGCGTCCTTCGCGGCGTCCCCGGCCGCCGCCGCACCCGACGCGTCAGCCGGCGGCGCCTGCGGGTCAGGCACACCGAGCGCGCCCGCCGCGACGGACGACCCGCCGGTCACCCCCTCCCCCGTCGGTGTCGCCGCTCCCTCCGTGAGGGTCGCCCATTCATCCTTGGTGGGTATCGCGATCTGCTCGCCGTCCACCAGTTCCCGCGCGAGGTTCACCGCACTCTCGGCCGCGTTGCCCGAAAGACCCCCGGCGAGTGAGACCGCGTCGGCGATCCGCGAGCCCTCGGCGAGTTCGTATACGCCCGGTCGCAGCACGGCTCCCACCACGTGCACGAACAAGGTGGCCGGCGGAACGGTCGCGGTGTCGACCTCCGTGGGAGACGCGGTCGCCACGGTCTCGGTCGTCTCGGACGCCGAGGACGCCGACCCCTCCCACGAGGCATCGGGTTCCGAGACGTCCGAGACGGCGATGGCATCCGACGGACGCCACATCCACCGGTAGCTTCCCCAGCCCGCCGCGCACAGACACAGTGCGACGAACACCACCACCGTGCGCCTGGGAACCGCGCCGAGGCCCGCCCGTTCCAGGATCGATGAGACACTCTGGGGGAGTTGCATGTGCACCGGCCCCTCCGCGACACGGAGAGGGAGACACGCCCATCTTGAGAACGCGCGCTTATCCGGATCCGAACGATCCCTTAACAGCGCCGTGAGCTAGGCCTCGGACGCGTCCGCGTCACTTCGCGACGATGCTCACCAGTCTGCCGGGCACCACGACGACCTTCTTCACGTCCTTGCCCTCGAGGTGCGCGAGCACGTGCTCCTCCGCAAGCGCGGCGGCGCGGATGTCGTCCTCCGGCGCCTCGGCGTCCACCGTCACCCGGCCGCGGACCTTGCCGTTCACCTGCACGGCGAGTTCGATCTCGTCGGCCTTGGCGGCCTCCGCGTCGAACGGGGGCCACGGCTGCCGGTGTACCGAGCCGTCCATCCCGAGCGTCTCGCGCCACAGCTCTTCGGAGGTGTGCGGCGTGTACGGCGCGAGCAGCTTCACGAGCGTCTCGGCGACCTCTCGCTCCACCGCGGCGTCACGGTCGTCCGCGGACGGTCGCTCGCGGCGGTACTCGCCGGCCGCGTTCACCAGCTCCATCATGCGCGCCAGGGCGGTGTTCAGCTGGAAGCGCCCGACGTCGTCGGTGACCGAGCGGATGGTCCGGTGCAGGACCCTGCGCAGCCCAGCGGCCCCCGGGTCGTCCGGCGTCACGTAAGCGGGCTTCACGCCCCGCGTCTCCTCCGCTGTCTCGCCGACCAGGCGCCACACGCGCCCGAGGAACCGGTGGATGCCCTCGAGCCCCTCCTGACTCCACTCGAGCCCCTTGTCGGGCGGCGCCATGAACAGGATGTAGGCACGCAGCGTGTCCGCCCCGTAACCCGCGATGATCTCCTCCGGGGCCACCACGTTGCCGCGCGACTTCGACATGGTGGCGCCGTCGAGGCGGACCATGCCCTGTGTGAGCAGGCGCGTGAACGGCTCGTCGATGTCGGTGAGCCCCATGTCGCGGAAGACCTTCGTGAAGAAGCGCGAGTACAGGAGGTGCAGGATGGCGTGCTCGATCCCGCCGATGTACTGGTCCACCGGCATCCAGTGATCGACCTTGTCCCGGTCCCAGATGGCCGCGTCGTTTCGGGCGTCGCAGTAGCGGAAGTAGTACCACGAGGAGCAGGTGAACGTGTCCATGGTGTCGGTCTCGCGCCGGGCGTCGCCGCCGCATGCCGGACACGTGGTCTCGTAGAAGTCGGGCTTGTCCGCGAGCGTCTCGCCCTTGGTGACGTCGACGTCCATCGGCAGACGCACCGGCAGCTCGTCCTTCGGCACCGGCACCCAACCACACTTCGGACAGCGGATCATCGGGATCGGGTTGCCCCAATACCGCTGACGCGAGATCAGCCAGTCACGGAGCCTGAAGTTGACCGCCTCCCGTCCGCTCCCCCGTTCGTCGAGCCAGGCGGTGACCGCCCGCACGCCCTCGCCACCCTTGCCGGTGGGCGTGCCGGTGAACTCCCCGGACTGCACCATCACGCCCGGGCCGTCGTACGCCTCGTCCCACTCCACGTCATCGACCACGCGTCCGGGCTCGTCCCTCAAGCGCTCGGCGAGCGGGTCGTCCTCCGGCACGACGACGGGCGGGATCGGCAGGCCGTACTTCCGCGCGAACTCGAAGTCGCGCTGGTCGCCGCAGGGCACCGCCATCACGGCGCCGGTCCCGTACTCCATGAGCACGTAGTCGGCGACCCATACCGGCACCCGCTCGCCGTTCACGGGGTTGATCACGTGGCGACCGGTGGGCGCTCCGTGCTTCTCGGCCTCCCCGGAACGGTCGACGCTGCTCATCTGCGCGGCCGTCCGCTGGACCTCTCGCACGGCTTCCTCGTACGTGGTGCCCTCCACCAGCTCGTCCACGAGCGGGTGCTCCGGCGCGAGCAGGAAGAACGTGCACCCGAACAACGTATCGGGACGGGTGGTGAACACGGTCATGATGCGCTGTGTCGGCGCGCCCTCGTCGTCGGCGAGGACGAACTCGACCTCGGCGCCC
Organism: uncultured Eubacteriales bacterium; assembly: GCA_964406675.1. Taxonomy (GTDB): domain Bacteria; phylum Actinomycetota; class Coriobacteriia; order Anaerosomatales; family JAUVQN01; genus CAYOSP01. The sequence continues at coordinate 40,950 of CAYOSP010000004.1, read as the reverse complement.
TCGCTGCGACCGATCCAGTTCGCCTGCATCGCCTTGACGTTCTCCGGCCAGCCCTCGAGGTCGTCGAGACTGTCCAGGAGCTCCTGGGCGTACTCCGTGATCCTGAAGTACCACTGCTCGAGCTCGCGCCGCTCCACGACCGACTTACATCGCCAGCACACGCCGTTCGCGATCACCTGCTCGTTGGCGAGCACGGTCTTGCAGTCCGGGCACCAGTTCACCGGGCTCGACTCCCTGGCGACGAGCCCTCGCTCGCGGAACTCCAGGAAGATCCACTGCCCCCAGCGGTAGTAGTCCTCGTCGCACGAGATCACCGTGCGGTCCCAGTCGTAGCTGAACCCCATCCGTTCGAGCGAGGCGCGCTGACGCTCGATGTTGGCGTACGTCCATTCCGCGGGGTGCGACTCCGACTGGATCGCCGCGTTCTCTGCGGGCAGGCCGAACGCGTCCCATCCGATCGGGTGCAGGACGTTCGTCCCGCGCATGGTGTGATAACGCGCGACCACGTCGCCGATCGAGTAGTTCCGCGCGTGGCCCATGTGGATGTCCCCGGAGGGGTACGGGAACATCTCGAGGATGTAGCGCTTCCGCTCGTCGGGTTCCTCGGTGACGGCGTGCAGGCGCTCTCGCTCCCACACCGCCTGCCACTTCTCTTCGAAGGAATGGGGATCGAAGTCTCGCAACACGTGACCTTCCGTCGGATAGACTCGCAGGACCTGGCCATTGTAGCCGACGCCGCCGAGGGAGCTCGAGTCGGACCGGTCCTGCGCCTTCTCCCGCTCGATCGGCGGGGAAGCGGCTCTCATCCGCCGCGCCGTGGTCATCCCTCGCGCGGTCCGGACGAGGAACGCCCCTCCCGGGGCGGACCCGGAAGGGGCGGTTCGATCCTGGTGGAGCCAAGGGGGCTCGAACCCCTGACCTCATGGCTGCCAGCCATGCGCTCTCCCAGCTGAGCTATGGCCCCGAGACGCGCCGTCGAGACGCGAACGACAGTATACGAGCGGCGCATCCCCCGGTCAATCGCAGCATACGCCGCCCGTCGGCACCCTGGATCGACCATGTCGGCGTCCGGATCGGCGCGGTCGAGGCACACATCGTTCGACGTCCCGGTCGCCGACTCACGCCTCCAGCGGCAGGCGTTCCTTGCTCCTGTGGAGGTTGCCCACCACCTCCGAGAGGAGCATCCCCGCCAGGATGAGTCCGCTGCCCAGCCAGCCGGCGGCGCCGAGTCGCTCACCGAGCAGGATGAATCCGAAGATCCCCGCGAACACCGGTTCGTTGATGAGGATCAGCGCCACCCGGGTCGGTGAGATGTGTCGCAGGGCGTACGTCTGTATCGCGAAGGCGGCCGTCGAGGCGAGCACCCCGGTGACGAGCAGCGCGATCCACACCCCGAGGTCCGGGGGCATACCGAGCGGCTCCGTGAGTACGGCCACCGAACCGGTGATCAGCACGGCGGTCAGGAGCTGCACCAGCGTGAGCACGTCCACGTGATGCGATGCGCTCACCTTGCCGAGGACGATCCAGTGCAGCGCGAAGCAGAGCGCGGCCACCAGCACGAGCGTCTCACCGGACGACCACGTCTCACCCGGGCCACCGCCGGTGAGCAGCCAAAGACCGGCGGTGGCGAACCCCACACCGGCTATCGCGCCGCTCGAGGGCCGTGTGCGCAGGATGAGCACCTGGAGTATCGGAGTCATCACGACAGCCATACCGGTGATGAATCCCGCCCTGGTGGCTCCGGTGTCCATGAGGCCCAGCGTCTGGAACACGTATCCCGCGGTGATGAAGACCCCGGCGGGAAGCCCGGCGACCACGTCGCGTCCCTCGAAGCGCTTGAGGATGCCGGGGAAGACCAGCAGGAGCGCTCCGGACGCGATGGCGAACCGGAGGGCCAGGAACAGGAACGGCGGGTAGCGATCCACCGCGTCCTTCACCATCACGAAGGTGAGTCCCCAGACGGCCGCGACAGCGACCAGCGCGAGGTCCACCTGATAGCGCGCAATCACACGCCGCACGTCAGGAGCCCGTGCCCGATCGTCCGTCCTCGAGCGCGACGACGTCCTCGGGCAGCTCCACGACCGAGGCCTCTTCCATGAGCCGCTCGATACGATAGTACTCCCTGGCGGCGGGCTGGAAGACGTGCACCACCACGTCCCCGAAATCGAGGAGCACCCACTCGGCCCCTCGCTCCCCCTCCCGGCCCCGAAGGAGGTATCCCGTCTCCTCGACGCGCTGCTCCACCTCGTCGGCGATGGTCTTGACCAGGCGCTCGTTCGACGCCGTGCACACGACGAAGTACTCCGTGATCACCAGCTGGTCGCCCACGTCGAGCACCACGATATCCGTCGCCTTCTTGTCCGATGCGGCCCGTGCGGCGACTATGGCCGCGTCACGCGTCTCCAGTGCCTCCACCTCCGGTTGCTTCTCTCTCGACGTCACTCGACGCCGGCCGGCGCGTAGTCCGCGCCGATCACGACGATCACGTCCGCGACCTCCTGGTTGCCTTCCTGCGGGGTTATCTCCCCCACGCCCAGCGTCTCCACGATCCGATCCACTTCGGCCGGAGCCCCGGAGTACGCGTACACCAGCGTGCTCTCGTGGTCGAATGAGTCCGCGTTGCCGGTCTCCACCACCCGGAAGCCCTCCTCGATCAGCTCCTGCGCGGCCACGCTCGCGATGCCCGGTACGCCGGAGCCGTTGTACACGATGATCCTCATCCGGTCGGTGCTCGACCCTATCCGCACCCCCCACCAGCTGTACACGAGATCGGCGATCTCCTCGCGGTCGGGCTCGAAATACGTCTGGTCGCCCAACGTGATCGGCTCGACGGGGAGCGGGACGATGGCCACGTCGTCACCCTCGGCTTCGGCGAACAGTTCGCTGAAGCGCCCCACATCTCCCGGACTGAGGTCGGCCTCCAGGACGGCACCCAACAGACCCTCCAGGTCCTGGGACCGCAGTGCCTGCTGATACACCGGATCCTCCACCACGACGTAGTGTTCGAACGGCACGCTCAGGAAGTTCGATATCGTGGTGACCGACAGTTCCGGGCCCGCCTCGTAGCTCGCGCCCGCGCGATCGAACCCATGGCCGGGGACCTCCATGAACGCGCCTTCCGGCACGGCGATCCCGAACACCCTGCCGCCGTCGGGATCGGTGCGTACGGCGAGGAATCCGCTCGCGCCGGCGTCGTCCGTCGCGATCACGAGCAGGTTGCGCCGTGACTCCTCCACCACGGTCACCGATGCGCCCTCGTCCACCGCGCGGCGCGCGTTCCATCGCGCGAACTGGTTCACCGCCACGGCGCCGACCAGCAGTATGACGATGAGCGCGACCGCGCCGCCTGCCGTCAGCCCGAGGGCCCGTCCGAGCCTCCGCACCCCGGCCGCGACGCGCCGCTTGGCGGAGGCCACCCGTTCACGGCGCTTCTCCGCCGCGGCCGCACGCCTGCTCGCCTTACCCGCCTTCGACGTGCGCTTGCTCGAACGGTATCCGTCGCGACGACGCCGCCGCGCCTCGTCCACCTGCTTCGGGGAGACCGCACGACGCGCCTCGAGCTCGTCGACGCCTCTGTCCCGGTTGGACGGACTCATCTTCCTCCGTCGGCCACGAGTCGGTTCCATGTCTCCACGGAGCGCGGATGGATCGGGCGGCCCGCCGTCACCAGATGCAGCAGCGTGTGCCGGTATGCCCGGCCGAACAGCTCGTCGAGCCCGGACCGCACGGCCCGCTCGGCCTGGCGGCGCAGTGGCTCCACGCCCTCGAATCCGCGCGCGGGCTCGATCATGTCGGCCACGTACACGAGCTTCGCGAGCGGACCCATCGTCGGCGAGCCCACGGTGTGCGTCCCCACCGCCTCGACCACGTCCTCGCCGAGGGCCGGGAACACCTCGGCGACCTCGCGTGCCGCCACGTCGGCGTGAAGCAGGTACGGCACCGCCTCGTCGACCTCGCTCACGAGGATGCCGTACGATCGTGCCTTCGCGAGCAGGTCCTCATCCTCGGCCTCACGCTCCCAATCGTGCAGGAGACCGGCCAGGCGGGCGTCCGCCTCGTCCAGGCCGAACCGACCCGCCAGACGCGCCGCCGTCTCGGCGACCCTCTCGCAGTGCGCGAGCGAAGCGGGCCCGAGACGCTCCGCGAGTGCCGCGCGTGCCTCGCTCGGATCGACGCCGGCCACTCAGTCGCCTTCCCGGTACAGGGCGTTCTTCCGCAGGTATGCGGCGACCGCCTCCGGGAGCAGGTAGCCGATCGGCCGTCGATCCGCCACCCGATCACGGATGTCCGTCGACGAGATCGCCAGCGCCGGCACCTCCATGAACTCGATCGAATCCCCGACCAGGCGCCCGATCTCGGAGTCCTGGAAGGGCGACAGGTCGTAACCCGGCCGGGTGGCCGCGATGAAGCGACACATGGACACCGCTCGCTCGGGATCCTTCCAGTGCAGGATCTCCCACACCGCGTCGGCGCCGGTGATGAAGTACAGCTCCGCCTGCTCACCATGGGTCGCTCGCAGCTCCTCGAGCGTATCCACGGTGTACGTCACGCCCGGCCTGTCGACCTCCATCCGCGACACCTCGAAGTCCGGGTTCGATGCCGTCGCGATGACGCTCATCAGGTAGCGGTGCTCGGCGGACGTGACGTGCTCGTGCGTCTTGGCCGCCGGCAGCCCGGTGGGCATGAAGACCACCCGGTCCAGGTTGAACTGGACCAGCGCCTCCTCGGCGGTGACGAGGTGTCCGTAGTGGATGGGATCGAAGGTCCCGCCCATGACTCCCAAGCGGCGCGTCCTCACTCGCGGATCTGCCCTTCACCCATCAGCACGAACTTCGTCGAGGTGAGCGCGGAGAGACCCATGGGACCGCGCGCGTGCAGCTTCTGGGTCGAGATACCGATCTCCGCGCCGAGCTGGAACTCGCCGCCGTCCGTGAATCTCGTCGACGCGTTCACGTACACCGCCGCCGCGTCGACCTCGTTCAGGAAGCGCATCGCGGCCTCGTAGTCCTCGGTCACGATGGCCTCCGAGTGCCTGCTCCCGTAGGTGTTGATGTGACGGATCGCGTCCTTCAAGCCCGAGACCACCTTCACCGACATCTCCAGCGCGAGGTACTCGGTGCCCCAGTCCTCCTCGCCGGCAGCGTCCATGTCGTGGACGGCGCCCAGCGAGCGTGCCCGCTGATCGCCGTGCATCTTCACGCCGTTCTGCTCCAACTCCTTGAGGATGGGCGGCAGCACGTCGCGGAACACGGCTTCGTCGACGAGGAGCGACTCCGCCGCGTTGCACACGCCGGGCCGATGGCACTTCGCGTTGACCACGATGCGGCGGGCCATGTCCGGATCGGCGCCTTCATGGATGTAGACGTGGCAGTTACCGACACCGGTCTCGATGACCGGCACCTTCGAGTTCTCCACGACGCTGCGGATGAGCCCGGCACCGCCCCGCGGGATGAGCACGTCGATCAGGCCGTGCAGGCCCATGAGCTCCTCGGCCGCCGCGCGGTCCGTGGAGGCCACGGACTGGATGCATCCGGCGGGCATGCCCGCGCTCTCCGCGGCCCGAGCCAGCACCTGGGTGATCGCCATGTTGGACTCGTAGGCGAGCGAACCCCCGCGGAGGATGACCGCGTTGCCGGTCTTGACGCACAGTCCCGCGGCGTCCGCGGTCACGTTCGGCCGCGCCTCGTAGATGATCGCGACCACGCCGAGCGGCACGCGCACCTGCTGCAGCGCGATGCCGTTGGGCAGCCGGTATCCCTGGACGACCTCGCCGATGGGATCCGAGAGCTGCGCGAGGCTCTTCAGGGCCTCCGACATGAGCTTGATCCGCTGCGGGTTCAGTTCGAGGCGATCGAGCAACGCGGCGGAGATGCCCTTCTCCCGCGCCGCCTTCATGTCCTTCTCGTTCGCCTCGATGATGCCGTCCTGCCCGGCGCTCAAGCCGGCGGCCATCGAGAGCAGGGCGCGGTTGCGCTGCGCCGTGGACGTGGATGCGAGGCCCCTGGCGCAGTCCTGGGCCTTCTCCGCGAGTCGCTTCACTTCGGCCATCTCATGTCCTCCCCGTACGTGGTGCGGATCGTCGATGCTTCCCCGATGCCTTCCGGGCCCTCAAAGGATAACAAGATGGTCCCGATGGACGACCTCGGCGCCCTGCCACGTGGGCAGCACCTCGCGTATCCTGTCCGTCCGCAGTCCCATCACCTTGCGAAGATCGGCGGCGGAGACCTCCGCGAGCCCCCTTCCCAGGGGCTCGCCGGCCACCGTGGTGATGGTGACCGAATCGCCCTCGGTGAAGTCCCCCTCCACGGCCACGACGCCCGCCGGCAGCAGCGAACTCTGTCGTTCCATCAGAGCGGCGCGAGCCCCCTCGTCGACCGTGATCACGCCCCGGGCGTGACCGCCGAACGCGATCCACAGCTTCCTCCCGGTGAGCGCGTCCTCCTTGCCGGTGAAACGCGTGCCTATCCTGCGCCCGGCGACCACGTCCTCCACCACGTGCTCCCGGCGCCCGTCGGCCACCACCGTGGTGATCCCCGCCTTCATCAGCATCCGTGCGGCTTCGATCTTCGAGTACATGCCGCCGGACCCGAGTCCCGAGCCGGTGGAGCCGCCGGCTCGATGGATGAGAGCGTCGGTGACCTCGTCGACGTGCTCCATGAGGGTGGCCGCATCCGAGGAGCGGGGGTCCGCGTCGTACACGCCCTCGATGTCGGTGAGCATCACCACCAGATCCGCCTTGATCATCATGGCGACCAGCGCGGCCAGCGAATCGTTGTCCCCGAACCGGATCTCCTCGACCGCCGTGGTGTCGTTCTCGTTCACGACCGCCACGACGCCCAACTCGAGCAGCCGCTCGAGCGTCCGGCACGCGAACACGTACTGGCGCCTGTGCGCGGTCTCGTGACGCGTGAGCAGCACCTGCGCGATGGACGCGCCGTGCCGGGCGAACCCGCTCTCGTAGGCCTCGATGAGGCGCGGCTGGCCGACGGCGGCGGCGGCCTGCAGTCCCGCCATGTCGCTCGGACGCGTGTCCAACCCGAGCGCCTCCATCCCGGCGGCGATCGCCCCCGAGCTCACGAGCACCACGTCGCTGCCCCGTTCCCGCACGGCCGCGATCTGGGCGACGAGACGCTCCAGGAACGCGCGATCGATCCGCCCGCCGCGGTCGGACACGGTCGACGAGCCGACCTTCACGACCACCCGCCGCGGGGTGTCCCCCGCCGCGCCCCCGTCCACGGACACGCCCTCCGCAGACCCGTCCTCGCGACTCATCGGCGTGCCTCCTCGCTCGGCTCGAACTCGAATTCCATCCCGGCGATCCTCACGGTGTCGCCCTCCCGCGCGCCGGCTTCGCCGAGGGCGCGCTCCACACCGATGCCCGCGAGCCTGCTCTGCAGGTAGGCGACCGCCTCCTCGTTCTCCATGTCGGTCATCACGACCATACGCTCGACCCCCCTGCCTTGCACGCGGTACGTGCCGTCGGCGAGCGGGAGCACCTCGAAGCCGCGCTCGACGGACTCGGAACGGTACACGGCCTCCACCGTCCGCCCCTCGGCGGCCTCGACCGAAGCGCGCAGCTTGCTCACCCGGTCACCCGCCATCCTCGCCAGCCGGTCGACCCCCTCGCCCGTGGCCGCCGACACGGCCACGTACGGCAGGTCGCGTTCTCGGGCGAGCGCCTCCAGGCGGACCGAGGCCTCCTCGGTGTCCGGCAGGTCGGACTTGTTGCCCACGAGGATGAGGGGTCGGCGCGCCAGTTCGGGAGCGTGAGCGGCGAGCTCCTGCTCGATGACCGCCACGTCCTCCACGGGATCGCGGCCCGCCCAGCCGCCGCTCAGGTCGACGACGTGCAGGATCAGCGCCGTCCGCTCGATGTGGCGGAGGAACCCGTGTCCGAGACCATGTCCCTCACTCGCCCCCGCGATCAGGCCGGGCACGTCGGCGACCACGTAGCTGTACTCGTCGATCGCCACCACCCCGAGGTTGGGCGCGAGCGTCGTGAACTCGTAATCCGCGATCTTCGGGCGCGCGGCGCTGAGGCGCGCGATGAGCGAGGACTTCCCCACGTTCGGCAGGCCCACGAGCGCCGCGTCCGCGAGTAGCTTGAGCTCGAGCCGGATCCAGCGCTCCTCGGGGGGCTCACCGAGTTCGGCGAAGGCGGGCGCGCGTCGTGTCGGCGTGGTGAAGTGGGGGTTGCCGCGGCCGCCCCCGCCGCCGCGGGCGACAATGACGCGGTCTCCCTCCGCCACGAGGTCGGCGATCGGCTCCCCCGACTCGTGATCGATGACCACCGTCCCCGGAGGGACCGTCAACACGCGGTCCTCCCCGGCGGCGCCGTGCCGCTTAGAGCCCATGCCGTGCTCTCCGCGTTCCGCCTTGAAGTGGTGCTTGCGATGGTAGAAGGCGAGCGTCGAGACGCCCCTGTCCACGGCCAACACCACGTCACCACCCTCGCCGCCGTCGCCGCCGTCGGGCCCGCCCTTGGGCACGTGGGCCTCTCGGCGGAACGACATGCAGCCGGCGCCTCCGGGGCCGCCCTTCACGTGTATCTTCGCTTCGTCGACGAACACTCGGTCCTCCGGACTCCTCGGCTCGGGTCGCCCGGCCGCGCCCCTGCCGCGGCCCCGGCCGGCGCCCTCCGGGCGGCGTCGCCGATCGGCGGGATGAGAACGGCCCCCGCCTCCTCTGCGGGAAGCGGGGGCCGTCACGCACTCTGTGCGGGTGAGGGCCTAGCCCTCCGCCGGATGCACGTGCACCCTTCTGTCCCTACCCCTCGTGTACTCCACGATCCCGTCCGCCTTCGCGAACAGCGTGTCGTCCTTGCCCAGGCCGACGTTCTCGCCCGGCTTGAGACGCGTGCCGCGCTGACGGACGAGGATCGACCCCGCCGTCACCCGCTGACCGGCGAAGCGCTTCACGCCGAGCCGCTGCGCGTTCGAATCGCGCCCGTTCTTGGTGCTGCCGAGACCTTTCTTATGAGCCATCCGATATCACCTGCCTCGAGTGCGACCGTCGGGCCGCCTGGTATTCCGGGTCTTCGCCTACTCTTCTTCCTCGAGCTTCGCGTGGACACCACAGTATCGCGAGCCCTCGCGAGCCTTGTTCTTGCATGGGTTGCCGGCGGCGGTGACCGCCGCGCACATGACCGGCTCGGCCTCGGCGGTCGCCGGCTGCTCCTCCCGCTCCACCTTCTCGGGCGCGGGCGCGGCCTTGGCGACCTTCCGCTTCGGTGCACCCTTCGGAGCCTCGATACCGGTGATCCGCACCCGCGTGAGCGGCTGGCGATGTCCCTTCGTGCGCTTGTAGCCCTTGCGCTTCTTGAACTTGAAGACCACTACCTTGTCGTCCTTGAAGTGCTCCAGTACCTCGGCGGTGACCTTCGCGCCCTCGAGCGCGTCCGGCTCGGCGACGGTCTTGTCGTCGTCCGTGTAGAACAGCACCTCGAAGTCGACCGAATCGCCCACCTCGGCGTCGAGCTTCTCGACGACCGCCTCGGCGCCCTCTTCGACCTTGAACTGCTTCCCGCCGGTCTTCACGACTGCGTACATGCTCTCTATGCCTCACTTCTCGGCTGTATGCGCAAGCTCGGATACTATCACAGCGAAGCTCGGAGGCGCAACAGGACACGTCGGCACGAAATCCCTGCGCAGAGCCGGAAAACGAGCAGCGTGCCGTCCGACGCTCACCCCCTGCGCTTCAGCGCCGCGGCCTTCCCCTCCATGAGCACCCGGACCTCTGCCGCATCCGCGCTGTCGTCGGGCACCAGGGTCACCGGCTTGCCCGTCTCCGCCTGCATCGCGGCGACGATGTTCTGGCCGGGCTCCACCACCAGTTCGTACGTGTCGGGATGCAGTCCGAACAGATACGCCTCCGCCTTGCCCGTACGCAGGATCGACCGCATCCGACGGTGCACCATGATGCGCTTCGAGTGATCGGAGAGCACCCTCCCCTCGCCTCCGCATGTGGGACAGACGTCGGTGAGTATCTGGAAGGGCCCGTCGCTCACGTTCTTGCGGGTCATCTCCACGAGCCCCAGCGGGGAGATATCCACCACCCGGTTCTTCGCCCGGTCCCGTTCGAGCTCCCGGTTGAACCGCTCGAACACCACGTCACGGTTGTCCGCGTCCTCCATGTCGATGAAGTCGATCACGATTATCCCGCCGAGGTCCCGGAGTCTGACCTGGCGCACCACCTCCGCGCAGGCCTCGAGATTCGTCTTCACGATGGTCTCCTCGAGTGAGCGCTTCCCCACGTAGCGACCGGTGTTCACGTCGATGGCGGTGAGCGCTTCCGTGCGGTCGATGGCGATGTAGCCGCCGGAGGGCAGCCACACCTTCCGCTTCATCGCGGCGTCCAGCGCGGGCTGCAGGCCGTGGTAGTCGAACAGCCCGACCCTCTCCTTGTGGCGGTCCACTCGCCGGACGAGCGCCGGTGACGTCTTCTTCAGGAACGACACGATCTTGTCGTGTAGATGACGATCGTCGGTCACGAGTCTCGCGAAATCCTCCGCGAACACGTCGCGCACCATGCGCAGGGCGAGGTCCATCTCCGTGTAGACGACCTCGGGAGCGAGCCCCTCGCGCGACTGGTGCAGCACCCGCTTCCACAGCCGCATGAGGAACTCGACGTCGCCCCGCAGGTCCTTCGCCGAGGCGCCGGCGGCGGCCGTGCGCACGATGAGTCCGAGGCCGGGCGCCGCCATCCCGCTCACGATCTCGTGCAGCCGATCCCGCTCGTCCTTGGGAAGCTTGCGGGACACGCCGACGAAGTCCGTGAAGGGCATGAAGACCACGAAGCGGCCGGGCAGGGTGATCTCCGTGGTGACGCGCGCGCCCTTGGTCCCCATCGGGTCGCGCAGCACCTGCACCATGATCTGCTGACCGGGGTGCAGGAGCTCCTGGATCTCGCGCCTGGGCACGTCCTCGCCCTCGCGGTCGACCACCTCGTCGACGTACAGGAACGCGTTCTTCTCCAGGCCGATATCGACGAAGGCCGCTTCCATACCCGGGAGGACGTCCTTGACCACGCCGAGGTACACGTTGCCGACGACGCTCTTCTTGGCGCGCTCGAGATAGAACTCCACGAGTTCGCCGTCTTCGAGTATGGCGACCCTCGTCTCTTCGAGCTCCTGGGAGACGAGCATCTCCCTGATGGGTTGCGCAGCCAATGGCCTTCCTGCCTAGAGAGGGCGGCTCCATCCGCTCTCGTCTTCAGCGAGGAGTCCGGTGCGCGTGATGGAAACGACGTGGTGCGCGGCAGCGCGGTCGTCGAGCGCGGCGCCGATCAGCGCCTCCGGCCGGAGCGATCCCGTAGGGCCGAAACGTGTCGTCACATGGACGAACGCTCCGCCGGGTCGAGCCTCGACGCGGACCCCCTCCGGGAGGACCTCGTCGATCTCGAAAACCTTCTGCTTGCCCCTGTGCTCGACCACCAGTTCGCCGCGCGCGGTCACGTCTTCCAGCGCCACCGACACTTCCTCGGCTCTCATGGTGGTCTCGAGGGTCACCGTCCACCGCGCGATCACGAGCGACGCGCCGAGCGAGGGGCCGTCATCCGATACGTATCGGGCCTCGACGGGCGCGAGCAGGGCGGGCGTGGCCTCCTCGAGCCGGCCGGACACCTCGTCCGTGGGGACGAAACGCTCCAGCCACACCTCATAGTACTCGCCCTCGGAGCCGGTGCCTACCGGCAGGGCCGGACCGAAGGCGATCCGCATCTTCGGGCTGAAGCCCTGCGTGACCGCGTACGGGAGCCTCGCGCGGCGGACGGAGCGTTCGATCGCTCGCGTGACCTCCAGGTGCGAGAGATACGCGAGCCTCCCCGCCTTGCGGTGGCATACGCGCAGTCTGAACCCGCTAGCCACGCGGCGCTCCCGCCAGCCGGATCTCGACGCCCAGTTCGTCGCAGACACCACAGCCCGTGCACGCGGCGAAGGAGCAGTCCGGGGTCTTCTCGCCGTCCAGCGCCCGCTCCCGTTCGTGGAGCAGGTACTCTCGGTCGAGACCGGCGGACACGTGATCCCACGGCAGCGGCATGTCGAGGGACCCGGCCGAACACATCTCCTCCATGTCGACCCCCACCCGCTCCGCGGCGGCGGTCCACGTGTCGAACGAGAACCGCTCGCCCCACGCGTCGAACACCGCCCCGGAGCGCCAGGCCTCCTCGACCAGCGCCGCGGCCTCGCGTCCGCCCCTCGCGAGGGCTCCCTCCACGACCGACTGTCGCGCGTCGTGGAACGAGAGCTCCACCCCCTTGCGCGGGATCGCCTCACGCACCAGCGCCTGCCGGCGCTCGGTCTCCTCCAGGGTGAGCTGGGACTCCCACTGGAACGGCGTATGGGACTTGGGCACGAACGTCGACACCGACACGGCCACGCGCACCGCGCCGCGACGGGCGGGATCGATCGACTCGCGAGCGATGCGCAGGACCTCACGCGTCAGCCGACCGATGTCCCTCAGGTCGTCGTCGGTCTCGGTGGGCAGGCCGATCATGAAGTACAGCTTCATGCGATGCCAACCCGATCCGAACGCCATGCTTACCGCATCGAACAGGTCGTCCTCCGACACGTTCTTGTTCACGACGTCACGGAGTCGCTGACTGCCCGCCTCCGGCGCGAAGGTGAGCCCGCTCTTCTTCCCCCGCGAGATCATCCGCGCGAGTCCGACGCCGAACGCGTCCAAGCGCGTGGATGGAAGCGAGATGCTCACCGCCGAGCCCTCGAGCCGGCGGCGCAACCGTGTCACCACCTCGTCGATGAGCGAGTGATCGGCGCTGGAGAGCGAGGTGAGCGAGATCTCCTCGTAGCCCGTACACGCCAGCGTATCCATCGCCTCGCGCACGATCTCGTCCGAGGTGCGCTCGCGCACCGGCCTATAGACCATCCCGGCCTGACAGAAGCGGCAGCCGCGGGTGCATCCGCGCAGGATCTCCACCGTCGCCCTGTCGTGTACCACGTCCATGTAGGGCACCACCGGACAGGTGAGTGTCGGCGAGGCGGTCAATTCGGGCAGCACCCTCTTGACCACCCTCGCCGGCACGTCGGGTCCGACCGGGACCGCCATGTCCTCCTCGACCCGATACAGGGACGGCACGTACACGCCGCCGACGTGCGCGAGCGAATGCAGGACCTCCTCGCGCCCCGCACCCTCCTCCGACAGGCGGCGATGCGTCGACGCGATCTCGGCGACACCGTCCTCCGCCTCCCCGATGAAGAACGCGTCGAAGAAGGGCGCGAGGGGCTCCGGGTCGTACGCGCAGGGGCCGCCCCCGACCACCAGCGGATCCTCATCCGAACGATCCCCCGCGTGCAGCGCGATCCCCGCGAGGTCGAGCAGTTCCAGGACGTTGGTGTACGTGAGCTCATGGGGAAGCGTGATGCCCCACAGATCGGTCGACCGGACCGGTCTCACGGACTCGAGGGTGAAGAGCGGCACGCCCGAGGCGCGCATCGCCGCGGCCATGTCCACCCACGGCACGTAGGCGCGCTCGACGTCGACGTCCTCCATCGTCAGGAGCCGCTCGCGCAGGATCCCGAGCGCCTGGTTCGACGTCCCCAGCTCGTAGGTGTCCGGGTAGGACAGCGTCACCGCGTATCCTCGCGACGACGTCTCGGTCGCCGGACGCCTCTCGGCGTTCCATTCGGCGTCGATGTAGCGCGCCGGTCGCTCGACCCGCCGGAGGAGCGGCCGTACCTTCTCCCAGAGTCCGTCGCGTGGCCGCGCCACGGCTCAGACGGCCGCGGGGGGCTCGTCGAGCGGCAGCGTCCTGCGCTGCACGACCGCGTCCGCCGGGAGCGCGGCGCCCCTGGTGCGAGCCCTCTCCCAGATCTCGGCGCCGCGCTCCTGGAGCAGCCGAGCGACACCGCCGAGGTCCATGCCCTCCTCGAAGTACTTGATGGCCGCCTTCCCCATCGCCACGGTCCCCGAATACGCCACCCCGCCCTTCACGGCCCAGCCGAACCCCGGCAGCAGGGTGAGCCCCTGGCGCGCCACGGCGCGCAGCGTGAAGCCTCCTCCCACGACGACCGCGAGCTCCTTGACGCGATCGACGCTGATGCGCTCGCCGTACGCGGCGGCGATGCGCAGGATCATCTTCGCCTGGTTGGCGGTCATGATGGGCATGTCCGCCCCCGGGATGATGGTGACCGTCCCGACGAGGGCGTTCTGCCACGCGGTCGTCTTCACGCTCTCCTCGGCGATCGCACGCCGCGTGAACGGGAAGTTCGCCGCCAGCGCGAGACGCTTGTGGGACATGCGGTCGGCCATCCAGATCGCCAGCCCCTCGAGAAGCGCGGAGCCGTCCGCCCCGACCACCACGTCGGAGGTGGGCTGCCCCAACCTGAGGTCGACGTCGCCCATCTCCTGCGCCGCGACGAGCGCCACGATCGGCACCGCCCGGTCACGCGCCTCCGCGACGACCGCGCCCGCTCCGGCGCCGGCGCTCCCGACGGCGAGTATGACCACGTCGGGCGGCGTCTCGCCCAGGCCGGGAGAGCGGTCCTCGATCACCCCGACGTCCACCATCGCGGTGGTGGTACGCGGGCGCAGAGCTTCCTTGAGCACGTCGACGAGCAACACCGGTGCGTCCTCCTCCACGAGCGCGACGACCCTGACCGGTTGATCCCGGTCCTCGGTCAGGTCAGTGGCGAACGTGAGCATGTCCTTCGCGTCCCGGAAACCGACCACGCGGTCCCCCTCCTTCGCAAGATCCGTCGAACACGTACTTCGTCGCGTGCTTCGCGGCGTCCCTCGTGGATGCCCAGCGGCGTCGGCATCGGATCAGGCCCCATACCGGCGGGCCCACACCGACAGGAGGAGCCCCACGCCCGCGAGATTCGTCACCATGAACGAGCTCCCGAAGCTCATGAACGGCAACGGGATGCCTGTGATAGGCATGATACCCACTGTCATGCCTACGTTGACCAGTATCTGGAACGTCCACATGCTCACCAGGCCGACCGCGATGAGCGCGCCGAACAGGTCGCGGGATGAGAGGGCGATCGAGAGCGCCACCATCAGCAGTGCGAGATACAGGCCGAGCAGCGCGAGAGAACCCAGGAAGCCGAGTTCCTCACCGAGCACGGAGAAGATGAAGTCCGTGTGGCGCTCGGGCAAGAAGTTCAGGTTCGACTGCGTGCCCGACCGCAGCCCCTTCCCGGTGAGCCCTCCGGAACCGATCGCGATCTTCGACTGCGCCAGGTTGTAGCCCGCGCCGTCGGGGTCGACGTCGGGAGCCATGAACACGACCAGGCGATCCACCTGGTACTCCTCGAGGAACGCGTCCTCGCCGCGCACTGCCGCGTCCACCAGGAGCGTTCCCGCGCCCAGCGCGGCCAGCACGCCGAGCACGACGAGATAGCGCGGCCTCACCCCGCCCACGAGCAGCATCCCGGCGGTGATCGCCAAGAACACGAGCGCCGTACCGAGGTCGGGCTGCACGAGGATGAGCGCGAGCGGCGCCGCCAGGTACGCGAGGACCCTGCCGACCTTGCGCCATTCGTCGATCCGTCCACCGAACTCGGAGATGACGGCCGCCAGGATGACGATCACCGCCAGCTTGGCGGGCTCCGAGGGCTGGAAGAGCCGCACCCCCGCGACCTGGAGCCACGACCGGGCCCCGCCCGCCTCGACACCGAATCCCGGTATCTGCACCAGGAGGAGGACGGCGCCGGTAGCGAGCAGCAGCGGGCCGGTCCAGTGCTTCAGCGTGCGGTAGTCGAGAGCCCACGCGACCGCCAGCGGCACGAGTCCGATCGTGATGCCGACCGCGTGGCGCGTCATGAGACCGGAAGCGTCCGACATCGCGTAGGTGGCCGAAGCCACCACCACGCTGCCGAGGGCGACGAGCGCGATCACCGTGACCATGAGCGGCCAGCTCACCTTCGACATCGGCCGGACCGAGGCCTCACGCATCATCCGCGCTCACCTCGACCTGTCCTCCGCGTGGACCTCCTCGACCGGCAGACCGAACAACCCGCTGAGGATGTCTCTCACCGCGGGGCCGGCGATGCCCCCGCCGCTGCCGCCCTGCTCGATGATGACGACCACGGCGTACTCCGGATCGTCGTAGGGCGCGTACGCGCCGAACCAGGCGTAGTCGTCCTTGCCCGTCATCTCCGCGGTACCGGTCTTGCCGGCCACCCGGACCGGGAACCCGCGGAACGCGCTCTCGCCCGTCCCCGTCTCCGTCACCTGGAGCAGACCCTGCTGGATGGCCGCGAGGTTCTCCGGAGAGACGGGTACGGTGCCGAGCGCCTCGGGCTCCGCCTCGCGGACGGGCCGCCCGGCGGCGTCCAGGACCGCGTCGAGCACGTGCGGTCGGTAGATCGTGCCTCCGTTGGCGACCGTCGCGAACATGGACGCCACCTGCAGAGGCGTGGCGATCATGTCGCCCTGGCCGATAGCCATGTTCACGGTGTCACCGGGAAGCCACGACTGGTACTCGGGATAGTACTCGTTGAAGTCCCGCTTCCATTCACGGTCCGGGACTCGGCCGTCGATCTCCCCCGGCAGGTCCACCCCGAGTTCCGTCCCGAAACCGAACGCGCGCGAGTAGGCCTGCAACTCCTCCTCGGCGCGCTTGTAGAACTCGTAGCCGATCTCGTAGAACACGACGTCACAGGATTCCTCGAGCCCCGTCATGAAGCTGATGGTCCCGTGCCCCGAGCGGTCCCAGCAGTACTTCCTCCACTGCCTGCCCATCTCATCCCAGTGCCCGGCGCAGTAGTACGTGGTGCCCGGGGTGGTCACGCCTTCCTCGAGGCCCGCCGACCCGGTGACGATCTTGAACGTCGACGCCGGAGGGTAGGCCGACATGATCGCCCGGTTGTGCAGTGGATACTCGCTCTCCTCGCTGTTCAGGCGCTCCCAGTCCGTCGTCGAGATGCCGCCGATGAACAGCGAGGGATCGAAGGTGGGAGCGCTCGCCATGGCCACGACCGCACCGGTGTCGACCTCCAGGACCACCGCCGCGCCCGCGTCGGCGTTCACGAACTCCCGGCTGCGTGCCTCCGCGATGGCGTCGACGAGCGCTCGTTCCGCCATCACCTGGATCTCGGGATCGATGGTGAGCCGCACGTCGCTTCCGGGCACCGCCTCGCGGCGTTCCAGGACCCGCCGCCGCGTGCCGCGTGCATCCACCTCGACGCGCTCGAAGCCGTGTTCGCCCCGGAGCACGGACTCGTACTGGCGCTCGACGCCCGTCTTCCCCACCACGTCACCGAGCACGTAACCCTCCCAGCCGGGCTCCCCGATCTGTTCCTCGGAGATCTCGCCCGCGTAACCGAGCACGTGCGAGGCCACGGCACCCGCCGGATACTCGCGGACGGGGATGGCCTCCACGTACACGCCGGGGAACTCGTCCCCGTGCTCCGAGATGTAGGCGACGGTCTCCATCGGCACGTCGATCTTCACGACCCGCGCCTTCAGGCGCTCGATCCGATCGTCGCCGACCCGTTCCTCGATCTCATCGATGGGCATCTGGAGCAGTGTGGAGAGGCGCAGGAGGAGTCCCTCGTCCTCCGCGGCCGAAGCCTCGACGAGCACGGCCATCGACCCACGATTGGTGACGAGCTCCTCGCCCCCGGCACCCAGTATGCGCCCGCGCGGAGCGGGCACCGACAACTCGCGGATCCGATTGCCCTCGGCCATCGCGGCGTAGACGTCACCCGACAGCACCTGGACCGACCACAGGCGCACGAGGAGCACCCCGAGCACGACGAGCACGACCACCGCCAGCGCGGTGAATCGTGTCCCGAGAATCTCTCGGAAGGTCTGCATCCGTCCCTGCCCCTGGATCGATCGCGTCGGCCGGCTCGGTCTCGAAGGCCGCGGTCCGCCGCTCGGCGGCGGTCTCCTGCTCGGCGACGCTCAGCCGCTCGGCGGCGGTCTGCCGCTCGGCGGCGGTCTGCCGTTCGGCG
>CAYOSP010000004.1:0-22933 GCA_964406675.1 uncultured Eubacteriales bacterium | reverse complement strand
TCGGCGGCGGTCTGCCGTTCGGCGACGCTCAGCGGAGTCTGTCCACCATCGCCACCGACGGCTCCGTCCGCAAGATGCGCGCCAACCAAGGATAGATGAGCACGGCGAGGGCCGTATCGTACAACGCACCGGGAAGCGCTACTCCCGTGAGCATCCCCCCGAACCCGACACCCTGTCCCACCACGGCGAGCACGACCCAGTATCCGATCTCCGCGGTGAGCGCCGCGATGAACACCACCGTCACCGGCAAGAGCCATCCGTGAGCGAAGAGGTTCGCCTCCAGCATGCCGGCGGCGTAGCCCACCACGCACAACACGAGCGCCCAGAGTCCCACGGGTCCGCTGCCGATCAGGTCGAGGACGAGCCCCGCGGCGAAGCCCGCGACGCACCCCCGGGAAGGTCCGCGGGTGAGCGCGAGCGTCACGACCACCAGAAGGACGAGGTTCGGCGCCACATCGCCGATGGCGATGTTGGGCGCCAGCCCCACCTGCAGGATCGCGGCGGCGAGCACGGCGAGGGCGGTGGGCAGCCAGCTCCTCATTCGACCCCCGGTTCGGGCGCCGCGGGCGCCTCGGTGATGACGAGTGCCTCCTCGACATCCGAGAAGGGTACGCGAGACTCGACCACTATCGTCGGGAACAGACTGGAGCGCTCGTCGCGCACCTCGACGACGTCTCCGATCACGATGCCTTTGGGGTACACACCGCCGATGCCCGAGGTGAGGATGACGTCACCCTCGACAGGGGCTTGATCCGCCGGGACGAAGTCCATCGTCATGCGGCCGTCGAGAGAGCCCTCGACGATCCCGGTGACCCGGCTGCTCTGCACGATGGCGGACACGCCGCTGCGCTGGTCGGTGATGACGCGCACACGAGAAGACCCACTCGATGCGTCGATGGCCCGGCCGATCAGGCCCTCAGCGGCGATCACCGGCATCCCCTCCTCCACCCCGTCCTCGGCGCCCTTGTCGATGGTGAGCACGCCCTCCCACGAGTTGGTGGGTCGCCCGATGACCCGGACGCCGACGTAGTCCAGTCCGGAGTCCTCCACGAACCCGACGAGCTCGCGCAGGCGCTCGTTCTCCAGACGGGCCTCCTCGAGTTCGGCGAGCCTCGCGCGCAGTTCCGCGTTCTGCCCGCGGAGCTCGACGACCTCGCGCCGGGCGTCCCCGATGTCGGCGATGAAGGAGGCCGCGCGCTCGAACGGCGCCGTGACCCACTCGCCCGCCCTCGCCACCGGGGCCGACACGGCGAGGGTGACCTCGCGCATCCGGTGGATCGGGCCCGAATCCCCCTCACGGAAGTAGACGGTGGTGATGAGCAGCGATGCGATCATCAGTGCTATGAGCACCCCGCGGCTTCCGCGGGTGCCGTCGAAGTCTCCTGGCCTCATGCCGCGGGTGTCCTTAATGAAGCGGCTACATTACGTGCCCGCCGACGAGCCGACGGGGGCCGATCCCCGAGACCCGTCTAGCGGGAGCCCGTCAGGACCTTCTTGAGCACGTCGATCTCCTCGAGCGCCAACGCCGACCCCATGACCACGTTGGTCAGCGCGTTCTCCGACACGTGCACGGGCATCCCGGTCTCGTCGCGGAGCCGTTCGTCCAGCGCCCGCAGCAGCGCGCCGCCGCCGGTCAGGACGATCCCGTACTCCATGATGTCGCTCGCCAGCTCGGGCGGGGTGCGTTCCAGGGTGCCCTTGATGGCGGCCACGATCTGGGATGTCGGCTCCTCGATGGCGCCACGTATCTCCTCGCTGGAGAGCTGGATGTTGCGAGGGAGCCCCGTGAGCAGGTCACGGCCGCGGACCTCGACGTCGACCTCCTCGTCCAGCAGGAACGCCGAGCCGATCTCGAACTTGATCTCCTCGGCCGTGCGCTCGCCGATGAGCACGTTGTACTCGCGTTTCACGTGAGCGATGATCGCCTCGTCGACCTCGTCGCCGCCGATGCGTATCGACTCCGACACCACGACCCCCCCGAGAGAGATGACGGCGACCTCGGTGGTACCGCCGCCGACGTCCACGACCAGGTTCCCGGTCGGCTCCTGGATCGGCAGCCCCGCGCCGATCGCGGCGGCCATCGGCTCCTCGATGAGGAAGGCCTGTCTCGCGCCCGCCTGCATGGTCGCTTCGAAGACCGCGCGCTTCTCGACCTCGGTGACTCCCGACGGCACGCACACCACCACCCGGGGCTTGGGCTGCCACGGGAAGCGGGTGGGCCTCGTCTTGTTGATGAAGTATCGCAGCATCGACTCGGTCACCTCGAAGTCGGCGATCACGCCGTCCTTCAGCGGCCGGATAGCCACGATGGTGCCCGGGGTGCGGCCCAGCATCCGCTTCGCCTCGATGCCGACGGCGAGGACACGCTTGGTGTCCTTCTCCACGGCGACGACGGAGGGTTCTATGAGTACGATGCCCTGGCCCCTGACGGAGACGAGCGTGTTGGCGGTGCCCAGGTCGACCGCCATGTCCCCGCCCCAGGAACCGAAGAGCATGTCGAGGAACGACAAGTGCTGCTCCTTCCGGCCGGCTGTCGAGAGAGCGCGCCGGATCGGCGCGCTCCACAACCGACACAGTGTAGCACAGACGATGCCGAGATATGACCGTCCGACCTGGGGTGATGCCGTCCGCACCGTCCGTCCTACATGAGGCCGAGTTCGCGCAGACTGGTGTGCGAGCCACCGTCACCGATGATCACGTGGTCCAGGAGCTCGATCCCGATGACGTCGCCGGCCTTCACCAGCCGCTCCGTGAGTTGGATATCGGCCCCCGAGGGAGTGGCGTCACCGCTCGGATGGTTGTGCACCACGACCACGGACGCCGCCGACAAGGTCACGGCCTCCTTGTAGAGCTCGCGTGGATGGACGATGGACGCGTTGAGGCTGCCCACCGAGACCTCGATCGTCTCGATGAGCCGGTTCTTGGTGTTGAGCGCGAGTGCCCAGAAGTGCTCCCTGTCGCGGCCGCGCATCTGCGGCCCGCACAACTCCACCACGTCCTCCGGCTGGGACACGAGCGGGCGCACGCCGGCCGTCCACAAGGAACTGCGTCTGCTCACCTCCAAGCAGGCGAGGATCCGCGCGGCCCGCGCGGGACCCACCCCCGGCAGGCGCATGAGCTCGTCGGAGCGGAGCCGCCATAGACCGTCCGGCACCGGATGCTCTCTGAGTATGGCTCCGGCCACGCCCCCCGTGCAGTCACCGACGACCACGGCCATCAGTGCCTCGTCCGAGAGTGTCTCCGCGCGACCGGAAAGGAGCGCTTCCCGCGGTCGCCAGCTACCGGCCTGTCTCGGTGCCACTCGGTACCAGCCCCCTCATCGTCTCCCTGTCGACCGAACGCAGACGGGAGACGATGAGCGAGGAGAGCCATCCGACCGCGACACCGCTCGCCAGGCCCACGACGAGGGATAGCGGAGCGATCACGAGCGGAGCCGTCGTGCCGGTGAGTAGGGCGGCGCCGACGAGTTGGGTGAGCGTGTGCACGGACGCCCCCGCGACCGACACGCCCACCAGCGAGAACAGCCGCGGCGCACGAGACATGGGGGCCATGATCGCCCAGGCGACGGAAGCGGCGGTGAGCGACACGATCCAACCCGGTCCCGCGATCGAGCCGGTGAGGAGACCCACGAGCGCGACCCGGCCCACGGACACCTGGAGCGCGCGAGCCGGACCGAGGGTCGCCAGGGCGACGACCACCGCGACGTTGGCGATACCGAGACGGGCTCCGGCCAGCGGGGTCGCGGGGAGCAGTGCGCGATCCAGCAGACCGCACACCACGGCGACCGCGAGCAGGGCGGCGGTCCTCGCCAGCATCGAAGTCTTGTCAGCGGAGTACCGCATCGAGCGCTCCCTCTCCGCCTCCGTCGACCCGCACGCTCACGCCGCTGGGTGCGCAGATCACCGCTCCCTGCTCGATCGCTCCCGCGGCTACGCAGTGTTTGTCGGGGCACGGCGAGTCCACCACCCGCACACGGCCGTCGCTGACCCTGACCAGGACCGTCCCGAGGCGTCCCTCGATATGGTGATCCGCGTCCGTCCCGAGGTCGACGACCGTCCTCCCCGAAGGTCCGGTGATCACCGCGGCCCCTATGCCCGCCGGACCCATGCCACTCGGAGCCGCCGCCCACACCGCCGCGGCCACCGTGATCGCCAGCACGAGAGCGACGACGAGGAGATCCCCGGCACGACCGATGTCCTGAAGGCCCACGAGGCGGCCTGCCCGGGCCGGCGCGGCATGCGGATCCACGACGCTCACTCCCGCGGTCCGGAGGATGCGGTCTCCGGTTCCTTCTCGTCGGGGCCGAGCGGGAACGACACGTCCACGTCCGGACCCCTGCCGTCCGACTCACGGGCGGACACGGGAGCACCACGGCCGAACAGGTCGATGCACTGCTGCGGACACACGGAGACGCAGGTGCCGCAGCCCGTGCACTTCTCCCAATCCACCACGGCACAGAAGTCCACGACGTGTATCGCGTCCTCCGGACACTCCCGCTCACACTTCTTGCACGCGATGCAGCTCATCGAGCAGTAACCGCGCTTCTCCCGGGCCTTGTCGTGGGAGCTGCACCTCACCGCGACCGGAGCGCCCTCGGGGACCATCTCCACCAGTCCGGCCCCGGAGCGCGGGCAGGCGACGACGCACTTCTCACAGCCGGTGCACTTGTCCAGATCGACCACCGGCAGGCCGCGCTCGTCCAGAGCCAGGGCGTCGAACGGACACGCCGCCACGCAGTCGCCGAAGCCGATGCAGCCGGCCGGGCACACGAGCGGGCTTCCCGCCAGGCGCGCGACCGATGCGCACGAGCGCAAACCGTCATACTCGTAGGCTCGCGCGGCGGACGCGCCGCCGCCGCAGTGGCGCATGGAGACGACCTGCTCCACCTCACACTCATCGGCCCCGAGCACCATCGCGCAGGCGTTCGCGACCTCGCTGCCGCCGGCGGTACAAGCCGTGGGCTCCGCCTCTCCAGCCACCATGCGCTCCGCCATGGCGAAGCAGGACGGCGCGCCGCAGGCGCCGCAGTTCGCCCCCGGCAGGATGCCGAAGATCCGCTCCACCTTCGGATCGGCCTCCACCTTGAAGCGCCTCGCGGCGACAGCGAGCATGATACCCACCAGCACGCCCATGACGGCGAGTGCGGCGACAGCTCTGAGCAGCAGGTCCGTATCCATGCTCAGCCCCTCACAGCCCGAACAGCCCGCCGAGGCCGATGTAGGCCATCGACAACAGCCCCGCGGTGATGAATGCGATCGGGTTGCCCTTGAAGAGTCGCGGGATCGGCGCGACCTCGAGGCGCTCGCGCAGCGCCGAGAAGCTCAGCAGTGCGAGCGCGAATCCCGCCGAGATCCCGAGGGTGTAGACGATGGCCTCCCCGAAGCCGAACGAGTAGACCGACGCGAGCTCGCCCATCTTGAAGAAGCCGGGCTTCACGGACTCCGTGGCGGTGGCGAGCACCGCGCAGTTGGTGGTGATCAGCGGCAGGAACAGTCCCATCGCCCGGTACAGGCCAGGGCTGTTCTTGCGCAGGAACATCTCGACGAACTGCACGAGTGAGGCGATCACCAGGATGAACGCGGGGATATAGAGGAACTCCCCCACACCGAGCGGTGAGAGGATCGCGTTCCAGAACACCCATGTGGCCGCGCTCGCCAGAGTCATGACGAACGTGACGGCGAGTGACATGCCCACGGACGTCTCGAACGAGGAGGAGACGCCGAAGAACGGACACAGGCCGATGAAGCGCGTCAGCAGGATGTTGTTGATCAGCGCCGCGCCGAGGAACAGCAGCATCAGGTAGCCGATGGTCTCCATCAGGACTGCCTCCCCCGACGCTCGTCGATCCAGTTGAACAGCGCCATCAGGAAACCGAACATGAGGAACCCGCCGGGAAAGAGGATGAGCATGCTCGGCCCGGTATAGCTCTCCGGCAGTCTGATGAGGTCCGTGCCGAGGAACGCGACGCCTCCCGCTCCGAACAGCTCACGTACGAAGGCGAGCACCACGATCACCAGAAGGAATCCCATGCCCATCCCCAGCGCGTCGGCGATCGAGAGCCGCACGTCGTTGTGGTAGGCGAACGCCTCGGCGCGCCCGAGTATGGCGCAGTTGACCACGATCAGCGGTATCCAGATGCCCAGGACCGCATACACGGAGGGCACGTAGGCCTTCATCGTCAGATCCACCACCGTCACGAACGACGCGATGACCACGATGAACACCGGGATGCGCACCGGCAGGGGGATGAACCCGCGGAACGTCGAGATGATGATGTTGCTCATCAGGAGCACGAAGATGACCGCCATGCCGAGGAAGAACGAGCCCTCGACCTGGGTGGACACCGCCAGGGTGGCGCACAGGCCGATCATCAGCCGCATGAGCGGGTTCTCGAGCATGATGCCGTGCCGGAACACCCGGAACCATTCCGTCATCGTCACTCGCCCCCCTCGGTGTCGACGAGTACCTGCTGGTAGACGTGACCCGCGGCGAGAACGCCCTCGCGGATCCCGTTCGAGGACTTGGTGGCCCCGCTCACCGCGTCCATGCCCTTGGCCTCCTCGTCGATGGCGCCGGCATCCCATCCTCCGAACTGCGCGAGGAACTCCGGCTCGTTCACCTGGGTGCCCAGACCGGGCGTCTCGTTCAGGGAGATGATACTGACACCGGTGACTTCACCGTTCCTTGTTAAGCCGACCACCATCCGTATCGGACCACCATAACCGCGCGGGGCGACCCGCAGCCCCCAGCCGACATGCTCGCCGCCCTCATCCAGTGCGCGGTACACCGCCTCCACCACGTCGTCGCCGGCCTCGTCGGCGGACGCTAGACGAGCTTCGTCCTCGATGCGCTCGAACTCGTCGGCCCCCTCGAACGCCTCCCGCAAGGAGCGCTGTTCCGCTATCCGCTCCTGTTCCGCGATCCGGTCCCGAGTGGCCCCGTAGGTGGCGCCCAAGCCGAGCGCGGACGCGACGCAGGCGATGAGCACCGCCGCTATGAGCTTCAGCGACCCGCCCACGTCACTCCTCCCATCCGAACGTACGCGGCACGGTCAGCTTGTCGATCATCGGCGCGAGGCCGTTCATGAACAGGATCGCGAACGTCGTGGCCTCCGGCATGGAGCCGTAGAAGCGCACGACCACGTTGAACACGCCGCAGCCGACCCCGAAGATGAGCTTCCCGCGCTTCGAGATCGGCGAGGTCACGTAGTCCGTCGCCATGAAGAACGCGCCCAGCAGCACGCCGCCCGCGAGCACGTTGAAGACCGGATCGGAGCCGAAGGCCCACGAGAGGACGGCCACCGTGCCGATGTAGGCCGCCGGGATGCGCCAGTCGATGATCCCCTTCCCGATGAGGAACAGCCCGCCGAGGATCAGCAGCAGACCCGACACCTCGCCGATGGAGCCCTCGAGGTTCCGCAGGAGCAGCGGGCCGTACTGATCGGCGAGGTCGTACCCGTACGCGCCGTCCGCGGCGCGGTCCGCCGCGGCGAGGGCCAGACGCGTGGCCCCGCTCACCGCGTCGAGCCCGTCCGTCCCGGACAGCTCGAGCGTGCGGAACCATCCCCGGTTCACCTGAGCGGCGAGGACCCCGGCCCACGACACGCCGACGAACGCGCGCCCTACCAGTGCCGGGTTGAAGAGGTTGTAGCCGAGACCGCCGAAGAGCATCTTGGCCACGCCGATGGCCATGAGTCCCGCCACCATCACCATCCACCACGGCGTGCGCGGGGGCAGAGCGAGCGCGAGCAGCAACCCGGTGACCAGTGCCGACCCGTCCATGAGTGTGTCGGGGCGTCCCGCGAGGCGATTCCACACCCACTCGGTACCGAGGCACGTGGCGACGCTCACCAGGATGACGGAAGCGGCCACCCACCCCATGTTCCAGACGGACCATACGGTCGCCGGCGCGAGCGCCGCCGCCACCCACGCCATGATCCTCGTGACGTCCTCGCTCACCGCGATGTGCGGGGAGGAGGTGACGCGCAGTCTCTCGACCGCGACCTCGCCCTTCGTCCCGTGCTTCGTCTCCTTCGCGCTCACGACCTCGACCCCCGTGACGCCAGTTCAGCCTTCGCGCGCCTGATGAGCTGTAGCAGCGGGCGTCTCGTCGGGCAGACGTACGCGCAGACGCCGCATTCGATGCAGTCCATCGCGTGCAGGTCGGACGTGGCGTCCCAGTCATGCTCGCGCGCGTACGTCGCGATGGCGTACGGCCGCAGGAACGCCGGGCAGTGATCGGGGCACCGGCCGCATCGGATGCAGGCCTGGTCGCCGTCCACCACGGGGGTGGACTCACCCGGGCGAAGTACCACGATCCCCGACGAGCCCTTCACGATCGGCGCCGTCAGGTCCGCCAGCGCGAAGCCGGTCATCGGACCGCCCGCGACCACCTTCTCGACCTCGCCGTCGAAGCCCCCTGCGTGCTCGAGCAGCTCGGCTATCGGGGTGCCGACGAGGGTGAGGTAGTTGCCGGGACGCTTCACCGCGCCGGTCACCGTCACCACGCGCTCGATGAGCGGTTTACGGAGCTCCAACGCGTCGAGGATCGCGACCGCGGTCCCTACGTTGTGCACGAGCGCGCCGGTCGCCGCGGGCAGCTTGCCCGTGGGCACCTCCTCGTGCAGCACGGAGTAGATGAGCTGCTTCTCGGCGCCCTGCGGATACCTCGAGGCGAGCGCGAGCACCTCGACGTCGGCGCCGGCCGCCTCGCGCAGCGCTTCGATCGCATCGGGCTTGTTGTCCTCGACGCCGATGACCAGACGGTCCCCGCCGATCGCGTCGCGGATGCGCGTCCCTCCCGCGACCACGCGCTCGGGCTGCTCGACCATCAGGCGGTGATCGCAGGTCAGATACGGCTCACACTCGCACCCGTTGAGGATCACCGTCCTCACGTCGAACTCACTGGGCGGACTGAGCTTCACGGAGGAGGGGAACATGGCGCCCCCCATGCCCACGACGCCCGCGGCCCGCACCGTATCCGACACGGTCTCGCCGATCTCGACCCGCTGCCAGGATCCGAGATCCTGCTCCTCGGCGGGAGTGATCTCGACCGCCTCGACACGCATCCCGGCCGGGGAGAGCGTACGCACGATGCCCGCGACCTCACCTGCGACCGGGGAGTGGACGGGCGCCGAGATCATCGCGTCCACGGTGCCCACCACCTGGCCGCGCTCGACGTCGTCACCCTTCTCGACGATCGGACGACACGGCGCGCCCAGATGCTGGCTCAGCGGGACGACGACGCGCGAGGGCACCGGCGCACGCACGATAGGCCGGCCTTCCGAGGCCGACTTACGGTGCGGCACGGCCACACCCCCTTTGAAGGAGGGTGTTCTCACGTGATCACTCCCCTACCCCTCACGATCGGCCGAGGATCGGCCGACCGACATCAGCCGAAGAATATCCCTATCTCGCGCTCAGCGCTCGACGACGAGTCGGAGCCGTGCACGAGGTTCGCGTCCATGATCAGACCGAGGTCACCGCGGATGGTGCCGGGCGCGGCTTCCGCGGGATCGGTGGCCCCGATGAGCTTGCGGCAGATGGCGACCGCTCCCTCTCCGGACACCACCATCTTCACCACCGGCCCGCTCGTGACGTACGAGATCAAGCCCTCGTAGAACGGTTTGCCCTCGTGCTCCGCGTAGTTCGCCTCGGCCTTGTCCCGCCCGAGCGTGTCCATCTCCATGCGCTCCAGCGTGAGTCCGGCGTCCTCGAACCGCGAGACGATCCTCCCGATCAGACCTCTCTCGACCGCGTCGGGCTTGACCATGACGTACGTGCGCTCCATGTGGGTCCTTCCCTCTCTCGCGTACCGTGGCGTGACGGCGCACCCGGATGCGGGGTGCGGTGCGACCTCGTCTCAGCCGCCGCCGTCGGTGCTTCTCCAATCGTTGTCGACGCCGGAGACCTTCCATCCGACGCCCTCACGGTCCAGCACGAACTCGTAGTGCAGCGGGGTACCCTGCTCCAAGGTGAGTGTCACGCCTACCACGGAAGTGCCGGCTCCGCGCTCCACGCGATCGATCGTATACGACTCGTGATTCGGGGGGAGCTTACGCATCTCCTGCTCGACGTCCGTGCCGGGGACGGCCACCCAGTAGTCCGCCACCGTCCCGCTCTCCGCATACGCGTCGAGCATCCCCGCGACCGTCGAGCGCTGGGTGGGGAAACCGTACCCCGCCGAGTACGCCCAGTACAGACCGGCCGCCAGCAGGAGCACGAGCGCCGCGGCGACGCCCGCCACGACCCACCGGCGCGTGCGCGACCGGCCCTCCCGCTCCCGGCGTCGCGTCTCCTTGTCGATGCGGCGCATCTCGGAGTCCGTCCGCGTGAAGAAATCCGTCTCGGGCTCGGCGATGTGCTCGAAGGGATCACGCTCCTCCGGGACCGTCTCGGCCGCCTCGTCCCGCCCGGAGACCGTGCTCGCCGCGGCGTCGGTGCTCGCCCGGTACGCCTCCGCATGCCCTCCGGAGAGCTCGAAGCCGTAGCGTCCCTGCGCGACATCGAACGCCGCGACCGCCTCCCCATACCTGCCGAGCATGGTCAGCGCGAGTCCGAGGTTCGCGCCGGCCTTTCCTTTCGCGTCGTACGAACGCAGACCGAGTGCGGACTCGTAGGCCTCGACCGCGTCCTCCGGACGGCCGAGCGCCATGTAGGTGAGTCCCAGGTTGTTGAGCGCCTTCCCGGGATCGGGATTCTCCGTGTCCAGTGCCGCGGACCGGTACGCCGCGGCGGCCTCCTCGAGCCTGCCTAGATCCAGCAGCGCCGCGGCCTTGCCCTGCTGCGCCTTGTACTTGCGCGAGTAGTCCGTCGAGCGCAGCGCCACGTCGAACGCCTCGACGGCCTCGGCGGGCTCGCCGGTCTTGCGCCTGGCGATACCCAGGTTGGCGGCCACGGCTCCCCGCCGCCCGTACCCCTCGTCCTCCAGCGCGTGTTCGTACGCCGTCGCCGCGTCCTCGACCCGCCCGAGGCGCATCAGCGCGTTGCCGGCCAGGTGCAGCGCCTCCCCGGCGTCCTCCTGACCGGAGGCGACCTCCAGGAAGGCACGCGCCGCGGTCCGGAAGTCATCCTCGGCGTACGCCTGCTCGGCCTCCTGGAAGCGTTCGCGGTCCACCGGGCGCTACTCCGCCCGACGGATCTCGACCGATTCCATCACGTCGCCCTTCTCGATGGAGTGGACGACATCCAGTCCCGAGGTCACCTGCCCGAACACGGTGTACTGTCCGTCGAGGAACGACTGCGGTCCCAGACATATGAAGAATTGCGAACCGGCCGAATCGGGGTCCGTCGCACGGGCCATGGACACCGTCCCGTCGAGATGCGGCTTGTCGTTGAACTCATGCCGCAGGTAGTAGCCCGGACCGCCGGTGCCCACCGCGGGATCGTCCGTCCTGGAGAGCGGATCGCCGCCCTGGATGACGAAGCCGGGCTCGACACGATGGAAGCGCGTCCCGTCGTAGTAGCCGGCATCGGCCAACTCGATGAAGCTCGCCACGTGATTCGGCGCGGCCTCTTCGAAGAACTCGAACTCGATGACGCCCTTGGGCGTGGTGATGACCGCGATCTCGTCACCCGTCACCTCGACGTCGGACTCGTGGAACGTCACCTCTCCGGTCTCCTCCCCTGTCGGTCCCGCGTCGGCTCCATCGTCGGCGTCATCGGACGCGTCGCCTTCCCCGGAACCTTCTTCCGTCCCGCCGGGAGGCGACGCGCCGTCCTCCACCGGAGCCGCGTCCTCCACCGGGGTCACGGCCTCTTCGGCGCCGCCACACCCGGCGACCAGCGACACGGACAGCGCGAGCAGCGCGGCGACCACCGCGGCTCCGAGCATACGTATGAGCTCATTCGACATGCGTACACGCCTTCCCATCTGCACCGCCATCGCGTCGGATGCACGACCCGCGCCACTGTGACCGGGCCCTGGACTGCGCCATTCTACCAGTGGGGGCCTGCGGCGAGAACCGTACGGGCCGACCGCTGGAACTGTGACACGGAGTATCCGTATGATACGGGGTACGCCCCAGGCTCGAGACGGGCCGGGGAAGACGGACATACGGCCGGTCCGCGACACGGACCGCTACGCTTAGGAGGAGATCGATTTGGGAGTGGCCACCGACAAGATCCGCAACGTCGTGCTCGTCGGACACAGTGGAGCCGGGAAGACGTCCTTGGCCGAGGCGATGCTGTTCGTCGCCGGTGAGACCGGCCGGCTGGGATCCGTGGACGAAGGCCACTCCGATCTCGACTACGATCCCGAGGAGATCAAGCGCAAGGTGAGCGTGAATCTCTCCCTCGCTCCCCTCGAGCACAAGGGTCACCGCATCAACGTCATCGACACGCCGGGCTTCGCCGACTTCATGGGCGAGGCGGTCGCGGGCCTGCAGGCCGCCGAGATGGCGTTGTTCGTGGTCGACGCCGTCGCCGGTCCCGAGGTGCAGACGGAGCGCCTCTGGGACGCCGCCGAGCAGATGGCCATCCCCCGTGCGTGCTTCATCAACCGCCTCGACAAGGAGCATGCCGATTTCGAGAAGGTCTTCGGTCGACTCGAGGAGGCCTTCGGCAGGCGCGTGGGCGCCGTGCAGATCCCCATCGGCTCGGAAGAGGAGTTGCGAGGCGTCATCGACGTCATCCGGATGAAGGCCTACGTCCGGGACGACGGAGACCTCCAGGTCGCCGACATCCCCGAAGAGCTCACCGCCGCGGCGGACGACGCGCGCGAGAAGCTCGTCGAACTCGTCGCCGAGGCCGACGACGAGCTCATGATGAAGTACCTGGACGGAGAGACCCTCACGCAGGAGGACGTGGAGCGCCTCCTCGGGCTCGCCATCGCGCAGAACCTCTTCATCCCGGCGTTCTGCGGGTCGGCGATCAAGCTCGCCGGGGTGCGCGACCTCCTCGATGAGATCGTCGGCTTCTTCCCGGACCCCACGAGTCACAGCGCGTTCATGGACATCGACGGGGAGCCCCACCGAGTGGACCCCGAGGGCGAGACGAGCGCCTACGTCTTCAAGACGATGAGCGACCCGTACGTCGGGCGGCTCAACTACGTCAAGGTCGTGACCGGCTCGCTGACCTCGGACTGTCAGCTGATCAACGGCCGCACCCGCGACAAGGAGCGCGTGGCCCGCGCCTACGGCATGCGCGGCAAGGAGACCTACGACATCGACGAGGCGCACGCCGGCGACATCGCGGTCCT
Source organism: uncultured Eubacteriales bacterium (assembly GCA_964406675.1). Lineage (GTDB taxonomy): Bacteria > Actinomycetota > Coriobacteriia > Anaerosomatales > JAUVQN01 > CAYOSP01. The sequence goes on along the minus strand of CAYOSP010000004.1, from coordinate 9,736 downwards.
GCCGAAGCTCTCCACCACCACGACCGGCGACACGCTGAGCGACTCGGGCGACATCGTCTACGAGGGCATGCCGCTCCCGAAGCCCCTCTTCGCGGTCGCGATACAGGCGAAGAGCCGCTCGGACGAGGACAAGCTGGGCGGCGCGCTCAACAAGGTGGTCGAGGAGGATCCCACGCTGCACCTCGAGCGCAACCCCGAGACGCACCAGACGGTCCTCTCGGGCCTCGGTGAGCAGCAGATCGACGTCGCGCTCAGTCGCCTGCGGGACAAGTACAACGTCGAGGCCGAGACGATACCCCTGCGCATCCCCTACCGGGAGACCATCCGCACCAAGGCGCAGGCCCAGGGGCGGCACAAGAAGCAGACGGGCGGCCACGGGCAGTTCGGTGACGCCTGGATCCGTCTCGAGCCCAATCGCGGACAGGGATTCGAGTTCGTCGACGAGATCTCGGGCGGCGTCATCCCCCGCCAGTACATCCCCGCCGTCGAGAAAGGCGTCCTCGAGCAGATGGACCGCGGCATCCTGGCGGGTTACCCCGTGGTCGACGTGAAGGTCGCCGTCTACGACGGCTCGTACCACTCCGTCGACTCCTCCGAGATGGCGTTCAAGATCGCCGGGCAGCTCGCCTTCAAGAACGCCGCGGCCGAAGCCAAGCCCGTCCTGCTGGAGCCCATCGCCTCGATGGAGATCACCGTGCCCGAACAGTACGCGGGCGACGTGATGGGGGACCTCTCCTCCCGGCGTGGTCGCATCCTGGGGATGGAATCGAAGGCCGGGAAGCAGACCATCAAGGCCGAGGTGCCCTACGCCGAGGTCGTCGAGTACTCGGTGCAGCTGCGGTCCATAACCCACGGGGCGGGCACGTACACCCTCGAGGTCGAGCAGTACTCCGACGTGCCCGGCGACATGGCGAAGAGGATCATCGAGGAAGCCCGGCAGGCCGAGGAAGAATGAGCGTGCCGACCGCCGCCGCACGAGCCGAGGGATGAGGGATCCCGGTCCGCTGGGGACCGGGATCGGAAGATCGCTGGCGCCCTCGACAGGATTCGAACCTGTGACCTTCTGCTCCGGAGGCAGACGCCCTATCCCCTGGGCCACGAGGGCGCACCGGCCGTCGTCGGGCTGAGGCCGCTCCCCGAGACCGCTCCGGCCGCTCGGGGACTGTATCACACGGTCCGCAGGCGGTTCCAGTCCCGTTCATCGCGGGCCGGGACCGCCATCGGCTATGCTCTCACATGATCGCGCGCGGAGTGTGAAGCGACATCGACGGAGGTCCGGTGATCATCGAGAGAGCGCTGGTCGTGGTCAACCCCGAAGCGAACCACGGAGAGACCGCGCGCCTCATATCGGTCGCGGCCGAACTGCTCGACGACTGCTTCGAACACGACATCGTGATCACCGAGGGTCCGGCGCACGCGAAGCAGCTCGCCTACGCCGCAGAGGGATACGACACGGTGATCGCCATGGGCGGGGACGGCGCGGTGCATCACGCGCTCAACGGCGTCATGGAACGCGAGCCTCACGATCGACCCGCTCTCGCCGTCCTGCCCACCGGCTCGGGCAACGACTACGCTCGCACCCTCGGCATGTCCTCCGAGCTCTCGACGGCGGTGCTCCAACTCGCGACGGGCAGACGCAGGCGGGTGGACGTCGGTACGTGCAACGGGCGCTGCTACGCCAACAGCCTGGCGGTCGGCGTCGACGCGCAGGTGACCGCCCGCGCGGTCGAGTTGAAGGTCACGACCGGACGCACCGGGCTGCCCCTCTACCTGTCCGCCCTCATGTACGTGCTCTTCCACGAGTACCGCAGCTACCGCGTGCACATCGCGTTCGACGACGGGCCGATCTCGGAACGCGACATGCTGCTCATCGCGATGACCCACGGACCGACCTACGGCGGCGGTTTCCACATCACACCCGACGCGCTCAACGACGACGGGCTCATGGACGTCTGCCTGATCGACACCATCCCTCTGTACCAGGCCCTCTGGCGCATCCCGTTCATCATCCCCGGCAGACACGAGTGGATGCGACCGGTCCACCCGTCCCGCAATCATCGCGTGAGACTGGAGTCCGCGAGGCCGATCCCCGGACAGATCGACGGAGAGATCATCATGGCCGCCGCGTACGACGTGGGTGTCCTGGAGGGTGCGCTCGAGGTCGTCGTGCCCGAGCCACCCGGCACCCCGACCGGGATCGTCCGCCCCGAGGGCGCGGGGATGCCGCGGGGATCCGACCGGGACGCGTGAACCGATGACACAGGGTCTCTCATTCTCCGCCGTCGGCGCCCTCCTCGCGGTCCTCGCCTTCTCGTACCTCGTCGGAGCGATCCCCTGGGCGTATCTCGTCGTGCGGCGTATCACGGGTGAGGACGTCACCGCGCACGGCACGGGGAACGTCGGTGCGATGAACGTCCGACGCACCACCGGCTCGTGGAGGTGGTTCGCGGTCGTCATGCTGCTGGACGCCGCCAAGGGCCTCGTGCCGGTCCTCGTCGCCCGCGGGTTCTTCGCGGAGGACCTCGGTGCACGGCTGGGGGTCGACGGATCGCTCGCCGCCATGGCGGCCGTCGTCGGCGCGGTCGTCGGGCACTCCTTCTCGGTCTGGATGATGCTCCTCGAGAGGCGCGTCTTCGCCACGGGCAAGGGACTCGCCACCGGTGGCGGAGCGCTGCTCGCCTACGACCCGCTGTACTTCGTCCTCGTGCTGGCCGTCGGCATCGGCGTCATCGCCCTGACCCGCTACATGATGGCCGGCCAGGTCGCGGCGGCCGTCTCGCTGCCGCTCTTCGCCGCACTGCTCGGGCGCGAGGACTGGCCGTTCACGCTAGTGCTCGCCGGCATCGTCTACTCGCGCCATCACCGCCGCTTCGTCGGTCTGCTCCGCGGAGAGGAGCCGCGTCTCTACGTGGAGGACGGACAGGGCCCTCGCGGCTGAAGCGGGGGGCGTGCGTGCGTGCGACCGGCGTGCGGCAGGCACGAGGCAGGCACGAGGCAGGCGTGCGAGAGGCCGCGCCCATGCGGGCCCGGCCTCTTCGATGGTGCTATGGCGACGACGTCACTCGAGGCTGATAGCCTCGGTGGGGCAGACGTCCTCGCAGGTACCGCACTCGGTACAGTCGTCGGGACGTGCGAGGACGGCGACGTCCTCGAGATCCAGTGCCGCGGTAGGGCACTCGTCCACACAGATACCGCATGCGGTGCAGAGATCGGAGTCGACCACCGGCTTACCCATCTTCCACGTCCTTTCCTGAAGAGCCTCTCATCTCGAACGGGGTTCGAAGATGATAGCACGCCTCATGCCGTCTCGACCCGACCCGACGCGACGGCGTCGAGGACCTCGTCGGCACGCCACAGGAAGTAGGGATACTCCCGATCGCGGGCGACCTGGAGTCCGTCCAGCGCTTCCTCGAGACGCTCCTCCCGCTCGCGCAGCGATCCCCGCACCGGCTCGAGCAACTCCGCCACCTCCTCGTTGATCTCCCTGATCCGGGCCCCGAGGCGCTTGCGATCGGCATCCGGCGCCGAGAGCGCGCGGATCGATTCCCGCTTCCGCTCGGCGAGGATCTCGGCCCGCCGCCGGGCCTCGGGCGCGAGGGACACCTCGGCGAGATGCCGATCGGGATTGTGTTCGGTGTCCCGCAGGTGACGCCGCACGTCTTCGAGCGCGTCCTCGGGCCTCGCTCCAGGGTCCGCTCGCCCGATGTCCGGATACAGCGTGAGCGACACCACGAAGAACGGCGCGAGCTCCACTCCCCACATGGCCCGGGCGAAGCCCTCGGTCACCTGGTCGTAGTGGGCGCCACCCACCCCGTGCACGAATCCGTCGGCCACGAACATCCTCTCGTAGAGCGTGAGCGCCACCGCCTTCGGGGCGATGCAGAGACCGGCGTCCGCCAGCTCTTCCGCTGCCCGATCGATCCGGGGACCGAGAGCGAGCAGCGTCTCCTCTCCCTCCTCGATCAGCACCTCGCCGCCCCGCGGCCTGGCCCAGAGGGTGCCTCGACGCCCCTCGCGCAGTACCCAGAACGGCATCTCCACCGCGTCCCCGTGGGCGTGCAGGTCCGGGAACGGATGCGACGCGGATCTGATGCCGTGGCTGTGTCTGAAATCCGCGGTGAGACGATTCAGCGTCTCTCGCGCCTCCGCCGCCCGCAGTGCGAGCTCGGCGCACAGCGTGGCGAACGCGCGACCGCCGGCCTGCCGGCTCACCGCGACCTCGCCGTAGCCCGGGGTACCCTCCCACCTTCTCCTGGCCACGGTGAGCGACTCGGCCAACGACGCAGCCCCGGAGGCGGAACCGCCCTCGGCAGCGCGATCGCCCTCCGTGGTCGACACCGCCTCGCGAGCGGACTCCTCGAGGCACGCCGCGAACGCCCGGGCGCGCTCCCGCAGATGCGGCGCGTCCAGGGTGTCCAGCGCTCCCGTGACCGAGGCCTCGAAGGCGCGCGCGTCCTCCTCGGTCGGCGGGGAGGCATCGGCGTAGCAGCACGCGGGGGTCACGCTCACGCAGGCCCTCCTGCGCACGAGACGCCCGTCCCGGTCCCGCGCGGGGAGCATGCAGCACGGATCGGGCGCGTCGGTGTCGACCACGACGTCGAGTCCGGTCCAGCCCCGTTCCTCGCTCATGGCGCTCACCAGAAGCTGCTTCGCCCACACCCCCGCGTGATACAGCCCCGGCCGGTGTCCTGCGAGCAGCCAGGGGCCGTCACCGGAAGGGGGCGCCGCCCCGGCGTAGCCGTCGGCGGCGGACGCCGTCTCCGTCCTCGCGAGCGATCGGAGCTCATCGAGCGGCATCCCGCCGACGCGCGCCGGCCGTTCACGATCACGGGATAGTCGAAGGATGTGCTCCCACCGATCCGGCGACGGCTCGACGAGACCCTCCCCGTGTCCTTCGGGGATCGAGAGGGCGTACCGATCCCTCACCACAGGACAGCCGGCTCGCGCACGCACAGCACCTCCGGCGCGTCGAACGGCTCGGCCGACGCGACGCCGCAGAGTCGTCCCCAGTGAGCGCCGAGCGTACGTACCGCCTCGATCACCCCACCCTCGGCGTCCGCGTCGCCGAACTGCGACCGGTAGGTCCCGAGCGCCTCGAGCTTGCGTCCCATCGTGTCGGAGACGTCGGCGACCCAGGACGGCGACAGCGCGGCGCGCAGATGCATGGCGTGGTACCTGAACAGCCTGGGCGGGTGGTAGGGGTCCCCCGCCATCGAGGTCTTGGTGAACTTCGCGTAGAAGCGCGCCGCCTCGACGATCCTCGCCGCCGCCACGTGATCCGGATGCGCGTCGAGCGGATACGGCCCGAACACGACCTTGGGCCGCACCTCGCGCATCACCTCGGCGAGAGAGTAGCGCGGCTCGGTGCCGTCGAAGAGCTCCCGGTTCGGGAAGGAGAGGATGCGCCGCTCATACACGCCGAGGACGGACGCGGCCCTCTCGGCCTCCTCGCGCCTTCGCTCGGGGGTCCCTCTCGGCGTCGGCTCGCCGTCCGTGATGTCGCAGAAGGCGACGCGTACCCCCGCTCCCGTGAGCTTGGCGACCAGTCCGCCCATCCCGATCTCGATGTCGTCGGGGTGGGCCCCGACGCACAGCACGTCCGCCGTCACGACTCCTCCAGCGCCTGCTCCCACACCCGCATGTAGTACTCGAAGCGGGCCTCGGGGTCGTCGAGGCCCTCTCCGAACGACCGGTCGTGATCGTAGTAGATCCGCTCGACCGGCAGTTCACGGACCTCCAGTCCGGCCTTGTACGCCTTGGCCCAGAGCTCCATCGGCATCCCGTAACCCGGCTCGCTCAAGCCGAGGCCGATGACCGCGTCGAGACGGTAGGCCTTGAATCCGCAGAACGCGTCGGTGAGACCCCAGCCGGTCACCTCGTTGATCCGCTCCGTCACCCGGCGGTTGACCTCCATCCGGTCCGGAGGGGCGTCGCTCGTGGCCACGCTCTCGGGCAGGTAGCGGCTTCCCGAGATGATGTCCCCGCCGTCGGTGAGGGCGTCGAAGAACTGCGGGATGTGCGCGGGCTCGTGCTGCCCGTCGCAATCCATGGTGATGACGCGGCGGATCCCCGCGAACCGGGCGAACCCGAAGCCGTCGATGAGCGACTTGCCGTACCCGAGGTTCTCCGGATGCGGCAGCACGAGGATGTCCTCGCGCTCGCCCAGCACCTCGGCGGTCTGGTCGGTCGAGCCGTCGTTGACCACGAGGACCTCTCCGCGGTGATGCATGCGCACCGCGTTGAGCACGAAGTCGATCGTCTCCGCCTCGTTGTAGATCGGCAGCAGTACGGCGTCATCCACACCGGGAAGCATCTGTAGCGGCTCCTCTCACTCGCGTCCGTCCTCGCGGCCCCGAGGCGCTCGAGGCGCTCAGGCCTCGATCGACTCGTACGAGGACGTGATCTCCACGTCGTCGCGGAGGATACCACCCACCGAGCGGATCAGATGAGTTTGCGCCCCATGAGCTCGGCGAGCTCCTTCGGGTTCTGCGACTTGCCTATCGCATCCTCGAACGTGATCCTGCCCTGCTGCAGCAGCTGTTTGAGGCTCTGGTCCAGTGTCTGCATACCCGATTGCGCGCCGCCCTGGATGACGGAATCCATCTGGTGGGTCTTGCCCTCGCGGATGAGGTTCTTGATAGCCGGCACGCCCAGCATGATCTCCATCGCGAGCATCCGACTCTTCCCGTCGGTGGAGCGAAGCAGGACCTGCGAGAGCACACCTTCAAGCGTGTTGGAGAGCTGCATGCGCACCTGCTGCTGCTGGTGCGGCGGGAACACGTCGATGATGCGGTCGACGGTCTCCGGTCCGCCGGTCGTGTGCAGCGTGGCGAACACGAGATGGCCGGTCTCTGCCGCGGTGATGGCAGCCGAGATGGTCTCGAGGTCGCGCATCTCGCCGACCAGGATCACGTCGGGGTCCTGGCGTAGGACGCGCTTGAGTGCGGAGGCGAACGAGTGCGTGTCCTCGCCCACTTCACGCTGGTTCACGACCGCCCGCTTGTTCTTGTGCATGAACTCGATCGGATCCTCCAGCGTGATGATGTGCAGCGGCTTGGTCGAGTTGATGTGGTCGACCATCGCCGCGAGCGTGGTGGACTTGCCCGAACCCGTCGGGCCGGTGACCAGGACCATCCCCCGAGGCCGTTCCGCGAGATAGCGACACACCTTCGGCAACCCGAGACTCTCGAACGTGGGGATATGCAGCGGGATGGTACGGAAGACCGCCGCCATCGAGTTGCGCTGCTGGAACACGTTGGCCCGGAACCGCGACAGGCCGGGGATGCTGTAGGCGAAATCGAGCTCGAGCTCGATCTCGAACTTGCGACGCTGCTCCTCGGAAAGCAGATTGAGGATCATCTCCATCGTGTCTCTGGACGTGAGGATCCGCATGTTCTCCAGCGGCACGATCTCGCCGCGCAACCTGAGCCCGGGAGGGCTGCCGACCGAGACGTGCAGGTCCGAACCTCCGCGCTCGACCAAGAGCCGCAGGAGATCGTCGATGTGCGGCACGTCGGTCGACTGACGATCGCCGGTCACGCCGTCCCTCGGCTGGCTCTTCGGCACGTCGGCCGCGCTCGCCTTCGGAGGCGCCTGGGGCACGCCGTACGATCCGGGCTCTTTCGGCGCGCCGTATCCAGCCGGGGACCCGACACCGGCCCCGGGAGCCTGGGCGTCCTCCGACACCCGAGCCGACGCAGCCGACGACGCGACCTCCGGCGAGTCCGGGCGCGTGGAGCCCGCGCCGCCCGCCTGGTCCGTCACGGAGATGCCGGCGCCCTCCGAGTCGGACGATGGTCCCACCAGCTCCACGATGCGCCTGACAACGCCTTCCGGCTCGGCCGACGAGGACATGTGCGCCACCGCTCCGGCCTGCCGCGCCTTGAGCGCGCTGGCCTCCGTGGGCTGTTCGGTGAGGATGATCACCGGGATACCGGAGAGCGCGTCATCCTGCTTCATCTGCTTCGTGAACGCGTATCCGTCGAAGCTCGTCATCCCCGCGTCGACGAGGATCACATCGGGCTGCTTCGCGTTGGCCATGCCGATGGCTCTCGGAGCGGACAACGCGCTGAGCACCTCGTATCCGTTGCCGATCGCCTCGAACGCGGCACCTACACGCTTCGTCAGGTCGCCGTCCTCGTTTACTATGAGTACTCGTCTCTCTGACACCACAGGTTCACTCCTCGACCCGCATACGGCGAAAACCTCCGGCGGCGGCCGGAAGCGGCGCTCCTCGCTGCTTGCCTCACGTCTATATCAATCGGCAGTCTGCGCATCGGACTGAATGGTCATCCGGGGGATGGCATGAAGCACATCGACGCTGGACACGAACTCGAACTAAGGGTGGACTCCCTCGCCGCGAGAGGAGACGGGGTGGCCCGCGCCGGCGGAGGACTCGTCGTCTTCGTCCGCGGCGCCGCGCCGCGGGAGACGGTCCGGGCACGCATCCGCTCCCGCAGCTCCGGGCACGCGAACGCCGAGCTCGTGGAGGTCCTCGATCCCTCCCCGCACCGCGTCGACGCGCCGTGCCCCTACTTCGGGGTCTGCGGCGGCTGCGACTGGCAGCACGTCTCCTACGAGGAACAACTCCGTCAGAAGCGGATGCTCCTCCACGATGCTCTCGCGCGGATCGGAGGCCTGTCGGGGCCGGTTGTCGCGGACCCCGTGCCTTCGCCGCCCTATGGCTACCGCAACAAGATCGAGCTGCGCACGACCATCCGCGACCACGGCCTCATGCTCGGCTACACGGTCCCTCGGGGCAGCGGGCTCCTCGAGATCGAGACCTGTGACCTCCTGCCCTCGGCGTCGCGTGACGCGCCGGCCAGGCTGCGCGGAGCCCTCCGCTACCTCTCGGGCGCCTCGGACCTCGCGGTGGAGCGGGTGGCGCTGCGCGTCGCCGCTCACACACGCGACGTGGCGGTCGACCTTCGGGGAGCGCCCGCGGGGTTCCCCCGACAGGCGGCCGGTCGGACCCTCGTCGACGCCGTGGGCGCCCGGAGCGTGACGCGGACCCTGATGCCTCCCGATGGGGCTCCTCGGCCCAGGGGGGTCGAGGTGCTCGCCGGCAGGGGCTTCTGGAAGGAGCGACTCGCCGGCTTCACGTTCCGCGTCTCACCGCCTTCCTTCTTCCAGGTCAACACCAAGGCGGCGGAAGCACTCGTCACGGCGGTGCTCGAGCGCGCCGCCGTGTCCGAGGGTGTGCGGGTGCTCGACGCCTTCGCGGGGGTCGGGACCCTCACCCTCCCGCTCGCGGCCACCGGCGCGACCGTCACGGCGGCGGAATCCTCCAAGTACGCGCTGGGCGACCTCGAGCGCGACCTCCGCGCCGCGGGCCTGAGAGCGCGCGTGCTGCCGGGGCCGTTCGAACGGACGGTCGCGAACGTGGGAGAGGTCGACGTCGTGGTCCTCGACCCCCCGCGTGCCGGCCTCGCGCCCGAGACCCCCGCGGCACTCGCCTCGACCGGCGCACGACGCATCGTGTACGTGTCCTGTCATCCGGCGACCGCGGCGAGGGATGTGGCCCGGCTGTCGGGATCGGGTTTCCGGCTTCGAGACGCGCTGCCGGTGGATCTCTTCCCTCAGACCCACCATCTGGAAGCGGTGCTCGTGCTCGAGCGCTGACCCGACGGCCGGCATCCCGATCCGGTCACCTGGTCGCTCGCCCGCCGATCAGCCGGTGTACTTCCCCACCTCGGGGAAGTCGGTCACGTACACCCCGTGCGGAGCGTCGGCCTGC
>CAYOSP010000003.1:59451-127142 GCA_964406675.1 uncultured Eubacteriales bacterium | reverse complement strand
TCGTGGCCGTCGCGCTCGTGCTCGCCGCCGCCACGGGCTGCGTGGCGGTGTCCGGCGAGGACGTGCCGGATTGGGTGCCCGACTGGCTGAGGCCGGAGCCCACCGAGGTCACCGTGGACGGCACCGCCACCACGGACCCCGCCGAGGCCGGTCCGGAGATGCCGAGCGGTTCGCACGGCCACGGCTTCGAGGTGCTCCTCATCGGCGACGACACGGTCGACCGCTGGTTCGCCCACTGGGGATGGGACGGCCGCACGTCGGTGAAGCGCGAGGGATTCGCCCTGTACCGCGACCCCGGACCGTGCACGCCCTCGGTGGTCGCCTCCACCGTCGCGGGCCTGCCAGAGGGGACCGTCGCGTGCCTGATCCCCTCGGCGGACGACTTCGAGCAAGCCACCTCCTCCCCACCGTCGCACCTAGCCGACTGCGCGCGGACGCTCGCCGACGTGGCGGGCCGACGCCCCGTCGAGGTGGTGCTCGGTACCGCCGTGCCCTCGGTCGCGGGCGACTCCGACGCCGCCCTCGTCGAGCGGCAGCTCGCCTACGACGAGCTCGTCCGCTCACTCGCCGCGGCGGGTGAGCGCGTCCACGTCTTCGAGATGCACGACGAGCTCGCCGGCCCCGACGGGCACCTGAGCAAGGGCCTCGCGCTCAGCCCCGGGGACTCGCGCCTCAACGACGTCGCGTACGCCGTGCTCGACGATCGCCTCTTCGAGACGCTGCGCACCGTGGCGAACGCCGTCGCGGAGTGACCCGCACGCGTCGGGGGGCTGCTCGGATGTCCGCTTCAGACAGGTAGCGGGTATGCCGATAGCAGAAGGGAGACCGCGCCCGGCGGGACATCCCTTCGTGGGGGGACCCTTCTCGCCTCGAGTAGCTGCGGACGGTGAGGACACTGAAGGAAGGCGCGCACCTCGGCGACGACCGATCGTACGATCCCGGGATCCACCGAGAGCAGCTCGACGGCCTTCTGCGCTCGGTGTTCCCCGCGGCGGTCTGGTCCGGCGAGGAGATGCGCTTCGTGTGGACCAACGACGCGTTCCGCCGCCTCTACGGCGGACAGTCCCCCGTCACCGACGTGCTCGGGATGCCCAGCCGCGGCTTCCTCTCCGACGCCGGATCCGCGGTCCACGTCCAGGACGCCGCCTACACCGGGCTGCCCCACGCCGTGACGAGGTACCGGCACGTCGATCCCGACGGGAACGTGCGGCACTGGCAGCTCTCCTTCCTCCCCATGCCCGGCAGGTTCGCCCAGCCCCACGACGTGCTCGTCATCGCCGTCGACACCAGCACCGAGGTGGAGAGGAAGACGCGGCGAGAGGCGCGGAAGGACGAGGTGATCCGCTCCCTGCACGTGATACAGTCCGCGCTCCTCTCGACGCTCGACGCCGAGGAGATCCTCCAGCGCGTGCTGCTCGAGGCCACCGAGGCGCTCGCCGCGGACTGGGGCTGGTTCGCCGACCGCACCGGCGGCGCGTGGCGGTTCCGCACCGTGCATGGCTGGCCCGAGGAAGTGGTCGGCCGCCGCTTCGAGGAGGACCGCTACAGCCTCCCCCGGCTCGCCGCGGAGCGCGGCGAGGTGGTCTCGGTCGGCTCGTTCGCCACGGCGGGAGGGCGCGAGCGCGACCTGCTCGAGCGCCACGATCTCGGCGGCTTCCTGCTCGTTCCCGTCACCTACGCGGGCGAGATCACCGGCGTGATGGGATTCTGTTGGGGCACCGAACCCGCCATGGGGGCCGCGCATCACGAACTGGCGGAGCGGCTCAAGGTCTCGCTGTCCCTCGCGCTCGGCAACGCCCGCGAGTACGCTCACGAACGCACGCTGCGACACTCCATGGAGAGCGCCTTCCGCTGCGTGCCCGAGGACGTCCCGGGATTCGAGATCGGTCACCTCGCCTACTCGGCGTCCACGGGAAGCGCCGCGAGCGGCGACTTCTACGGCGTGTTCGACCTCGGGGACGGCGGGATCGGCGCGTTCATCGGCGAGGCGAAGGGGCAGGGGACGAGAGCCGCGCCCACGGCTTCCTTCGTGCGCAACGCCCTCGAAGGCGCCGTGCTGGAGGAGCGAGGCCCGGCCGCCGCGCTCCAACGGAGCGACGGCATCCTGGCCCGCCGGGCGGACGAGCGCGTCGCCTCGGCGTTCATGGCCTCGGTGGACCCGCGGGAGGGCTCGCTCACCTACTCGCTCGCCGGGCACTCCTCGCCGGTGCTGCTCAGGGCGGGCGCACATCCGGTACTGCTGGATGCGGCCCCGAGCACCGTACTCGGCCGAGGCGAGGGACGGTTCGACGAGCGCACCACCGAGTTCGGACCGCATGATCTGCTGCTCATGTACACGGACGGGCTCGTGTCCGCGCGCTCGCGCGACGACCGGCAGTTCGGCGACGAGCGGCTCCTCGCCGCGGTCGCGAGTCACAGCGAGCTCGACGCGCGCCGCCTCCCCGAGGCGCTGTTCTCCGAGGTGTTCTCGTTCACCCAGGGCCGTCTGGACGACGACCTCGCCATGGTGGCGCTCAGGACGTCGGCAGCCTGACGCACGGGCCTTCGGCCGCCTGACGTCCGGGCCTTCGGCCGCTCACCAGACCGAAGCGGCGCCCGGTACCTCTCTCCGATCCACGAGCGAGAGCGCGTCCTCACCGCACGCGCCGCGACAGATGCCGCACCCGTAGCAGCGGATCGGGTCCGGCGTCGGGGCGTCGGAGCCCGCGGCGGTGTCGATCGCGTCGAACGGGCAGCGCTCCACGCATTCGCCGCACCTCGTGCAGCGATCCTCGTCGAGCACGGCGACGTACTCGCCGTGCCACATGATCGGCGTCTCGAACTCCCGCGTGATGCGCATCGCCATGCAGCCGCTCTCGAGGTCGCAGTTGCAGATCGCCGCGATGAACGGCGTGATGAACGTCCACACCGAGTGCATGAGACCGCGCCGCTCGCACTCCTCGAGCATCTCGATCGCCTCGGCCTTGCTCACCCGGTGGAAGTCCTCGAGACCCGGACCGTCCTGATAGTCGGCGAAGCCCTCCATGAGGATCGACTCCGGCGGCTGGGTGGTGACGAGCATGCAGTACCTGTCGTCGTCCGTGCCGGCGAACCGGCGACACACGCAGGGGATCCGGGTGATGCTCGTGCAGATGTCGAGGATCCGCTCGCAGTCCTCCTTGGGCACCGGCTGGCCGAAGTGATGCTCCTGCATCCGCTTCGACACCCCGCGCTTCACCACCCGCTCGAGCGGCCCGGGCAGCGTGGAGGCGAGCTCGAGCCCGGCGATGGCGCGGGCGCGGTTGCGGTCGAAATCGCGGATGAAGTCCACCATGTACTCGCGCCTGCGCAGGTCCGAGTCGAGGTCGCGCGCGTAGTTCTCGGCATGCAGGTACCACGCCTCGCCCTCGCCGTGCTCTATGCAGAAGCGGCACATCGTCGGCTTCTCCCCGGCTACTTCCCTATCGCACGCAACTCGGCCACCTGCCTCGCCGTCGACACGAAGAACGTGCCGATCAGGCCCAACGCGATGATGATACCCGCCACGTCGAGGACCGTGAGGTCGCCCAGCAGGGGCACGCGGAACGACGCGTTCCCGAGGAAGAAGAGCGCCGTGTTGGCGAGCACGACGAGCACGCGCAGTTCGGTGGGGCCGATGCGCCCGTAACTGATCTGGAACCGGCCGTCCACCGCGGTGCGGATGTAGGAGAGCGCGGACACGAGCAGGTATCCGATGAGCGCCGTCGCGGCCACCTCGAACTGCATGTAGACGGAGAGTCCGAGCCCCATGAACACGAGGAACTCGCTCACGGCGTCCACCGCGTGGTCGACGAAGAACCCGTACTTGGGCCGCTCCTCCTCGCGGTAGCGCGCGAGCGTCCCGTCCAGGCTGTCGCCCAGCCAGTTCATGGCGAACCCGAAGCTGGCCAGCCACAGGAACCAGGGTGAGACGTTCGTGAGCCAGTATCCGGCGAAGATGACGACCGAGCCGAGCACGCCCAGCATCGTGAGCTTGTCGGGCGTCACCCAGCGCGGGACCTTGCGGGCCAGCCAACGCAGAGCGGGCCGCTCCAGCGGCCCGAGGATCATCCGATGTACCCGCTCGTGCGCGGCGATGTCCGCCAACGTGCGCCTCCTCCCGGCATCCCGAGGGGATCCCGTCTAGCCGTCCCGTCCCGGAGCGTGCTCCCGAGCGTGCTCCGGAGCCTGCTCCTCATCCGGCCACACGCGATGCGTCATCCCCCACTGCGTCGGCGCCGCGGAGATCCGCTCGGCGACCATCGCGAGGATGCGCTCCGTGTTCGCGCGGATCGTCTCCCTCCTGTCCCCCTGCCGGACCATCTCGACCGGCTCGGAGGCGTGCAGCTCGTACAGACCCTCGGCCGTGCGCAGAGAGTGGAGCAGCACCACCGGGGATCCCGTGCCGAGCGCGAGCCGGACGTGGACCGTGGGCAACCCGGCCGGACGGCCGAAGAACGTCGAGCGCATCTTGGCCCGGGGCACCGGGAAGTCCACACCCGTGAGCACGTGCCCGCCGGCCGCCAGCGTACGCGTGGCCTGCTTGAGGGCCTCGTGACCGATCGGCGTCACGTCGAGCCCGACCTGGCGCCTGAGCTCGTTCTCGCGGCGCTGCGCCTCGCTCGGATCCGGCAGCGACAGCGTCTGCGGCCTGAGCCCACGCAGCGCGAGCGACCGCAGGACGATATCGAATCCGGCCAGGTGGGGGCCTACGAAGCAGATGCCGCGCTCCTCGCGCTTCCACTCCTCCAGCCGGTCCTCGAGGCCCGGGGCGTAGACCACGAGCGCATGTATCGCCTCATCGTCGTCGAGGCGGTGGTAGAAGTCGTACAGCGACATGGCCGTGTACTGGAAGACCTCCAGCGCGCGATCGTCGAGCTCCGCCTTGGTGAGCGACCCCCCGGCGACCACGGACTGGTTCGCGCGGACCGCGGCTACGAGCGGGCCGTCGGCCGCCACGACCATCCTCGACACCCCGCGCGCCACCCGGCGTCCGAAGGACGGGGGCATGGTCCTGCCGAGGCCCATCGCGAGGCCGAGACCTGTCCTGCTGTTCGCCACAACCTCGAATGAAGTCGTCAACGCGACCGATCCTCCCGACGGGTGCACGGTCCTTCAAGTGTATAGCACCCGGCAGGTCGGCGGACGGTTCTGCTACGCTCTGCCGGTGACGAGCATCCACCCTGGGGAGCGCACGTGCCGAGACTGCTGGTATCGCCGGTCAGGACATCCACGGAGCAGGGCGTCGCCATCGAGGAGATCCCTCTGGGGGATCCGCGACTCAAGGAGTTCGTCCACCTTCCGTGGCGTCTCTACGAGAACGATCCGTACTGGACCCCGCAGCTCGGCGCGGACCTGCTCGGCAGTCGCCTGCTCGGTACGAAGGGCCTGCTGACGCCGGAGCATCCGTATCACGGCTGGGCCGACGTCACGCATTTCCTCGCGCGTCGAGGAGGCGAGGTCGTGGGAAGGGTGTCGGCCGCCGTCAATCACCGCTTCAACGAGTACTACGGCTCCCGCATCGGCTTCTTCGGGTTCTTCGAGACCGTCGAGGACCACTCCGTCGCCGAAACGCTCCTCGACGCCGCGCGCGGATGGCTGCGCGAGCGAGGCATGGAGGTCATGCGCGGTCCCGGCGAGTACTCCAACGCCACGCACGAGCGACAAGGCTGCCTGGTGGAGGGATTCGACGTCTCGCCGACGATGGAACTCACGCACAACCCGCCCTACTACGCGGGGTTCTTCGAGCGCTACGGTCTCCGAAAGGCGAAGGACTACTACGCCTACATGGTCGACGTGCAGCGGGATCCCGACCCCAGGCTCGTCGCGGTGGCCCGTCGGGTCGAGGAGAAGGGACACATCGAACTCCGGGAGATCGACCTCGACCGCTTCCACGAGGAGATCGACCTGGTGATCCGGATCTACAACGAGGCGTGGGCGCGCAACTGGGGATTCCTGCCGATCACCAACGCCGAGGCCGAGATCATCGCCGAAGGCCTGCGCGTGGTGGCCGACCCCGGACTGGTCCGCTTCGCCTACTTCGACGGCGAGCCGGTCGCGGTCCTGGGGGCCTTCCCGGATCCCAACTGGTGGCTCCGCCCGCGTTGGCGCTGGTACGGCGACCGCGACGCCATACGCATCGCCCGCCTGCTCAAGGGACGTCGACACACGCCCCGGGCGAGGCTCATGTTCTTCGGCATACGCCCCGGATGGCGCAAGCGCGGCATCGACGCCCTCCTGTACCGACGCATGCACGACTACGCGCGGAGGATCGGCTACCTGCAATGTGACGTCTCGCTGCTGCTCGAAGACAACGACCTGGTCATCCGCGGGACCGAGTCCATGGGCGGCGAGCGGTACAAGACCTACCGCGTCTACGACATGGACATCACATGACGAGAAGGGCCGTCGTCACGGGAGCCGCAGGCTTCATCGGTTCGCATCTCAGCGAGCGGCTCGTGGTCGAGGGATACCGCGTCATCGGGATCGACGCGTTCACCGACCACTACAGCCGTGACGCCAAGCGAGCCAACCTCTCGAGACTGGCGACCGACGACCGCTTCGAGCTCCTGGAGACGGACCTCGCGTCGCCGTCGGCGCGCCACGCACTCGCCGACGTCGTCGACGGCGCCACCGTCGTCTACCACCTGGCCGGTCAGCCGGGCGTGCGGACCAGTTGGGCCGACGGCTTCGAGTCCCACCTCCGCGACAACGTGCTCAGCACCCAGAACCTGCTCGAGGCGTGTACGCGCACCGGCTGCGGGAGGTTCGTGCTCGCCTCGTCCTCATCGGTATACGGCCGGCGCACCGAACCCACGCCCATGCGCGAGGACGATCCGCTGCGCCCGTACTCCCCCTACGCGGTCACGAAGGCGTCGGCGGAGCAGCTGTGC
Organism: uncultured Eubacteriales bacterium; assembly: GCA_964406675.1. Classification (GTDB taxonomy): domain Bacteria; phylum Actinomycetota; class Coriobacteriia; order Anaerosomatales; family JAUVQN01; genus CAYOSP01. The sequence goes on along the minus strand of CAYOSP010000003.1, from coordinate 120,252 downwards.
CGGACCTATCTCGAGAACCACGGCGTCCCGACGGTGATCCTGCGCTATTTCACCGTCTACGGGCCGAGACAGCGTCCCGACATGGCGTTCCGTCGCTTCATCCGCCGCATCCTCGATGGAGAGCCGGTACCCGTGTTCGGCGACGGGGAGCAGACGCGCGACTACACCTACGTGGACGACGCGGTGGCCGGGACGATGCTCGCCGCCGAGGCGACGCCGGGCACGGTGGTCAACCTGGGCTCCGGGAGGCCGGCCACGCTCAACGCGGTACTCGACGCCATCGGTGACATACTCGGCGCGTTCGAGCGCACGGCTCCGGGGAAGCAGCCGGGGGACGTGCCGCACACGCTGGCGGACATCTCCGTCGCCGGCGGCCTCGGATACACGCCGGTGACTGATCTGCGTGACGGCCTCGAGGCGCAGGTCGGATGGCAGCGCGGCGGATGAGGATCGCGATCCTCGCGACGGAGTACTCGCCGGATTCTCGCTCCACGGGCAAGGAGGCCTTCCTCGGCTCGCTGGTCGACCGTCTGATGGAGCGCGGCCACGATGTCCTCGTCTACAAGCTTGAGCGGTCCGAGGGCATGACGCTCGACGCCGACCACGTCGTCCCGATACCGGTACCGGACCTGCCGATCGTCTCCTCACTCGCGTTCACGCGGCGGTTCGCTCGCAGGAACGACCCGCGTCCGGACGTCGTGCTGGTCACGCACCCGCCCATGGCGTGGCGCCTCCGCCCGCGTCCCCGGGTCGTCCGCGTGCCCACCTCTTCGCTCGGGGAGGCCGCGGCGATGCGGCGACACACCCCACTCCTCTTCGCCGAATGGCTGCTGAGGCGCTTCGCGATACCGGTCCTCGAGCGGAGCGTCTTCGCCGACGCCGACTGGATCGTGGCCAACCACGACCACGTGGCCCGGATCCTCACCGACCGCTACGGCGTATCGCCCGAGCGCATGTCCACCATCGTCAACGGCGTGGACACCGCGAAGTTCGCACCGTCTCCCGCGCCGTCTCCCGCACCGCCTTCCGAGGAGGCGGACGAAGTGGCGAGCGGAGAACCGGTCGGCGAGCCGATCATCGCCTACGCGGGAAGACTCGTCTCCCGCAAGAACGTCGCCGCGCTGATCGACGCGCAGGCCCTGCTCAGGGACCGTGGCGTGGCCTGCCGGCTGCACGTCGCGGGCTGCGGTGCGCTCGAGCGCACGCTGCGGACGCGGGCCGCGAGGTCGAACCGCGAAGGGGACGTGGTCTTCACGGGCCGGCTGTCCGACGAGGACCTGCCGGCCTTCCTGCGCCGGGCCACGGTGTTCTGCCTGCCCTCCCGCCTGGAAGGAATGCCCAACGCGGTCCTGGAGGCGCAGGCGTGCGGCCTGCCGACCGTCGTCGCCCCCTTCGCCGGCGCGGAGGACGTGGTCGTGGACGGCCACACCGGATACGTCGCGAAGGACCACTCGGCCGCTTCCCTCGCCGACTCCCTGGAGCGCATACTGTGCGACGACGCGCTGCGTCGGAGCATGGCGCGCAAAGCGCGCGAGCGCATGTGCGAGGAGTTCGACTGGGACCTCATCGCCGACGCGTACGAAGCGCTGTTCGAGAAGCTGATCGCGGAACGGCGGGGATGGATCGAAGCGTGCGACGCGTAGGCGTGTGGACGAAGGACTTCTTCTCCGGCAAGCGGGGGCAGTGGCTCCTCTTCGTCGTGCTGCTGGCCGGCCTCGTCTGGTACGGGTCCGCCAATCGCGAGGACTTCGCCGTCATCGCCGAGGTGGAGCTCGCTCCGCTGCTCGCGCTCTCCGCGTTGGCCGTCGTCACCAACTACCTCATGGCGCTGCGCTACCTGTACGTGTACAGGTCCTTCGGGACGGACATGCGACAACTCTCCTGGCTCCGCGTGTTCGTGGTCGGCAGACTGCTGAACCTGTTCCTCCCCCAGACCGGCAACGCCTACCGCGCGGTCTCGCTCAAGCAGGGCTGGGGGCTCAGCTACACCAACTACCTCGCCGCGTTCCTCGCGTACACGTATCTCGACAGGCTGCTCTCGCTCTTCTTCGCGCTCGGGATCGTCCTCGTGGACCGACCCGGACTCCGGATGGCCGGAGCGCCCGCCTGGCTCGTCCTCGCGGGTCTGCTCGTGCTCGGCGTGGGTCTCCTCGTGGGGACCAGGTCGTACTTCCGCGACCGGCCGGCGCCGCCCCCCGAGCACCGCTGGAGAGCGCGACTCTACCGGCTCTCGACGGGCACGCTGAACGCCATCCACCATCCCAGCACGCTGATCATCATGGTCACCCTGGGGCTGGTGAACTTCGCGCTCGGCATGTACGCGAACCTGCTCGCCTTCGGTGCGCTCGACCTCCAGGTGGATCCCGCCCGCCTCGCCGTCTACACGACCGTGAAGCACACCCTGGGCGCGGTCATGTTCACGCCCGGGAACATGGGCGTCTACGAGGCCGCCTACGGCCTGATCGGCGGCGGCATGGAGCAGGTGGCCGCACACGCCATCCTCGCGGCCGCATTGCTGCACGCGACGGGGATCCTCACCACGGTGGTCGTCGGACTCCCCGTGTTCGGCGTGGAGCGCCTGGCGAAGCGTCGCCGCGAGCGGTCGGCGCCTCCCGGCATTCCGGGCATATGTGATGATGCCGTACGAGACCGGGATGAGGGAGAGACCGAGTCGAGGGAGTCGGACCGATGACCACCGTGCTCATGGTCATAGCGCCCGAGGGGTTCCGCGACGAGGAGTACGTGGAGCCGCGGGACGTGCTGCGGGAGAGAGGCGCTCGCGTGGTGACCGCGAGCGTCGCACCCGGGCCGTGCCGAGGCAAGCTGGGCCTCATGGCGAGGGCGGAGGTGGCGCTGTTCGAGGCGGACCCGAGCGACTACGACGCCGTGGTGTTCGTGGGCGGCGGCGGCTCGGAGGTCTTCTTCGACGACCTGGACGCACGTTCTCTCGCTCGACGGATGTACGAGGACGGCAAGCCGGTGGCGGCGATCTGCATCGCGCCGACGGTCCTGGCGAACGCGGGCCTGCTCGAGGGCCGGCCCGCCACCTGCTTCTCGTCGGCCCGCGACGCGCTCGTGAGCGCCGGCGCCGAGGTCACCGATGCGCCGGTGGAGCAGGACGGCACGATCATCACGGCGAGCGGCCCGGAGGCCGCGACCGGATTCGGGGAGCGGCTCGCCGAGGCTCTCGGACTGGACGACGAGGAAGGGACGGACGCATGAAGCTGTATCGCTGTCGGATCTGTGGAGACACCTACCTCGGCGCCGAACGGCCGAGTCACTGCCCGTTCTGCGGAGCCGAGCTCGACTATATCGTCGAGTCCCGCGACTACCCCGCGGACATCAACGACGTGCAGCTCACCGAGCGGGAGAAGGCGGACCTCGAGGCCTCGGTGGAGGTCGAGCTCTCCAATACCCGCTTCTACCTCGCCGCCGCCAAGAACCCCGGGAACGACGCACTCACCAGCTACTTCAAGCGTCTCGCCAAGGTCGAGGCGGAACACTGCGAGCTCTTCTGCAAGCTGCTGCGGGTCGACAAGCCCGCCGACCTCATGGAACCCGGCGAGTCGACGGGCTCGTTCGGCTCCGACCTCGAGGACTCCCTGCAGCGCGAGGACAAGGCGCGGAACCTGTACCGGGAGTTCCACGGCCGCGCCACGAACGAGCGCGTCAAGGAGGTCTTCGAGGCCGTCGGCCGTGTCGAGGAGACGCACATCGAACTCGACCGCGAGGCGAAGACGTACCTCTGATCCCGCCTCAGATCTCCTGGCGCCTGAACACCAGCGCCGCCGCGGCGACGGCGACGAAGGTGACCACCGTCGTCGTGAGCACGGGCCATAGGACGACGGCCTCCTTCCCGAGCAGGAGCCGATCGCCGAGCGTCACCAGTCCGGCGGGGCTGTAGTCGCGAGCGGGTCCCCACTGGGACAGGATGCTGAGGACGAGGTACACCGCGACTCCCGCCCCGGCAGCTCCTCCCTGCGAGTTCAGGGCGGCGCTGAGCAGCGCCATGATGCCGACCACCATCATCGCCAGCAGCAGCCACAGCCCCACCAGCCGGGCGAACTCGCCGACGAGTCGATCCTCGAAGAAGAACTGCGCGCCGCCCCAGCAGACGAGCGCCCCGACTATCGTGGCTCCGATGACGAGCACCCAGTTGCCGATCACCTTGGCGACGACGAACCCCTCCCGGCTCAGCGGCTTGGTGAGCATGAGCGTCGTCGTCGAATCCTTCCGCTCGCCGGCGACCATGCCCGCTACCGCGATCACCACGGCGATGAGCACGATCTGCTGCAGGTTCTTGCTGAACTGCAGATACGCGTCGACCATCGTCGGGTCGGGTATCTCGATGGTCAGACCGGGCTGATCGGTCGCGAGCGACTCGATCAGGTCCGGCGTGATCTCGGCGATCACCGGGCTCATGACGCCCAGACCGATCACGATCGCCGGCAGCACCCAGATTCGCCATGTACGCGCGATCTCCTTGAACTCCTTCGCGAGGAACACGCGGAACCCGTGCATCACCCACCGCCTCCCACCAGGCCGACGAACACGTCTTCGAGCGTCGGCTCCTCGTCGTCCATCCTCACGAGCGATAGGTCGTGGGATGCGACGAGCCGCGGTATCGCCTTCCGTGCTTCCGCCAGGTCGCTCACCATGCAGCGCAGCGTCTCGTCCTCGCGCTCGCACTCGGCCACCCATCCCTGCTCGGCGAGCGCCGCTTCGAGCGCCTCGGCGCCGGCGGTCACCCGCACGATCACCCGGTGCGCGCCGCGCCGGTCCTTCAGCGCCGCGATCGAGGACTGCTCGACCACCCGGCCCTCGTCGAGGATGGCGACCGTGTCGCAGACCCGCTCCACGTCGGTCAGGATGTGCGTCGAGAAGAACACCGTGGCGCGCCCCTTGAGCGCGCGGATCATCTCGAGCACGTCCTTGCGACCGATCGGATCGAGCGCGCTGGTCGGCTCGTCGAGCATGAGCAGCCTCGGCGAGTCGATGAGCGCCTGCGCCACACCCAAGCGCTGCTTCATCCCGCGCGAGTAGCCGCCGATCCTCGTATCGACGCCTCTGAGACCCGCCATGTCGAGCAACGCCTCGATCCGCCGGTCGAGCGTCGTGCCGGAGATCGCGAACAGCTTCCCGCAGAGACGCAGGAACTCCTCGGCGGTCATCCACTCGTAGTAGCCGGGCACGTCCGGCAGGAAGCCGAGCATCGCTCGGACGTCGTCGCCCGCGCGCACCACGTCGTGTCCGAACACGCGCGCCGTCCCCGAGGTGGGCGTGGCCAGTCCGGTGAGTATGCGCAGAGCGGTCGTCTTGCCCGCACCGTTCGGCCCGAGGAATCCGTATATGGAGCCCTCAGGCACCTCCAGGGTCACCTCGTCGAGAGCGCGTGTCTTCCCGTAGACCTTGGTGAGGCCGTCCATCTCGATCGCGACCGTCATCGGTCCTCCCCGCCGTCCTCCCCGCCGTACAGAGCGTCCACCGCGGCCTGCGTGCGCTCACGCGACGCGCGCAGGTCCTCCTCGGGCCGCCCGCCGGGATGCTCGTCCTCCTCGATCCGCTGCGGCACCCGTCGCCCGACCGCGAAGTAGACGATCGCGCCGATCGCGAGGTTGCTGATCAGCACGATCACGAACGCCCAGATCCACTTCTTGTCGAACAGCACCCGGTCGCGCCTCACGAGATCCACGAGCGCGACGACCTGGACGCCCAACTGGACCACGCCGAGGACCATGAGCGCCCACGCGACGGCCGGGCTCACCCCCAGGGCATCCGTGATCGCCTGTACCATGCCTCGCTCCTCTCTTCGGTGCGCCTCACATCGACCTACGTCTCGTACGGCGCTCACGCGACGGCTCAGGCACTCACGCAGGAGGATCCGGCCCGCCGGCGACTCGGCCGTCCGCCTACCCGCCGTCGCTCCCGAGCCCCAGCAACTCCTCCACGTACTCGGGCATGAGCGCGTCGAACGTGAACCGCTCCGCGATGCCTCGCGCGAGCATGGGCTCCGGACGATGGAGCACGAGGGAGCGCAGTCGCGCGACGAGCTCCTCGGTGTCACCGTAACGGTACTCCTCGGGATAGACCTCGGGATACGCGAGTCGGTCCGGCACGAGGGGTCTGCAGCCCGCGTACGCCGCCTCGATCATCGCGAGCCCGAAGAACTCGTTGCGCGCCGTCGAGACCGCTACGTCCGACGAGGCCAGCAACCGGGCGTACGCGGCGCGATCCTCCGGCTCGCCGATGAACGCCACGCGCTCACCGAGCCCCCGAGCGCGGTGCTCGACCTCCTCGCGCGTGTCACGGAACGCCTGGCCGAGCACGACCACCTCGAAGTCGAGATCCTCGCCGGCGAGTCGCTCGACCGCGTCGAAGAACGTCCAGGGGTCCTTGTCGTGTTCCCAGCGATGCGGCCACACGATGCGACAGCGCTCGCCGCGCGACGGCGGGTGCGCGTCGAACGCGGAACCGTCGAAGGGCGGAGGGAGGACCCGGGACCTCTCCGCGATGCGCTCGGGGACGCGCTCCGGCAGGTGGTCCGGGAAGCGGCCCAGGAGAGCGGGGATCTCCCCGAGGAATCGCTCGAGGTTCCAGCGCGTGTTGAACAAGCACCTGTCGGCGGCGAGCGCGCCGGTCACATTGGTGAGCGGGAAGTGCAGGTCCCACTCGCGCTCGACACGGACCGGGTAGACGAGCTGGTTCTCGTGGAAGTAGACCACGCATCGCGCGTCGCCCAGGTGCCGGCCGGCCAGCCCGCGGAACGACGCGAGATCGATGAAGGTCGACGCGAACACGACGTCCCAGCGATCGCTCCGGCCGCCCGGCTCGCCCACATCGCCGGCAGGCACGTCCGCAGCGCCGGCCGAGTCGGCCACCTCGTCGGCCAGTCCGGCCACCTCGCCGACCAGTCCGGCCACCTCGTCGGCCATCGTCACCGCGGAACCGCGCATACGCCACTTCCACTTGCGGGCCGGGAGGGTCAGCAGGTCATGCTCCCATCCGGCTTCCGAGAGCCGCTCCAGGAGACCGTCGAGCACGGCGCGATGCGACCCCCCGTAGTAGGGCTCGAGGGCGAGGAGGCGTGGATGCGATCCGTTCGCCGGCATCGCGGCTCAGTCCGGGTCGTCGCCGGAGGGCGGGTCGTACGCGGGGCACTCGAAGTCGCGGTGCGTCATCGTCCCGAGCGCGTCGCGCACCATCCGCTCCATGTCGAGACCGGACTCGCCGTCGCGCACCTCGTCGACGGTGGCGTGCGTGGCCGGGCTGCGCGGCATGAACAGCGTGCAGCAGTCGGACCCCGGCGCCACCGAGATCTCGTAGGTGCCGATGGCCCGGGCCTGCTCGATGATGTCCTGCTTGTCGTCGCCCGACAGCGGCCGGAGCACGGGCAGCGACGCCGCGTCGTCCACCGCCGTGATGTTCTCGAGCGTCTGCGACGCCACCTGACCGAGGCTCTCCCCGGTCACCAGCGCGAGTGCCCCCTCGCGCTCGGCGATCTCCTCCGCCACGCGCACCATCAGCCGACGGTACAGCAGCACCCGCAGCGCCGGAGGCGCCTCGAGGGAGATCTCACGCTGCAGCGACCCGAACGGCACGGAATACACGCGGGCCATCGCGTGCGAGCGCTGCAGCACCTTGGCGATCTCGTGGACCTGGCGCTCGGAGGAGTCGTCGGTGACCGGCGCTCCGGAGAAGTGGACGCCCACCACCACGGCGCCGCGTCTCGCGATGCGCCACGAGGCGACCGGCGAATCGATCCCGGAGGAGATCAGCGCCACTACCTTGCCCGCGCTGCCCACCGGGAGCCCACCGGGCCCGTCGACACGACGGGAGTAGACGTACGCGTCGCCCTGGACGATCTCGATGAAGCAGGTGGCGTCGGGATGGTCGAGGTCCACCCCGCGACCGAACGCGTCCACGAGGAACGAACCCACCTCGACGTTCACGTCCTGGCTGCTGATCGGGTAGTCCGTCATCGACCGGCGCGCCTCGACGCGGAAGACCTCCCACGGCTCGGCCTCGCGCATGACCTCCAAGGCGGCCTGCTCGAACTCGCGCATGTCACGGGCGGTGACGAGGGCGTCCGCCGCGTAGGAGACACCGGGGACGCGGGTCACCCGGTCGAGCGCCTCATGCCTCGACCCCGGGTCCGCGAGCGGGACGAGCAGGCGACTGGCGATGCGCTCCACGGGCCGCGCGGCGAGATCGCCCACCACGGCCTGGAGGTTGCGGCGCAGGATCTGCTCGAAACGGGCGCGGTTGCGCCCCTTGAGGCCTATCTCGTGATAGTGGACGAGTATGGCCCGCTCGAACATCGAGGAGCCGCCGGAGCTACTTGGAGCCGACGCGCGTGTACGAGATGTCGCCGGAGGCGATCTCCTCGAGTGCGAGGCTCAGCGGCTTGGTGCGCGTGTACTCGGCCATGCGCGGCGTCGCCGCCATGGCGAGCAGCGCCTGGTCGTGCACGCCCTGCACCATGTCGTTGATCTGCCGGGCGCGCCGCGAAGCGATCGTGCACAGGGTGTACTTCGAATCGACGGTGGCGAGCAGTTCGTCGACCTCGGGTTCTATGACCATGGGTGACTTCAGTCCTCTTCTCGGGATAGCGAGCGGATGATGTCGGCCAACTCTTCCGTGGCGCGGGCCGCATCGTCGTTGATTATCACATAGTCGTACGTATCCACAAGCCTGACCTCGCGCTCGGCGGTGCGCAAGCGCTTCCGGACCTCCTCCTCGTCCTCCGAGCCGCGAGCCTCCAGCCGCTTGCGCAGGTCCTCCATGCTCGGGGCCAGGATGAACACCAGCACCGCGTCAGGCATCGCGTCCTTGACCTGCAGCGCCCCCTGCACGTCGATCTCGAGGATGACGTGCAGGCCTTCTTGGAGGCGGGCCTCGACCTCACTCCGCAGCGTACCGTACCGGTTCCCGTGCACGGACGCGTGCTCCAGGAACTCGTTACGCTGCACCTTCCGCTCGAAGCCCTCGGGCGAGAGGAAGAGGTAATGTTCCCCCTCCACCTCGCCGGAGCGCGGCGGACGCGTAGTGGCCGATACGGAGACCCAAACGCCGGGGACCCGGTCGACGACTCTCTCGACCAGGGTCCCCTTTCCGGCTCCCGAGGGGCCGGAGACGATCACGAGTCTGCCGCGCCGATCGCGTACGACAGGCAACGCGTGCTCGGGCGTCTCAGCCGAGCCGCTGCATCAGCTGCTCGCGCTGACGATTCCCGAGTCCCTGCACGCGACGGCTCTCGGAGATCTCAAGCTCGTCCATGATCTTCGCTGCCTTGGCCTTGCCGAAGCCCGGGAGGCTCTCCAGCAGCGTCGAGACCTTCATGCGGGCGACGATCGGATCATCCGAGCGATCCATGACCTCCTTGAAGCTCACCTCGCCCTTCTTGATCTCCTGGCGGAGTGCGGCGCGCTTCTGGCGTGCCTCGGCGGCCTTGGCGAGAGCCTTCTTGCGATCCTCGGGTGAAAGATTCGGCAGTGCCATGATTCCTCCTCATTGTCCCTCTTGGACTGGCGTCAGCGACGCACCATTGTAGGCACACCGCCGACCGGTCGACAAGCTTCCGATGCGAGTGATGATACCCTTGACCTGGGAGTATGCCAAGTGCTAACCGGACAGTACCCTGCTCCCGGGCGCCGTGGTCGGCATTCCGGCCGCGCAGAGAGGGCATTCCTCGGCGTCCCAAGACTCCACCTCGAGCTCAGCTAGAGCCGTGAGAGGCGCGTCGAACGCCTTCGGCCCACCCCGATCGACCAGGGCCGCGACGCCCGTGACCGTGCCCCCGGAGCGGTGTACCAGTCCCGCCACCTCCGCGACCGAACCACCCGTCGTGACCACGTCCTCCACGATCAGGACCCGCGCGCCCCCGGGCACCTCGAAACCTCTGCGGAACCGCATCGCCCCCTCTTCCCTCTCACTGAAGATGAGCTTCACCCCGAGGGCCTGCGCCACCGCGAACCCTATGACGATGCCGCCGACCGCGGGCGAGGCCACCAGGTCGACCTCCTCGGTGTCCATCTTCTGCACGAGGTCCACGGCGAAGCGCGTGGTGAGCTCCGTGTGCTCCAGGATCCGCGCGCATTGGACGTACCTGTCCGAGTGCCTGCCGGAGGTGAGCACGAAGTGACCCTCCGTGAAAGCGCCGGTCTCATGGAAGGCGGTGAGGATCTCCTCCCGCGTCAACGGCTGCATGTCGCTCCCCTCATCCCGGTCACGATCCTTCCCCCGCTCACAGTCCCTCCGTCACAGTCCCTCCGTCACAGTCCCTCGGTGAATAGTCGCTCGAACGCACGTGCAGGATCGGCCGCCGCGGTCACCGGTCTGCCGATCACGAGATGCGAGGCGCCCTCCGCGAGCGCCTCCGCCGGGGTCGCCGTGCGCGCCTGGTCGTCGGTCTGGGCCCAGTGCGGGCGCACTCCCGGCGTGACCACCAGCGCCTCCGGGCCCAGCAGCGCCCGCATCGCAGCGGCCTCTCGCGGAGAGCAGACGACCCCGTCGACGCCCTCCTCGCGGGCCATCTCGGCGAGCGCGGCCACCTGACGATCCACCCCACGCTCCACTCCCACCTCCTGCAGCGCCGGCCGGTCCAGACTCGTGAGCACGGTGACCGCGAGCACCGCGGGACGCCGCACCTCCCGTTCGGCGGCTTCGCTCGCGGCGCCCCGGACGGCGGCGCGCAACATGTCTCGCCCGCCCGAGGCGTGCACGGTGAGCATCTCGGCCCCCGTGCCGACGACCGCCCGGCACGCCCCTTCGACCTGGTGGGGGATATCGTGCAGCTTGAGGTCGAGGAACACCTCGAAGCCGAGCGCGCGCAGGCGCTCGACCACCGGGACCCCCGCGGAGAGGTACAGCGTGAGTCCGACCTTCACCCTGCGCGCATGGTCGCGCAGCCCGCCCGCCAGGACGACCGCCTCGTCCGCGTCCTCCAGATCCAGCGCGACGATCACCCGCTCGCGGATGTCCATGCTCACTCCCTCACCTCACTCCCCCGCCTCGAGCGCGCCGGTGAGGTCTCGCAGGCGCGCGACCCCGTGCGCCCGGCAGTAGCCGATCATGCCGTCGAGCACCTTCATGGTGGCACGCGGATCGACGAAGTTCGCCGTGCCGACGGCCACCGCTGTGGCGCCGGCCAACATGAACTCGACCGCGTCCGTGCCGTCCGAGATGCCGCCCATGCCGAGCACGGGGACGGAGACGGCCCGGGAGACCTCGTACACGATCCTCAGCGCGACCGGCTTGACCGCCGGACCCGACAGGCCGCCCACTCCCCGCGCGAGGCGGGGGCGACGCGCCTCGGCGTCGATCGACATGCCGAGCAGCGTGTTCATCACGCTCACCGCGTCGGCTCCCGCAGCCTCCACCGAGCGGGCGATCCCCGCCGGAGACGTCACGTTCGGGCTGAGCTTCACGATGAGGACGCGGTCCGTGACGCCGCGGACCGCGCTGGTCACCATCGCCGCCGCCTCGCAGCTCGTCCCGAAGGCCAGCCCGCCTTCGTCCACGTTCGGGCAGGAGACGTTCAGCTCGTATCCGTGCACGCCCTCCTCGCGCTCGAGACGCTCGATCACGCGGACGTAGCCGTCGGCGTCGTGACCCGCGACGTTCACGATCACGTTGAGGCCGCGCTCCCTGAGCCAGGGCAGATCGCTCTCGCAGAACGCCTCGACACCGGGGTTCTGCAGGCCGATCGAGTTCAGCATGCCCGAGGCCGTCTCCGCCATCCTCGGCGAGGGATTGCCCTCCCAGGGCTCGGCGCTCACGCCCTTGGTCACCACGGCGCCCAGCCGACGCAGGTCCACGAACGGCTCGAACTCCCGCCCGGATCCGAACGTGCCCGAAGCGGGGAGCACCGGACTCGGCAACCGGAGGCCCGCGAACCCGACCGTGGTGTCGACGTCTCGCATCTCGGCCATCTCTCGCGCGCCGCTCATCTCTCGCGCGTCAGCCATCGGCGCCCCACACCACCCTCTCCGCGTCGAAGACCGGGCCCTCCACGCACGCGCGCTCGCGGCCGTCCACGGTGGTGACCACGCAGGACAGGCACGCGCCGATCCCGCACGCCATGAGCCGCTCGAGAGAGACCTCGCACGGCACGCCGGCCCGGACCGCCTGCTCCGCGACGGTGCGGGACATCGGCTCGGGTCCGCACGAGTAGATGATGTCGGGGGCGTCGTCCTCGATGAGTCCCGGGACCAGATCGGTCACCAGGCCGCGGCGGCCCTCCGATCCGTCGTCCGTGGCCGGCTCGACGCGGCGGGCGAGTGCGGAGAACGCGTCGAGACGCACGAGGCGATCGCGGGTGGGCGCGCCGAACGCGACCGTCACCGCCACCCCGACGCGCGAGAGCTCGCGCACCAGGAACAGGAGCGGGGCGCAGCCGAGCCCACCCGCCACCACGAGCGCGTGCTCCGTGCCGTCGGGGATGGAGAAGCCGTTGCCGAGCGGCCCCACGGCGTCCATCCTCGCCCCAGGGCGCAGGAGGGACAGCTCGCGCGTGCCCACCCCGAGGACCTGGTAGAGGATCTCGATCCCCTCTTCCGAGGCGGCGTGGACCGAGAAGGGCCGCCTGAGGATGAAGCTCGCCTCGCGCCGTATGCGCAGCTGCACGAACCGTCCCGGCTGCGCCTCGGCGCCGATGCCCGGGCAGTGCAGCCGCATGAGGCCGACCCCTTCGGCGACGCGGTCGTTCGCCACCACCTCGACGGGCTCGAGCGCGACCGGCATCACGCGCCCCCGTCCGAGTCCGCCGCCACGTCCGCCGGCGGCTCCCAGCTCTCGAAGTCCTGTAGCGCGCAGACCTCGAGCCGGGTCCCGTCGGTCATCGCCTCCAGCGCCTGCATCGCCGCCAACGCGGCCTGCACGGTGGTGATGTTCGGGACCGAATGATTGCTCGCGGCCGTGCGGATGTGATAGCCGTCCGAGCGCGTCTCGCGGCCGAAGGGCGTGTTGATCACCAGCTGGATCTCGCCGTTCTTGATCGCGTCCACCACGTTCGGGCGCCCCTCGTGCACCTTCTGCACCACGCCGACCTCGATCCCCGACGCTTCCAGCACACGCGCGGTCCCGCGTGTCGACACGAGACGGAAGCCGAGCCGCGAGAGGTGCTGGGCGACGCCGACGATCGCGCGCTTGTCGCGGTCGCTCACCGAGATGAACACGGTGCCCTCCCCCGGCAGGTCGCCGGATGCGGCGAGCTGCGACTTCGCGTAGGCCGCCGGGAAGTCTCGCGCCACGCCCATGACCTCGCCGGTCGATTTCATCTCCGGACCCAACACGGTGTCCGTACCCGGGAAGCGACCGAAGGGCATCACCGCTTCCTTGACGCTGAAGTGCTCCAGCGGACGGTCCTCGTCGGGGAGCCCGAGGTCGGCGAGCTTGCGGCCCGCCATCACGAGGGAGGCCACCTTCGCGAGCGGGACGCCGGTCGCCTTGCTCACGAACGGCACCGTGCGACTCGCGCGCGGGTTCACCTCGAGGACGTAGACCTGCTCGTCCTTCACCGCGTACTGGACGTTCATGAGGCCCCGTACCCTCAACCTCAAGGCGAGGTCACGGGTATGCCGGCTGATGCGGTCGACCGTGTCCCGGCCGAGGGAGTAGACCGGTATCGAGCATGCCGAATCCCCCGAATGGATGCCCGCCTCCTCGATGTGCTCCATGACCCCGCCGATGTATACGGTGTCGCCGTCGCACACGCAGTCGACGTCGACCTCTACGGCGCCCTCGAGGAACTTGTCGAGCAGGATGGGGTGGTCCGGGCTCACCGAGACCGCCTCGCGCATGTAGCGCTCGAGGTACTCCTCGTCGTAGGCGATCACCATCGCCCGGCCGCCGAGCACGTACGACGGCCTCACGAGCAGCGGGAAGCCGATCCTGCGCGCGACCTCGAGCGCCTCTTCCTCGGTGCGGGCCACGCCGGCCGGCGGGTAGGCGATCCCGAGCTCGTCGAGTATGCCGCTGAAGCGGCTGCGATCCTCGGCGAGGTCGATCGCCTCCGGGTCGGTACCGAGGATGGGCACGCCCGCCGCCTCGAGCGAGCGCGCGAGCTTGAGCGGGGTCTGCCCGCCCAGCGTGACGATCACGCCCTCGGGCCGCTCCCGCTCGACGACATCCATGACGTCCTCGAAGGTGAGCGGCTCGAAGTACAGGCGATCCGAGGTGTCGTAGTCGGTGGAGACGGTCTCCGGGTTGCAGTTGACCATGATGGTCTCGAAGCCTTCGTCGGAGAGCGCGAAGGCCGCGTGCACGCAGCAGTAGTCGAACTCGATGCCCTGCCCGATGCGGTTCGGGCCGGCGCCCAGGATCATCACCTTGCGCCTATCCGTCTCGCTGACCTCGTCCTCTTCCTCGTACGTCTTGTAGTAGTACGGTGTGTGGGCGGCGAACTCGGCGGCGCAGGTGTCGACCGCCTTGAACGTCGCGATCACGCCCGCGCCGACGCGCGCCTCGCGCACCTCCGCCTCGCTCGAGCCGGTGAGGTGCGCGATCTGGCGGTCCGAGAGGCCGTGCTGCTTCGCCTCGCGCATGAGGCGGGCGTCTCCCGCGCTCCCGGCCCTGGCGACGCGCTCCTCCACCTCCGTCACCTGCGCGATCTGGTCGAGGAACCACGGGTCGATACCGGTGAGGTCGGCCAGCTCGTCAACCTCCCGGCCGCGTCTGAGCGCCTCGGCGACGTAGAGGATCCGCTCCGTCCCCGGCACCGCGAGGTGGTGATCGAACCTGGCCTCGTCGAACCGGTCCTTGCCGTCGGAGCCGAGACCGTCGCGATCGATCTCCAGCGAACGCATCGCCTTGCCGAGCGACTCCTTGAACGTGCGCCCGATCGCCATGACCTCGCCCACCGACTTCATCTTGGTGGTGAGCCGCCGGTCGGTGTCGGGGAACTTCTCGAACGCCCAGCGCGGCACCTTCACCACGCAGTAATCGATGGAGGGCTCGAAGCAAGCCGGCGTCTCCTTGGTGATGTCGTTGGGGATCTCGTCGAGCGTGTAGCCCACGGCGAGCTTGGCCGCGATCTTGGCGATGGGGAATCCGGTCGCCTTGGAGGCGAGCGCCGAGGAGCGCGACACGCGCGGGTTCATCTCGATGACCACCATGCGCCCGGTCTCCGGGTCGATCGCGAACTGTACGTTCGACCCGCCGGTCTCCACACCGATCTCCCGCATGATGGCGAGCGACGCGTCGCGCATCACCTGGTACTCGCGGTCGGTGAGCGTCTGGGCCGGCGCCACGGTGATCGAGTCGCCGGTGTGCACGCCCATCGCGTCGAAGTTCTCGATGGAGCACACGATGACCGCGTCGTCGTTGCGGTCGCGCATGACCTCCATCTCGAATTCCTTCCAGCCGATCACGCTCTCCTCGACGAGGACCTCGTTGACCGGCGAGAGCGAGAGACCGCCGGTGAGCGTCTCGCGGAACTCCTCGATGTTGTAGGCGATGCCGCCGCCCGCGCCGCCGAGCGTGTACGACGGGCGCATCACGACCGGGAATCCGAACTCCTCGAGGAGCTCCTCTCCCCCGTCGAGCGAGTACACGTATCCGGACCGTGGGCTCTCGAGTCCGATGCGGTCCATGGCCGCCTTGAACAGCCCCCTGTCCTCGCCTTTCTTGATGGCCTCGAGCCGCGCGCCGATCATCTCGACCCCGTACTCGTCCAGCACGCCCTTCTCCGCGAGCTCCACCGCGGTGTTGAGACCGGTCTGGCCGCCGAGGGTCGGTAGCAGCGCATCCGGTCGCTCCTCGGCGATGACCTTCTCGACGAACTCCGCGGTGACCGGCTCGACGTACGTGCGGTCGGCGAACTCCGGATCGGTCATGATGGTCGCCGGATTCGAGTTGACGAGCACGACCTCGTAGCCGTCCTCGCGCAGCACCTTGCACGCCTGCGCGCCGGAGTAGTCGAACTCGCAGGCCTGACCGATGACGATCGGGCCCGACCCGATGACCAGGATGCGGTGTATGTCGTCCCTGCGCGGCACTAGGGCACCACCACGGGGGAGAGTACGGTCTTCAGTACGGTCTTCAGCACGCGCTCACACCTCCATGGATAGGTAGTCGGTCTCGCCGCGCATGAGCGCCGTGAACGCGCCGAACAGGTAGCGCGCGTCGTGCGGGCCCGGTGCGGCCTCCGGATGGTACTGCACCGAGAACGCGGGCACGTCGAGCAGACGGATGCCCTCGACGGTCATGTCGTTCAGGTTCACGTGGGTGAGCTGCACCGGTCCGCAGTGCGGCGAGTCGACCACGGGCGCCACGCCGTCGGCCACCCACGCGCCCGGGTCGCCGGGCTCGTGCCTCAGCCCCCCGCTCGCCTCGGGGATCAGCGGACCGATCGAGCCGAAGTCGACGCAGAAGCCGTGGTTCTGGCTCGTGATCTCCACCCGGCCGCTGAGCAGGTTCTTGACCGGCTGGTTCCCGCCCCTATGCCCGTACTTGAGCTTGAAGGTCCCGGCGCCCACCGCGAGACCGAGCATCTGGTGCCCGAGGCAGATCCCGAACACCGGCTTCTTCCCGATGAGTTCACGAACGGTCCCGTACACGTACTCCACCGCGGCCGGGTCGCCCGGCCCGTTGGCGAGGAAGACGCCGTCCGGGTCCAGCCGCAGCACCTCGTCGGCGCCGGTGAACGGGGGCACCACCACGACCTCGCAGCCCGCGTCGTGCAGGTTGCGCAGGATGTTGTACTTGATGCCGCAGTCGAAGGCGACGACCCGCCGCCGCCCCTCGGCGTGGGCGCTCTCGGCCGCGGCGGTCCCCGTCGCGGCCTCCCCGACCGGCGGACGGCCGTCGAACGGCGCGGGGCCCTCCGGCGTCCAGGTGAACGCCTCCTCGACGGCCACCTCACGGACGAGGTCGCGGCCGACGAGCCCCTCGGAGGAGCGCGCCTTCCCGGCGAGCGCCTCGAGGTCCGTCTCCACCGTCGAGAGGACCGCGCGCATGGCGCCCCGCTCGCGGATGTGGCGGGTGAGCCGCCGCGTGTCGACGCCCTCCACGGCCACGATCCCCTCGCGGCGCAGCATCTCGTCGAGCGACCCGTCGGCGCGCCAGTTGGAGACGCGCCTGCTCATCTCGCGGACCACCATGCCCTTGGCGAACACGCCGCGGGACTCCATGTCCTCGGCGTTCACGCCGTAGTTGCCGATGTGGGGCTGGGTCATGGTGACTATCTGGCCCGCGTAGGACGGATCGGTCATGACCTCCTGGTAGCCGACCATGGAGGTGTTGAATGCGATCTCGCCGGTCGCTTCGCCCGACGCACCGCAGGAGCGGCCCTCGAAAGCGGCGCCGTCCTCGAGCACCAGGTACGCGGGACCCTGAGCGGGCTCAGTCACGGGTGACCACCTCTCCCCCTCGCAGCGCGAGCGCGCCGCCCACCAGCACGTGTCGCGCGGCGCCCGTCAGCTTCCGGCCGATGAACGCGGAATTGCGCGAGCGGCTCTCGAACCCGCCCGCCTCGACGCTCCACTCGACGTCCGGATCCACCACCGTGAGGTCGGCGGTCGCCCCTCGTTCGAGCCGTACATCCGTGAGTCGGAGCGCTCGCCGGGGGCCGTCGGCCATGAGCCGCACCACGTCTCCCCACTCGAGGACCTCGCGCCGGACGAGCTCGGTCACCACCAGCGCGAGCGCGGTCTCCAGGCCGGTCGTGCCGAACGGCGCCTCCTCGAACTCGGCCTCCTTCTCGTGCGGGGCGTGGGGCGCGTGATCCGTCGCGATGCAGTCGACGGTCCCGTCTACGAGTCCCTCCACCAGGGCGTCGCGATCCTCGGCGGTCCTGAGCGGCGGATTCATCTTCATGTGGGTGTCGTACCCCACCAGGTCGTCCTCGCACAGGAAGAGATGGTGCGGGGTGACCTCGCACGTGACCGCGAGACCCTCCGCTTTCGCGCGCCTCACGTGGTCCACCGAACGCGCGGTGGAGAGATGGGCGAGGTGCAGCCGGCAGCCGGTGAGCCGGGCGAGCGCGATGTCGCGCTCGACGGCGAGCTCCTCGGCCTCGACGGGGATCCCCGGCAGGCCGAGCCTCGTCGACACCACTCCCTCGTTGACCACGCCGCCCGCCGCGAGACCGGCGTCCTCGGGATGCGAGACCACCACCGCGTCGAAACGGCTCGCGTACTCCATGACCCGTCGCATCACCCGCGCGCTCGCCACACCGTCACCGTCGTCCGAGAAGGCCACGGCGCCCTCGGCGATCATGTCACCGATCTCGGCGAGCTCACGGCCCTCGCGCCCCTTCGTGAGCGTGCCCAGCGGGTGCACCCGGACCACCGCCACGTCCTCCGCGCGCTCGAGCAGGAACCGTATCCCCGAGCCGCTGTCGGGCGGCGGCTCGGTGTTGGGCATCGCGCACACCGCGGTGAACCCGCCGCGCGCGGCGGCCCGCGAGCCGCTCTCGACGTCCTCCTCGTCCTCGCGACCGGGCTCGCGCAGGTGCGTGTGCGCGTCGACCAGCCCCGGCATCACGACGCAGCCGGCGCAGTCGAGCACGTCGGCTCCCGCGGCGCCGGCCGCCTCGGAGGCGTCGGCGCCCACCGCGGCTATCCGGCCGTCGTCGTCCGACAGGAGGTCGGCGACCTCGTCGAGACCGACCGCCGGATCGAACAACCTGCCTCCGCTAAGCAGTCTCACCGAGCGGCCCTCCTCCCAGGAGCAGGTACATGACCGCCATGCGCACGGCCACCCCCGCGTTCACCTGATCGAGCACCACGGACCTGGGCGAATCGGCCACGTCCGAGGACACCTCGACGCCGCGGTTCATGGGTCCGGGATGCATGACGAGCAGCTCCGGCGAAGCCGCTTCGAGACGCGCGGCGTTCATCCCGTACAGCCGCGCGTACTCGCGCACGGACGGGAACGGCGAGTCCTCCAGTCGCTCGCGCTGCACCCGCAGCATGTAGGCGATATCGAGATCGCCGAGCACCTCGTCGAGGTCGGACGCGACCTCCGCGCCGAGCACGTCGGGCCGCGCCGGGAGCAGCGTCGGCGGCGCGATCACCACCGGGGTCGCGCCCACCTTGCGCAGCGCCCGAGTGAGACTCCCGGCGACCCTGCTGTGTGCGATGTCACCGACGATCCCGACCGTGAGCCCCTCGAGCCGACCGGCCCGCTTGCGCATCGTGTACATGTCCAACAGCGCCTGCGTGGGGTGCTCGTTGCGCCCGTCGCCGCCGTTGACCACGCTCGCGTCCATCGATTCCGCGAGCATGTGCGCGGCGCCCGCGCAACGGTGCCGCACCACGACCAGGTCGCACGCCATGGATGAGAGCGTCTTGGCGGTGTCCCGCAGCGACTCGCCCTTCACCGTCGCGCTCGCCGAGCCGCTCATGTTGACCGCGTCGGCCGAGAGCCGCTTGGCGGCGAGCTCGAACGAGGTGCGCGTGCGCGTGGAGGGCTCGAGGAAGAGGTTCACGACCGTGCGGCCGCGCAGGGTCGGGAGCTTCTTGATGCGCCGCTCGTTGACCTCCTCGAAGGAGGAGGCGGTATCGAGGATGACGACGACGTCGTCGGCGCTGAGATCGTCCATCCCGCGGATGTGGCGTGAGGTCAGGACGCTCATGACGCCGCTCCCTCTTCCTCGCAGATGAGCACCGCGTCCGTACCATCCTCCTCGCCGAGACGCACACGGACCCGCTCGCTGCGGGACGTGGGGACGTTCTTGCCCACGTAATCGGCGCGTATCGGGAGCTCGCGGTGTCCGCGGTCCACCAGCACCGCGAGCTGGACCGACGCGGGCCGGCCGTAGTCCATCACCGCGTCCATGGCCGCCCGGATGGTGCGGCCGGTGAACAGCACGTCGTCCACCAGCACGACCCGGCGACCCTCGATGTCGAAGGGGATCTCGCTGCGGTGCACCTCGGGGTTGAGCCGGACGGTCGCGTCGTCACGGTAGAACGAGATGTCGAGGTCGCCTACCGGCACGTCCACGCCCTCGATGTCGCGGATGCGTCCCGCGAGACGCCGTGCGAGAGGCGCTCCCCGGGTCATGATGCCCACGATCGCGACGTCCTCGGCTCCCCTGTTGGCCTCGATCACCTCATGTGCGATGCGGGTCACCGCGCGGGCGATCGCCTGGTCGTCCATGACCTCGGCCTTGATCCGTTCGGTCACGCCATCACTCCTCTTGACACGTCGCGCCGTCTGAAGCGGTCGCGCCTTCTGAAGCGGACGCGCGGTCTGAAGCGCGGCTGCTCCGGAGACCTCGACACAAGAAACGCCTCCTTGCGGCGAGCAAGAAGGCGCATTCGCGTCGGAACCCGAGGGCTATGTGAGGCTATGCGGTCTCCTTGCCGGCCTCGCTGGACCGGTTTAAAGGGCCGCGGACACCATACCCGATGGGGCCGCTCTTCGACAAGTCACGCTTTGGACGACCGCTCATCTTCCGCTCGCCCGCTCACGTGCTACCGTTCATCGCCTAATCCATTCCGTTCATACTGCCGATAATCGGTATGTAGGGAAAGGGAGGTCTGAGCGGGAGAGATACCATGCGGGATCGCATGAGGACATACACCGCGGCGCTGGTACTGCTACCGCTCATGTTTTCTATTGTGCCGTCCGTCGCACTCGCGGTGGCCGTACCCCTCGCGGGTCAGCCGGCGGACGGGCCGCGGATCCGCCTGGGTCACGCCGAGCAGGTGACCATGCTCCTGGATCCGACGGATATCCCCCTCGATCCCCATGACGCGTCGGCCCCGGCTGGAGAACGTCCTCGTTTCGTCACCGTCGACGTACCGGAGGGCCGCGACGCCGAGGAGTACGCCGCCGAACTGGTCGCGCGGGGGCGAGCCCGCCAGGCGGCGCCGACCTCGCGTATCTCGATCCAGTCTCCCCCCGACGACCCGCACTACTCCTCCGAGGCGCTCTCCGGCATCACCCAGCGCGCCTACCTCGGTGGGGGCGACATCGCGCCTCACGGCGTGGATCTCGAATCGCTGTGGGACCTCACCGGCGGCGACGCGGACGGGGGCACGATCAAGATAGCCGTGCTCGACACCGGCTACACCGCACCGGGCGAGGAACACAATCCGGCCGTGCGACCGATGTGGGACTACGTCGGCGCCGACGCGAGCCCTACGGACGACAACGGACACGGCACCGCGGTCGTCTCGGTGATCGCGGCGCTCGCCGACAACGGTACCGGGATCGCCGGGGCGGTGCGCGGCGCTCGGGTCGAGGTCCTCGTCTACAAGATCATGGACCGCTACGGCGCCGGCAGCGGAGGCGCAGCCCTCCAGGCCGTCACGGACGCGGCCGACGACGGCGCGGACATCATCAACTGCTCGTTCGGTGAGACCGACGCCGGCTCGGGCTCCGCGGCGCTGTGGGACGCCGCGGTCGCGTACGCGTGGGAGCGCGGCGCGCTGGTCTTCGCGGCGGCCGGCAACGGCGGCTCCGACCGCGTGGGCGATCCCGAGGTCGTGCATCCCGCGGCTTCGCCGCACGCGATCGCGGTGGGCTCGATCGGACACGACCCCGACCTCTCCACCAGGCCGACCGGCATGCGCTCGCCGTTCTCGAACTACGGTCCCGACCTCGACCTGGTGGCGCCCGGCGAGGGGATCCTGCTCGCGCAGCAATCCACCGGGAGCGTCCTCACCGGGAACGGCACGTCGTTCGCCACCCCGGTCGCCGCGGGAGCGGCCGCCTACGTCTGGTCGGCGGCGCCCGGCGCCACGTCCGAGGAACTCGTCGACGCGCTCCTCACAGGCGCTCATCCGTATCCCGGCGCATCCGACCCCGACATCCTGCACTACGGGCACGGGCGCATCGACGCGCTCGGGGCCTACGACGCCCTCGAGGGTGTGCTCATCGCCGACGGGCCGGTCGCGGTCCGACTCGCTGGAGCCGATCGCTACGGCACCGCCGCGGTCGTCAGCAGGCGCGGCCACGCCGGCGGAGCGGACGTCGTGCTCCTGGCGAACGGCGAGGACTTCCCGGACGCGCTCGCCGCCGGCCCGCTCGCTCATGCGGTCGACGCGCCGCTGCTCCTCACGAGACACGACTCCCTCCCCCCGGCGACCGCGAACGAACTGGACCGGCTGTCCCCTGACCACCTCATGGTGATCGGCGGCCCCGGCGCGGTCTCGGACGCGGTGCTCGCCGAGGCGGCCCGCGCCGCGGGCTGCGACGCCGAGCGCATCGCGGGGAGCGACCGGTACGACACGGCCGCGCGCGTCGCCGCGCGGCTCGCGCTCGAATCCCCCGCGGGCGGCGGACCGGTGCTCCTCGCGAGCGGCGTCGACTTCCCGGACGCCCTCGCCGCGGTCCCCTACGCCGCGGCGATCGGGCGCCCGGTGCTCCTCGTACGGCCGGACGGGGTCCCGCCCGCCACCCGCGCGGCGCTGTCCGCCCTCGACGCCACGTCCGCCGTCGTGGTGGGCGGGCCCGGCGCCGTCTCGGAAGGCTGCGTCCGGGAAGCGGCCGCGCTGCTGCCCGTCGAGCGGGTGTGGGGCCTGGATCGATACCGCACGGCCCAAGCGCTCGCCGACCGCGCTCGACGCGACGGCGTGCTGCGGGGAGGGGCCATCGGCTTGGCGACGGGCCGTTCCTTCCCGGACGCGCTGGCCGGCGGTCCGTACATGGCATCCGCCGAGGGGCCGCTCATCCTCGTCGACGAGCCCGATCCGACACTCGACGACTGGCTGCGCGCCGAGGCCGGCGACATGGCGGAGATCGGCATCTTCGGCGGCGAGGCGGTGGTCTCGCCGCGCGTGGAGACCCGCGTGACCTCGGTCCTCGCGCGAGCCTACTGACAACACGGCGGGTCAGTCCGGCGTACCCTCTGTCGGACGACGAGGCAGCCTCACGGTGAACGTGCTCCCCTCTCCCGGGACGCTGTCCACCTCGATGTCGCCCCCGTGAGCCGCGACCACGTCCTTCACGATGGCCAGCCCGAGCCCGAACCCCCCGAATCTGCGTGTGGTCGACATGTCGGCCTGTGTGAAGCGCTCGAAGATCTGCTCGGCGTCGCGTTCCTCGATACCGATGCCCTCGTCGCTCACGCTCACGGTCACCCAGCCGTCCCCCTCCTCGAGGACGATCGATATCGTGCCCCCATCGGGCGAGTACTTGATCGCGTTGTCGATCAGGTTGCCGATCGCGGTGGATATCCACGTCGGCTCACACGGCAGATCGATCCCGTCCTCCGGCGCCTCCAGCCGCAGATCGTGTCCCTCGGGCAGCGTGACGGAGTCGACCTGGTGACGCAGCAGCGCGCCGAGATCCACTCGTTCGATCTCGGCCGGACGCGTCCCGTGCTGCAGACGGGAGATCTGCAGAAGCTCCTCGACCAGCCGATTCATGTGCTCGGCATGCATGCGGATCTTCCCGGCGAAATGCCGCGTTCGCTCCATGTCCGGCGAGTCGAGCCCCAGGACGAGGTCCGAATAGCCGATGATGTTGGTGAGCGGTGATCGCAGCTCATGCGAGACCGCGTCCATGAGATCCGATCTCATCTGTTCGAGCCGGCGCCGCTCGGTGACGTCCTGACGCACCACGATGATGTTCTGGATCGCTCCGCCCCCATCGAGTACGGGAGCGAACGAGACCTCCTCCTGGAACTCGCTCCCGTCCTGGCGGACCGACACGCGCTCCTCGTCGACGGTCTCGCCCCGGGCGAGCGACTCCCACGCCGCCTCCTCGTCGTCCGCCACGTCGGCCAGGACCGCGTACGGCTCGCCTTCGAGCTCCTCGGACGCGTACCCGGTCAGCGCCTCGTGCATCGGGTTCGCCCACATGAACCGGCCCTCGCCGTCCGTGACCGCGATCGCGCTCGTCGCGGAGGTGATCGCCTCCGACTGCAGCCTGAGCTCCTGCTCGCGCTCGTTCATCACCAACGCCTGCGCCACGCGCTCGGCACAGTATCTCAGGGTGTCCACCAGACCCTCGTCGAACGGAGCCGGCGAGGCGGCACAGAAGGCCAGCGCGCCCCGCGTCGTGCCGTACGCGCTCAGCGGCACGCTGAGCAGTGCGCCCACACCTCGCGTCTCCGGACCGTCGTCGGTGCCTCTCCAGGCTGGATCGGAGGGGTCGACGAGTGCCGCCCGCTCCTCGTCGATCGAGCGCCGCAGCGGCTCCTCGGCGCCGCTCCCCAGGATGCACGCTCCTTCGGCGACGTCGCCCAGCGGCCCCCCGCACGTGCTCTCCACGAGACCGTCCTCGCGGGTGAGCACGAGGACGACGCCCTTCAGATGCAGGGCGTCGGCGAGTCTCGCGCAGAGGTCCTCAAGAGCGTCGTCGATGGAATGGCCGAACAGGACGGCGTCGTTCAGGCGGGAGAGGACCGATTCGCAGATGCGACTGTGGACGGACTCGGTGACGTCCAGACCGAAGACCAGGATGCCGGTGACCCTTCCCTGCTCGTCCGTGCGCACCGACTCGGACCAGTCCACGATCCGTTCGCGACCTCCCTTGGTCACGATCACGTCCGTGCTCCGGAGCGGATAGACACCGTCGCGCAGCATGTCGAAGTGATGCCTGTGGCGATCTCTCGCATGCTCGGGGACGAGGAGGGTGACGAAATCGCGGCCCGCGACCTCGTCGGCCGGATGACCGGTGATGACCTCGGCGCCCTTGCTGAACAGCTCGATGCGGCCTTCCATGTCGAGGGCGACGATCACCAGCTCGGAGACCTCGATGACCTGCGACGTGAAGTCCCGCTCGCGACGAAGCTCGGCCTGGACCCGCTCGCGCTCCTCGATGTCGCGGTTCAGTTCCTCGATCGCGCGGTTCTTGGCCTCTACTTCATGGGAGAGCCGCTCCCTCGCGCGCCTGAGCTCGCGGTTCGAGCGTTGCAGCTCGGCCATCTTCTCCTCGAGCTTCTTGACCAGGCGCACGCTGTACTGTTCGAGGACCGCCACCTGTCGGTCCGCCCGCTCGCCCCGCTCGCCCGCCTCGCCTTCCTCGGGCGCTTCGCTCCCTTCACCCTCCGCGACCGAGACGACGGATCCCGCCGCGGGCGTACCGCCCCCGACCTCCCGCGACCCGCCGTCGGGGGCGGTGTCCTCCTCGCGGGCTTCCCGCTCTTCCCGCGCGTCCTCGGCGGCCCGCGCCGATCCCTCGAGGACCTCCGCGATGATGCGCAGGAGCTCCTGCGGGTCCTGGGGCTTCAGTACGAAGCGCGCCACCCCGAGCTCGTCGGCCAGTTCGCGGTCGGCTGGATCGGTGTAGCTGGCGGTGTAGAAGATGAGCGGGATCGAGGACAGTCCGGGGTCGCTGTTCCACTCGAGTGCGAACCGGTATCCGTCCATGCGCGGCATGAGGATGTCCGAGATCGCCAGGTCGACCGGCTCGCTTCGCGCCGCCGCGAGCGCCTGGAGCCCGTCCGACGCCTCGACGACCTCATAGCCGGTAGCGGCGAGCAGAGTGGATATGACGTCCCGGCTGACCGGGTCGTCGTCGACCACGAGTATCCGCTCGCCCGACACCGCTACGCGCCTTGGACGAGGAAGCTCTCGACCTGTCGCACGAACGTCGCCGGCTCGATCGGCTTGGCTATGTGTCCCTGCGCTCCCGCCGCGCGGACCTTGCGCTCGTCGTCCGGCATCGCGTACGCGGTGACGGCCACGATGGGGAGCTCGTCCGCGCCGCGGGCCTCCCGGATGCGTCGTATGGCCTCGTATCCGTCGGCCTTCGGCAGGAGGATGTCCATCAGCACGAGCTCGGGAGTCTCCTGGAGCGCCACCTCCACCGCCTCCTCGCCGTCACCGGCGAACAACACGTCGTGGCCCGCGGTACGCAGGAGGTAGCTCGCCAGGTACAGGTTCTGCGGATCGTCCTCCACGATCAGGATTCGAGCCACCGTGACCAACTCCGAGTGCCGGCATCCATACCGCGATCCATCTACAGTGTATCCCCTACCTCAGTGTATCCCTTACCTCGTCACCGAGGGTCGTGCGCCCCATCGAGCGCTCGGTGAGCGACCCGAGCCGCTCACCGAGGTCGTCGGGCAGCGCGTCGGCGAAGTCGAGCGTCTCGCCGGTGATCGGGTGCTCGAAGCTGAGGCGATACGAGTGCAGGAACTGGCGCTCGAGACCCATATCGTAATCCCGCCTCTTACGACCGTAGACGGGATCGCCCACGACGTGGTGGTCGATGTAGGCCATATGCACGCGGATCTGGTGCGTCCTGCCCGTGTGCAGCTTGCACTCGACGAGCGTGAAGCCGTCGTCCCGGTAATCGGTGTCGAAACGCTCCAGCACGAAGAAGTTGGTGACCGCCTGCCTCGAAGAGTGATCGTGGGTCACCGCCATCTTCATGCGGTCCTTGGGATGTCGGCCGATGGGGGCGTCGATCAGGCCGGTGTCCGGCGCGATGAGACCGTGCACCAGCGTCACGTAGCGACGGTCCACCGCCCGCAGCCGGATGAGGTCCGACAGCGCGGCCTGGGTCTCGTCCTCCTTCGCCACGAGCATGAGGCCCGACGTGTCCTTGTCGAGACGATGCACGATGCCCGGCCGCTCCTCGCCGCCCAGACTCCCGAGATCGTCGGCGTGGGCGAGCAGCGCGTGCACCAGCGTGCCGGAACGGTGCGCGTCGGTCGGGTGGACGACCATGCCCGCGGGCTTGGACAGCACGATGAGGTGCTCGTCCTCGTAGCGGATGTCGAGCGGGATGTCCTCGGGTTCGAGGGAGGACTCGATCGGCGGCGGGAGGTGGACCTCCACGAAGTCGCCTCCGCGCACGACCGCGTGCTTGAGCACCATCTCCCCGTTGATCCTCACCAGCCCGCGCCCGATGAGCTGAGCGGCGAAGGAGCGCGAGGGCACGATACCGGTGTCGGCGAGCCACTTGTCGATACGCCGGCCCGCCTCGCCGCCCTTCACCGTGAGTTCGTGGCGCTCGCCCTCCGTCATCCCGGCTCCCGCCATCCGACGGCCCGGTCGGAGGGAGCGAGGAGCAGCCAGCCGATGAGCATCAGCGCACCCACCACGATGGCGGAATCGGCCACGTTGAACACCGGCCAGGCCGGCAGTTCGAGGAAGTCCGTGACCCGTCCGAGCGGGTCGGTGAGGCGATCGATGAGATTCCCGAGCGCGCCTCCCACGACCAGGGCCAGCCCCGTGACCACGAAGCCCTCGGTCGGTCGCGCGCGCCACCAGAAGACGGCCACTCCCGCCAGCACGATCAGCGAGACCGCGACGAACGTGGCTCGGTGGCCGGGCATGAGCCCGAACGCGGCGCCGGTGTTGCGCACGTAGGTGAGCTGGACGAGGTCGCCGATGAGCCGGATGGACTGCGCCGGATGCATGTATGCTCTGACCAGCGCCTTGGTGAACTGGTCGAGTGCAAGCACGGCGACGGCCGAGGCCAGCAGCGTGGTGAGGGCGGCCCGTCGGCTCAGGAGCGTTCTTCCCACTCTTTGCACTCGATGCAGAGCTCGGCCGAGGGCGCCGCCTCGAGACGCTTGGCCGGGATGTCGCGGCCGCAGCGTCGGCACTCGCCGTACTCCCCGCGATCGATCCGCTCGAGCGCCTCACGGGCCTCGTCGAGCAGCCGCTTGGTGTTGTCCACGAGCCCCATGTCGAGTTCGCGCTCGAATGTGGCGGTACCCTGGTCGGCCATGTGGTCGCGGTAGTTGTTCTCGCCGCTGGACTCCGACTGGTTCTCGGCGCCGGCGAGCTCCATCTCGTCGAGCTCGCGCGCGAGCCGCTCCCGCTCCGTCTGGAGCCGCTCGCGGATCCTCTCGAGTCTCGCCGTGTCCAAGGGATATCCTCCTGCGTGCCCGGGCGTCACCGGGGTCACCGGACGTCTTCGGTCGCCTCCGAGTATACACCGCACGAGAGCTCCGGCCTCCGCGCGAGACCCGGCGCGACGAGGGCGCCGGCTAGCCGGCTGCGAGCGCCTCGGCGCAGCGCCGGCAGACGTCGGGATACCCCTCGACCACGCCCAGTTCCCGGAGGTTCCAGCAGCGCGGGCACTTCTCGCCCTCCGCCCGCCGCACGGACACCTCCACCGAGTCGCTCTCCTCGAGTCCGACCGCCGACACGATGAACAGGGCGGCGAGCGCCTCCTCGCCGCGATCCCGCAGCGTCTCGAGCGTGTCGGCGGGCGCCCCGAGGACGATACGGGCCTCCTGGCTCTTGCCCACGACGCCCTCGTCGCGTGCGGACTCCAGCGCCTTCGTCACGACGTCGCGCGCCTCGAGGACCACCGCGTACGTGTTCAGCAGCTCGCCCGCGTCAGCAGGAGCCGCGTGCCGGGGCCACCCGGCGAGGTGCACGGAGTCCACCGGGCGGAGCTCCTCCGGGAGCTCCTGCCAGACCTCCTCGGTGGTGAAGCTGAGGACGGGCGCGAGCATGCGCGCGAGGCCGTCCGTGATCCTCGCGATGACCGTCTGCGCGCTGCGGCGCGAGACGGAATCGGCCGCGTCCGAGTACAGCCGGTCCTTCAGCACGTCCAGGTAGAACGAGGAGAGATCGGTGACGCAGTAGTCGTAGACGGTGCGATACACCTGGTGATAGCGCCAGTCGTCGTAGGCCTTGGTGACGCGCTCCTCCACCTGCGCGAGCCTGGCGAGCGCGTATCGGTCGAGCTCCGGCATGTCGCCCTCGGCGACGGCGCGCTCGGGCACGAAGTCGTACAGGTTACCGAGCAGGAAGCGGAAGGTGTTGCGGATCCGCCGGTACGCCTCGGAGGTGCGCTGCAGGATCTCGTCCGAGACCGAGACGTCCTGGCTGTAGTCGGCCGAAGCCACCCACAGCCGGATGATGTCCGCTCCGTACTTCTCCATCACCTTGAGCGGATCGACCACGTTGCCCAGGGACTTCGACATCTTGCGTCCCTCGCCGTCCACGATGAAGCCGTGGGTGAGGACCGCCTCGAAGGGCGGCTCTCCGAACGCCCCCACCGCGGTGAGCAGCGAGGATTGGAACCAGCCGCGATGCTGGTCCGAGCCCTCCAGGTAGAGTTCGGCGGGGCGCTTCAGACCCTCCCGGGCCTCCAGCACGCTCTCGTGCGAGACGCCGGACTCGAACCAGACATCGACGATGTCGCGCTCGGACTCGATCACCGAGCCTCCGCACGACGGACAAGTGACGCCTTCCGGGAGGTACTCGCTCGGCGCCTTCACGAACCAGGCGTCGGCGCCCTCCTCGGCGAACAGGCGTTCCACGGCATCGAACGTCCGGTCGTCCGCGACCACCTCGCCGCACGTGGTGCAGCGGAACACCGGGATCGGCACGCCCCACGCGCGCTGACGGCTGATGCACCAGTCGGGTCGGTCGGCCACCATCGAGGAGATGCGCTTGACCGACCAGGCGGGCACCCACTCCACGCGCTCGACGGCGTCCAGCGCGTCGCGCCGGAGACCCGTGTCGTCCATGGAGATGAACCACTGCTCCGTCGCCCTGAAGATGACCGGGCGCTTGCACCTCCAGCAATGCGGATAGCTGTGTGTGGTCTTCTCGGCCGCCACGAGCGTCCCGCGCTCCTCCAGGAATCCGATGACCTCGGGGTTCGCCGCGTCCACGTGCAGCCCCGCGAAGGGCCCGCCCCCCGCGTCGAAGACGCCCTCGTCGCCCACGGGCATCGGAGCGGGCAGATCGTGCTCCAGCCCCACCACGTAGTCCTCCTCGCCGTGCCCGGGCGCCGTGTGCACGGCGCCGGTGCCGGTGGTCAGCTCGACGTGCGAGCCCGTGATCACCCGCCCGACCGTCCCGGCATGGATGGGGTGTTCGTACGTGAGACCGTGCAGAGCGGAGCCCTTCACGCGCGGCCCGAGGACCTCGTGCCCCTCCCAGCCCGCGATGCCCGTCACCTGTTCCAGGAGCTCTTCGGCGAGCACCGCGATCCGTCCGTCGGCCGACCTCACGGCGACGTAGTCCGCCCCGGGAGCCACGGTGACCGCGACGTTCGCGGGGAGCGTCCAGGGGGTCGTCGTCCAGATGAGGATGCCCGCCTCGTCCTCGGCGTCGACGCCCGTCCGCACCCACGCCTCGGGAAGAGGATCCGTGAACCTGAACCACACGTAGATGGAATCCGATACCTCGTCGGAGTACTCGATCTCGGCCTCGGCGAGCGCGGTCTTGCAGCGGTAGCACCAATGGATCGGCTTGCGGCCGCGATACACCATCCCGCGGCGGTACAGCTCGGCGAAGACGCGCACGTCGCCGGCCTCGTAGCGCGGCGCGAGCGTCAGATACGGGTCCTCGAAGTCGCCCCGCACGCCGAGGCGCTTGAACTGCTCGGCCTGACGATCGACGTACGTGAGCGCGTACTCGCGGCAGAGCGCGCGGAGCTCGACCTGGCTGATCTCTGCCATGCGCGCCGCGCCGAGCTTCTTCTCCACGTGATGCTCGATCGGCTGGCCGTGACAGTCCCAGCCGGGGACGTACGGAGCGTGGTAGCCGCGCATCGACTTGTACTTGACGATGAGGTCCTTGAGCACCTTGTTGAACGCCGTGCCCATGTGGATGTCGCCGTTCGCGTAGGGCGGGCCGTCGTGGAGGACGAACGTGTCGGCGCCCGCGCTGTCTTCGAGCGAACGACGATAGACCTCCTTCTCCTCCCAGAACCCGAGCCACGCCGGCTCGCGCTGGGCGAGGTTGGCGCGCATCGGGAAGTCGGTGCGCGGTAGGTTCATCGTGGCCTTGTAGTCCGGCTTGTCGCCCATCGGCTCCCTTTCGCGTCCGTCTCGGCGCGTTCGGCGTCCCGCGTCCGCGGGCACACGCGGGCACAAGAAAACGCGCTCGTCACCACTGCCGGGACGAAGCGCGTCTCGCTCCGCGGTACCACCCAGCTTGCGCGAGGTCACCCGCACGCCACTCGGTCACTCTGTAACGGGAGTTCCCGTCGGAGCCTACCCGCCGAGCCGTGCGGCTCGGGTTCGGTCCGAGGCTGATGAGGTGATGTTCGATCCGGTCCGCTACCCGCGGGCTCGCACGGTCCCCGCTCGCTGTGGAGGCGCCTCCGGCCTACTCGTCCTCGTCATCGCCATGTCGTCGGTCGTGCTCGTCGCCGTATCGTCGGTCGTGCTCGGCGGCCGCGTGGCCGCATCGTGGCGAGAGTAGCGCGGCCCGTGTGCGGCGGTCAACGTCATGGACGCCGCTCGAACTCCTCGGCGAGTACATCGTGCACCCGTATCGCCTCCGCCGCGGACAGGCCGGCGCCGAAGCGGACGGCGGAACGACCCGCACGCACCTCCAGGCGCGGGTGTGCGGCCTTGCCGGGTGTCTTGGTGGGGTCGAGCATCTCTACCTGGTCGTGGGTGGTGCGTCCCAACCGGAGCGGCACCGTGATACCCATCGCGCGTCTGAGCAGGGCGAACCGATCGGATGTCACGACGACCTGCTCGCAGCCGCGCAGCTTGTACACGGCGAGCCATACACCCATCACGGCGAGCATGTGCACGATGAAGAACAGCAGGTTCACCGCGATGGCGCCGAGTACGGCGGTCCGCCGGAGTCCATCGGGTGCCAGGAGCGGGACCAGCACGCTTCCGAGCACGAATGCGACCAGCCACGGCACCGCGGCTCCGATCCCGAGCCCCACGAGCCAGCGATTCGGCGCCACCGGCATGGTGATCGAGAGACGATCGTCTTCGCGCGAGATGTCGAGACCGGCCGGCTCCATCAGGACCGCGACCCGGGTGGATCACCGAACACTTCAGCGAGCGTCCTGGAGTCGATGCCGTCGATCTCGACCTGTTTGTGTCGCGCGGTCTCTCCCCGCACGACGCGCACGGCGCTCTTGGGTACCCCGAGCCTCTTGCCGAGCAGCTTGCACACCGCCGAGTTGGCCTTGCCGTCTTCCGGCGGAGCGGTGACCTTCACCCGGAGTTCACCCTCACGCCAGCCCGCCACCTCGTCCCTAGCGGACTTGGGGGTGACGTAGACCCTCAGCCTGGCGAGCGATGCGCTCAGTCGATCTCCTCGATGTCCATGTCCTCGTCACGCTCACCGAAGGACTCGAAGCTCGGCAGCTGGAACTCGGAGGGCTCGTCGAGCTCGGGCTCCTGCACCGGCGCGTCCTCCTCGAGCTCGCCCAGATGCACGCTCGTGACGAACCCCGAGGCCGGCGGCTCGTCTGACGATTCGCCCCCACCGCCCTCGGACGCCGCGGCAGCCTCGGACGGTGCGGCAGCCTCGGACGGTGCGGCGTCCTCGTCGGCGGCCGATCCCGGCCGGGTCGCAGGCTCGGTGACCGGCCCCGCGGTCTGCCCCTCGGTCGATCCCGCGGCCTGCTCCTCCGTCGCCGGTCCCGCGGCTCCCGACTCCTCATGCGTCGCCTCCGGAGCGCCCGTCGGAGCTGCTGATGCGCTCTCGGGCGCAGGAGCGGCTTCGGGCGCCGGACCCGAGCCGGCGCCGGCGCGCTGCGTCACCGAGGCCACCGCTGAGACGGCCTCCTCCTCGATGTCCTCGGTAGCGAGGGCCTCGAACTCCTCGGGCACCTCGATCTCCTTCAGTGCCCGCGCGTACTCCTCGAGCATCCGGGTGAACTTCTGGCGGAACTCGGTCTCGGCCTGCTTGAGACGCATGAACTCCTGCTGAGTGCGCTGCTTCTCCTCGAGCGCCGCGTGGATGATCTCCTTGGCGCGCAGTTCGGAGTCCTTCCGGGTGGTCTCGGCCTCCTTCTCGGCCTGCGCGACGATGTCTTCCGCGGAGCGCTGCGCGGAGACCATCGTGTTGTGGACGGTGCGCTCCATCTCGGCGTACTCGCGCAGCTTCTCCTGCAGCCCCTCGATCTTCTCGGAGAGGTCGATGTTCTCTTTGAAGAGGCGTTCGAACTCGTCCGCCACCTCGTCCAGGAACTCGTCGACCTCCTCCTCGCTGTAGCCGCGCAGGGAGTGGCGGAACTCCTTGTGGTGGATGTCGATGGGGGTGAGCTTCATGATCCGGTCCCTTCCTGGACGCGCCCGTCTATCGGCGACCTTGATGCATCAGAGTAACGCCGAGGCCACCATGTTGACCACCGCGTTCCCGACTATCTGGAGTACGAGCAGCGCGATGATCGGCGAGAAGTCTATCCCCATGCCGCCCGCGCCGAGCGACGGGATGAGTCGCCGGAAGAGCGAGAGGTAGGGCTCCACGAGCGTCCCGAGCACCTCTCGGATCTCGGCGACGAACGCGCTGCCCTGGAACCACGAGGTGATCACATAGGCGAAGATGAGGATCGAGTAGAACTGTATGAGCGCCCTAAGCACCTCGATGATCGTGAGCGCGCTCATCCGCCCAACTCCCCGGCACGCCTGACCGCCGCGGCGACCGCGGCGCCGACGGCCGCCCTGAATCCGAGCCGCTCGAGCTCGGCCACGGCCGCGATCGTGGTCCCGCCCGGACTCGACACCGCGTCGACCAGCTCCTCCGGGTGCATGCCGCTCTCACGCAACAGCTCGGCCGTCCCGCCGACCGTCTGCAGCGCGAGCCGCTGTGCGACCTCGCGGGAGAGCCCCTGCGAGACACCGGCCCGCGCGAGGGCGTCCACGAGGATCGCCACGTAGGCGGGCCCGGACCCGGACACAGCGGTGCACGCGTCCTGGTGGCGCTCCTCGACCACGACCACGTCGCCGAGCGCCGAGAACAGCCGGATCACCGCCGCCACGTCGTCATCGGTGGCGGCGGCGCCTCCGCTGATCACGCTCATCCCCTCGTGGACCTGTGCGGGAGTGTTCGGCATGACCCGCACCACCCGGGCCGACCTCGGCAGTCCCGACTCGATCCGCGCGGTGCTCACGCCGGCGGCGATGGAGATCACGAGCGGCGACGCCTTCCGCTGGACGAGAGCGGCTCCCACCTGCTCCAACACGTCCGACATCGCCTGCGGCTTGACCGCGAGCACGACGGTCGGCATGCGATCGCCGATCTCCGAGAGCGTGGGAGCGGTCGAGACACCGTGACGGGAGGACAGCTCGTCGCGACGCGTGTCCCTCGGCTCCACCACGACGAGGTCGTCCGGTCCGAGCGTGCCGGCGGCGAGCAGCCCGGAGACGATGGCCTCGCCCATCCGGCCGCCGCCGACCAGTATCACCGGCGAGGGGATGGTCCCGCCGTCATCGAGTGTCGCACCGCCCGTGCCGCTCATGTGCCCACCGTGCCGCTCATGTGTCCATGGTGAACAGGCCCTCGTCACGCAGACGACGCCGCTGCTCGGCGGAGACGTCCACGTTCTCGGGCGTGAGCATGAAGACCCGGTCCGACACCTTGCGCAGGCCGCCTTCGAGGCCGTAGGTGAGGCCGGAGGTGAAATCGAGCAGCCGCTTGGAGGGCTCGGGGTCCGTGCCGCTGAGATTCATGATCACCGGCACGCCCTCCTTGAAGCGATCCGCGATCTGTTGCGCCTCGTTGAACGACTTGGGCTCGACGATATGCATCCTGACCTGCGGACCGCCGCGCGCGGGCGCCGCCTCACGCGCGCGATCGACGTCGGGCTCGCGCTCGACGCGCCGCACCGACCTCGGCCGCTCCGCGTAGGGGCTCCGATACGGTTCCGACAGCCGACGACCGAACGGTTCGCTGAGGTCGACCTCGTCGTCCTCCGCGTCCTCGTACTCGTCGTCGTATTCGTCGTCGTATTCGTCGTCATAGTATCCGTCCTCGTAGTCGGCGAGGCCGAGCAACTCCTTGATCCTGTTCCACATAACGACGCTCCTCGTCGTCAGCGTCCGGGATGGCCGTTCCCGAATACGGCTCGGCCCACCCGGACCATGGTGGATCCCTCCTCGACCGCGACCGTGAAGTCGTTGGTCATGCCCATGGAGAGTTCATGCATCTCGACTCCAGTAAAGCGCATGCCGTCCAGGCTCGCAAAGAGGTCCGCCAACCCGCTGAACACCGGCCTCGCGGCCTCGGGCGGCCCGAGGGGCGCCATGGTCATCAGCCCCTCGATCGACACGTGCGGGAAGCGCTCCGCCTCGCGGAGCACGTCCTCGACCGCCTCCGCGGGGAATCCGTGCTTGGACTCCTCCCCGCTCACGTTGACCTGCAAGAGTACGCGTTGCACGATGTCCTGCTCCGCTGCGAGCTCGTCGACGACGCGCAGCAGCTTCACACGGTCGACGGAGTGGATCAGCTCGGCCTTGCCGACCACCCACTTGGCCTTGCGCGACTGTAGGGTGCCGACGAAATGCCAGCGCGCGTCGGGGAAGAGCGACTGCTTGGCGTAGAACTCCTGTGCCCGATTCTCCCCGAAGTCCCGCACCCCGGCCGCCACGGCGCTCTCGATCTCAGCGGGCCCCACGGTCTTCGAGACCGCGACGATGGTGACGTCGCGAGGGTCGCGCCCCGCCGCGTCGGCCGCGTCCCCCACCCGCTCACGCACCGCCCGGTATCTCTCGGCGATCGCGCTCAAAGCGGGTCACTCACCCTTCGCCGGTCGCGCCTTCGGCATCGCTTTCGAGGTCCCCGGTGACCAGATAGGAGACGCGTTCACCGATGTCCACCGCATGATCGGCGATCCGCTCGAGGTATCGCGCGACGAGCACGATCGAGCTCGCGAGCTCGATCTCGTCGTCCTCGTGCAGGCGGCCCAACTCCCGGAAGAACTGCTTGAACAGGTGGTCGATGGGCTCGTCCATGTCGGGCAGTTTCCGCGCGAGCGCCAGGTCGTAGGTGTCCAACGCCTCGAAGCACGAGTCGAGCACCCGGTGCACGAGGTTCCCCTGCGCCTTCACCAGGTCGAACATCGTCTGGAGGCCCTCCGCGTCCGCCGTGCGGCGCGCGGCCTTCGCGATGTTGACCGCGAGATCGCCCATGCGCTCCAGGTGGATGATGATGTAGGTCAGCGAGTGGAGTAGCCGCAGGTCCTTGGCCACGGGCGACTGCGTCGCGATGAGTTCGAGCGTGTGTTCCTCGAGCTCCAGACACCGGCGGTCGAGCTCCTCGTCGGTGTCGATCACTCGCTGGGCCAGTGTCGCGTTGCCCTCGACGAGCGCGGTCACGCAGTCGGAGGTCATGGTGATCACGAGCTCGCGACCGATGTCCACCGCTTGGCCGCGCACCGCTTTCAGTTCAGCCCTGTATGTCTCCCGCATGTCGCGGCCCCCTAGCTGCCGTGGGTGGGTATTCCCGCGCCGTGTTCGCCCGCACATCCGCATCGTTCGTCCGTGCGTCGCGACCGTATCGGCCGGATGGGATCACCGTCCGGAGGGACCCCGCCGGATCCACGCGAACGCCGCGTGGCGCCCGGTGATCCCTTCAGCCCTGTACGAGAAGAACGCGTCGGTCCGTTCCGCGGTACACATCCCCGACGAGACGCGTGCCCGAGCCCGCACCCCGATCGCATCCAGGCGTCGATCGAGGACCGTCGCGAGGTCGAGCGCGCCTCGGGTCGCGGTCATCGTATCAGTAACCTCCGGGAAACGCGAAAGGACGTCCCTCCCGACCTCGTAGCACTCACCGCATATGTGTGGACCCACATATATCAGCAGGTCAAAGGGCTTACATGAAGCGTGCTCGCACAGTCTCTCCATGGTGCGCTCGACCACCCCGTCGGCCATGCCCCGCCAGCCGGCGTGAGCCACCGCGACCGCCGGTGCACCGGTGCCCCGAGGTGCCCCCGGGGCGACGAGCACCACGGGGACGCAGTCGGCGAACAGGAGCATGAGCGCGACGCCGGGCTCCGCCGTCACGAGCCCGTCCGCACCCGGCACGGGATCGCGACCGAGGGGGTCGTCACCGGCCTCGGCGGCTCCCACGACCCTCGCCAGACTCCCGTGCACCTGCTCGGCCGTGACGACACCGATCGGCGACGGTTCACCGGTCGAGCCGAGAAGGCGGAGCGCCCCGAGGAAGCGGCGGCGGTTCTCCTCCACCGCCTCGGGTTCGTCACCCACGTGCGTCGCGAGGTTCAGCGAGCCGAACGGCGATCCGCTCACCCCGCCCGCACGCTCCGTGAACCCGACATGGATCCCGTGTCGACCGAGAGCGTGATCGGTCCACAGCGCCACGCCGCCCAGGACCCGGCGCGTGAGGCGTGGCGCGTCCGGTGACCCGATCCCTCCGGTCATGCGAGCACGGCTCCGTCCGATCGTCCACTCGCCCGACTCATGTACTCGTCCACTCACCGTCGCCGCGTCCGAAGCGCGGTCTTCATGCCGATGCCTTTCGCACCGATACCGGTAAGGATATCCTTTCGTCGGGGAAACCCTTCCCGAGGGCGGAACCACGGAAGCATGTGCGGGCGAGATAGAACGACACGAGCACGTGAAGCCGTACGGTCCCGTCGCAAGGGAGGAGAAGACTCGATATGAGGCCGAGGGGAGGTGAAGAGATGAAGCGCACGGAGAGACTCTGGATCACCGGTACCGCGCTCGTCGCATCCCTCGGCTCCGCCACACCGTCTCACGCGCAGACCACGGATGACGCCGTCGGCCTGGTCTTCTGCGGCTGTTGGGGCATCGTGGCGTTGCTCGGACTCGCGTTCCTCGCCTTCTGGGTATGGATGCTCATCGACTCCATCCAGCGCGAGGAGTACGAATACCCGAACTCGACGGGCAACTCGAAGACCGTGTGGCTCGTGGTGCTGCTCGCCTCGTGGCTCGTCGGCTTCTACTGGCTCGCGGCGATCCTGTACTACTTCATGATCTACAAGAAGGTCCGCAGGGGCACCGTCGGTCGTCCCGCAGGCGGGACGCCGGGCGGGACACCACCCGGACCCGGACCGCAGACGAGGACCGCGCCGCCGCCCCCTCCGGGAGGCAGCGCACCGCCTCCTCCGCCGCCCGAACCACCCAGCGGCCCGTCGGAGACCCCCCCACCGCCTCCTCCCACCGGAGAGGAGCGGTAGGATCGGTCACCCGATCGCCGTGAGGCGCCCGTGACGAAGCGAAGGCCCGCGCCGTCAGACGCGGGCCTTCGTCGTGCCCTTCCCTTCGTCGTGCCCTTCCATGTCCTTCGGTGTCCTTGCGCCCCCTACTCGCCCCGCTTCAGGAACGCGGGGATGTCCAGGTCGTCCTCCGAGACGGGCTCGAACCCCGACATGGGCTCCTCGCCCTCCTCCGAGAACTCCATCGACTGCTGGGTGCGGCGCCCCTCGAACCCGGTGGCGATCACGGTGACCCGGATCTGGTCCGTGAGCGAATCGTCGATCACCGCGCCGAAGATGATGTTGGCCTCGGGGTGCGCCGCCTGCGCCACGACCTCGGCCGCCTCGTTCACCTCGAACAGCCCGAGATCGGAACCGCCGGAGATGCTCAGCAGCACGCCGCGCGCCCCCTCGATGCTCGACTCGAGCAACGGACTCGATATCGCGGCCTTCGCCGCGTCCTGTGAACGGTTGTCGCCGGACGCGAGGCCGATGCCCATGAGCGCCGAGCCCGCGTCGTGCATGATCGCGCGCACGTCCGCGAAGTCCAGGTTGATGAGCCCCGGCACGGTGATGAGGTCCGTGATGCCCTGGGTGCCCTGGCGCAACACGTCGTCTGCGATACGGAACGCGTCTAGGATCGAGGTCTTCTTCTCGGCGACCTGCAGGAGCCGGTCGTTCGGGATGACGATGAGCGTGTCGACCATGTCCCGCAGCCGCTGGATACCCTCTTCCGACTGCGCCGCGCGCTTGCGGCCCTCGAAGGCGAACGGCCGCGTGACCACCGCGACCGTGAGCGCGCCGATCTCCTCCTTGGCGACCTGCGCGATCACCGGAGCGCCCCCGGTGCCGGTGCCGCCGCCCTCGCCGGCCGTGATGAAGACCATGTCGGCGCCTTGCAGCGCCTCTTTGATCTCGTCCCGGTTCTCCTCCGCGGCCTGCAGGCCGACATCCGGGTCGGCTCCCGCGCCGAGCCCCTTGGTGAGATCGACGCCGATGTGCACCTTGTAGTCGGCATCGGACATGAGCAGCGCCTGCGCGTCGGTGTTCACCGCGATGAACTCGACACCCTTGACACCGGCCTCGACCATGCGGTTCACCGCATTCGTCCCACCGCCGCCCACTCCCACGACCTTGATCACCGCGAGATAGCTCGCGCCCGTCTCTAACATGGTCGCCTCCCCTGGGACAGGCCTAGTGGACACCCGTCAAACCCTAATGTATAGGTCGAGCCTGCCCAGCAACAGTAAAGTTTGGCATAACCCTTATCCCTCGCGCAAGAGGGGCACGCCCGACCGGCTCCCGACCGGCTCCCCACCGGCTCCCCGGATGCCTCGCCGCCCTCTCGCCCGCTCACTGTTCGAGACCGCGCCACACCGGGCGATCGGGGTCCCGCACGTCGATGAACACGACGAGGTCTTCCTGTTCAGCCAGTATGCCGCGCGCGACCAGATCCTTCTTGTCCACCTGCTCGGCGACCCCGAACAGGACCTCCACACCCTCGTCGGTGAACAGCGCGGTCTCGTCGACGCTGGGTGCGGAGACGGCGCGGGTCCGGGACTTCAGTTCCTGCGAGAGTCCCGTGAGCACGTCCAGCGCGTTGCGCAGCGCATCCGAACCGCTGCGCCGGCCCACCGTGGGCTCCACACCGGAGACGTCCCTGATGAGCACCAGGGCGGACGTCTCCTCGAGCGCATGTCTCTCCAGCACGAAGCCCTCGGGATCGACGAGCCAGTAGTCCTCCCCCGTGTCGAGCAGCGCGGTCGGCTGCCTCTCCGTGACGGAGATGCGCATGGTGTCGGGGAAGTCACGGCTCACCGATGCGTCCGCGATCCATGGATCGGCCAGCAGTCGCTCCCTCACCTCGTCCGCGGGGAACCTCAGAAGGGTGGCGTCCGCGGCGACCTGTGCCCGCGCCCGGATCTCGTCCTCCGTGCGCCGCTCGACCCCCTCGATTTCAACGCGTTCGATGGTGAAGGCGGGAGACCGATACAGCGCGACCAGCCCGACGATGACCAGAAGCGCGATCAGCGACCACACCAGGGCCCTCAGACGAGCACGCTTCGCGCGCTCGGCCTGCCGGCGCTCGCGCTCCTCCCGCTTCCTGCGAGCCTCGGCGCTCCCGGCTCTCTCCCGTCCGCCGGCCCCACCCGCGGTGCGGCCACGACCGGACCCCCGCTGCGAGCGGCCCGTCGAGCCGCCCCCGGACCGCGACGCTTTCGCGCCGCGACGTCCCACGCCACGACCATCGCGGCCGTCGCGGGCGCGGTCGCCCGCGCGCGAACGCCCACGACCGCGATCCCGCCCGCGATCCCTATCCGAACGATCCGAGGAGTCTGACCTCGGGTTCGAGTTCGATGCCATGTTCCTCCTTCACGGCGGCACGGACCGCTCCCACGAGTTCGTACACGTCTCGAGCGGTGGCCGAACCCTCGTTCACGATGAAGTTCGCGTGCAGGTCCGACACTCGCGCGCCCCCGATGCTCGCGCCCTTCAGGCCTGCCGTCTCGATCAATCGGCCCGCCGAATCCCCTTCCGGGTTCACGAACACGCTCCCCGCGCTGGCTACACCCGTGGGCTGCGCGCTCGTACGCGCCTTGAAGCCACGGTCCATGCGTGCGCGGATGAGGCCGGCGTCACCCGCTTCGCATCGGAGCACGCCCTCGATGATGATACCGCGCTCGGGCAGATCGCTCGTCCGGTACCCCCAATCGACCTGAGACCCCCTGACGTGCCGCAACCCCCGTCCCGGCTCGTAGACGGTGACCGACGTGGTCACCTCGCCGATCCACCGGTCCCGCGTGCCCGCGTTCATCGCGAGCGCTCCCCCGAACGTGCCCGGGATACCCACCGCGAAGGCGAGACCGTCCAGCGCGCTCTTGAACGCGACCTGGACGAGTCTGGCGAGAGAGACCGCGGCGCCGGCGCGGATGGTCTCGTCGTCGACGCTGTGGCGCCGGAACTCCTCGCCGAGCACGAGCACCGCTCCGCGGTATCCGTCATCCGAGACCAGGACGTTGGTGCCCTTCCCGAGTACGACCGAGGGCACCTCCTCCTGCTCCAGCACGTCGACGGCGAGGGTGAGATCACCGAGCGTGTCGCAGACGCAGAAGAGGTCGGCGGGACCACCGAGCCTGAAGGAGGTATGGCGCGCCATGGGCTCGTCCCGTCGGACCTCTCCCCGCATCCCGCTCGACAGTGCGCGCCACGCCCCTTCCACGCTCATCCCACCGACGCCTCCAGACGCCGCCGTAACGCGTC
Source organism: uncultured Eubacteriales bacterium (assembly GCA_964406675.1). Taxonomy (GTDB): domain Bacteria; phylum Actinomycetota; class Coriobacteriia; order Anaerosomatales; family JAUVQN01; genus CAYOSP01. The sequence continues at coordinate 79,236 of CAYOSP010000003.1, read as the reverse complement.
GGTGATCATGGGGCCGAGCGAAGTCACGTCACCCGCGCCCATGGTCATGACCGTGTCGCCGGGTCGGATCCCCTGCAGCACGTAGGGCTCGACGTCCGCGCGGTGAGGAAGGTAGGCGACCCGACTGTGCGGCACCATGTCGAGCACGGCCTTGAGCAGGGTTCGACCGGACACCCCGGGGATGGGCGCCTCGCCCGCGCTGTAGACATCCATGAGCACCACCCGATCGGCCTGCTCGAACGCGTCCCCGAAGTCGTCTCCGATCGCCGCGGTCCGCGAGTATCGATGGGGCTGGAACACCACCCAGAGGCGGCCCTCGTTGGCCTCGAGGGCGGCGGCGATCGTCGCCCGGACCTCGGTAGGGTGGTGCGCGTAGTCGTCGATCACCCGCACCCCGTCGGCCTCGCCGACGAGCTCCATCCTCCTGCGCACCCCGGTGAACCGCTCGAGTCCCGCCGCCGCGGCGGCGGGATCCACGCCCAGGGACCAGACCGCCGCCAGCGCTCCGCACGCGTTGATCACGTTGTGCATGCCGGGGACCGGCAGGCGGGTGCGCACGGACGACCCGTCCGGGAACGTGACGGTGAAGTCGTGGCCCGAGCGCCGCGCGACCACGTCGGTGATGCGCACCTCCGCCATCTCACTCGACCCGTACGTGAGGATCCTCGGACCCTGGATGCGCTCGACACCCTCGCACAGGCGCGCGAGCGGAGGATCGTCGACACACACCACGAGCCGGCCGTCCTCATCACACCTCGACATGAACTCGAGGAACGCCTCCTCGACCTCCCTGAGGTTCGAGTAGTGGTCGAGGTGGTCCGCCTCGACGTTCGTGATGAGCGCCGTATGCGGCGACAGGTAGAGGAACGAACCGTCGGATTCGTCCGCCTCGACGACGTAGTGAGGGCCGTCCCCGCAGCCGGCGTTCGCGCCGACGTCGTTGAGTTCGCCGCCTATCAGGAAGGTCGGATCCCGGCCTGCGGCGCGGAGCGCCGCGGTCACCATCGAACTCGTGGTGGTCTTCCCGTGCGTGCCGGCGACCGCCACCGTGGCCGAGTCGCCCGCCAGTTCCGCGAGCATCCTCGCGCGCGGCCACACCGGGATGCCGCCGGCACGGGCGGCGGCGAGTTCCGGATTGGAATCGGGGATCGCGGTGGACACGACGACGACCTCCGGCGAGCCGAGGTGCTCGGGCGCGTGCCCGATCGCGATCGGGATGCCCAGGTCCTCCAGCTGGTCCGTGTAGCCGGACCGCTTGAGGTCGGACCCGGTGATCGGCACCCCACGCTCGTGCAGGACACGCGCGATGGCGCTCATACCGGCTCCGCCGACCCCTATGAAGTGCGCGTAGACGCGCTCCAAGGTCCTACTCCTCTTCTCCGCGTTCAGCGCTCACGGGACCGGCGGACCGCATCCTCCACCAGCGTCGCCACCCGTTCCGCCGCGTCCCTGACCGCGATCCCCGCGCTCGCCCGCTCCATCCGCTCACGTCGTTCGGACCGCTCCAGCAGATCGATCACGATATCGCCGAATCCCGGGGAGTCCAGATCGTCGTCGGCGACGCGCACCGCGCCCCCCGCCCGCACCAACTCCTCGGCGTTCGCCGTCTGGTGGTCCCCCGTCGCGTACGGATACGGGACCAATACCGACGCGCGACCCATCGCGGTGATCTCGGCGATGGACGTGGCGCCCGCGCGGGCGACGACCAGATCGGCCGCCGCCAGACCCGCGGCCATGTCCTCGAGATACTCGTAGACATGCCACCATCCCGGCGCCTCACCCGCGACGACCTCGAGGCGCTCTCTCACGGAAGCGGCCTCGATGCTACCCGCCAGGTGCAGCACCCGCAAGGCGCGGAAGCGCCTGAGCCGGGGGTAGAGCTCGACGACCGCCTCGTTGACGTGACGCGCCCCGCGGCTCCCGCCGAACACCAGCAGGACCAGCCCGTCGCGCGGCAGGTCGAGCCGCTCGCGCGCCTCGCCGCGACCGGTCTCGAACATCTCGGACCTCACCGGGTTCCCGGTCACTCGCACCTCCGGCACCCGCTCGAACGCCTCCGCGGTATCCGGGTAGGTGACGCCGGCGGCGACGGCCCATCTCGACAGAAGACGATTCGCCAGACCGGGCACGGAGTTCTGCTCGTGCAGGACGAGGGGTACGCGGGAGACGGCGGCCGCGAACCCGACCGGGAGGCACACGTAGCCTCCGAACGCCACGGCCGCGCCGACGGACTCGTCCCGGATCAGTCTGCGCGCCTTCCTCGCCGAATCCGCCGCGATCCACGAGGAGGACACGAGCGTCATCGGCCGGGAACGGTCGAACCCCTTCGCGGGCAGCGGATGGTAACTCAGTCCCTCGCCGGCGACGATGCGGGCTTCCGGACCGTCGGGCGTGCCGACGTAGCGCACCTCATGACCGCGTGAGGCCAGAGACCGCGCGACGGCCAGCGCGGGATACACGTGTCCGGCCGTCCCTCCCCCGGTCAGCAGTACTCGCACTCCGCGCCTCCCTGGTCGTCTTCCCGCCGTAGCGCCACACCGAGAGGATGATACCGATACACCCCATCGTGAAGATGAGCGACGACCCGCCGAAGCTCACCAGGGGCAGCGGGATGCCGGTGACCGGCATCAGGTTGGTGACCGCCGCCATGTTCATCAGCGCCTGCATCACGATCATCGCCGTGAGTCCGCCTGCGAGCAGCCTCCCGAGTCGGTCGCCGCACTCGAGTGCCACCCGGATCCCCGCGTAGGCCAAGACCGCGAAGACCGCGACCACGGCGAGCGTGCCCAGCAGGCCGAGCTCCTCCCCGATTATGGCGAAGATGAAGTCGGTATGCGCGGCGGGCAGATAGAAGAACTTCTGCTTCGACATCCCGAGCCCTACCCCGGTCAGGCCCCCGGAGCCGAACGCGTACAGCGCCTGTATCGTCTGATAGCCGTCTCCCAAGGGGTCGGCCCACGGGTCGATGAAGGAGAACAGTCTGGCCATGCGGTACGGCTCGACGAACACCATCACCGGCATCACGACCGCACCCATCGCGATGAGCCCCGCGATGCTGCGCCCGGCGAGACCGCCCAGCACGGCGACCACGAGACCCGACGCGAGGATCGCCATCGTGGTGCCCATGTCGGGCTGCGCCATCACGAGCCCGGCCACCGGTAGTATGACCAGCGCCAGTATCGCGAGATCGCGCCGCCGCTCCTCCTCTGCGGGACCGTTTCGCGAACGGCGGCTCAACAGGTGGGCGAGCAGCAGCACGGTGGCGAGCTTCGCGAACTCGGACGGCTGGATGCTGTTGCCGCCCCACTCGACCCAGCGCCTGGCGCCCCACCGCGAGACCCCCATCACGAGCACGGCGACGAGGCCCGCGACGGACACCGCCCACAGCGGCCAGGACAGCCGCGCGAGCCGCCGGTAATCGAACCTCGAGAGCCCGAACATGACGACGACCCCGACCGCCAGCCACTGCAGATGTCGCTTGAGATGGAAGGCGCTGTCGCCGTGCTGGACGTAGTCCGAGACGGATGCCGCCGAATACACCATCACCACACCGGCGACCACCAGGAAGAGGGCCGCCGCGAGAAGCAGGTCCCTGGCGAGCGTCTCCCGGCGAGTGACGCTCATCGCTCCTCCGCCCCCAGCCCGCGGACGAGCGCAGCGAACACGTCACCCCGCTCGGCGTAGTCCCTGAACTCATCGAAGCTCGCACAGGCCGGCGACAGCACCACCGCGTCGCCTTCCTCCGCGATGCCGGCCGCAACGGGGACGGCGTCGCGCATGGAGCCGGTCTCGCGCACCCGGACCCCCGCCGACCGCAAGGCCTCGGAGATCGCCGGACCCGCCTCACCGAAGGTCACCACCGCCCTGGCCGACGCGCGGACACCTTCGACGAGCCGCTCGAGCGACAGGTCCTTACCCCTTCCCCCGAGTAGGAGCACGACACCGCGACCGGCGAAGGCGCTCAGCGCTTTGAGCGCGGCGTCCGGGTTCGTCGCCTTGGAATCGTCGAAGTACTCGATCCCGCCGACCTGGCCGACCGGCTGGAGACGGTGCGGTATCGGCTCGAACGATCCGAGCCCGCGCGCCACGTCCTCGTCCGACGCGCCCATCTCCATCGCGGCCGCGGCGGAAGCGAGCGCGTTCGAGACGTTGTGGCTCCCCCACAGCGGGAGTCGCGATCGGTCGAGGAGCTCGACCGGACCCTCCGGACGATCCACCACGAGCATGTCGTCATCGTCCACCCATGCGCCTCCATCGTGGCGCCCGCGCAGCGCGATCCGGCAGACGCGGAGCCCGGTCTCCTCGAGCCGCGCGGCCCACGGCCTCGAACCCTCGTCGTCGACGTCGACGATCGCGAGGTCGCCGGGGCCCAGGTTCTCGAACACGCGCGCCTTGTCGGAAGCGTAGGCCTCGAACGAGCCATGCCAGTCCACGTGGTCCTCGGTGAGGTTCAACAGGACGGCCACACGTGGATGGAAGTCCCGGATCCGGGACAGCTGGAACGAGGAGACCTCCGTCACGAGCACGGTCGCCGGACCCGCCGACGCGGCGGCGGACACGGCGGGCGAACCGATGTTGCCTGCCGCCTCGGCGGGTACGCCGGCGCACATGAGCAGGTGCTCGACGAGGCTGGTGACCGTGGTCTTCCCATTGGTCCCGGTCACGGCCACGAAGGGAGAGCGCGATATCCTCCACGCGAGTTCGATCTCGGAGATCACCTCACCCGCGGAACGCTCCGCCGAGACGATCAGAGGGCTCCGCGGGGGTATGCCGGGGCTGGCGACCGCGAGATCCCAGGACCCGGGCACCTCGGCGACGCCGAGTCGCACGTCCAGACCCATCGCGGCGATCCGCTCCGCGCCCTGGCGGGCGCGCTCGTCATCGGACTCGTCGAACGCGGCGACCTCCAGAGGCTCGCCCCCGGCCATGCGCTCGGCCAGATACGCGCAGGTGGCGACACCCGAGCGTCCCACACCGAGCACCGCGACCCGGGGGCCGACGTCCGGGGACCCGGATCCGGTCTCCAGGACGGACACCGCTCTCTCCGGCGTCGGAGCCATCACACCGACCCCACGAAGTAGAGGGCGAAACCGCCGCCCGCCAGTATCCCGGTGATGATCCAGAACCGGACCATGATCCTCGTCTCGGACCAGCCGAGCATCTCGTAGTGATGGTGGATCGGGGCCATGCGGAACAGCCGTCTGCCGGTGACCTTGAACGAAGCGACCTGGAGGATCACGGAGAGCCCTTCCCACATGTAGATGCCGCCGATGAGCGGGAGGAGCAGCTCGGTCTTCGTCACGATGGCCAACGCGGCGATCGCGGCGCCCAGACCGAGCGACCCCGTGTCGCCCATGAAGATGTCGGCGGGGAAGCTGTTGTACCAGAGGAAGCCGATGCAGGCGCCGGCCACCGCCGCGGCGAGCAACGCGAGGCTCAGATGGTTCTGCCGGAACGCGATGCCGGCGTAGGCGAACATGACGATGGTCACCGTCCCGGCCGCCAGACCGTCCAGGCCGTCGGTCAGGTTCACGAAGTTCGACATGCCCGCGACCATGAGGAAGACGAGTATCAGGTACACCCAAGGCACCGCGAGTACGGTGGAGGCGACCCGCACGTCGAACGACCCGATACCCAGATCGATCCCGCCTCCGAACACGGGTATGGCCACCACGGGCGAGATGCCGCCCCAGTTCACCGCGAGCAGACCGATCGCCACGGCGATCGCCCCCTGCCAGAGAAGCTTACCCCTCGGGCTGAGGCCTAGGGATCGCTCCCGGAGCACCTTCGTGTAGTCGTCCACGAATCCCAGCAGACCGCACGCGAGCGTGGCGGTCAGCGCCACCACCCCGAACCGATCGACCTCCCCCATCGACAGGTAGACCCCGAACATCACCAGCAGTATGAGCACGCCACCCATGGTCGGCGTACCCTGCTTCACCAGGTGTCCCTGCGGTCCGTCGGCCCGCACCTGCTGCCCGATCCGCCGGAACCGCAGCACGCGGATCCAGAACGGGAAGAGCGCCGCCGTGAGCAGCATCGCTATCACCACGGTCAAGAAGACCTGATAGGTGGGGTATAGGCTCAGGTTAAACATCAGCTTGAACCAGCGCCTCGACGACGTGCTCCAGCCCCATGACGCGTGACGCCTTCACGAGGACCCCGTCACCCTCGCGCACCAGTCCCCGGATCACATCCGAGGCCTCCCGACCGTCCGCGCACACGTGGATGACGTCGTCCACGAGACCGCTCGTCCGCGCCCCGTCGGCGATGCGCTTCGCTCTCTCCCCGACGGTCACGAGCATGTCCACGCGCGAGCGCCCGACATCCTCCCCCAACTCGAAATGCGCGAGTTCCGCGAGCGAGCCGAGCTCGGCCATATCGCCGAGGACCGCGATGCGACGGCCGGCGACGCGGATGTCGTCCAGGGCCGCGAGCCCCGCACGCATCGACGTCGGCGAAGCGTTGTAGGCGTCGTTGATCACGGTGACGCCCGACGCGCTCTGGAAGACCTCCATGCGCATCGGGCTGACCCGCGCCTCCGCCAGCCCCTCGGCGATGACCTCTCTGTCGAGACCCAGCCGCGATGCGACGGCCGCGGCGGCCGCGGCATTGTACGCGTTGTGTCTCCCGGGCACCGAGAGGCTCGTCTCGAACGAGCCCGACGGCGTCTGCAGCGTGAGCGACGGGTGTCCGTCCGCGTCGACCTCGATGTCCACCGCCCGCACGTCGCAGGCCGGGCCGAGTCCGTAGCGGACCACCTCGGCCCGGGTATCGGCCGCGAGGGTGTCGGTCCATGCGTCGTCGCCGTTCAGGAACACCACGCCCTTCTCGGGGACGGACCGGACGAGCTCGCCCTTCGCGGAGGCGATCGCCTCCTCGCTGCCGAGCGTCTCTATGTGGGTCTGCCCGACGTTCGTCACGAGGCCCATGGTCGGGCGGACGATCCGGCCCAGCTGCTCGATCTCACCGCGAGCCCGCATCGCCATCTCGACGATGAGCGCCTCCGTCTCGGCGCCCGCCTCCATCACCGTGAGGGGAGCGCCCAACTCGTTGTTGCGGTTCCCCTCCGTGGCCACGACTCTCAGCCTTCGCGCGAGCACCGCGGCCACGAAGTCCTTCGTCGTCGTCTTCCCCGTCGAGCCCGTCACCCCGAGCACGGGACAATGCAGCCGTTCACGATGGTGCGAAGCGAGCGCCTGCACGGCCTCGAGCGGATCGTCGATCGCCACGACGGCCACGTCGTGGCGACGCAGTTCCGCGACCGAGGAGATGAGCTCCTCGTCCGGGTCCGTCACGAGCACTGCACGCGCTCCGGCACGCACCGCCTGCGGGACGTAACGACGACCGTCGACGTGCTCGCCGGCGAACGCCACGAACGCCGCCCCGGGGGCGACCTCACGCGAATCGATCGCGAGACCGTTGACCACCGTGGTGTCCGGGCCGTGCGCCAACCGGCCTCCCGTGACCTCGATGAGGGTCCCTACCGCCATGGTCAGCATGTCTCTGCGAGCACCTCCACGGCCACCTCGCGGTCATCGAAGTGGATCGTCCGTTCGGCGAATATCTGGTAGTCCTCGTGCCCCTTACCGGCGATGAGCACCGAGTCGCCCTCTCGGGCCTCGCCTATCGCCCGCCCGATCGCCTTCCGCCGGTCGACGACGACGTCGTAGTCGGCCGAGCCCTCGCGCAGCCCGTCCTCGATATGGAGGATGATGCCCACGGGATCCTCGGTGCGCGGGTTGTCGGTCGTCACGACGACGACGTCGGAGAGGCGTCCGGCCACGAGACCCATCGCGGGCCGCTTCTCCGGATCGCGATCGCCGCCGCAGCCGAAGACGGTGATCACCCGGCCTTCCGTGATCTCGCGCACGGCGAGTATCGCCTTCTCGAGCGCGTCGGGCGTGTGGGCGTAGTCCACGAACACGGAGAACGGCTGACCGGCCTCGACGCGCTCGAGACGCCCGGGCACCTGCGGCGCCCGGCTGAGTCCGTCGACCACCGGTCCGAGTCCGACACCCAGGGCCATCGCACACCCGGCCGCCACGAGCGCGTTGCTCACGTTGTAGGCCCCCGACACCGGGAGGCGCACGGGTGCCTCACCGGAAGGCGTCACCAGCCTGAAGGAGGAACCGGTCGCGTCCATCACCACGTCGCGGGCGCGCACCGTGGCCTGCTCGCGCATGGACACGGTCCACTCGGCGCCGACGGACCGCGCGAGATCCGCGCCGGCGGCGTCGTCGATGTCGACCACGCGCTCGGCCACGTCGAACTCATCGAACAGTCTGCGCTTCACCGCGAAGTACTCCTCCATGGAACGGTGATAGTCCAGGTGATCCTGCGTGAGGTTGGTGAACCCGGCCACTCCGAAGCGGATCGCGTCCACCCGGTGCAGATCGATGGCGTGCGACGAGACCTCCATGACCGCGGCGCCCACGCCCCTCTCGACCATCTCCGCCAGCAGCGCCTGCAGATCTGCCGACTCCGGGGTCGTGCGCCCCGCCTTGCGCGACTCGCCCGCCACCCGGGTCTCCACCGTCCCGATCAGCCCGGTGACGCGACCCGCGGCGTTCAGGATCGCGTCCAGCAGGTACGTCGTGGTCGTCTTGCCGTTCGTGCCGGTGATGCCGGCGACCTGCAGCGACTCGCTGGGACGCCCGTACGCGACCGCGGCCGCCTCGGCGAGCGCCGCCCTCGTGTCCTCGACCACCGCCTCCGGCACCCCGGGAACCCCGACCGGACGCTTCACGACGAGCGCGGCAGCGCCCCGACGCGCCGCGTCGGCGGCGAAGTCGTGACCGTCGTGGACGAATCCGGGGATGCAGAAGAACGCGTCGCCGTCAGCGACGCGATCGGAACGGTAGGCCACACCTGACACGACGGTCGCGAGCGCCTCATCCGAGGCCTCCACGATCCCGGTGCCGGCGAGCATTCGTGAGAGCGGGAGCTGCACCTCTCCTCACCGCGCGGGGTCGGTTGATTCTATCACGGGGGCGATCGCCAGATGCCGTGCGGCGAACTCCCCGATACGCCTGAACGCGGGGGCGGCGACCGTGCCCCCGTATATCGATCCGCGCGGCTCGTCCACGGTGACGACGATGAGCAGCTCCGGGTCCTCGACAGGGAGGAACCCGGCGAAGGACGCGACGTACTCCCCCGTCGCGTAGCCCCGGCCGTCCGTCCGCGCCTTCTGCGACGTCCCGGTCTTGCCCGCCACCGTGTACCCCTCGATAGCCGCCTCACCGCCGGTCCCCGTCGAGACCACCGAAGCGAGTATGTCGCGCATCTGCGCCGCGGTCTCCTCGCTCATCGCCCGGCGCTCCGCCGGGTCCTCCTCGCCGGCGTCGGCCGCGCCCCCTGCACCGGTATCGGCGACGCCCTCACCCTCGTCGTGCTCTCCGTCCGACGCGAAGTGCGGCGTCACGAGCCGACCCCCGTTCGCGACCGCTCCCAACGTGCGGGCCAGCTGGAGCACGGTGACGGACATCCCCTGACCGAACGGGATGTTGCCGATGGAAGAGCCGGACCAGTCCTCCAGTGGAGGGAGATAGCCCTTGGTCTCGCCCGGGAAATCGACGCCGGTGGCCTCGTCCAGCCCGAACCGCGTGAATGACGAGTGCAGGTCCTCCTCTCCCAACGCACGACCCAGTTCGACCGCGCCCACGTTGGAGGAGTACGCGACGATCTCCTCCAGGGTCCACCGTACGCGCTCACGCTCATGTGACTCGTGGATCACACGATCCGCCACCTCGATGGTAGGCGCCAGATCGAACACCGATCCGGGCTCGAAGATCCCCTCTTCCAAGACGGCCGCCGCGGTCATGCACTTCATGGTCGAGCCCGGCTCGTAGACATCGGTCACCGGTCGATTCCGCACGGCTTCGGGGTCCGCCTCGCCGAACCGGTTCGGGTCGAAGGTCGGCACGCTCGCCATCGCGAGGATCCCTCCGGTGTCCGGGTCCATGACCACGACCGAGCCGGCCTTCGCCTCCCATCGTTCGACCGCCTCGACGAGAGCGCGCTCGGCCTCGTACTGGATGTCCCGATCGATGGTGAGCCTCACGTCCTCCCCGTCGACGGGGTCCTCGGCCACGCGGATGGTGCCGGGGAGGATCCTCCCGGCGTTGTCTCGCTCGGCCACGAGCCTGCCCGACACCCCGGCGAGCGTGGGATCGTGATAGAACTCCAGGCCGGCGAGACCGCCGTCGTCCACTCCGACGAATCCCAGTATCTGCGCGGCGAGCGTCCCGCCCGGATACACGCGCTCGTAGTCGTCGAGCAGGCCGATACCGGGCAGAGCCAGTCCACTGATGACCTGAGCCTTCTCCAGCGACACCTTCCGCTCGATGTACACGAAGTCACCGGGCCGGCCGAGGAGGGCGAGATAGTCCTCGCTGTCGCCCCCGAGCACCCCCGAGAGCGCGACGGCCGTGCCCTGCGGATCGGACACGAGCCGCGGAGACGCATAGACGGAACGCGCCTCCTTGGTCACGGCCAGGGGCTCGCCCTCCCTGTCCAGCAGAGCGCCTCTACGGGGGGTGAGCTCGACGTCGCGCAGCCGTTGCGTCGTGGCCGCCTGAGCGAAGGCGGGCGCGCTCACCACCTGGATCCACACGAGCCGCGCGGATACGACCACGAGGCCGAGGACGAGCAGTGCGAGGACGGCCCTGAGCCGTCGGGGCCGACCGGCAGGATGCGGACTCTGCGTCACGGCCGTCCCCCTCTCGCGGAATACCCGTCAGCGACTGCTTGCCAGTCCGACATCCCCTACCAGCAGGAACTGCGCTTCTCCCGCCGCCATATCCATGAGTTCGCCGATCAGGCCCGCTGCCGACGGCGGCCTGTCATCGGCGTAGGTGAGCGAGGCGCGATACGCGCCGGACGTGGTCGCCACGTCCCCCGCGCCGGCCGAGTCCGCCGGGACCCGGCCCTCCAGCGAGAGGTGCCCGACCCCTTGAGGGTCGGCCATGCCCATCGAGGCCCGGGCGAGCGCCTCGATCCGGGAAGGCGACGCAAGACTCCCCTGTTCGGCCTGGAGCGTCTCTCCCGTGCACAGCTCCTCGCGGATGTCGTCGCGAAGCCGATCGGCGTCGATCGCCGCCTCGCCGACCTTGGCCGCCAGCGCGACCCTGGTGAGTCCGAACAGCGCGAACACGAGCATGCACACGCTGAAGACGCGCAGCATCGTGGAGGCCTCCCCATATCTGCCGCGCGCCTTCGCCATCCGCGTCGCTCCTCGTTCGTCGTCCTATGCGTCCCGGAGCCGCTCGGCGGCCCTCAGCTTGGCGCTTCGGGCCCGCGGATTCCGTTCGATCTCGTCTTCGGTCGGGGTGACCGCCTGCTTGGTCACCACCCGGAGTACCGGCACCTCGTCGCACGCACAGACCGGGAGGTCCGGCGGACAGACGCAACCCCTCGCGTACCGCTCGAAGCTCTGCTTCACGATCCGATCCTCGAGCGAGTGATAGCTGATCACCACGATCCTCCCGCCGGGGACGAGCCACCGCACCGCGGCGTCCAGTCCCGTCCTGAGTTCCTCGAGTTCCGCGTTGACCTCTATGCGCAGCGCTTGGAAGGTGCGGCGCGCCGGGTGCGGCCCCTCCCTCCGTGCCGATGCGGGGATCGCCTGCTTGACGATCTCGACCAGCTCCGACGTGGTCCGGATCGGACGGTGGCCTCGCGCGGCTACGATGAATGCTGCGATGCGCGAGGCCCACCGGTCCTCTCCGTACTCCCGGATGATCCTGGCGAGTGCCGCCTCGTCGTACTCATCGAGCACGTCGGCGGCGGTCGGGCGCTCGCTCTCCGGGTCCATCCGCATGTCGAGCGGAGCGTCCTCCCGATAGCTGAAGCCCCGCTCGGGCTCGTCCAGCTGATAGGAGGACACCCCCAGATCGAAGAGGAACCCGTCGACGTAGGGGACGCCCGCTTCCGTGAGCAGGCGGTCCATGTCGGCGAAATCCCCTTGGAGAAGAACGGCTTGCCGGCCGAGGCGTAGTGTGTCTTCTGCTGCGTCTAGTGCTGCGCGGTCCCTATCGATCCCGACGAGGATGCCGTCGGGTGCGATCGAATCTAGGATCCGCTTCGCGTGTCCTGCCCCGCCCAAGGTACAGTCGACGATCATGGAACCGTGCTGCGGCGATAGGTGCTGCATGACCTCGGCCGGCAAGACTGGGGTGTGCCGGTATTCCATTGTCAACGCCCTCTATGGGTGATCCGTCTACAGCTGACTGGAGTCGACCAGCTCGGCGGCGAGATCCTCGATGTGCTCGGTGGTCTCGCTGTTGTAGCGCTCCCACTCGCCCGAATCCCACAGCTCGATCCGGTCCCCGTTGCCGATGACGGCCACTTCCTTCTCGAGCTTCGCGTACTCGCGCAGGTGCGGCGGGATGGTCATCCTCCCCGCGGAGTCGATCTCCACGTCGGTCGCGCCGGACATGAAGAAGCGACGGACCTTGCGCACCTTCGGGTCGAACTCGTTGCTCTCGAGCAGCCGCTCGATGGACTCTTCGAAGTTCTCGGCAGGGAACACGTAGAGGCTCCCCTCCATACCCTTGGAGACCACGATCCGCGCGGTCATCTCGTTCCGGAAGCGCGCGGGGAGGGAGACACGTCCTTTGGTGTCCAGCGTGTGCTGGAACTCACCGAGGAACACTGCTTGCCTCCCCTGAGCGGGTCCGCCCCACCGGCGGACCACGGGCCTACACTTCGATGCATACTGTATTCCACTTCATCCCACTTTGCAACACCCACAATGGAATGTCCCCCACCGGACCACTCCCCGCCGACACCGCTCGGGCGGACCTTCCCACCCCCCGTCATCCGAACCGCCGCGCGTCGGCCTGCGTCACAACCGACGTACGGGAGGAAGACGCGCCTTGACAGCGAAATGAACGGCCGAGAGGTATGTGCCGCCCGAGCGATCCCCTGGAGACGGTGACCGGGGGACGACGGCCCGGACACGGTTGCCCGCCTGTCACAGGAACACGTAGAATCTGCCGTGAGACGTATGGGCGAGACGGAGGTGATCCGTCCGATGTTGGGACTGAACATACCGGTCGTGTTGATGAACGTGCTGTTCGTCGCATTCCTGGTCATCGTCCTGTTGGCCATCGCCATCGGGGCGTACGCGGCCACGGTGCTCAAGAAGCGGGAACAGGAGATCACGATCGAGGAGTGATCGCCTCGCGCGGATGATCACGATAGAGGATCGATCACGGCACGATCGAGGATCGATCACGGACCAGGCGACCGAACGGCCATCATGAGCTGTGACGAGGACGCTCCCGCCCGACATCCGGTGGGGGCGTTCGCGCGTCTCCACACGACGACCGTCGATCCGAGGAGGCCGACCATGGAGCCGAACACGCAAGAGGCGAACACGCGAGACCGCGAGCATCGCACGACGAAGGCGAAGGCGGAGGTGGGTCCGGGGCCGGGAGCCCGCCGCGCTCTCACGGTCCTGGTCCTGATGGCGGCGCTGCTGCTCTCGGCCGGGTGCGGCGGGCTGACCGGGGGCGCGGACGAGTCCACGCCGCCGGCCCAGGGAGGCGCCGTCACCCGGGATCTCGCGCAGGAAGAGGTGATGGACTCCGCGATGCCCCCGCCGGGCGAGGGAGCGGCCGGTGAGGACGCGTCGGATACCCCTCCGGAGGATCGGCTCATCATCCGCGACAAGTCACTCCGCCTCGAGGTGGAGAGCGTCGCCGACGCGGCCCGGGACATCCGCGATCTCGCCGGCTCCGCGGGCGGCTTCGTGACCAACACCCGCATCGCCACCGACGGCGGGCCTGTGTACCGCTACGACGAATACGGCACGAGCACCGGGAGCGGCGGTCCCCTCTCCGGGTGGATCACCGTCCGCGTCCCGTCGGACCGCTTCGAAGGATTCGTCGCGCAGTTGCGCGATCTCGGTGAGGTCGAGTGGGAAGCGGAGAGCCGCGACGACGTGACGCAGGAGCACGTGGACCTCCAGGCGCGGCTCGAGAACCTGCAGGCCGAGGAAGCGAGGCTGCGGGAGTTCTTCGACGCGGCGGAGAGCGTCGAGGACATGCTCGCCATCGAGCGCGAGCTCGCGCGGGTGCGCGGCGAGATCGAATCCCTCGACGCGCGGATCTCGTACCTGGAACGTCAGGCCGCGATGGCCACGGTCACCGTCGAGCTGACCGAGCCGGGCCCCATCGCGCAGCCCGAGGGCCCCGATTGGGGCTTCCGGCAAGCGCTCACCACGGGTCTGCGCCTCGCGGCCGACGTCGTGAACGCCATCATCGTGATCGGGATCGGCGCTCTGCCGGTCCTCGCGATCGTGGCGGTCCTCGCAGGCGTGATCTGGCTCGTGGTGCGCAGGTACAGGTCCGCCCATGCGGGCTCCGATACGGAGTGAGCCCCCGCCCGTCCCAGCGAGTCGGGTCCGGGCGAGGGGACGCGTGAGAGACGCGTGAGGGAAGCGCCGGTCGCGGGCTCAGTCCCGCGGCCGGCGTACCGCGTGCAGCACGCCGGCGACCGCCAGGTGGACGACGAACACCGTCGCGAAGGCGAGCGCGGGGAGCAGCAACAGGTCGGTCCCGGGCTCGATGGCGGTGACGCCGGGCGCCCCGGCCTGACCGACCACGGTGAGATAGGCGCCGCCGGCGACCCCGAGGGCCGCGCCCAACGCCCACGAGGACGCCCACACCACCGCGCGCCCCAGGCGGAAGCCTCGCTCGGTCGCCATGCGACCTACTCCTTCTCGTACGGCTTGCCGATCGCGGCCGGAGCGACCGCGCGTCCCACCACGCCCGCGAGCACGATCACGGTGAGGACGTACGGCAGCATGAGGAAGAACTCCGGCGGGATCGGGATGATCTCACGCAGCGGCTGCAGCTTGATCTGCAGGCCGTCCGCGAATCCGAAGAGTAGCGAGGCGGCGTAGGAGCCGCTCGGCGTCCAGCGCCCGAAGATGTTGGCGGCCAACGCGATGAATCCGCGTCCGTTCGTCATGTTCTCGGTGAACGACCCGACCTGCTCGAGCGTGAGGTTCGCCCCCGCGAGTCCCGCCATCGCCCCGCTGAAGAGCACGGCCGCGTAGCGTCCCCACACGACGTCGACCCCGACCGTGTCCGCGGCGCGCGGATGTTCGCCGATCGCCCGCAGGCGCAGTCCCCAGGTGGTGCGATACATCCACCACTGCAGCACGACCGCGAGGATGATCGCGATGTAGACGATCGGCGTGTGGCTGAACACGATCGCATCCACCCAGCGCCAGATCGTTCCGATGAGTCCCTCCGTCGGACCGGAGATGTCGAAGACCGGCGTGAGCCTCGCCACCGGGTCGGTGGTGCCGGGGTGACCGTAGATGACCTCCATGAGGAAGCCGGTCACGCCCAGCGCCAGGATGTTGATCGCCGTGCCGGAGACCACCTGGTCGGTCTTCAACGTGACCGACGCGTACGCGTGGATGAGCGCGAAGACCGCGCCCATGGCCATGGCGGCGAGCGCCCCGAGCCAGGGGCTGCCCGTGAACATGGTGACCACCACCGCGAAGAACGCGCCTGCGAGCATCATCCCCTCGAGCGCGATATTCACGACCCCGGAGCGCTCGCAGATCGTCCCGCCGATGGCGGCGAGCGCGAGCGGCGTGGCCATGCGCAACGCGGCGGCGAAGAGATCGGGGGTGAGGATCTCGCTAAGCACTCTCGGCCACCGCCTGCTTGCGCCGCTTGAAGAACCAGCGCGCGAGTTCCTCCGCGGCGACGAAGAATATGATGAGCGCCTGGATGATGAAGATGACCTTCTGCGGGACGTCCGCCTCCAACTGCATGGTGCCGGCGCCCGCCGAGAGGGCTCCGAACAGCACCGCCGCCGGGATGACGCCCAGCGGATGGTTCTTCGCGAGCAGGGCGACCGCGATCCCGGTGAAGCCGAACCCGGCCGAGAACTGATCGAACAGGCGCTGATGCAAGCCGAGCACCTCGTATACCCCGGCGAGCGCGGCGAGCGCGCCCGAGATGCACAGCGCCTTCACGATGGTGCCCGACACGGAGATGCCGCCGGCCTCGGAAGCAGACGGGTTGAACCCGACGGCCCGGTTCTCGAACCCGAGCGTCGTGTACTTGAGGAGCACCCATACGACGATCGCCACGACGATCGCCACGACGAAGCCCATGTGTGCGCGGCTCACCGGGAGGAACGGCAGCGCCTCGTGCAGCCGGGGTACCACCGCGGACTCCGCGATGCGCTCGGTCTGCGGGATCTGGCCTTCGGCCTTGAGCGGGTTGTTCACGAGGTACGAGACCAGGTAGCGCGCGATGAAGGTGAACATCATCGTGGTGATGACCTCGTGCGCTCCCACCTTGGCCTTGAGTATCGCCGGGATGAACGCCCACGCCGCCCCGACCGCGAGACCGGCGAGGAATATCGCCGGGACGGTGATGAACGAGGAGACGCCGCCGAGGGCCACACCCAGGTACGCGGCCACCAGGCCACCCATGAAGAGCTGGCCCTCGGCGCCGATGTTGAACAGCCCCGCACGGAACCCGTAGGCGACGGCGAGACCGGTGAACAGCAGCGGCGTACTCCGCAGCATGGTCTCTCCGATGGCCCGAGGCGAGCCGAACGCGCCCTTGAGGAGCGCGCCGAACGCCGGGATCGGATCATACCCGGCGATGACGATGATGAGGGAACCGATCAGCACCGCGAAGACCACGGAGACGAGCGGCAGCCCGATCTGCTCCGCGATCTCGTAGACGCGCTCGTTCCTCGGTCGTCGCTCAGCCACCCGCCTCGCCGCCCCCACCGTCCCCGGAGGCGCCGGCGACCAGCTTCTCGCCGCCACCACCCGTCATGTGGTAGCCCAGCTCCTCGTCGGTGGCCTCGCCCGCGGCGAACTCCCTCACGATGCGCCCTTCGTACATGACGAGGATGCGGTCGGCGAGCGACTGCACCTCCTCCAGCTCGAGACTCACGAGGAGGACCGCGGTGCCCCGGTCGCGCTCGGCGATGATGCGACCGTGGACGAACTCGATGGCCCCTACGTCGAGCCCGCGCGTAGGCTGGGCCGCGATCAGCAGGCTCGGGTCACGGCCCAGCTCACGAGCGAGCACCAGCTTCTGCTGGTTGCCTCCGCTCAGCGTCCCCGCCGGGACGGCGGAGGACGGGGTGCGGACGTCGTATTCCTCGATGCGCCTGCGGGTGACGTCCCGGATCACCTCGTAGTGCATCAGGCCTCTGGACGCGTACGGTTCGCTGTGGTGATCGCCCAACACGATGTTCTCGGCGAGGTCGAACTCCAGGACGAGACCCCGGCGCCAACGGTCCTCCGGGACGTGGGAGACACCCGACTCGATGGTGTCGCGCGCGCTCGCGTGCGTGATGTCCTTGCCGCGAAGAGCGATCGAGCCCGAAGTGACCTTGCGCAAGCCCGTCAGCGCCTCCACGAGCTCCGCCTGCCCGTTGCCGCTCACGCCCGCCACGGCGACGATCTCACCCGCGCAGATGGTGAGGTCCACATCCTTGACCGCCTCGACCCCCCGGTCGCTGGACACGGTGAGCCCTCGGACCGCGAGTACCTCCTCGCCGCACCGGGCCGGTTCCTTCTCCACCCTGAAGACGACCTCGCGGCCGACCATCATCCTGGCGAGGCCGGCTTCGTCCGTGCCGGCCGGACGGGTCTCGCCCACCACCGCCCCGTCTCGCATGACGATCACCCGATCCGCGGCGGCCATCACCTCTTCGAGTTTGTGCGTGATGAACACCACCGATAGACCCTCGTCGACGAGCGTGCGCACGACGGCGAACAGCTCGCGCACCTCCTGCGGGGTGAGCACGGCGGTGGGCTCGTCGAGGATGAGGATCCGCGCGCCGCGGTAGAGCGCCTTGAGTATCTCGACGCGCTGCTGCATGCCGACGGGGAGGTTCTGGATGCGCGCACCCGGATCGACCTCGAGCCCGTAGCGTTCCGATATCTCCCGCACGGCGGCCCTCGCGCCGGCGTAGTCGATCACCGTGGCCGCCCCCGGCTCGTTGCCCAACACGATGTTCTCGGTGACGGTGAGCGTCTCCACCAGCATGAAATGCTGGTGCACCATCCCGATGCCGAGATCGATGGCCTGTTTCGGGGACTTGACGGTGACCTGCTCGCCGTCCACCTTCACGACGCCCTCATCGGCGGTGAGCAGGCCGTACACGATATTCATGAGCGTCGTCTTGCCGGCGCCGTTCTCTCCGAGGAGCGCGAGGATCTCGCCCCGCTGCAGCCGGATCGACACCGCGTCGTTGGCGAGCACGCCGGGGAAGCGCTTCGTCACGCGCTCCAGTTCGAGGATCGGCTCCGGCACGTCAGGCCCCGTCCGCCGAACCGACCGGCGAGCCGTCCGACGGGCCGTGCACTCGGTCGCGACGGATGAAGGGGTGGCCGGCCCGTCGGGCCGGCCACCCCTCGTATGCGCATGCTGTCGCGTACACGTGGGCCGAGGTGTGGCTCACGGCCTACATGCTCTCCAGCTCGTCACGCGTGTACGGGACCGTGACGGCACCGTCCAGGACATCGGCGCGCGCCGCTTCGACGGCGTCCTTGATGTCCTGCGGGATCACGTCCTCGAAGTCGTGGTACGGGGCCAGGCCCACACCGTCGTCCGCGAGACCGAACTGCAGGTTCTGACCGCCCTCGAACTCATCGTTCACGGCCATCTCGATGGTCTGGTAGACCGCGTTGTCGACCCGCTTGACGGCCGAGGTGACGATCACGTCACCGGCGCCCTCGACGGTCTCGTACTGGTCGGCGTCCACACCGATGAACAGCGCGCCCGCCTCCTGGCACGCGGTGATCGAGCCGAGACCGGTGAGCCCGGCCGCGGCGAACACCACGTCCGCGCCCTGGTCGATGGCCGAGAGCGCGAGCTCCTTGCCCTTGGCCTGGTCGTCGAAGTCGCCCGCGTACAGGCTGACGACCTCGATATCCGGGTCCACGCTGCGAGCGCCCGCGATGTAACCGGCCTCGAAGGCCTGCACCGGTGGGATGTCCATGCCGCCGATGAACGCGATCTTGGCGTCCTCGTTGAGGCGCTCGTCGAAGTCCGACGTGGTGCTCATCGCCGCGACCACGCCGGCCAGGTACGCGCCCTCGTTCTCGCGGAACAGAAGACCGACCGCGTTGTCCTGCGGCTCCTCCAGGAACTGGTCGATGCCGCCGAAGAACACGTCCGGATACTCGACGGCCTTCACGCCGGTGGTCTCGGTCATCAGGAAGCCGACCGTGAAGATGAGGTCGTAGTCCGCGGCCACGAGTTGGTCGATGTTGGGCTCGTAGTCCGCGATCTCGTTGCTCTCGAGCGCCTTGATCTCGACGCCCAGCTCCTCCTCGGCGCGCTGCAGGCCGGCCCAGGACAGGTCGTTGAACGACTTGTCACCGAGACCGCCCACGTCGGTCACCATGGCCGCCATGAAGCCCTCGCCGGGCAGGGGATCCTCGATGTCCCCGGTGTCCTCGCCGTCTTCTTCCGTGACCTCTTCGCCGGTGTCGGCCTCGTCCTCGCCCCCCGCGCAACCCGCCGCGAGACCGAGCGACAGCACCATGGCCACCACGAGCAGCAGAGACAAGAACGTGCGCATTCCTCTATTCACGAGCCTCTCCTCCCATTCACCCACGGACGATCATCATTCATCCGTGGTCAGTGTAGCCTCAACGTCCGACCGCATCCACCACCTTCCAGCACCACGGACGTCCATCCCTCGACGTACCGGACATGACCCTTCCGACCTGCGAAGCGATCCTCATCCACAGCGCTCCCTCGGAGGTGATCCTCATCC
>CAYOSP010000003.1:47473-59351 GCA_964406675.1 uncultured Eubacteriales bacterium | reverse complement strand
GATCCTCATCCACAGCGCTCCCTCGGAGGTGATCCTCATCCGCGACGAGCCCTCGGGTGCGTGCTCATGTACTCCTCCCTGATGTGCCGCCTGTCCACGTGCGTGTAGACCTGCGTGGTCGAGATGTCCGCGTGCCCCAGTAACTCCTGCAGCGAGCGGAGGTCGGCGCCTCCCTCGAGCATGTGCGTGGCGTAGGAGTGCCGCAGCGTGTGGGGATGGAGGTCGAGCCCCACCCGCTCACCGTATCGCCTCACGAGCGCGTGCACCGTCTGGCGCGAGAGACGCCGGCCTCGGTAGCTCACGAAGACCGCCGAGAGGTCGAGTGTGGCCCGAGAGCCCTTCGGGCGAAGGTGCGGCCGCGCGCGTTCCAGATACTCGCGCAGCGCGCGCTCGGCGGCGCCGGCCACCGGGACCACGCGCTCCTTGTCGCCCTTCCCCACCACCCGGAACATGCCGTGCCCCAGGTCCAGGTCGTCGAGATCCAGCCCGACGAGCTCGCCGACACGAAGCCCGCACCCGTACAGGACCTCGAGCATCGCCCGGTCGCGCATCCCCCGCGGGCCTTCCGGGAAGGGCTGGGACAGGAGCCGGTCCACCTCCTCGATGGATGCGACGTCGGGAAGCCGTTCGGGGGCCTTCGGAACCGGCAGGTCCGCGGTGGGGTGGTGCTCGGTCACCCCGTCGCGGACGAGGAACGCATGGAAGCTGCGCACGGCCGACACGCGCCTGCGAACGGTCTTCGGCGCCGCGCCCGTCTCGCGCAGGAACGCGACGAACGCCGAGACGTCCTCCCGCGTCACCGACTCCACCTCGCGCACGCCGCGCTCCTCGAGGAACGTCACGTAGATGCCGAGATCGCGCTCGTATGCCTCGACGGTGTTCGCGGACGAGCCGCGTTCCACGGCGAGGTAGCCCGCGAAGTCCCTGGCGGCGCTGTCCAGGGCGGACGGCGAGGGCACCGTCACATGCCGCTCGAGCGCTCGAGTGCCAGCCCGGCGGCCACCTCCCCCGCCCACGCGGCCGCCCGGAAGAACACCGGATCGTCCTCGGGCGTGCGCCCCATGCTCTCCAGGCGGACGCCGCGCGTGTCGGGCAGGTCCTCGGCGAATCGCGTCGCCTCGGCGGGACGATGACGCTCCCACAGCCCTGCCTCCTCCAGCGCGAGCCGCAGCCACTCCTCGGGATGCGCGGGCAGGGCGATCGTCGCCTCCGCGAGCGCCACCTCGCCCAATGCGACCGCCGAGTGCCGACTCAGTCCGCGGTGACGGTCCCGCCGGTCGGCCTGCGAGAGCCGAAGCGACGCGACGGGCACGGCGCCCAGCGTGGCCGCGGCGTTGATCGCCGCACCCTGGGCGACCCCGCCGTGCCCGAAACGGGTCCCCGTGCCCGCCACCCCCGGTCCGATGGAGACGATGGCGACGTCGGCGGACGCGACCCGGGCCGCCGCGAGCAGTCCCGAGTACACGTTCACCGCCTCCAGGTCGCCGCCGAACGCCTGCCCGCAGGTGACCGTACGGTCCACGAGTCCCGCCTCGACGCAGGCCGCGACGGTCTCGGAGAGGGCGAGCGGCAGCGAGGCGTCGTCCGTCATCACGTACACGACCCGTGTCGAGGGGGCGAGCTCCTTCACGGCGGCCGCCGCGACCGGCAGGTGGCTGTGCAGGGGGCAGGCGACCACGGGCAGCCCGGACGCCGAGTCCGCGTCGGACAGGACCTCGTGATGCGGGCTCTCCCGCTCCTCCACCGCGAGCACGTCGTGCTGCAGGGGCGTGTAGCGCAGCTTCATGATGTGACCGGCCGAAGGCTCGTCGAGCAGGACGGCGTCGGTGCCGTCCCAGCCGCGCATGGCGACGAAGTCCCACCCGCCGGTGCCCAGGTCCAGCCCGGTCGCGGTCACGTTGAGCACCACGCGGTCGCCCTCGGCGCACCGGCCGGTCAGAGTGGGCAGGCAGTAGGCCCTGCGCTCGCCGCGTTCGCCGTCCTCTCCCTCGGCCCGCGCGGTCAGCCGCTGGAGGCCCTTCCGCTCGGCGTCGACCGAGAGGATGCGCGCCCGGACCAGTCTCACCGCGACCCGGCCGCCCCCGCGCCTTCCGCCGCCCTGCGGACGATCGCTTCCAGCAGGAGCGCCATCTGGTAGAGGTGCTCCTCGAGGATGAACTCGTCGATGCCGTGGACCTCCTGCATACCGCTGGAGAGCACGAGCGTCTTGAGGCCCTTGGCGTGCAGGATGTTGCCGTCGCTCCCGCCGCCGGTCGAGAACGTCCGCGGCTCGAGACCCGCGTCCTCGCAGGCCTCGGTCACGAGCCGCACCGCCTCGTCGTCCTCGTCGAAGGAGAAACCCTCGTACTCCTTACTCCACACGATCTCCACGCGGCCCTCGCCGCGCTCCGCCGCCTCCTCGAGCGCCCGGGTCATCGCCGAGCGGACCTCCTCGACCCGCTCGGCGTCGATGGAGCGGCATTCGCCGGTCACCGTCGCGGCGGGGGCGACCACGTTGGTGGCCGAGCCGCCGTCCACGGTGCCCACGTTGGCGGTGGTGCGTTCGTCGAGCCGTCCCTGCGGCATCGCCGCGACGGCTTCGGCCGCCATACGCAGCGCCGAGCGCCCCTTCTCCGGCTCCACGCCGGCGTGCGCCGCCCTTCCCTTGAAGTCGGCCTGGAAGGTGTAGTGCGTGGGCGAGGCGACGACGACGCCCCCCGGCGCCCCGTCCGCGTCCAGCACCAGACAGACATCGCCCTCGAGGTCCGTCTCGTCGAGCGCCTTCGCGCCGGCGAGGCCCTTCTCCTCCCCCACCGTGAGCACGATCCTGATCGCGGGACGAGGCGCGTCGGATTCCACGAGACGGCGGACGGTCTCGAGTATCACCGCCACGCCCGCCTTGTCGTCCGCTCCCAGGACGGTGCCCCCCTTCGAGCGGATCGCGCCGTCTTCGAGTATCGGCTCGACCCCCTCGCACGGCTCGACCGTGTCCATGTGCGCGCTCAACACGAGCACCGGTCCCGCACCGCCGGAAAGCGACGCGAGCAGGTTGCCGGTATCCGACCCGGTGCGCGCCGCGCTCCCGTCGAAGCGCACCTCCGCGCCCGCCTCCGCGAGCGCGTCCGCGGCGTACTCCGCCACCGACCGCTCTCGGTACGACGGGCTGCACAACCGCACGAGGTCGAAGAAGGTCGCCAGGAGGCGTTCGTCACCCATGATCAGCGCGCGGCCTTCAGCGAGGCCTCCTGCGAACCCTCGGACGTGCCCTCGGGCGTGACCCCTGGCGTGTCCTCGGACGCAGCCGCGACGGTCGCGTCCTCCACCGCGGCCCTCCGCGTCCGGGAACGCTCGACGGCGGCGCCGATGAAGTCGCGGAACAGCGGGGCCGGGCGCGTGGGCCGGCTCTTGAACTCGGGGTGTCCCTGGCTCCCGACGAACCAGGGGTGATCGGGGAGCTCGATCATCTCGACGAGCCGCTCGTCGGGCGAGAGGCCGGACACGACGAGTCCCGCGTCCGTGAGCTCCTGCCGGAACGCGTTGTTGAACTCGTAGCGATGGCGATGCCGCTCGTAGATGAGGTCGTCGTCGTACGCCTCGCGGGCCCTGGTGTCCTCGACCACCTTGCACGGGTAGGTGCCGAGCCGCATCGTGCCGCCCATGTCGTCGATATCGCGCTGCTCCGGGAGCAGGTCGATGACCGGGTACGGCGTCGCCACGCTGAACTCGGCGGAGTTCGCCTCGTCGAGTCCGGCCACGTTGCGCGCGAACTCCACGACCGCCACCTGCATACCGAGACAGATGCCGAGGAACGGCACGTCGTGCTCCCGCGCGTAACGCACCCCGCGGACCTTGCCCTCGATCCCGCGCACGCCGAACCCGCCGGGTACGAGGATCCCGTCCATCTCGGAGAGGATGTGTTCGACCTCCTCGGGCTCGAGGCTCTCCGCGTCCACCCAGTGCACCCGCACCTTGTGGTCGTGGTGGATGCCCGCGTGGTCGAGCGCCTCGCATACGGACAGGTACGCGTCCGGCAGCTGCACGTACTTGCCGACGAGCGCGATATCGACGGACTCCTGCAACTCGGCGCTGTGCTCCACGAACCCGCGCCACTCCTCCAGGTCCGGCTCGGGCGCCTCGAGCCCCATCCGCTCGACCACCATGTCGTCGAGATCCTGCGCGTGCAGGGTGAGCGGGACCTCGTAGATCGAGCGGGCGTCCCGCGCGCTGATCACGGACTCGGGCTCCACGTCGCAGAAGAGCGCGATCTTGCGACGGATCCCCTCGTCGATGCCACGGTCGCTGCGGCACACGATGAAGTCCGGCTGGATACCGATGGAGCGGAGCTCCTTGACCGAGTGCTGGGTCGGCTTCGTCTTGAGTTCTGCGGAGGCGGCGATGTAGGGCACGAGCGTGACGTGGATGTAGATCACGTCGTCGCGCCCGACGTCCTTCTTGAGCTGGCGTATCGCCTCGAGGAACGGGAGAGACTCGATGTCGCCCACCGTGCCCCCCACCTCGGTGATGGTCACGTCGGCCTCGGTCTGCTCCGCGAGCCGGCGGATGCGGGCCTTGATCTCGTTCGTGACGTGCGGGATGACCTGCACCGTCCCGCCGAGGAACTCGCCCCGGCGCTCCTTGGCGACGATCGAGGAGTAGATGGCGCCCGCGGTCACGTTGCAGTCGCGCGAGAGCGACTCGTCGATGAAGCGCTCGTAGTGCCCGAGATCGAGGTCGGTCTCGCCGCCGTCGTCGGTGACGAAGACCTCTCCGTGCTGGAACGGGCTCATGGTGCCGGGGTCGACGTTCAGGTACGGGTCCAGCTTCTGGATGGTGACCGAGAGGCCACGGGCCTTGAGGAGCCGACCGAGCGAGGCTGCGGTGATGCCCTTACCGAGCGAACTGACCACACCGCCGGTCACGAACACATGCTTGGCCATACCTTCGCCGGCCTCCCGATACTCGAGTGATGGACACCGCGTGGGGACCCACGACCCCGGTGGGGGTCCCTACCGTGGCGCCGGGAGCGGCCCTCTCCCAATGAAACCACATGCGGCAGGCGGATGGAATGCCTCGCCGCGACGCGTCCTCCGGTCGATCCGTCTTCCGAGGTCAGATGCGCCGACCGAGGCCGTCGAGCCAGGACAGGACCGCCACGCGCTCGACGACGTCGCTGAACGAGACGCGCTCGGAGAGCAGGGTGAGCCCGAACAGCACCGCCGCGGCGGCGATCATCCACGGCAGCGGCAGCGCGCCCACCAGCAGATACCCCGCGAGCGCACCCATGGCGTTCGATCCGGAATCCCCGAGCATCCCGCGCTCGCCCAGATCCGCCGGCCAGACGGCCACCACGGGGCCCACGCCGAGCAGGAGGAGTCCGACGACCAGCGCCCACAGCGGGATCACCCCGGCCTCGGCGAGCGACGTGTCGGCCGCCGACCGCCAGACGCCGTACGAGGTGACCGCGGTGGCGGTCGCGGCCGGCACCGCCAGGAGGAGATAGGCCTTCAGCGCTCGTCCCGGGCGTAGGTCGAGCAGGTTCAGCAGGTTCGCGGTCATGGCGATCACCGACGTGGCCACGATCCACGTCCCGAAGAAACGCAGGTCGGAGACGGCCCCGGATGCCGAAGCGACGTCCGCACGACCGTATACGTGGTCGTAGGCCACCAGACCCGCCGCCGACGCGGAGAAGACGACGATCCCCGCGAGCTTGAGGACGCCCGTGGTCAGGACGCCGTCGCGAAGCCTCGCCAGGTGTCCGCGCAGCCCCTTCGACCCGGCGTCCCCGTACACGTCGTCGACCAGCCCGAGCACGAACACGCCCACCACGAGGAACTCCGGCACGAAGGAGGAGACCGTCCCGAACCGCCCGAGCGCGGACGTCACGATCCCGGCGAGGCCCTCCCCCGATCGGGAGAGCACCGGTGCGACCACATCGAGCAGGACGCCCAACGTCGTCGAGCCGAGCGCCCACACCAGCCACACGAGTCCGAGGCCGACGGGGACGCGCGCGCCACGATGGTTCTCGGCGGCGGGCGCGTGGTCCCGAAGCGTCGGCTCGAGCATCCGCATCCCCACCGCGGGCCAGGCCCAGCCGACCGCGACGCAGAAGAGCAGTACGAGTCCGTCCTCGATGGTCATGCGCCGGGCCCTTCTTCCGTGCGCAGGTGCTCGAGGAGCACGTAGAGCGTCCCGACCCCCACGTAGATGAACATGAGGGCCGGGATGATGATGCCCGAGTCCTCGGTGAAGTACGCCACGAATCCTCCGAGCAGCGCGGCCGTCAGCGCGTCGCCCAGATACGGGTGGCGCTCCAGCATGTCCAGGAACTCACCGCGTGGTCGCCAGCGCATGTAGGCGAGGAATCCGAGCACCGCGATGAGCAGGAACGTCCAGTTCGTGTGGGTGAGCACGCGGATGTTCGCCTCGGCCTTGCGGGCGACGATGATCCACAGCTCTCCCGCTCCGCCCTCCAGCGCCGACTGGATCGCCCGCCCGAGATGCGTCTGCGACCCGCCGCCGACGTCGAGGAAGGCGAGCGCGGCGATCAGAGCGGCCGCCGCGCCGAGCACCGCCGCGACCAGCTTGAACGAGATGCGCACGCCGTTCATGCCCGCCCAGAGCGCCGCCACCAGCACGACGCCCCACACCGCCACCCCTACGTTCGCACCGAGCGACGGAGCGGCGAGGGTGAAGACGGCCAGGCCGCCGATCACGGGCACCACCCAGCGTCTGACCGCGTCCGAGACACCCTTCGGGGTCACGTCGGCCGCGAGTCCGAGTCCGATCACCAGACTCCCCGCCACCAGCCCGGCCGCCTCGTTCCCGAGCCCGTAGTATCGGGCGGCCCCGAGCGGGGAGGAGGAGAGCAGACCCACCAGCGACAGCGGCGAGCCGATCCACGGGTCCAGGATGACGACCGCGACGGTCAGCAGGCAGACGCCCGCCACCGCGACCACGCCGCCCCACCTCACCGCGACGAACCCCGCCACCGCCCAGACCGCGAGCGTCGCGGCGATCGCGAGCCCTGCGACCTCCCAACCCGAGTCCGGGAAGCGCCGCACGAGGAACATCAGGTACGTGCCGACCGGGAACGCCGCGACGAACAGCAGGACCGCCTTCAGCAGACCGACGAGCCAGACGGGCGCGCCCCCCCGGAGCACGACGAGACCCGCGACCACGAGCACGAGGACCCCCACGGCGATGAACGTGTTCAGCATCTCCGGCTTCGCCTGCTCGACCGCCACCGCCGCCGCCGTCCGCCGTGACAGGAACGTGGACCGTTCGTGAAGCGATCCGCCGCCGGGCACGGCGCGCGCCGGGTTCCCGAGGACGGCGGTGGGCCGTTCGAGGCCGAGACGCTCGAGCAGCGTCGCGGTCACGTCCAGATTCGTGACCATCCCCTCACGGTGCGTCGAATCCGAGGTGAGCATGCCGGCCTCGAAGCCCGGTCCGCTCGCCACGATGGGAGCCAGAGGGTCCGGTCCCTCGACGGGCGGTGGGACCAGCGAGTACACGAGAAGGACCCCGTCGTCCGGCAGCGCCTCGAGCGCGACCCCGACCACGGCGTCGAGCGTCGCGAGCGCGTTGCGCCGGTGCCGCTCGGCGACCGACGGAGCGGCCACGTCCGAGAACTCGAGGGCACGATGCAGATCGCCGGGATCGAGCACGACGAGCCCCGGGCCAGAGGAGCCGGCGATGTCCCCCATCACCCCTCGGTACACCTCGGCCAGCAACTCGAGGTCGGTCGAGAGCCCGAAGGGCCCGTTCTCGTCGACCACGAGCATCCGGCGGGACACGTCGCCCCTCGCCACGAGTCCCGCCTCGTCCATGGCGGCGATGGCCGCGGGCCGGTTCTTCCCCACCTCGGTCACCGCGTATCCCGCGTCCGAGTTGCCTATGGCGGCGGTGAGGCCGTCCGCTTCCCTCACCGACCGGCCCAGCAGGCCGATCTCCGTCTGGAGCGTGTCGAACTCGTTGGCGCGGGCCGCGACCGGGAACCCGAGATACGCGATGGCCGCATCCTCGGGCCGGCGGCCCATGAACCGCCGGTATGCCTCGGCCACCTCACCGGTCTCGTAGTCCTCGTGCAGCGAGTATGCGCCGGGAGCCCGCAGGCGCTGGGTCGTCCAGGAACCGGCGGAGAGCATCATCGCCGCGCCGGTGAGGTCGGCCTCGCTCGGGCCCGCGACCCGGCTGCGGGTGTTCACGTCGGCGAGCGCCGAGCGCTCGGCGAGTCCGGAGAGGACGGGCAGCGCTTCGATATCGTCCCAGGTGACATACGGCGCGAGCACGACGACCGCCACGGAGGCGGCGTCCTCTCCGTCCGCTTGCGCATGGGCCTCGCGCTCCTCCGGGAGCGGAGAGACGACGGCCGCCAGCGCGAGCAGCACGCACATGATGAAACCGATCCGGGATCGGGGCACCGGGCCTCCAGACGCGTCCGGCGAAGCGGAAGCGGAGTCCCGCCGCAGGTCGCGAGCAGTATACCGCAGGAGCGGGCGGCGGCGGGACCGTGTGTCCCCCACGGTCCGACTCGGATACAATCTATCGAGTCCGCCGCACCCTAGGGGGATACCGCCATAACCAGACCATCCATCGCGCGGTCGACGGCGACCATGTCCATCTCGACGGCCGTCTCGCGCATCACCGGATTCGTGCGCAACTGGGCGATGGCCTACGCCCTCGGCGTGACCATCTTCTCCAGTTCGTACGTGGTCGCCAACAACATCCCGAACATGGTCTACGAGCTCGTCGCCGGCGGCGTGCTGTCCTCCGTGTTCATCCCCGTCTTCATCGAGAGGCTCCAGCATGAGGGGGACGAGGACGCCTGGCGGCTCGCCAGCTACGTCTTCAACCTGTCCCTCGTCATCCTGGGAGTGGTCGCGCTGGTGGGGACGGTGTGGGCCGAACCGTTCGTGCGGACCCAGACGTTCCGTATCTCCGCCGAGGAAGCGAAGGTGGCCACCTATTTCTTCCGGTTCTTCGCGGTGCAGATCGTCTTCTACGGGTCGATCGCGATCATCACCGGGATACTCAACTCGTATCGGCGCTTCACCGCGCCCGCGGTGGCGCCGATCTTCAACAACCTCGTGGTCGTGGTCACCCTGCTCGGCTTCTACCTGCCGCTCAGGGACACGGACCCCGACCTCGCCGTGACCGGCCTGGCGATCGGGACGACGCTCGGCGTAGTGGTCATGATGCTCGTCCAGGTGCCGAGCCTGTTCAAGGTGGGCGTCAGGTACACGCCGCGCATCTCGCTGAAGCATCCCGGACTGCGCAAGATGGGCAAGAAGATGCTGCCGATCTTCGCCTACGTGGCCACCAACATGGTGGCGCTCTCGTTCCGCAACGCCTACGCGTTCGAGGCCTCCCCGAAGGGACCCGCCGCCCTGCAGTACGCGTGGATGTTCTACCAGCTGCCCTACGGGATCTTCGCCGTCGCCCTCGCCACCGCGGTGTTCCCGGAGCTCGCGTCCGACGCCTCCCGCAAGGACTGGGAGGGGTTCAAGGGTCACTTCTCCCGGGGGCTCGCCGCGACCGGCGTCCTCATCATCCCGCTCGCGGCCATGCTCGTGGCGCTCTCGGAGCCGATCATCACGCTGTACCGCGCCGGCGACTTCTCCTCCGCGGACGTGCCGCTCGTGGCCGACGTCCTCCTGTTCTGGGGTCTCGGGCTGTTCGGGTTCGCGTCCTACATGTACCTGCTCCGGACCTTCTACTCCCTGCAGGACACGAACACGCCGATGCTGGTGAACCTCTTGGCGAGCGGCGGCCGCATCGGCCTGTACGCGGCACTCTCCACCGGGGTGGCCGGACTGGCCGGCATCGGCCTCGTCGGCATACCGATATCGGACGCGATCGTCTACACGCTGCAGTTCCTCTGGCTCGCCCTGATCCTGCGGGGCCGCCTGGGCGGGGTGAACGGGCGCGCCGTCACCTCCAGCCTCGCGAGGGTGCTGTCCGCCTCCGCCGTCGGCGGCTTGGCCGCCTGGCTCACCGTCCAAGGCACCGGTATCCTCCTCGACCTGCCCCTGGGGTTCCTCATCCAGCTCCTCCTCGCCGGGATCCTCGGGCTCGGCGTCTCCTACGGCCTGGCCACCCTCATGCGCGTGCCCGAGATGTCGTACGCACGACGGGTCATCGGACGCGTGCTGGGCAGGCTGCTCCCCGGCGGCGCGTCGTGACGGGTCACGCGCCGAGAGTCCCGGGCGGGGCGGAGCGGGACCACACCGCGACGCAGCGGCGCCACGCCTCGACCGTCTGCTGCGTCATCCCCGCCTACCGGGAGGAGCGACGCGTGGCAGAGACGGTCCGCGCGGTCCGCTCGCTCGACCGAGTCGACCGGGTCATCGTCGTCGACGACGGCTCGGGCGACGACACCGCGAGGTCCGCGAGGTCCGCGGGCGCCGAGGTCGTCAGGCTGGAGCGCAACGTCGGCAAGGGCGGCGCGCTCGAGGCCGGGCTCCAGCGAGCGGACCCGTGCGGCGTCACCCTCCTCCTCGACGCCGACCTCGGTGACTCGGCCACACAGGCGGACGCGCTCCTCGATCCGGTGCTCGAGGGAGCGGCGGGGATGAGCGTCGCCGTCTTCCCTCGCCCGGCGGGCAAGGCGGGGTTCGGACTCGTGAAGGGGCTCGCCCGGTGGGGCATCCGGAGGCTCGGCGGCGGCTTCGAGAGCCGGGCTCCGCTCTCGGGACAGCGGGCGCTCGACGCGGCCACGCTCGACGCGGTGCGACCCTTCGCTACCGGTTTCGGGGTGGAGTTGGCGATGACGGTGCGGGCCCTGCGCGCGGGCCGGACGGTGGTCGAGGTCGAGACGTCGATGGCGCACGCTCCGACCGGCCGGGACCTCGCGGGTTTCGCCCACAGGGGACGTCAGTTCCTGCACGTGCTCCGCGCCCTGACCGCCCTCTGGGTGGAGTCGATCAGCCGGCCGTCTCGGTGACCGGCACGGCGGGACCCACGTCCACGGGACCCACATCCGGGAACGGCGCGGCGTCCTCCCCGATCCCGAAGTGACCCTCCGCTCGACCCGTCAGGATCCACACCAGGGAGAAACCGCCTTCGGCGGACCCGACGTTGTCCACCGCGCTCAGGCCGGCTTCGCGAGCGGCCTCGACCACGCCGGTCTCGTAACGCTGCGTCTCCGCGCCCACCACCGACGCGCCGAGCTCTTGGAGCCGCACCGCCGTCTCGACCAGGGACTCGTCGGGCTCACCGTTCCAGACGGCGAGCAGGACCGCGCCGTCCAACGGCATGGCGGCGTCCCAGCCTCGTAGTTCGAGGACCCCGCGATCGACGAGCGCGGCCGTCACGGGATCGTCGCCTGCCGCCGAGGTCCACTCATCGGCGATGGACAAGGCGGTCCTCTCCTGCAGCGGCAGGCCCACACCGGTCGTGACCGCGGCGCGCAGTTCGTCACGTAGAGCCGTGGAGCCCAGGCCCAGGCCCGGCTCGCTCACCATGACGATCACCGCGTCCCCACCCGCGTCCTCGACAGCCGAGGTGACCGCGCTCAGCCCCTCCGTGCGGCCCTCGTTGGTGATGATGGCGATGCGCCTGCCCTCCAGCGCCCCCTCGATGAGCGCGTCGGCCGTCTCCAGCGCGAACCCGCGATCGAGTTCGTACGCGGCGCGCAGGCGCTCGTTCTCCGCACGCAGTTCCGCGAAGTCCTGGCGAAGCCCCTCCACGAGCGCGCTCTGCTGCTCGTCGAGATAGCCGCGCTCGGCGACGACGCTACCCAGGACGAGGCCGACGGCGAGCGCCAGGAACACCGCCACCAGGGATACGAGGTGATACCGCAGGTTGTACATGGGCCCGATGATACCTTCACTCGACCCCGCGCGTCACAGTCGGGCGTGCAGCGAGCGCCGCGGGCAGGGGTGTCGCGATCGCCGCG
>CAYOSP010000003.1:46205-47373 GCA_964406675.1 uncultured Eubacteriales bacterium | reverse complement strand
ACGGGCACGCGGAGAGCCGTGCGCGATCGGCCCTCGGACGGCTCAGATGCCGATCCAGGCCCGGATCCGCAGGACGAGCAGGCCGACGAACGTGCGCGCGGACGGGGACAGTGAGACCGCCGTGGCGAGCGCGGCCACGCCGGCGGTGGCGAGTACCAGGAGTTCCGCACCACGGGGAGCGGCGCGGTAGAGCTGGCTCACGCCCTTGGCGTCCACCAGCCTCGGCCCCACCTTCAACCGGGTCAGGAACGTCGATGCCATCCCGCGTCGGCCCTTGTCCAGATACTCCACGAGATTCGTATGCGTGCCGACCGCGACGATCAGGTCCGCGCCCCCCTCGTACGCGAGGAGGAGCGCGAGGTCCTCGCTCGTAGCACTGAGCGGCCAGGAGATCGCCGTCAGGTCGAGTGCGCGGACCCGTTCCATCCCCGGCGCCCGCCCGTCCGGATAGGCGTGGACGATGAGCTCGGCGCCGCCACGCAACGTCTCGTCGGAGACCGAATCCATGTCGCCCACGATGATGTCGGGGCGCAGGCCGGCCTCCACGATCGCGTCCGCGCCCCCGTCCACGCCGATGAGCACGGGTCGGACCTCGCGGACGTAGGAGCCCAGCGTACGGAGATCCTCCTGGTAATGGTGGCCGCGTACGACGACCAACACATGCCGGCCGGCGATGCGCGTGCGGGTCTCCGGCACGCTCGCGCCCTCGGCCAGGATGTCGCGCTCCTCCTCGAGGAAGGCGAGCGTGTTGCGGGCGAAGTCGTCGAGCCGGTCACCGAGTCCCGCCTTCGCCTCGCGCATCGCTTCCTCGATCGAGGCCACGGTCAGGCGCTCGCCGCGCGCCACCACCCGCCCCTCCTTCATCACCACGTCGTCCATGATGACCAGACGGTCGCCCTCCTCGACGCGCTCGAAGATCCCCTCCCCCACGTCGTCGATGAGGCGCACCCCGGCACGCGTGAGCAGCAACGGCCCCACGTTGGGGTAGTAGCCGGAGATCGACTTCGAAGCGTTGACCACGACCTCGACACCAGTGCGGACGAGCGACTCCGCGCTCACCCGGTCCATGTCGGCGTGGTCCACGATCGCCACGTCCGAGGCGTCCAACCGCTTCACGAGATCCTTCGTACGCCGGTCGAGGCGGGCGGCGCCTTCGATCCTCATCGGC
>CAYOSP010000003.1:3320-46105 GCA_964406675.1 uncultured Eubacteriales bacterium | reverse complement strand
GCGCGCCGTCTCCAGGAGCTCCTCGGCGTGCGCCAGGCCGGTCTCGCTGTCCGTCCCCGACAGCATCCGGGCCAGCTCGGCCTTGCGCGCGTCGCGCTCGACGACGCTCACGCTCGTCGTCACCCGGCCGTCGTCCTCATGTCTCGACACCACGAGGTGGCGATCGGCGAACGCCGCCACCTGGGCGAGGTGGGTCACCACGAGTACCTGACGGCCCCTCGCCAGCGAGGCGAGCCGGGCGCCCACCGCCATGCCCGCGGCCCCGCCGATGCCCGCGTCGATCTCGTCGAAGACCAGCACGGGCGTCGCGTCCGCCTCGCCGAACACGCTCTTCATCGCGAGCATCACCCGCGAGATCTCGCCTCCCGACGCGATCCGCGCCAACGGCCGGGGTTCGTCCGCCCCACGGGGTGCGTAGAGGAACTCGACGTCCTGCGGCCCCTCGTTCGTCCAGCGATCGAACGGCCGCTCCCGCAGCGAGACGTCGAACCGCGCGCCCTCCATGGCGAGGGAGCGGGCCGACGCGGAGAGGTCGTCCACGAAACGAGAGGCCGCCTCCCGCCGCACCCCCGCGAGCCGCTCGCCGGCCTCGCGCAGGCGCGCCTCCACCCGGGCGACCTCCTCCTCGGCGCGCTCGATCGCCGCCTCGCCCTCGTCCAGCTCCTCGAGCTCGGCCTCGGCGCTCCGGGCGGTCTCGAGCACCGTCGCGAATGTGGGACCGTACTTGCGCACGAGCCGCTCCAGCGAAGCCAGACGGGACTCGACCCGCTCGAGCTCCTCGGGCTCGTGCTCGATGCCGTCGGCGTACGCCCGCAGCCGCATGCCGAGATCGTCGACGGTCGCGAGCGCCGCGCGCGTCTCCTCCGCCAGCGCGTCGAGCTCGGTGTCCACCCCGCCCACGTGCTCGAGCGCCGCCACGGCCTCGGCGAGCCCGTCCTGCGCTCCGCCCTCGTCGCGGAGCGCGTCACGTGCGGTGTCCGCCGCCTCTTTGAGCCGCTCACCGTGCCGAAGGCGCGGCAGCGACTCCCGCAACTCCTCGTCCTCGCCCTCCTGCGGGGAGACGGCCTCGATCTCCTTCAGCTGGAAGCGCAGGTAGTCCGCACGCTGCTCTCGCTGCTCGAGTCGCGCCCGGAGATCGGCGAGCGCCTTGCGAACCGCCTCGGTCTCGGAGAAGGCGGCTCGGTACCCGGAGCGTGCCTCCTCCGCCGGAGGCCCCGCGTAGCGATCCAGGAAGCCGGCATGCGAGGAGGACCTCAGCAGCCGCTGATGGTCGTGCTGGCCGTGCAGTTCCACCAGCGGTCCCAGTCTCTCGCCCAACTCACCCACGGTGGCGAGACCGTCGTCCAGGTAGCAGCGTGAACGTCCCTCGGCCGACACGCGCCTGCGCGCGAGCATCTCCCCGCCGTCCGCCAGGAACCGCCCCTCCACGAGCGCCTCCGCCGCGCCGCTGCGGACCTTGCCGCTGTCGGCACGCTCGCCGACGAGCAGCTGCAGCGCGCCCACCAGCACCGTCTTGCCTGCGCCGGTCTCCCCGGTCAGCACGTTCAGACCCGGGCCGAGCTCCACCCATGCGTCCTCGATGAGGGCGAGATCCCTGACATGCAGTTCCTCGAGCACTCAGGCCTCCGAGAAGAACTTGGTGCGGACCACGTCGATGAAGGAGCGGCCGTCGAGCCGGACGAGCGAGACGTCACGGTCCGACCGCGACACCACGACGCGCTCGAGTCGACGCCTACAGGGCACGCGCTCGCCGTCGACCATCACGCACGCGTCGGAGCGTCGAGGGTTCTCGAACGTGAGCTCGATCTCCTCCTCGAGACCGCACACCACGCTGCGCGCGGTCAGGGTGTGCGGCGCGATCGGCGTCACCACGAGACCGCCCACCTCGGGTGCGACGACGGGCCCGCCGGCGGAGAGCGAGTAGGCGGTGGAACCGGTGGGGGTGGCCACCACCACACCGTCGCACGTGTACTCGACCATAGGCCGGCCGCCCACATGCACGCTCAGGTCGATCACCCGGCTGGGAGCGACCCGGCCCACCACGACGTCGTTGAGGGCGAAGTGCGTACCGGCGTCCCGCCCGTCGGCGTATAGTCTCGCCTGCAGCGTGTGCCGGCGCTCGACCTCGGCGCGCCCCTCCAGGGCGGCGGCGACCGCCTCCTCCGCCTCGGTCGCCTCGGCCCCCGACAGGAACCCGAGCCTCCCGAGGTTCACCCCCAGCAGCGGCGTGTCCACCGGCCCGAGCACGTGGAACGCCTTGAGGATGGTGCCGTCCCCACCCAGCGCGACCGCGAGCGCGGGCGTGCCGACCTCGGTGCGGCTCACCGAGCACTCCTCGAGACCGCACGCCTCGGCGTCCACACGCACGAGCACCGCCTCGTCGCCGCGCTCCTCGAGCCACGCCGCCAGTCGGCGCGTGGCCGCGACCGCTTCGGGCTTGTCCGTGTTCGGTACGAGGAGTACGCGCACTATCCGCCTCCGAGTCGCTCGTGGGCCTCGTCCACGACGTCTCTGGGTCCCGTGGACGTCTCGTCACCGTACCGCGCCGTCCATACCCAGAACTCAATGTTACCTTTCGGACCGGGCAGAGGTGAGTGGATCAGGCCCCGCACGATCCAGTCCTCCTCGTGCAGCCACTCCACCACCCCGCTCAGGACGTCCGCGTGCACCGCGGGGTCGCGGACCACACCGCCACCGACGCGTGAGCGCCCGGCTTCGAACTGCGGCTTCACCAGCGCGAACACATCGCCTTCCTCATGCAGCGCGGCGAAGACCGTCGGCAGCACCTTCCGCAGCCCGATGAAGGACACGTCCACCACCGCCAGATCGAACGGAGCACCCAGATCCTCCGGGTCCGCCTCGCGCACGTTGGTCCGCTCGTGCACCGTCACCCGTTCGTCGTTGCGCAGGCTCCAGGCGAGCTGCCCGTAGCCCACGTCGACCGCGGTGACGTGAGAGGCTCCGCGCTGCAGAAGGCAGTCGGTGAAGCCGCCGGTCGAGGCGCCCACGTCGATCGCGCGGACGCCGGAGGGATCGTACCCGAACGCGTCGAGCGCCCCGGCGAGTTTGTGCCCGCCGCGCGAGACGTACCTCGGGACGTCCGCCACGGAGATGTCCGCCGAGGGATCGAGCGGCTGCCCGGCCTTGCGCACCGGCTCCCCGTCCGCCTTGACCTCACCGGCCATGATGGCGGCCTTCGCCTTCTCGCGGGACTCGAAGTAGCCCAGTTCAACCAGTGTCGCGTCGGCGCGCCGGTTCCGCATCCGCATCCGCTCCGATCCGCTCGAGCCGGTCGGCTGCGCGCCCGGCCACCGCATCGGGCGTCAGGCCCACTTCCTCGAGCAGCTCCTCCATCGCGCCCCAGGTGACGAAGCAGTCCGGGATCCCGATCACCTCGACCGGGACGTCGACGCCGTGCTCCGCGAGCAGTTCGAGCACCGCGGAGCCCACTCCCCCGGCCTCCACGCCCTCCTCCACGGTCACGAGGAGGCGGTGCGTGCGAGCCGCGTCGAGGACGGTCTCGGCGTCCAGCGGCTTCACCCAACGCAGGTCCACGACGCTCGACGAGACGCCCTCCGCGTCCAGGATCCCCGCGGCACGCTCCGCCACGCCCACCATCCGCCCGACGCCGAGCAGCGCCACGTCCTCGCCCCGACGGCGGACCCTCGCCTCGCCGACCCGAAGCGCCTCCGGCTCGCCGGGCAGGTCGACACCCGTACCGCGACCGCGCGGATACCGGATCGCGACCGGGCCCTCCATGGAGAGCGCGGTGTGCAGCATATGCACGAGTTCGGCCTCGTCCGAGGGGGCCATGATCCGCAGACCGGGGATGCCGCGCAGGTAGGAGAGGTCGAAGACGCCGTGGTGCGTCGGACCGTCCTCGCCCACCACACCCGCGCGGTCCAGACAGAACACGACGTCTCGGTCCTGCAGCGCGACGTCCATGATCACCTGGTCGTAGGCGCGTTGGAGGAACGTCGAGTAGATGGCGCACACGGGCTTCATGCCGCCCCCGGCGAGACCGGCGGCCAGGCCGACCGCATGCTGCTCGGCGATCCCCACGTCGTAGAACCTGTCCGGGAACCGCTCGGCGAAGTCCACGAGCCCCGTGCCGGTGCGCATCGCCGCCGTGATGGCGCACACGCGCTCGTCGCGCTCGGCCTCCGCGAGCAGGGCGTCGCCGAACACCTTGGTGTAGGAGGGCACGTCCGAGGAGCCGTTCGGTCTGCCCGTCTCGACCGAGAACGGCGACACGCCGTGGAACGTCGTCGGCGCGTCCTCGGCGTGGGTGTATCCGTAGCCCTTACGGGTGATCGCGTGCACGAGGATGGGGCCGTCCGACCGCTTCGCCCAGTTGATCGTGCTCTCCACGGTCGCGATGTCGTGGCCGTCGATCGGTCCGACGTACTTCAGTCCGAGTTCCTCGAACAGCATCCCGGGCACGACGAGCTGCTTGATCGACTCCTTGGCCGCCTCCCCCGCGGCCACCATCGCCGCGCCGAACCCGGGTATCCTCGCCAGACGGGATTCGACGTCGTCGCGCAGTCGCGTGTAGCGGGGGTCGAGCCGGGCCCTCGCGAGGTAGGCGGCGAGCGCCCCCACGTTGGGCGAGATGGACATCTCGTTGTCGTTGAGCACCACGAGCATCCTCGTGCCGAGGTGTCCCAGATGGTTCAGCGCCTCGAACGCCATGCCGCCGGTGAGCGAACCGTCGCCGATGACCACCGCCACGGTCTCGTCGCCGTCGGCGACGTCTCGGGCGAGCGCCATGCCGAGCGCCTGCGAGATGGAATCCGACGCGTGTCCGGCGTCGGTCACGTCGTAGCGGCTCTCGTCCTGCTTCGTGAACCCGCAGACACCACCGTACTGACGGAGACTCCCGAAGCGTTCGCGTCGCCCGGTGAGCAGCTTGTGCACGTAGGATTGATGTCCGACGTCCCAGACCAGCCTGTCGTCGGGGCATTCGAGCGCGCGGTGGAGACCGATCGTGAGTTCGACCACCCCGAGATTCGGGGCGAGATGCCCTCCCGTGCGGGAGACGGTGGCGACCAGCTCGTCGCGGATCTCGCGACTCAGCTCCTCGAGTCGACCCGGATCGAGGTCACGGAGGTCCGCCGGGCTCTCGATGCTATCGAGGATGCGCTCGTCCATCCGCGCGATCATCTCCGTATCGTTCGATCGGGCTGTCTCGATATCGGTCGCTCGGACCGCCTCGGCCGCCGGGACGGCCCCAGCCGACGGCCGGGGGAGGTTGCGGGTCACGCTCTCCCCACTTCCGAGGATAGGCGCACCGCCGGACGCGGTACAGCCGGCGCGCCCGCCCGTGTCCCGACCGTTACCTGCCGCCCGGCCCACGGGCTCAGGAGCCGGCGTCTTCCTCCGCGAGCTCGGCGGATGTCCCCGTCTCGTCCTCGCCCGCACCCTCACCGGTCGACTCCTGCTCGGCCGCATCCTCCTCGGCGCCCTCGGCAGCCTCGTCCCCGGACCCGCTAGTCGTCGCGCCCGCATCGACGACGCTGCGCCACTGCGTGTGATCGATGCGCTCGGTGCAGATGTTCGCCAGGCGCACGCCCTCCTCGAGCATGTCCAGCGACTGCTCGAGCGAGGCGTCCTTCCGCCTCACCGCGGTCACTATCTCGTCGAGTCGCGCCTTCGCCTGCTCGAACGTCATCCCGTCCTCGGGCACGTCGGTCAGCCTCCCGTCGCCTCGGCGTCGTGATCGTCGGCGAGCCGGCCGAGGATGCCGTTCACGAACTTCGAGGAATCCGGTCCGCCGTACAGCTTCGCCATCTCGACCGCTTCGTTGATCGATACGGAATCGGGGATATCGTCGTCGAACAGTATCTCGTAGACGGCCAGCCTGAGGATGTTGCGATCCACGAGCGGCATCCGGGACACGGTCCAGTTCTCCGAGATCGACTCGATCACCTCGTCGATGCTCCGCTGGTTCGCCTCCGTGCCCCGCACGAGCTCGCCGCAGAACTCGTCCGGTTCGCCGTCCTCGGCCAGATAGGTCCCGCCGTCCAGGATCTCACCGCCACCCTCACCGGTGATCTCCCTCTGGTAGAGGATCTGGAGTGCCTGATGTCGCGCCCGTCGCCGTTCCAAGTCAGTCCTCGAAGCTGACGCCGTCCACGTAGACGTCCACCGCCTCGACCTTCTGACCGGTCATGCTCTCGAGCGCCTCGGTGACCGCGGCCTGTATCGCCGCCGCCTGCTGGTAGAGCGGCGTACTGTAGCGCATGGTGACGTGCATCGTCACGCTCAGCGTCCCGTCGTCGGCCACGGCGACCTCGATCTCCTTGGCGCCGCTCTTGACGAGACCCGCCAATCCTTGGCCGCCGCCCTCCACGGACACCACCCCGTCGACCTTCTGCGCTGCCTGGACGGCGATGGTCTCGAGCACGCCCGGCGCTATCGCCAACCCGTTCAGGCGGATCTCCTCAGCCATCTCCGGCGTCCTCCGTTCCATGTTGGCGGTGCGCTCGCCCGAACGACTCCCGCGTCAGTCAAGGATGCGTCGCTCGACGAAGTCAGTATATACGTCACCGGCCTGGAACTGCTCGTCCTCGACGACCTTCTGGTGAAAGGGGATGGTCGTCGGGATGCCGATGACGATGAACTCGTCCAGGGCGCGACGCGCTCTCGCGATCGCCTCGTCGCGGGTCTCGCCCCAGACGATGAGCTTCGCGAGCAGCGAATCGTAGTACGGAGGCACCGCGTATCCGGAATACAGGTGGCTGTCGACCCGCACGCCGAAGCCGCCCGGCGGATTGAAGACGCGCACCGTCCCGGGATGCGGCCGGAAATCGTGATCGGGGTCTTCGGCGTTGATGCGGAACTCGATCGCGTGACCGCGGGCGTGCACGTCCGCCTGCCTCGCGTGCTTCATCCGCATCCCCGCGGCGACGCGCAGTTGCTCCTTGACGAGATCGACGCCGGTGATCTGCTCGGTCACCGGGTGCTCGACCTGGATGCGCGTGTTCATCTCCATGAAGTAGAAATCGCCGTTCACGTCCAGCAGGAACTCCACCGTGCCGGCGTTCTGGTAGCCGACGGCCCTGACCGCTCGCAAGGCGGCCTCCCCCATGCGCTCCCTGAGCGCCTCGTCCACGGCGGGGCTCGGCGCCTCCTCGATCAGCTTCTGGTGACGGCGCTGGATGGAGCACTCGCGCTCGAACAGGTGGACCGCGTCCCCATGCGAATCCGCCAGCACCTGGAACTCGACGTGCCGCGGCTTGACGATGAACTTCTCGATGTAGACCGTGTCGTCCCCGAAGGACGCGCTCGCCTCGTTCCTCGCC
Source organism: uncultured Eubacteriales bacterium (assembly GCA_964406675.1). GTDB lineage: Bacteria > Actinomycetota > Coriobacteriia > Anaerosomatales > JAUVQN01 > CAYOSP01. The sequence continues at coordinate 38,801 of CAYOSP010000003.1, read as the reverse complement.
GCCGGCAACGCTTTCCGCAACTCGCCGGGCGACTGGGCCACCCGCATCCCCTTGCCGCCGCCGCCCGCGGACGCCTTGATGAGCACGGGATAGCCGATGGATCCGGCGATGGCGAGCGCCTCGTCCTCGGACGTCACCGCGCCCTCGCTCCCGGGCACCACCGGCACGCCGGCGGCCTCCATGGTGCGGCGCGCGGCCGCCTTGTCGCCCATGCCCTCGATGGCCTCCGGCGAGGGACCGACGAACACGAGTCCCGAGGAGGCGCACGCCCGCGCGAACTGGGCGTTCTCGGCGAGGAATCCGTAGCCGGGATGGATGGCGTCCGCACCGGTGACCAGCGCCGCCGAGATCACGCTCGGCATGTCGAGATAGCTCTTGGCCGAGGGCGGCGGACCGATCTTGACCGCCTCGTCGGCCATGCGCGTGTGCAGGGAGTCGCCGTCGGCCTCCGAATACACAGCCACGCTCGTGATCCCCATCTCCTTGCACGAGCGGATGATGCGCAGCGCGATCTCGCCGCGATTCGCGATGAGTACCTTACCGAACACGGCGGCCTAACCGGTGGGCTCGTAGTAGAACAGGACGGTGCCGTACTCGACGGGCTCCGCGTTCTCCACCACCATCTCGCGGACCACCCCGGCCTCCTCGGCCTGGATCTCGTTCATGAGCTTCATGGCCTCGAGGATGCAGAGCGTGTCGTTCTCCTCGAACTCGTCACCCACCTTGACGAACGGGTCGGCGCCGGGTGAGGCCGCGCGGTAGAACGTCCCCACCATGGGCGAGACGACCGTCTTCCACGTGCCCGGCCGTTCCTTCTCCGCGCCGTGCGCCTCATGCGCGGCGGGGGTCTCGGCGGTCGCCTCGGCGCCGGCGCCGCCGTCGGGGTCCGCGGCTCCCTCCGAGGCCGGCGCCGCCTCGGCGACACCCGCCGGCGTGACGCTCACGTTCCCGCGCCGTACGGTCACCTTCTGACCGGCCTCCTCGACAGTCACCTCGTTGACGCCGGACATCTCGACGATCTTGATCAACTCGCGTATCTGGTTGACGTCCACCTCGGCGTCCTCCTTCATCGTGTCGAACTCCTCGCTCATCATGAAGACCGCCTTCTCGGCGCCCTCCTGATGCAGCGTGAGGTACTCGCGGGCCGGCTCGGGGAAGAGGGCGTACATGAGCACGTCCTCCTCACTCCTGGCGAGGTCGCCGATCTCCTCGGCGAAGTGCTCGTAGGAGCCCTCGACCAGAGAACCGGGGCGCACGTCGTCGGGAAGCGGTTCTTCCTTGCCGAGCACCTTGTCGACGATCTCCTCGTTCATCGGACCGGGCGCCCGGCCGTACAGGCCCTTCACGTAGTCCTTCATCTCGCGCGGCACGACCGCCCACCGCTTACCGGAGAGCACGTTGAGCACCGCCTGCGTGCCGACGATCTGCGAGAGCGGCGTCACGAGCGGCGGGTAGCCCACCTCCGCGCGCACCTTCGGGATCTCGTCGAGCACGTCGCCCAGTCGACCCGGCGCGTTCTGGAGCTCGAGCTGGCTGACCAGGTTGCTCATCATGCCGCCGGGCACCTGGTGGCTGAACACCTCCATGTGCAGCAGCGAGGTGACGCCGCGCTTGAGCTGCTTGCGCTCACGCACCTCCTCCCAGTACTCGGCGATCTCGAACAGCAGATCGAGATCGAGCCGGGAGTCGTACGGGCTCTCCTTGAGCGCGGCGACGATCATCTCGACCGCCGGCTGACTGTTGCCGAACGCGAGCGCGACCACCGCGGTGTCCACGATGTCCGCCCCGGCCTCGGCGGCCTTGATGTAGTTCATGGGCGCCATGCCGCCGATGTAGTGGCAGTGCACGTGGACCGGCAATCCGACCTCGTCCTTGAGCGCCTTCACCATCTTCGCGGTCCGGAACGGCGTGAGCATGCCCGCCATGTCCTTGATGCAGATGGTGTCCGCGCCCATCTCCTTGAGCGTCTTGGCGAAGTCGATGTAGAGGTCCAGCGTGTGCACCGGACTGACCGTGTAGGAGATCGCGCCCTCGAAGTGCGCGCCGGACTCCTTGATGGCGCGAGCTGAGACCTCGATGTTCCGCGGGTCGTTGAGCGCGTCGAACACCCGGAACACGTCGATGCCGTTGCGATGGGCCGCCTGCACGAAGCGCTCGACGATCTCGTCGGGGTAGTGCCGGTAGCCGACCAGGTTCTGGCCTCGGAGCAGCATCTGCAACGGCGTCTTCTTCGCGTGCTTCTTGATGATGCGGAGACGATCCCAGGGGTTCTCATCCAGGAAGCGCAGTGCGGCGTCGAACGTGGCGCCGCCCCAGACCTCCAGGGACCAGTAGCCTACCTCGTCCATCTTGTGGAGGATGGGGATCATGTCCGAGACGTGCATCCGTGTCGCCCAGAGCGACTGGTGCGCGTCCCTCAATGTCGTGTCCGTGATACGCAGGGGTCGCATGATCCCTCGGCCTTCGCGACGGGGTCACTACAGAACCACCCGCGCGGTGGCGGGCGGCGTTCGCACAGTATACCCGACAACGCCGACACGCCGAAGATGCGCGGGCGGGACACGCTCAGACGCGACGGCGGGGCGCTCAGACGCGCGTGATGTAGCTGCCGTCCCGGGTGTCGACCTTGAGCACGTCACCGATCTCGACGAACAGCGGCACCTGGACGGTCGCTCCGGTCTCCAGCACCGCGGCCTTGCTGCCGCCCTGCACGGTATCACCCTTGACGCCGGGCTCGGTCTCCGTGACCTCCAGCTCGACGAACATCGGCGGCTCGACGCCGATCATGTCGCCGTCGGCGACCTGGATCTCGGCGACGTCGTTCTCCTTGAGCCACTGCGCCGCCTCGCCCACGAAGTCCTTGTCGAGGCCGACCTGCTCGTAGGAGACGGTGTCCATGAAATGGTAGGCCTGGCCGTCGTTGTAGAGGTACTGCATGCGCTTGGTCTCCATGCGCACGTCCTCGAGCTTCTCGCCGGCGCGGAACGTCTCCTCCACCACGCGGCCGCTCTCGACCTCCTTGAGCTTGGTCCGCACGAACGCAGCGCCCTTGCCCGGCTTGACGTGCTGGAACTCGCTCACGACCCAGAGCTTGCCCTTGTGCCGGATCGCCATGCCGTTCTTCAGGTTGTTGGTGGTGACCGCCATCTGTCTATGGTTCCTCTCCCGTGCGCGAGTCGATCACGTCCCGCGACCGCGGACCGCGAGCGAGCCCACGGCGACGCCCCGCGATCACAACTCGATGAGCGACCTGTCCGAGTGACTGAGCAGCCGAGCCCCTCCGGGCTCGACCACGAGCAGGTCCTCTATCCTAACACCGCCCCATCCTGGGATGTACGCCCCCGGCTCGATCGTCACCACGGCGCCCTCGATCAGCACGTCGTCGCTCGTGCGGCCGAGCCTCGGGCCCTCATGCACGTCGAGACCGACGCCGTGACCGAGCCCGTGCAGGAACGCGTCGCCGAGCCCTCGCGCCTCCAGCACCTGCCGGGCGACCGCGTCGAGCTCCTTCCCCTCCGCACCCGGCCTCACCTCGGCGGTCGCCGCCTCGTTCGCCGCGAGCACCGCCGCGTGCACCTCGCGCATGCGCTCGTCCGCCTCGCCCACGCACACGGTGCGGGTCATGTCGGAGCAGTACTCGTCGACGCGAGCGCCGAAGTCGAGCTTGACCGGGTCACCGCGACCGATCACGCGATCGGACACCGTCGCGTGCGGCTTCGCGGAGTTCGGGCCGCTCGCGACGATGGGCGTGAAGGCCACCCCGTCGGAGCCCTCCCTGCGCATGTACATCTCCAGGTCGAGCGCGATATCGCGCTCCGAGCGACCGGGCTCGATGCGCTCGAGGATCCACGCGAACGCGCGATCGGTGAGGTCCGCGGCGGCGGCGATGCGTTCGATCTCGGCGTCCTCCTTGACCTCCCGTAGGCGCTCGACGAAGCGGTCGAGCACCCGCACGTGCCCGGTGGATCGCTCCGATACGTAGCGGAACCGGCCGTAGCTCACGGACGATCCCATGCCGAGCGTCTCCAGGCCGAGCCTCTCGAGGTCGTCGCAGATCCCTTCGAAGAGACCCTCGCGGTGGATCACCACCCGCCACTCGGTCCCCCGAGCCGCCCCCTCGGCGGCCTCGGCGTAACGCCCGTCGGTGTGGAACCACGCGCCGTCGGGAGAGACGACCGCGGCCGCCTCCATGGCGTCGTCGATCACGCCCTCGAAGCCGGTGAGATAGCGCATGTTCGTGACCTTGGAGCTGAGGAACGCCTCGATGTCCTCGTCGGCGAGACGGGCCCGCAGCGCTTCCAGTCGGGCCGCCGTGTTCACCGGCTCGCTTCCGCGTCCAGTATCTCCACGACGGCGCGCAGGCCGAGCGTGTAGGAACCCGCTCCCATGCCCGATATCCAGCCGACACACGCCGGAGCGATGACGCTGCGCGCACGGAACTCCTCGCGAGCGGCTATGTTGCTCAGGTGCACCTCGACGACCGGGAGCTCGGAGGTCCTCACCGCGTCATGCAGCGCGTAGGAGTAGTGGGTGTAGGCGCCCGGATTGAAGACCACCCCGTCGTACTCGCCGAGCGCGTCGGTGAGCGCACCCACGAGCTCGCCCTCGCCGTCCGACTGCCTGAACGCCACTGCGACGTCCAGTTCGGCCGCGAGCGCGATCACCCGAGCCTCGATATCCTCGAGGGTATCGGCACCGTAGACCTCGGGCTCCCGCCGCCCCAGTTTGTCGAGGTTCGGTCCGTTGAGTATCAACACGCGTCTCATCCGACGTCCTCCTCCGCGACATGGCGCTCGAGCGCGCCGAGATGCCGTTCGAGCGACTCCAGTATGGTCTCGTCATCCACGGGCCGCACGTCCCACCGCCCCGGCTCGACCGGAAGGACGAACCGGACCGCACCGCCCCTCACCTTCTTGTCCGCGCGCATCGCGTCGAGGAGCGCTTCGGGCGATACGTCGATCAGGGTCCTCGGTACGCCGACCCCGGTGAGGAGCCGCTCCAGCCTCACGCCCACCCCCTCGTGCGTGACGCCGAGCTCACCGCCGAGCGCGCACGCGAAGCGCATACCCTCCGCCACCGCCACCCCGTGGGGGACGACCCCGTACCCGGCGGTCTTCTCGACCGCGTGCGCGAGGGTGTGTCCGAGGTTGAGCGCCTCGCGCGTACCGGCCTCGCGCTCGTCCTCCGAGACGATACGGGCCTTGAGCCTCACCGCCGTCTCCACCGCGTCGATCGTCTCGCCCGCGTCGATCGTCTCGCCCGCGTCGATCGTCTCGCCCGGACCTCCAGCCGCGAGCGCCGGAGCGTCCCGCTCCAGCCGGGCGAGCTCCTCCTCGCCGGCGAGCAGCGCCGCCTTGACGGTCTCCGCGAGTCCCGAGGCCCTCTCGGCCACGGGCAGGGTCTCGAGCACCGAGACGTCGGCGAGCACCTCGACGGGCGACCAGAACGCTCCCGCGAGGTTCTTGCCCGCCGAGAGGTCTACCGCCGTCTTGCCGCCCACGGAACTGTCCACCATCGCGAGGAGCGTGGTCGGCGCCTGCAGGTACGGGATGCCGCGCATGTACGTCGCCGCGCAGAAGCCGCCCAGGTCACCGACCACGCCACCGCCCAGGGCGACCAGACAGGCGTCGCGTCCGAGCCCACTCGCCGCCATCGCCTCCAGCACGGTCCCCGCACGGTCCCAGCTCTTCGACGCCTCACCGGGAGGGACGCGGTACTCCGTGGCCTCCACGCCCGCGTCCCGCATGGATCCGAGCGCCCGTCGCGCGTACAGTCCGCCCACGATGGTGTCGGTGAGCAGGAACGCCGTCTCGAGACCGTGACGTGCGAGGACGCCGCCCACGGCATCGAGGAGGCCCTCCCCGATGCGTACGGCGTATGGGCCGCGCTCCGCGTCGACCTCCACCACACGCTCGGCCTCCCTGACGCGCTCGGCCTCCCTGACGCGCTCGGCCTCTCCGCCGCGTCCGGGCGACTCGCTCCGCACGACCTCGGCCACGCGCCGCGCCACCTCCTCGGGGGACTCGTCGGCGTCCACCCGGTGCCGCGCGGCGACGCGGTACAGCGGCAGGCGCTCCTCGAGCAGAGACGTCCAGGCGGCCCGGGGATCCGACCCGAGCAACGGCCGTCCGAGACCTCCACCCACGCGCTCGAGCGCCCGGTCGGCAGAGACGTCCAGCCACACCACCGTCCCCGCCTCCCGCATGAGCCCGCGGTCCCGCTTCCGCGTCACCACGCCGCCCCCTGTGGCGACCACGCGCGGACCGCCGTCGGCGAGCGCTTCGAGCGCGCGGGTCTCGGCCGCGCGGAAGTCGGCCTCGCCGCGCGTCTCGAACAGCTCCGTGACGCTCGAACCCTCCCGATCCTCGATGAGCCGGTCCAGGTCGGCGAACGGGAGCCCCATCCTCTCGGCCACGAGGCGCCCGACGGTGCTCTTGCCCGCGCCCATCATCCCCACCAGGAACACGCTCCGGGACATCCTACGCCCCCGGGAAGAGGCGCTCGCGATACGCGGAGAGCGCAGTCGAGATGTCCGCGAGCGCGTCGCCGCCGAACTTCCTGGTGAACGCGTCGGCCAGCACCATCGCCACCTCGGCCTCCGCCACCACACCGGCGGCCGGGACCGCACACACGTCCGATCGCTCCCGCGCCGCGTCGGCCGCCTCGCCGGTATCGAGATCGACGGTCGGCAGCGGGCTCGTGAGCGTGGGTATCGGCTTCATCGCCGCCCGTACGACGAGCGTCTCCCCGTTGGTCATGCCGCCCTCCACGCCACCGGCGTGATTCGTCGGGCGCGTCAGCGAGCCGTCCTCGAGCTTGACGATGGGGTCGTGCACCTCCGAACCCGCCATCCGGGCGACATCGAAACCGTCACCCAGGCCGACGGCCTTGATCGCGGGTATGGAGGCCACCGCACCGCAGAGCGCCGCGTCGAGCCTGCGGGAGGCCTCGGCGTACCCTCCGAGCCCGGGAGGAAGGCCCTCGGCCCAGACGACGAACTCGCCGCCGAGACTGTCCCCGCCGTCGCGCGCACGATCGATCGCCCCCCGCATCCGCTCGCCGGCCGCGGGATCATGGGTCCGCACGTCACTGGCCTCGATCCGCTCCACGTCCGCTCCAGCGGGATCGAAGCCGGTCTCCACCGCGGCCTCGCCGATGCGGACCACGACGGAGTGGACCCGCACGTCGAGTGCGCGCAGGAGCGCTTTGGCGAGTCCGCCCGCCGCCACCCGGGCGGCGGTCTCGCGGGCGCTCGCCCGTTCGAGGACGTCGCGCACGTCCGTAGCGCCCGTCTTCAGCACGCCGGCCAGGTCCGCGTGACCGGGACGCGGGGCGCTCACGCGGCGATCGGTGGTGCGCTCGCCGAACGGCGCCATGACCTCGGTCCATGCCTCGTGATCCCGATTGCGCACGGTCAGCGCCACGGGGGTGCCCAGTGTGTGGCCGTGACGGATGCCCGAGAGGACCTCGCAGGAGTCCTTCTCGATGCGCATCCTCCCCCCGCGCCCGTAGCCGACCTGGCGGCGCGCCAGGTCCCGATCGAGATCCTCCTGGGTCACGGGGATGCCGGCCGGCACCCCGGTCACCACGGCCACGAGCGCCTTGCCGTGCGACTCGCCGGCGGTCACGAACTCCATCGGTCCTCCCCTGGTCTCACACCCGACACCATGTGCGGCCGGCCGGCGTGGGTCGGCCGCTCGATCGAGGTCCCCGTGGGGATCTCGATCGAGGTCTCCTTAGAGGTTACCAGCGTAGACGAAGAAAGCGGCCTCGGGAGGCCGCCTCATCGACTCGCGGAAGGTATCGGGACCCGCTCACTTCCGGATCCCCTGGCCGATGCTCAGCGTCACCTGCGTGTCGCCGTACTGCATCGATACCGACGTCGTACCGATGGACACCACGCGCCAGGCGGTGTCGTCCAGCCGATCGCCCTCGCCCGCGATGATGTAACCCGACTCCACCAGACCGTCGACACTCGAATCGGTGATCCCGTTCCAGTAGAACTGCGCCACCCGTTCTCCGTTGTACGAGAAGATGTCGATGAGGTACAGCGTGTCCTCCTGGAAGCCGTCGGTGGTGTCGCCCGGCAGGGGCGTGGTGTCGTCGGAGGGCGGCGCCGTACCGTTCGTCGTGTCCGGACTAGGCTCGATCTCCGGCAGCAGGGACACGAAGATGTCCCGGAACTGGAACACGTCCTCGTTGGTCACCGGTTCCGCGACGACGGAACCGTCGTCTCCGGACGCGGTCTCCTCGCCGTCGGTCTCCGCGGTGCCCGTAGCGTCCGCGGCGGCCCCGGCGCTCTCATCCGCCGCGCCCTCTTCCATCGCACCGCCGATCTCCTCGACCATCGTATCGACGGTACTCTGCAACACGAAGTTGAGCACGATGAACGCAGCCACCGCGGCCAGCGCACCGAGGACGGCGAGTGCGCCGAGGATGGCCACGACCTTGCCCGTCGTGGTCGAGAGGAACCCCTGCTTGCCCTCCGCCCCGGTCTCTCCCGCGACCGGCCCGGCCCCCGCATCCGAGGTCCCGGCCGGAGGCGCGTCGTACCGCTCCGCGGACGGGTCGCTCTGCGGTGTCTCCATGTCGTCCATCTCGTCGCTCACGTCGTCGCCTCCTTCCTACGACTCGGGGGCGGCCGGCGCCTCGCCGTCTCCGCCGTTCTCGGCGGCGGGCGTCGGTTCGATGACGTACGTCCTGATCTCCAGTACCGCGGTGACGACCGAGACGTCCTCTTCGTTGTCGGTCTCCTCCACCTCATCACCGACGCCGGGCTCTTCCTCGTCCCGGGGCTGGATGCTCATGCTCACGATACGGAACTCCCGCACCATGTCGTCGAGGAAACGCGTGTAGCTGATGAGATCACGCCACGCTCCGGTCACCGTCACGTTGAGCGGCAACTCGTTCACTCCCGGCGCCATCTCGCTCTGGGCCGGCGACACCGAAAGGAAGTCCATATCGGTCCGGTTCGCCGCATCCTGCAGGTCGATCAGCAGGGTGGGCAGCTGCGGGGACTCCGGGACCCTGTTCGCGAGCTCGATCAGATCGGCTTGGACCTCCGCGGCCTGGGTCTTGGCGTCACGCAAGCGTCCGAGCCGCACCTGAGCGGCGTCGATGCGAGCCTCCGCCGCCTGCTTGTCCGACCGCGCCTGATCCAGTTCGCCGAACATAGGGAAGACCGCGAGGAAGAACACCACCAGCGCGATGAGCAGGATCGCTCCCGCGGCCAAGACGATCTGCACGGTCGGCGTGAACTTCATCGTCTAGCCACCCGCTCCCTCATCGGGCTCCTCGGGCGGGGCGGACCCGTCGAGAGCGGGATCTGTCTCCTGGTCGTACTGCAGGACGCTGCGTATGTTCGCGGTGATCTGGAACTGGGTGATACCGACGATCACGTCACCGTCCTCGTCCTCCACGCCGGGCGCCTTGGTGGCGTTGCCGAGCCAGACGTCGTCGAGCTGTTCGAGGTCCGCGAGACGCACGAGCACCCTCGCGATCGCCTTGTAACCGTAGTCGGGGTCGTCGTCGATATCGTCGAGGGCCGCGCCGCTGATCTGCAGGTTCCCGCTGCGCGTCTCCGCGTCCGCCTCGGCACCACTGAGCGTGTTGAGCCATGTATCGTCAGGCAGCACCAGCGAGATCTCCTCGAACAGACGGCCCCACGCGATCCTGCCCTCGACCGCCTCCTCCACCGCGGCCCTGCGAGCCTCGAGCGCATCCTGCTTATCGGCGAAGATCTGCAGTTGGTCGGCTTGCGATTCGAGCTGCACGGCCTGCTGCTCGAGCTCCACGATCTCCTGCTGCGCGGCATCCACGCGGGAGCTCATCACCAGCCAGAACACACCCAGCCCGGCGAACACCACCAGCGCCGCCGCGATGATGTAGAGCCACCGGCCCTCGGCCTTACGCCGTTCGGTGATCTCGGGAGGGAGTAGGTTGATGCGCGTCGCCATCAGTCCGCGCCCCGTATCGCCAGACCGATCGCGGGAGCGCTGCCCATCCGGTCGGCCTCGACCGCTTCACGCACCCCGCTCGCCAGCTCGACACGCCCCAGCGGATCGGCGAGGGTGACGGTCGCTTGGAGGCCCTTCTCGAGGTACCTCGCCAGGTTCGTGAGTTGAGCCCCCGCGCCGGTGAGCAGGATCCGCCGGATCGTGCTGATCTGCGAGGTCTGGGTCAGGTAATAGTCCAGCGACCGTCGCACCTCGGCGATGAATTTGCTCGCCTCGCGCTCGAGGGCGTCCTGCGTCTGCTGGTAGACCTCCGGCTGGATGCCCTCGGGCATGTCGGTGCCGCCCTCGATATCCGGCAGACCCACACGGATCTTGAGTGATTCCGCCTCGTCGAAGCGCAGGTTCATCACGTTCGAGACCGCTTGGGTGAACTCGTTACCGGCCAGCGAAGAGACTCGGGTGAAACGCGGCACCCCGCGCTCGACCACGGCGATGGTGGTGATGCCGGACGACACGTGGATGACGCCGACGGCCTCTCCCTCTTCGCCCTGTTCATCGGGCAGGAAGGCCGTCATCTCGCCCATGAGCGCTCGGACGATGGCGAAGGACGTCACGTCGATCGACTCGAGTTTGAGCCCGGCCCCCTCGACGGTGGAGACGGCGCTGTCGATCATGTCACGCGCCGCGGCGACGAGCAGGACCTCCATCATGTGCTCGTCGTCCGGCGTCATGTAGTCGCCGATGATCTGGAAGTCGAGGATCGCGTCCTCGACGGGGATGGGCACGTAGTCCTGGGCTTGATATTGGATGGCGCCGGCGAGTTCCTGACGCTCCATGTAGGGCAGGTCGATCAGCCGTACGACCACCTTCTGATTGGACACGCCGATCGAGCAATCCTTGCCCTTGACGCCGGCGCTCTTCCAGAGTTCGCGCAGTGCGCGTGAGACGGCCTCGGTGTCGAGTATCTCACCCTCCACGACCGCACCCATGGGGAGATCCGCCCAGGAATAGGCGGTGATCTGGTGGGTCGAGCCGGAGGGCTTCGCCTGAGCGACGCGGACATGATCGGTCCCGATGTCCAGGCCGACCGGATTCCCGCCCCCGCTCAAAGAAAAGGCGCCCACAGGAGTTCCCCTTCATCCACTGCTACGACTGTATACGACATCGACTGCTGCGTCATGCTCCTCGGGCGAATCAAGGATAGCAGTACGGTTCCAGATACTGCAACACTCGGATACCGCGGCACCCGGTCCGTCCACCGCTCATCCGCCCTCCCCGGATATATCGGCATCACGGATCGTCCGGATTAGCGGCGGGTCGGGGTCCGGGTGCCGACGGAGCCGGGAAGGACCAGGACGGCCGATCGCTAGCTGTCACCCTCATCGTGCCAGCGGGTCATGAACACCTGCTGCTGATCGTCCCCACCGGGCAGCGAGGGAGGCAGGTTCTCGGGCAGGTCCGGATCGGTGAGCAGGTCCATGTTGGCGCCTTGCGCCACTCTGAAGCGACCCTGGGCGAAGAAGGCGCCGGTCACGTCGATGTCATTGGGAGTGGCGATACCCAGCGCGTTGACCTCCGGGTAGCTGTCCGGATCATGCGAGCCGACACCGGGCAGGAGGGTCCCGCCCCTCTTCGGGAAGTACACGTCGCCACTCACGATGAGCGTACCCTTCCCCTGGTAGTAGAGCGCCTTGTCGATGGTGAGATCACCGTCGATGAACACGGTCCCGTTGACGTAGAGGGTGCCGGTCGAGGCGTCGTACGCGAAGTCGTCGATGCCGTTGCCGCCGTCGGTGAAATCGCCCCATGACGCCGTCGAGTCGTTGATGGTGAAGTCCCGTGTGGCGCCGCTCGCCGCAGCGCTCTGATACGCTTACCCCGGAGGGTTACTTACAGGACTTTCGGGACGCGACTCACTCCACCCGCTGATCCGTATCTCGACGCTCCGCCCTTTCCACTCGAACCCGAGCGGGCATGAGTGCGTCGTGTCACATCCTTCGGATCAGGCGGTCAGCAGCCCCAGATACCATTCCCAGAAGACGGGCGCGAACAGCGAGGCCAGTATCGCTCCGGCGGACAGGAACGGACCGAACGGGATACGCGGGGGAGAGTCCGCATCCTCCGCGAACGAGCGCCCTCGCCGCTGCAACGGGATCCCGACGACGACGCCGAGCAGGCTCCCCCCGACATACGCGAGGACGATGTCCGCGCCCAGGAACAGCCCCATGGCCGCGAGCAGCTTGATGTCGCCCATCCCGAGACCCGCCCTGCGCCGGATCGCGTGATAGACGACGGCGATCAGAGTGCTCACGCCCGCGCCGAGCAGCAGGCCGAGCCCGGCTGACCCGAGCGGGGATGCCAGCGGACCCTCCGCGAACAGAGACGGGGTGAGGGGCAGGATCCGCTCGCCGGACAGCACCGAGGCCGCCACACCGAGCACGCCGACCGCACCGAGGATGCCGACGAGTGTGTTGGGCAGCCGGTAGGTATCGATATCGATCACCGACAGGATGAGCAGTAGGTAGAAGAAGGCGACCACGAAAGCGGTCCGGACGGAGATACCGAACCCCAGACCGGCGGCCAGCCACAGGAAGCCGGACGCGAGCTCGACCACCGGATATCGCGCGGAGATGGACGTCCCGCAATCCCTGCATCGACCTCGCAGGACGAACCACGATACCACGGGGATGTTGTCGTACCAGCGGATCGGATGGCCGCATACGGGGCACGCCGAGCCCGGGTGACCGACCGACTCCCCACGCGGGAGGCGACACATCACCACGTTCGCGAAGCTGCCGAAGACGAGCCCGAACAGGAAGAGGTCGACCAAGAAGAACGCCCGCGTGATGATGTCCTCGCCCATCCCGCCTCCTGGCCGACTGATCCGTCTCCGTGCTGCGTGTCCGGCCGTCATAGAGGTTATCCCGACCGCGACCGCTTGTCGACGCGCTCCCGAGTCCCGGCGCACAGCGGGAAGACGACACCGAGCGCCTCCGGATGAGGAGGGGGCGCGAAGAAGAAGGCCGGCGCGTCCGCGCCGGCCTTCCATCCTTGCGAGTGATGATCGCTGCTAGTCGGTGTAGTGCGTGTGCTCACCCTCGGGGCACGAGGTCGTGCCGGTGGCGTCGAGCGAGTACGGGGTGGTCCCGTCGCCGGAGGGGCAGTACGGCACCTCCTTGATGTAATCGGGCACCAGAACGTGGCTGGCGTCGACATCGCCGGCCGGGATCGTGTTGTCCGGATCCTCGGCGAGATACTGCTGCACCGCACCTTCGATCACGCGCTGGTTCGAGTGGCAGGTACGCTGACGAGCGCTGTCGGAGGCCGCGTTGAACACGGGGATAGCGATAGCTACGAGGATACCGATAATCAGAACGACCACCATGAGCTCGACGAGCGTGAAGCCCTCGTCCTTCCTGTAGAACATCTTCATGGTGTACACCTCCCTCCCTGTTCGCTTCTATCTGGAGAAGCCCTCTCGAGCCTCTTCCGTCCACACTTGCTTGTATCGGCTTGTGTGAACCCCCCTTTAGGGGTTTTCCGGGATCGTCCGCGAATGCGTGACCCATGTCACCGATCCGTCGACGACCGTCAGGACGCCCGGACACTCCATCCAGTGTAGCCGACTACTCGATCAGCGTGATGACTTGGAACATCGGCAGATAGAGCGCGATGACGATGCCGCCCACCATGAATCCCATGATCGCCATCATCAGGGGCTCGATGAGCGAGGTGAGCCCGTCCACGGCGTTGGCCACCTCTTCGTCGTAGAAGTCCGCGATCTTGTTGAGCATCGCGTCGAGCGCACCCGTCTCCTCACCCACGGAGATCATCTGCACGAGCATGGAGGGGAACACCGGCGACTCTCCGAGCGGCTTAGCGATCGTCTCGCCTTCCTTGATCGCGCCGCGCGCATGCTTGACGGCATTCGCGACGACCTCGTTGCCGGAGGTGTCGGCCACGATATCGAGCGCGGACAGGATCGGCACCCCCGCCGAGACGAGCGTGCCGAACGTGCGGGTGAACTTCGCGAGCGCGATCTTGCGGACCATCGATCCGAAGATCGGCATGCGCAGCTTGAAGCCGTCCCAGATCACCTTGCCCGTCCTGGAGTTCTTCCAGTAACGGAAGCCGACGACCAGCCCCACGAAGACCGCCACCACCACGAGACCGCCCCATCCGGAGACGAAGTTCGACGTGGTCACGAGCATCTGCGTCGGCAGCGGCAGTTCGCCACCCATATCCGCGAACATCTTCTCGAAGGTGGGCACCACGAACACCATCATCGCCACGAGGATGAGCAGGACGAGCGCGCCCATCGCGATGGGATACGTCATCGCCGACTTGATCCTCGAGCGCAGACTCTGCTCGTTCTCGAAGTGATCGGCGACCCGCAGGAGCACCTCGTCGAGCACGCCGCCGGTCTCTCCCGCGCGGACCATGTTGACGAAGATGGGCGGGAACACCTTGGGGTGCTTGGCCATCGCGTCGGAGAGCGACTGCCCGGATTCGACGTCGCCGCCGACGTCCTTGATGATGTCGCGCAGGTACTTGTTCTCGGACTGCACCCCGAGGATGGACAGGCACTTGGTCAGCGACAGGCCCGCGTTGATCATCGTCGAGAACTGGCGCGAGAAGATCGTCAGGTCCTTCGCCTTGACGCCGGTGCCGAAGGTGATGTTGTTCAGGGCCGCCATCCTGTCCTCTTGCAGGTTCAAGATGATGTAGCCCATCTCGCGCAGCTTGGAGTTGACCGCGTCTCGGCTGTCGCCCTCCAGCTTGCCTTTGACGATCTTGCCGGTCCTGTCCCGGACCTCGTATGCGTAAGTAGCCATCCTCCCGCTCTCTCCTTCGCCTTCCCGTGTCGTCCGCTACGACTTCCCGAGCAGCGTATCCAGCACGTTCCTGTCGAACGCTCGTCTACACGCGATGCCGTACGTTATCAGGCCTCGCTTGTATAGTTCGGCAAGAGAGTGGTCCATCGTTACCATCCCGTGCGAATGTCCCGTCTGCATCGCCGTGGTGAGCTGGTGGGTCTTCCCCTCCCTGATGAGGTTCCGTACCCCCGCGGTCGGTACGAGCACCTCGCAGGCGACGACCCTCCCCCCTCCCTCGGCGAGCGGGAGCAGCTGCTGGCTGACGATCCCTTCGAGACTGGTGGACAGCTGCACGCGCACCTGATCCTGCTGGTGCGGGGGGAACGCGTCGATGATGCGATCCACGGTCTGCGCGGCGCCCTGGGTGTGCAGGGTGGTCAGGACCAGGTGCCCCGTCTCGGCCGCCGTGAGCGCCGCCCTCATCGTCTCCAGGTCGCGCATCTCCCCCACGAGAATCACGTCGGGATCCTGCCGCAGGACGTACTTCAGCGCGTCGTGGAAGCTCTTCGTATCCGACCCCACCTCGCGCTGGTTGACCATGGACTTCTTGTGCGAGTGCAGGTACTCGATAGGGTCCTCCACGGTCATCACGTGTTCCTCGCGATGGGTGTTCATGTAGTCCACCATCGAGGCGAGCGTGGTGCTCTTCCCGGAGCCGGTCGGACCGGTGACCAGGATGAGACCCCTCGGGCGCCCGCTGAGCTTCTCCATGACGTCCACGGGCAGTCGCAGATCCGCGAACGAGCCCATGACCTCGGGGATCAGCCGGAACGCCGCTCCCACACTGCCGCGCTGGAGATAGACGTTGACACGGAAACGGCCCCTCTCCGGGATCGAGTACGCGAAGTCGTGCTCCCAGCGACGTTCGAACAGCCCCCGGTGCTCCTCGTTCATCGCACCGTACACGAGCCCCCTGATCTGCTGGGACTCGAGGATCGGGGCCTCCAGGGGGACCAGGGACCCATGCAGCCGCATCGTCGGGGGCAGCCCGGAGGTCAGGTGCAGATCCGAGCCTCCCCTGTCGAGTACCTCGATGAGTAGTGCGTCCAGATCGAGCACCGGACGACCCCCTCCCCTGCGGCGCCTATACGACCACCCGCAGGACCTCTTCGATCGACGTCATCCCGCCGGCCACTTTGGCGAGACCGTCCTGGCGCAGTGTAAGCATACCTTCCTCGACGGCGGCTTTCTTGATCTCATCGGAGGTCGCCTCCGCGACGGTCAGCCTGGAGATCTCCTCGGTCAACATCATGACCTCGTGCACCCCGACACGTCCACGATACCCCGTCGCCCCGCATCGGGCACAACCGCCGGGCTCGAAGACGGCATCCGGGAGATCGTCGGCCGGGAAGCCGGCGCTGATCAGCACGTCGTCCGGCGGTCGGGTCTCCACCTTGCAGTCGGAACACAGGCGGCGCGCGAGGCGCTGGGCGAGCACGCAGTCGACCGCCGACGAGGTGAGGAAGGGCTCCACGCCCATCTCGGTGAGCCGGGTGATGGCGCTCGGAGCGTCGTTGGTGTGCAGCGTGGAGAGCACGAGATGGCCGGTGAGCGCGGACTCGATGGCTATCTTCGCGGTCTCCTGGTCACGTATCTCACCCACCAGGATGATGTCGGGGCTGCAGCGCAGGAACGAGCGCAGCGCCCGCGCGAAGTCGAGGCCCGCCTTGTTGTTCATCTGCACCTGGTTGACGCCCGCGACCCGGTACTCGACCGGGTCCTCGGCGGTGATGATGTGCTTGGCGGGCGTGTTGAGCACGTTGATCGCGGCGTACAGCGTGGTCGACTTGCCCGAGCCGGTCGGCCCGGTCACGAGGATGGCTCCGTACGGCTTGGTGAACGAATCCTGGAATCGCTGCAGCGGCTGTTCGAGGAATCCCAGGTCCTCCAGCTGGAGGAGGATGGCGTCCTTGCGCAGGATGCGCAGGACGACGCGCTCGCCGTACACGGTCGGCAGGGTGGAGACGCGGAAGTCCATCTTGTGTCCGCCCACGGTGAGTCCCGTGTGGCCGTCTTGCGGCTTGCGCGACTCGGCGATGTCCATGTCCGCCATGATCTTGAACCGGCTGATCATGGAGGCCTGCACGGCCTTGGGGCTGCGCATGAGCTCGTGCAGCACCCCGTCGACGCGGATGCGCACGCGCACGTCCTTCTCCTGCGGCTCGATGTGTATGTCGCTCGCCCTGTCGGCGACCGCCTTGGTGAGGATGTAGTTCACGAGCTTGACGACCGGCGCGTCGGAGGTGACCTCGGAGAGTTGCGCGAGTTCACTGTCGTCCATCTCGTCCGTACCGACGAACTGGTTCTCGTCGACCGTCTCGGCGACCGAATAGTACTGGTCGATGGCGATGAGTACGTCCTCCCGCGTGGAGATCGCCGGCCGTATCTCGTAGCCGGTGATGATGCGCAGGTCGTCGAGTGCCAGGACGTTCTGCGGATCGGCCATCGCCACGGTCAGCCGGCCGTCCTCCTCGACGCCCACGGGCATGAGCGTGTAGCGCTCCGCGAGGTCCTTGGGCACGATCGTGACCGCGTTCGCGTCCGGCTTGACGTCCCCGAAATCGGCATACGGGATGCCGACCTGCTTGGCGACGATGGAGAGCACCGCCTTCTGCGACGCGTAGCCCAGGTCGACCAGCACCCTCCCGAGGGGACTGCCGGTCGCCTTGTGGACCTCCAGCGCGTCGTTCAGCTGATTCTGGGTGATGACCCCGGCCTTCTCGAGAAGGAGCCCGAGTCGCTCGCCGGCCTCGGCCACGTTCGGCGTCCACCTCCTGTGACGGCGGTCATACAGTCCGACATGAGTGGTTATCGGGACGACGGCGATGAGTCTGAAGTGGGAGCGGCCACGAGAGGTCGGATCGATGCCCGGACCGCTCAGGCCATCCGCTCGACGATATGGCGCATGAGGGCGAGCAGGATCCTCTTCACGCTCTCCCGGTCGCGCGCGTCGACGGGGAGCAGTGCCACCTCGTCGGGGAGGGAGAGTTGCTGACGGACGTAGTCGAGTCGGCCCTGGTCGTCCTCTTCGACCTTGTTGGCCGCGACGACGAACGGGACGTCCGACATGTCGGAGAAGAACTCGATCATCGACGCGGCGTCCTTCATGGACTCGTTGCTCGTGGCGTCGAGGATCAGGACGAAGCCGAGCATCCCCTCGGACAGGGTCTCCCACATGAAGGAGAATCGCTCCTGGCCGGGGGTCCCGAAGAGATAGAGCACGACGTCGTCCGAGATGGTGATGCGGCCGAAATCCATCGCCACCGTCGTCTCTCCGCCGCCCTCCTCCCCGGTGCCGGACACGGTGCGCTCCGTGGAGAGCACGGTGATCTCGCTCACCGACTTGATCAGCGTCGTCTTGCCGGCGTTGAACGGACCGGTTATCACGACCTTGGCGGACTGCATCGCGCTCCCATCATCCGTCTCGACATCACCGGCAGCGCACCTCGTGCGCTCACAGACGCTCGATACCTTCGATTATCTTCTCGATCACGCTGCGGTCGACCTCGTCAGCGTGTATGCGCTTCTTCTCGGAGCCGGGCTCGGGCAGCTTGTTGACCGTGGTCTGCGGGCGCTGCCTGCCCGCCTGCCTCGACTCAGCGCCCGTGAGCGCGGTGAGCTCGCTGCCGAGGCCCGAGGACAGCCCCACCGACTCGTCGGTGCCGATGTCGGCCAAGAACCTGTCGGTCGAGATGACCCCGGACGGCATCTCCTGCGTCTCGGCGACCTCGGGCGCTTCTTCCGGTGCGGTCTCGTCGGCGGCGGACTCCTCGACGGCGTCCTCGCCCCCGAGCGAGGTCATCAGCTCCTCGAGGGCGCTCGCCGTGTCCGGATCCTCCTCCGCGGCGGCGGTCGACGGCGCGAAGCCCTCTCCCGGCTCCGTGACCTGCTCCTCTCCCATCGGCTCCAGCAGGTCCCCGGTGGGTGGCTCACCCAGCCCCATGGCCCGCAGGTCGGCTTCCAGGTCACCCGTCCGCTGTGGTGCGGCCTGCGGGACCTCCGCCTCACGCTCCGATTCAGGCGCGGCTTCGGGCACCGGCCCCGCCTCCGGTTCCGGCACGGGCTCCGGTTCGGGTGCGGGCTCCGGTTCGGGTGCGGGCTCCGGTTCGGGTGCGGGCTCCGGTTCGGGTGCGGGGGCAGGCTCCGCTGCGGGCTCGGGACGCGCCTCCAGGACGGCGCCGATCATCTCCTCGAACACGGCCTTGTCCGCGTCACTCGGCTGGCGGCCCTCCTGCTTGAGGAATGCGGGCACCTCGGGCTCACGGCGCTCCTCGACAGGTTCGGGAGGCTCGGGAGGCTCGGCGGCGTGCACCTCCGCCTCGGCCTCCGATCCTTCTTCCGCCGCGGTCGTCGCTTCGACGGGAGCGCTCTGCGCGACCGGGCCGGCAGCGGTCTCGGTGATCGCAGAGCCCACGGGGGCCTGGCCCGGGCCGGTCCCCTCCTCGCTCGCCATCGCGCGGACCGCCTCCCGCTCCCTGCGCAACGCCTCGTACTGCGCCTCGTACTCGGCACGCTCACGACGCAGGCGCTCGATCTCCTCGTCGGAGGCGACCTCGAGCAGGCCCGCGCTGAACAACCCGTATACGATCCGCGCCACCTCGAAGTCGGTGCGCCCGGTCTCGCGAGCGAGTTCGGATACCGTGCGTGTGCCGTCGACCTTCAGGAGCAGGCTCCACTCCACGGGCTTGAGTGATATCTCGAACGTGCCCTCGCCGGGAGCGGTAGCCATCCTGAAGACCAGGTCCATGCTCGGGACCTTCTTCTTGATGCGGTTCCACTCCTCGAGGCGCCTGCTGCCCTCCATGACGATGTTCTCGATGGAGACGGAGAGGCCGATGTCCTCCTGAGCAGGCAACTCCAGCGGCTCGAAGTTGAAGTCTCCCTCGTCCCAGCGGAAGAGGTCGAAGATGGTGTCCTGTATCTGCTCCTGCACGAAGGCTTCGAGGACCGTCTCGGTGATGTATCCCTCGGCGACGAGGATCTCACCGAGGCGCCTGCCGCCTTCGGCCTCTGAGGACTGGATCTCGAGGGACTTCGCGAGCGCGCTCGCGGTGATCTTCTCGGCCGACACCAGTCGCTGGCCCAGGGGCTCGTGGTGCCAGTCGGACTGCGCGAAGAACACCTCGCCGTCGCGGAACCACACCGAGCCGTGCGCGTCGTCACGCCGGATGCGAAGGACACCCGTCTTGTGGCTGAACGCGACGAGTTGGAACACGTCGGGCAAGCTGAAGTCTCTGAGGTTGCCTCGAAGCGCCATCGAGCGTCCGATTCCCCTTCTAGCGTGAGGCGTGCGCCGGTCAGCCGAGTATCTTGCCCACCCGGTCGGCCGTCGCACGCAGGTCGTACATCAGCAGACCGAGCTTGGCTCCATGCCGGGCGAGTGCGGTCAGGACCGCGCGCCGACCGGCGGACACCAGCACCACCGTACCTTCATCCCCCTCGATGAAGACCTGCGACAACTCCCCTCTCCCGAGTTCCGTGGCCGCCCGCTCGCCCAAGCCGAGTATCGCGGCCGACATCGCGCCGACGCGATCCTCCTGCATGCCTTCGGGGAGTGCCGACGCCATCGTGAACCCGTCCAGGCTCACCAGCGCGGCCGCCTGGACGTCGGGAGCATCGCGCATGAAACGGTCCAGGACCTCCGCGAGCCGCCGCTCTCGGCTCGGCCCTGACGCCTCGGGCGGCACGTCGGTCGGTGCGACGAAAGGCCGAGGAGCGGCGGTCCGCGCATGCGCTCTTCCGCCGGGCTCGCCCTGCGCGGTCCGCGTATCCGGTCCGGCGGGCGAAGGTGACGGCTGCGGCTCAACGGGCCGCGGTACCGGTTCCCGCACAGGCTGCCGCAGTTCGGCGGCTTCTTCCTGCGGGACGGACGCCGCCGGCGCCGGCGTCTCCGCCTCGGGCTCCGGCCGCACGGGAGCGCGTGCCTCGTCGGCAGCGTCGTCGGATTCGCTCGAACGGCTCGGCGAGATGATCACCGGCCCCTCGAGGAGGTCGTCGGCCCTGTCATCCTCCGGCTCATCTATGAAGAAATCGTCCCAGCGGTCGTCCGACACTGCGGGACCCTCCCGTTCGGTGGTTCTCCAGTCCGACTCCGGACCCGACGTGTGCCTGGTCAGAGGTCCAGCCTCAGTCTCTCACGTGGCCGACCGGGGTGACAACAGACAGCCCGGTCGGGAGAAAGCACCGTCACACCACCACGCGCAGTATCTCCTCGATCGACGTGTCACCCTGCCTGACCTTCGCGAACCCGTCGTCACGCAAGGTGCGCATCCCCTCGGCCTTCGCCTGGCGCTTGATGTCGTCGACGCTCGCATCGGCGACCGCCAGACGCTCGAGCTCCTCGCTCATCACGAGCACCTCGTGCACGCCCATCCGCCCCTTGTACCCGATGTCGTTGCACGCCTTGCAGCCCTTCGCGCGATACAGGGTCGGCACGTCGTCCGGATCGTAGGGGAACCCGACCTTGTCGAGCTCCTCTTTCGTCGGCGTGTAGGACTCCTTGCACTTCTTGCAGAGACGGCGCGCGAGACGCTGAGCCAGCACCACCTCGATGGCCGATGCGCTGAGGAACGGTTCGATACCCATCTCGGTGAGACGGGTGAGCGCGCTCGGAGCGTCGTTGGTGTGCAGCGTGGAGAGCACCAGGTGGCCGGTGAGCGCCGCCTCGACCGCGATGGTCCCGGTCTCCTTGTCGCGGATCTCGCCGATCATCACCTTGTCGGGGTCCTGCCGCAGGATGGACCGCAGAGCGGCGGCGAAGGTGAGGCCCGCCTTCTCGTTCACGTGGACCTGCGACAGTCCCTCGAGACGGTACTCGACGGGATCCTCGACGGTGATCAGGTTCGAGCCCGGGTCGTTCGTCCGATTGATCGCCGCGTACAGCGTGGTCGACTTGCCGGAGCCGGTCGGCCCGGTGACCAAGACGCATCCGTACGGCTTGTCGAGCGCCTCCATCAGATGACCGAGCGGCTCCTCGAGGAACCCGAGATCCTCCAGCGACATCATGATCGCTTCTTTCCGCAGCAAGCGCATGACGCACATCTCTCCCAGGACCGTGGGCGCGACCGCCACGCGGAAGTCGACGCCCTTGCCCTGCACCACCACGCCGAACCGTCCGTCCTGCGGGACGCGGCGCTCGGCGATGTCCATCCCGGCCGCGATCTTGATGCGGCTGATGAGCTGACGATGCAGCTTCTTCGGGCTGCGCACGACCTCGTGGAGCACGCCGTCGACGCGATAGCGGATGCGCATGTCCTTCTCGGCGGGCTCGATGTAGATGTCCCCGGCGTCCTCGCGCACCGCCTCGCTGATGATGAGGTTCATGAGTTTGACGACCGGGGCGTTCTCGTCGTCGAGGGCCACGTCCTCGTCCTCGTCGACCTCCTCGGCGGTCCCGGTGATCGCCTCCTCGAGATCGCCCATCATCTCGTCGACGTCCTGTCTCATGGCGCCGAACTTGTCGATGGTGGTGATCAGGTCGCTCTCCGTGGCCACGACCGGCCGGATCTCGTAGCCGGTGACGATGCGCAAGTCGTCGACGGCGAAGATGTTCGCCGGGTCCGACATCGCGACGACGAGCTCCTCGTCCTTGATCGCGATAGGGATGACCTTGTACTTGCGCGCGAGGTCGATCGACAGGAGCGTCGACGCGTTGGGGTCTATCTCGTACGTCGCGAGATCGACGAACGGCAAGCCCATCTGCTCGGCGACCGCCTGAGCGATCCCCGCCTCCTCCACGACCCCTCGGGCGACGAGGACGGACGCGAGCGAGCGATCGCCGGTCTCGGCGAGCGCCTCCTCCATCTGCGACTCGGTGATGACCCCCGCCTGCACGAGGGTCCGCCCCAGTCGCTTCCCTGAAGCCGCCGCGCTCATGCTCGTCCGTGCTCTCCCTCGGATGCGTCCAGTCCTCGCTCGGCGACCGCGCGCATGACGTCGCGCGGCATGCATGCTTCGCTGTCGGTGTCCCATATCTCGGCCGAGATCGCCCCCTGGGAGACGAGCATGCCGAGACCCCCGACGGCGCGGGCGCCCTCTTCCCGGGCGAGACGCACCAGCGCCGTGTCGCCCGGTCGATACACCATATCGGCAATCACCTGGTCGGCGTTGAGCCACGACGCAGGGAGAGGGCTCTCGTCATCGGCCTTCATCCCGACCGGCGTGGCGTTCACTATCAGGTCGGCCTCCCGCACCGCCTGCTCGCCCTCGCCGTCCAGTCCGATCGCGCGGAGTTCGGTCTCGCGAGCGCGCGACGAGAGACGGTCCACCAGGCGTGTACCTCGATCCAGCGTGCGATTCAGGATGGTCACGGAGGCGGCCCGCGAGAGGACGAGTGTGACCGCCGCCGCGGCCGCCGCGCCCCCGGCGCCCAGCACGACCACCCGCTTCGATCCCGGCTCGAAGGACACCTCGGCCGCGAGCGCCTCCAGCAGCCCGCGGCCGTCGGTGTTGTAGCCGATGAGGCGACCGTCGACCACGTGCACCGTGTTCACCGCACCGGCCAACTCGGCCATGGCGGCCACCTCGTCGCAGAGTGACAGGACGCTCTCCTTGTAGGGCATCGTGACGTTCACACCCACGAACGGGAGCACCTTCACCGCGCTCAGGACGCGGATCAGCGAGGGCTCGTCCGGGATCGGCAGCGGCACGTAGACCCAGTCGAGGCCGACCGCCTCGTACGCCGCGTTGTGCATCGCCGGCGAGAGCGTGTGGGAGAGCGGCCAGCCCAGCACCCCCGCCAACCGGGTACGCCCGCTGATGTGGATCGTCATGTCCGGATCCCCTCTCGCCGCCTCACCTCTCGGCTTCCCTGCCGGCCAGTATGCGTGCTTCGATCATACGCAATAGCCGCGTGTGCGGCAGGTCGGAACCGGAGAGCGGCAGCACGAGGATGGTCTTCCGAGCACCGATGACACGACCGCCGACCACGTCCGTGAACATCTGATCCCCGACCACGGCGGCCGTCCCCGGACCCGCGTCGCAGATCCGCAGCGCACGCCGGAACGCGAACGGGAGCGGCTTGAGCGCCCGGGCCACCAGGGGCACGTCCAGCCGTTCGGCCACGCCCCGTACGTGACCCTTCCAGTTGTTGGATACGAGACACGCCTTCAGACCCGCCTCCCGCACCCGTCCGATCCACTCCTCCAGCTCGCGGGTCACCTCCGTGGAGTCTCGGGGGAGCAGGGTGTTGTCGAGGTCCAGCAGAAGGGTGTCGATCCCCTCGGACGACAGCCCTTCGAGGTCGATCGCGTGGACGTCCGAGTAGTAGTGATCGGGTGCGAGGAGAGGCATCCCGACCGACTACTCCTCGTGGTCGTGATCGTGTCCGTGGTCGTGGTCGTGGTCGTCGTGCTCGATGCCCCTCCGGTGGATCTCCTCGTCGATGTGCTCCCGCTCGGCCTGGAGCTCCGCGGCCCTCTCGTCCAGCCCCGCCGCGCGATAGATGTCGATGAGGATCCCGTAGGACTCCCACCGGCGCACGAGATCGACATAGTCGGCCTCGAGCGCCATGTCCGCCTGCTCGACCGCCTCGTCCGAGTCACCATAGAGGTAGAGGAGCTGAGCGTAGGAGGAACGCAGTTCACCGGACCGCGGGTTGTGCTCCACCCCTTCGGCGGCGAACGTCAACGCCTCGTCGATCTCGTCGTTCCGGGCGACCACCCACGCTCCGACGAAATACGCCTGCTCGAACTCCGGGTCGAACCAGGTGATCATCCGCAGGTACGGCAGGAGGAAGGTCTGCTCCGAGAGTCCCACCTCGTAGTACTCGTGATGCAGGGGATCGAGGCGGTTCCACATGAGGGCGGCGCCGAAGCGTCGCAGACCCGTGAGGTACGCGAAGCCCGCGTCGCCGAACACCTCCTCGGTCCCGCGCTCCTCCGCCTCCCCGACGTCCACCGCGGCGGTCGAGTCCGCCGCGGCCTGACCCGCGAGCACCACGCCCAACAGCGCGATGACCGTCACGACCGCCGACAGCCGCCTGGGTCGACCCGACGCCTCCGCCCTACCCGGACCCATGCGGACTCACAGGTCCCTTCCGGCGAACAGACCCCCCGCGACCACCAGGAGGGCGGCCGAATACGCCGCCGCCACCGCGACCATGGACCCGAGACGCACGGCGTCGATGCCGCCGCCGTGGGCCACGGGAGCGATCACGTTGAGCGCGTCCAGAGACGGATACAGACGGTACGCGAGCTGTCCCGGATCGAAGAGGGAGTCACGCGCATGCGCGGCGAACAGGAACGTGAGCGTGGCCAGCACCACCGGAACGGAACCGAGTCTGGCGGCGGCGGCCATGCCCAGCGCGCTCAGTACCGCCATCTCCAGCCATATCCCGAAGCCTCCCTGCACCAGCACCCACATCCATTCGCCGTACACCGCCGCGCCCACGAGGATCGCCACCAGGCAGAACGCGGCCACCACCCAGGCGAGCGTCGCGGAGATACCCAGCCACGTCCCCAGCAGGTATTCCCAGCGGCGCACCGGCTTGGCGAGTATGTTGTACACGGTCCGACGCTCGACCTCGTTCGGTATCCGTGTGGCTCCGAGCGCGATCGTCACGATGAGCGAAGCGACGAAGACGACGGCGAGGGTCACCTCCCGATACACCCCCTCGTCCACTCCCATCCCGTAGCTCGGCAATCTCGGCGCCGCGACCGCGAACACGATCGCGAAGAAGAACACCACGTAGACGATCTTCCGCCTCACGGCGTCGGTCGCCACGGACGCCGCGATCGCGAGTACCGCTCTCACGACGCCACCCCGCTCTCGTCCAGCAATCGACTGAAGTAGTCCTCGAGGGACTGCCTCTTGGGAGCGATCGACCGGATCCGGCCGCCCGCGTCGTCGATCACGTCGACCACCACGCGCACGTCCTCGTCGGACACGGAGAAGACCCATACGCCCCCGGAGACCGCCACGTCGTGCATGCGGTCCTCGATCGGAGCGGGGAGCCCTCCGGGCAGGTCGCTCGCGCTCACCGACGTCTCTCCGCTCACGTTCAGCAGCTCGTCGATGTGCCCTTCGGCGGCGAGCCTGCCGCCGCTCACGATGGACACGCGGTCGCACACCACCTCCACCTCGGAGAGCTGGTGCGACGAGAGCAGCACCGTGGTGCCGCGCTCGCGAAGCGAGAGCATGACGTTGCGCACGTCGCGCTGGCCGACCGGATCGAGACCGGAGGCCGGCTCGTCCAGGACCACGACCGCCGGATCGCCGAGCAGCGCCTGCGCGATGCCGAGACGCTGCAGCATCCCTCTCGAGTACTTGGAGAGCGTCTCCTCTGCATGGCGCTCGAGACCCACCAGTCCGAGCTTCTCCTCGACGTCGGCCGCCAGGCGGTCGCCCGACACGCCGGCGAGACGCCCGTACAGCCGCATCGCCTGGGAGGCCCGAAGGTGGAGCGGGAAGTAGGGCTGCTCGGGGAGGAAGCCCAAGGGGCGCCTCGACTCCGGGTCCCGGCTCTCACGCCCCAGGATCTCGAAGCGCCCGGAATCGGGCCGGACGAGCCCCACCAGCATCTTGATCGTCGTGGTCTTGCCCGCGCCGTTCGGGCCCAACAGACCGTGGATGGAGCCGGCCGCGACCGTGAGGTCGACGTGCTCGACGGCGGTCCGTTTCCTCCACGGCGGGTCGGCGTACACCTTGCGCGCCCCACGGATGAGGATGGCGGCGTCCGAGGACCCGGATGCGCTGTCGCCGACTCCCATCAGGGGATCACCTCTCTCGAACGGGCCTTGGCATCGAGGAACTCGTCGTAGGTCTCGGTGAACGTATGACTACCGTCCTCGTCGGTCAAGACGTAGTAGAGATACTCCGTCTCCGCGGGGTCGGCCGCCGCCTCGAGAGCCTCTCGCCCCGGCGCGGCGATGGGTCCCGGCGGAAGCCCCCCGTACATGTACGTGTTGTACGGGCTGTCGATCTCGAGATGCTCGTTGAGCAGCCTCGGCCTCGAGCCCGGCAGGATGTACTCGATGGTCGCGTCGATCTCGAGGCGCATGCCGCGCTCCAGGCGGTTGTGGATGACCGAGGACACCAGACGCTGTTCCTCCTGTACGCGCACCTCGCGCTCGATCATCGAGGCGAGGGTGACCCAGTCGTGGGTGTCCATCCCGCGCTCGGTGATGAACGACAGGTCGATGTCCGCGGTCTCCAGAGCGAACTGGTCGAGCATCATCGTGATGATTCCGCGGGTGTCCATCTCCTCGGTGACCCGGTACGTCTTCGGGAAGAGGTAGCCCTCGAGCGAGCCGGTGTCGTTGCTCGCGAGGAACCCGTGCGGGAAGCTCTCGGCCTCCGTGTCCGCGATGCGCCTGAACTCGTCCGCCGAGATACCCGTCTCCGCGGAGAACCGCTCGGCCATCTGATCCACGGTCCATCCCTCGGGGACGGTCACGTCCACATGCGGGACCACCGGAGGCGCCTCGGTGAGCGCCTCGAGCACGGCCTCGTCGGACATGCCCGTCTCGAGATCGTAGGCGCCCGCCCTGAGCGCCTGGTCGAGATCGGCGCTCCGGGCGCTCAACCTGAACATGAACGCGTTGCCGATCACGCCCTCGTCGGCGAGCTTGCGAGCTATCTCCGCGGTGCCGGCGCCCTCCTCGACCACGATCCGGACCGGGGTCCCCGCCGCGACGTCCGGAGAGGCCCCGCCGAGCGTGTTCCACCACACGACCAGGATCGCGGCGAGCACGACCCCGACCACGCTCAAGGCGACGATCGCGATCACGCCGCGCCTGCGGGTGACGGGCGACGAGGACGTGACGTCCGGCGTGCCTGCGCCGGCGACGTCCGGATCCGACGTGCGCGTGCGAACGGCATCCGGTTCCGACGTACGCGTCTCCGGCGTGCGCGTGCGAGCAGGTTCGCGCGGGGCCGAGCGGCGACCGCGCCGACCGCGGCGCTTCCTGTCACGTCTGCTGCGCGATGGGCTCACTCGGTAGCCTCGCCCTCGTCCTCGCCCTCGTGCTCCGTGGTGTCCGTAGGTCCCGTTTCCGTACGCCCCGAGTCCGTACGCCGCGAGTCCGTACGCCGCGAATCCAGATATCCTTGGAGCATCAGTGTCGCGGCCACCTTGTCGAGCTCGCCTCGCTGCTCGCGCGCTCCGACCCCCGCCGTCCGCATCGCGCGGGAGGCCTCGGCCGACGAGAGCCGCTCGTCCCAGAGGTCCACCTCGAGTCCGAGCCGTTGGCCCACGCGGTCGGCGACCCCGCGCACCACGGCGGCCTGGGGTCCCTCGGTACCGTCCATGCTCTTGGGGATGCCCATGACCACCCGACCGACCTCGTACTCATCGCACAGGCCGCGGAGGATCCTCATGTCGCCCTCGAGGTCCCGGGCAGGCAGCACGCCGAGCGGCGTGGCGATACGCTCCTCCGCGTCGGATACCGCGACGCCGGTACGCTCCGACCCCACGTCGAGGCCGATGACGCGCACCTCAGTCCGCCCCGAGCAGTTCGCGTGCCCGGTCGAGCGCGTCCGCCAGTCCGCCCGCGTCACTCCCGCCGGCCTGGGCCATCGACGGCTTCCCCCCGCCGCGCCCATCGACGAGCGGCGCGACCTCGCGGATCACCGCGCCCGCATCGAAGCCCGCGGCCACCGCGTCGTCCGAGCCGGCGGCGAGCAGGACCACGGCGCCGTCGATCGTCGTCCCGAGCACGACGGCGCCTCCGCCCAACCTCGAGCGGATCATGTCGGCCACGTCCCTGAGCTCGCCGGAGTCGGAGGCGTCGACCTCGGACACCACGAGCCCATACCCGACGTCGGCCGCTCCGGCGATCAGGTCGTCCAGCCCGCCCGCGGCACTCCGGCGCTTCAGGTCCTCGACCGCCTTCTCCGCCTCCTTCACGCGCTCGAGCAGGGCCTCGACGCGCCCTACCAGCTCCTCGGGGCGCGACTTGAGGAGCCCCGCGGCGCGCTCCAGGACCTCCTCCTCGCGACGGATCTCCTCGAGCGCGTCGAACGAGGTGACCGCCTCGATGCGTCGCAGGTTCGCGCCGACGCTGCCCTCGCTCAGCACCCGCAACAGGCCGATCTCGCTCGTGCGCCGCACATGGGTGCCGCCGCAGAGCTCCTTCGAGAAGTTGCCCACCTCGAGCACCCGGACGAACCGCCCGTACTTCTCGCCGAACAGCGCGGTCACGCCCGACTCCTTGGCGGACTGGAGCGAGGTCTCGTACGCCATGACCGGGTGGTTCTCCATGATCTTGGCGTTCGCCATCCGCTCGACGCGCGAGAGCTCCTCGGGCGTCATCGCCTCGAAGTGGGTGAAATCGAATCGCAGCCGGTCCGGGCCCACGAAGGAACCGGACTGCCTCACGTGTTCGCCGAGCACGAACCGGAGCGCCCAGTGCAGGAGGTGCGTGGCGGTGTGGTTGCGCCTGATCCGCTCGCGGCGCATGACGTCCACGGTCGCGTGCACCTCGTCACCGACGGACAGGCCGCCCCCGCCCACGGTGAGCTCGTGCACGACCACGCCCGGGGCTCCGAGCCGCGTGTCTCCCACGGTCGCCTCGAGACCGGGGGACGCCAGCGTGCCCTCGTCCCCCACCTGTCCACCCTGTTCCGCGTAGAAGGGGGTCCTGTCGAGCACGACCTCCACTGCGTCGCCCGCCTCGGCGCGCTCGACGAGCTCCCCGTCCCGCACGATCGCGAGGATCTCCGCGTCAGTCTCGTCGGCCTCGTAGCAGAGCGACTCCGTCGGCCCGTGCTCCGCGGCGACCCGACCGAACAGCTCGCCCTCCCCCGCCCAGGCCTCGTCCTTCGCGCCCGCGCGCCCGCGCTCGCGCTGGGCCTCCATCGCCTCCTCGAACCCGGCCCGGTCGACGGACAGCCCTCGCTCCGACGCGATCTCAGCCGTGAGTTCGATCGGGAAGCCGTACGTGTCGTGCAGGAGGAACGCGAAGTCGCCGCCGAGGACCTCCTCGCCGTCCTCTTCCACCCGGGCCATCCTCTCCTCGAGCAGTTCCGTGCCCTGGCGCAGGGTCGCGCCGAAGCGCTCCTCCTCGGATTCGACGATCCCGGTGATGAGCTCGCGGTGCTCCTCCAACTCCGGGTACTGCCCGGACATGGACTCGATCGCCTTGTCGACGAGACGCATCAGGAACGGATCCTCCACACCGAGGAGACGACCGTGACGCACCGCCCGGCGAAGGATCCGGCGCAGCACGTAGCCCCTCCCCTCGTTGGAGGGGAGCACGCCGTCGGCGATGAGGAAGGCCACCGAGCGCGAGTGATCCGCGAGGATGCGCAGCGACACGTCCGTGCGCTCCGACGCGCCGAACTCGACGCCCGCGAGCCGCTCGCCCACCGCGATGATGTCCCGCAGCAGGTCGATCTCGAAGTTGGAGCGCACGCCCTGGGTGATGGCGGCCACGCGCTCCAACCCCATGCCCGTGTCGATGTTCTTCTTGGGCAGCGGCTCGAGCGTGCCGTCCTCCTTGCGGTCGTACTGCATGAACACGAGGTTCCAGTACTCCACGTAGCGGTCGCAGTCGCAGCCGGGCATACAGCCCTCGCGCCCGCATCCGAGCTCCTCGCCCTGGTCGTAGTACAGCTCCGAGCACGGACCGCACGGGCCCGTGGGACCGGCCGCCCAGAAGTTATCCTCGGCGCCGAGGCGCACGATGCGCTCGGCGGGGACGCCGACCTCGTCCCGCCAGATGTCGGCGGCCTCGTCGTCGTCCTCGAAGACCGAGTACCAGATGCGGTCGGGATCGAGGCCGAGCACCTCCACGCTGTACTCCTGCGCCCAGGCGCACGCCTCGGACTTGAAGTAGTCGCCGAAGCTGAAATTGCCGAGCATCTCGAAGAACGTGTGATGCCGCCCGGTATGTCCCACCGTGTCGATGTCGGTCGTCCGAGCGCACTTCTGGCACGACGTCGCCCTCGTGTAGCCGCGGTCCTCGCGGCCGAGGAACACCGGCTTGAACTGCACCATCCCCGCCGACGTGAGCAACATCGAGGGATCGTCGGGCACCAGCGAGGCGCTCGGCACCCTCGTGCAGCCCTTCGACTCGAAGAAGGAGAGGAAGCTCTCTCGGACCTCGTCGGATCTCACGCGGGGTCCTCCTCGGACTCGCTCGACTCGTGCGGACCTGCGGCACCGCCGCCCACCGGGCGCGCTCCGTCGCCGTGGTTCTCCATGTAGAAGACGAAGACCCCCTTGGCCACCGCGGCCACGGGGATGGCGATGAGCATGCCCGCGAAACCCATGAGAGACGCGCCGACGAGCAGGGAGAATATCACGAGGACGGGATGCAGGTCGACTTGGTCCGACATGATGCGCGGCTGGAAGAACGCGCTCTCGACCTGCTGGACCACGAACAGCCACAGAGCGGCCCACAGCGCGAGGATCGGATCCTCGAACAGGGCGGCCACGACGGCCACCGCGCCGCCCACCACCGGCCCCAGGTACGGGATGATGTTGAAGACGCCGCAGATGAGGCCGATCACCAGCGCGTACGGCACGCCGATCACGGCCAGCCCCACCCAACTGAGGATGCCCACGAACGTGGCGACGATGAGCTGTCCCCTCAGGTAGCCGCCGAGGGTCCTGATCACCTTCACGTAGAGCCGGCGGGCCTCGTCTCTGTGCTCCTCCCGGATGAGACCGATCACGCCCTCGCGGATGGCGGGGAGGTCCTTGAGCACGTAGAACGCCACCACGACGGCGAGCACCATCGTGATCACGAAGGTCACGATCCCGCTCCCCGCGGCGAACACGCCTTCCGCCGCGGACTGCGACCACTGTACGAGCCGCGCGGAGATGCCCGTGCGGGCGGAATCGAGCGCCTCCTGCATCCAGGGAGCGAGGGTGAGCGCGTCGTAGCGCGCCTGCAGGTCGGCCCAGAGCCGGACCGCGCTCTCGTAGTACTTGGGGAAGTCGATCACGAACCGGCGTATCTGGGCGACCAGCGGCGGGACGATGAACAGCCCCGCGACGACCAGTCCCACCAGGGCGACCAGATACGCGACCGTCACCGCGAGCGTGCGATGCATCCCCTTGCGCTGCAGCCAGGCGACGGGGTTCTTGAGCATGAGCACCAGGATGAACGCGATCACCATCGGGGTGACCGCGGTGCTGATGCGGCCGAGGACGTAGAGAGCGACGGCGACCAGGATCAGCACTCCGATCGCCGACCAGCTCACGATGCCGATCCGCTTCCAGCGCGCCTCGGGGCCGCGCGCCGACCCGTGCGTCACGCCGGCTCCTCCCTCGCGATCTGCTCGCGGAGCACCCGGAGCGTCTTCCTGAGCAGCCGCGACACCTGCATCTGCGAGATACCGAGCTGACGGGCGATCTCGGTCTGGGTCAGACCGCGGAAGAACCGCAGGTAGAGGATGCGCTGCTCCTGGGGGCTCAGATACTTCAGGGCGGCGGACAGCGTGGCCCGGTCGTCGACGATGTCGAGCAGGTGGTCGTCCTCGCCCATGTACTCGAGGATGCTGAACGAATCGTCACCGCCGGAGCTGCGGTCCCCCTCGAGCGAGACGAAGTTGTACGCTTCCGAGGTCTCCATCGCCTCGAGCACCTCGTCCTCGGAGACCTCGAGGTACTCCGCGATGTCGGCGACGCTCGGCGACCGCTGGTTCTGCTGGGTCAGCGCCTCCACCGCGCGGTTCACCTTGAAGCTGAGCTCCTGCAGGCGCCGGGGCACCTTGATCGCCCACCCCTTGTCACGGAAGTGGCGCTTGAGCTCCCCGACGATCGTAGGCGTGGCGTACGTGGTGAACTCGACCCGCCGATCGAGATCGAAGCGGTCGATGGCCTTGATCAGACCTATCGTGCCCACCTGGATGAGGTCGTCCACCGGCTCCCCGCGATTGCGGAAGCGGTGAGCGAGATAGCGCACGAGATTGAGGTACATCTCGATGAGCTCGTCCCGGGCCTCCTCGCTGCCCGTGTCACGGTAGATCTCGAAGAGCTCCTTGGTGCGCGCCTTGTCCCAAGAGAGCTTCCTCGACCTGGTCTTCTTGTGGTAGCGGCGCGTCGTCACAGGTCAGGCCTGCCCGTTCAGCGACTTGGTCAGGTGCAGGAACCTGCCCTCTTCCGTCTCCTTGAGCAGGAACTCGTCGAGCACCGATTCCAGGATGAACCGCGAGTACCTGTCGGTCGCGTCCGGCTCGTCCTCCTCCTCGAGCGAGCCCACCGGTCCGACCACCAGCCGCATCGTGGTGGGATCGAGCGTGAAGACGAACGTGATCTCCGCGTCTCCCTCCACGTGCTCGCATGCGTAGATGTACGCTTCTTCCACGGCGATCCGCACGTCGTCGAGAAGGTCTATCGGCACGTCCATCCTGCTGGCGAGCGCGACGGCGGTCATGCGCACCGCGCGAGCGTACTCGTCCCGCGGCGGCACGGTGAGGGTTATCCGATCAGAAGACATGATTCCTCCGGGTCCAGAGAGCGACTCGGGCCGGTCCTCGACCGGCCCTCCAAGCCCCCTCACGATGACGTTTCGTGT
Organism: uncultured Eubacteriales bacterium; assembly: GCA_964406675.1. GTDB lineage: Bacteria > Actinomycetota > Coriobacteriia > Anaerosomatales > JAUVQN01 > CAYOSP01. The sequence goes on along the minus strand of CAYOSP010000003.1, from coordinate 5,504 downwards.
CCTTCGAGTGTATCAGAGCCGCCCGACGCCCGAACGTGCTCCCAGCCCCTCCCCGACGATTCGAAGAACCGCCGTCCCTCCAGGCCCTCGGGCAGGTACCGCTGCTCGACACGCGCGTCGCGGTAGGCGTGCGGATACTCGTACCCGACGCCTCTCCCGAGTTCCTCGGCGCCCCGATAGTGGGCGTCCCTCAGATGCGGCGGCACCGTGCGCGCGGGTCCCTCCCGCACCTCTCTCAGCGCGCCGTCGATCGCGCGTATCGCCACGTTGGACTTGGAGGCGAGCGCCATGTAGATCGCGGCTTGGGAGAGGTTGATCCGGCACTCGGGCCACCCGATGAACTCGGCGGCTTTCACCGCGGCATGCGCGACGAGCAGCGCGCGGGGATCGGCGTTGCCCACGTCCTCTGAGGCGAAGACGAGGATGCGGCGTGCGATGAATCTCGGGTCCTCTCCACCGTGCACCATACGGGCCAGCCAGTACACGGCGGCGTCGGGATCGCTGCCGCGCATCGACTTGATGAACGCCGAGACCACATCGTAGTGAACGTCTCCCTCCTTGTCGTACGGCAGCGTCCGGGTGGAGGCGGCATCGCGCACGTCCTCGATCCCCACCGTCCCGCCCGCGGAGGCCGCGGCGCTCTCCAGGGACGCGAGCGCCACCCGGGCGTCGCCGCCGGCGAGCACCACCAGCGCGTCCATCGCCTCGTCGGAGACCTCGACCCCGCCGCCGAGACCGCGCTCCTCGTCCTCGACCGCCCCGCGGATGACGCGCCTGACGTCCTCGTCGCTCAGGGGACGGAGCTCCACGACCTTGGAACGACTGATCAGGGGGGCGTTCACCTCGAAGAACGGGTTCTCCGTGGTCGCCCCCACGAGGATCAGGAGGCCGTCCTCGACCGCGTGCAGGAGCGCGTCCTGCTGGGACCGGTTGAAGCGGTGGATCTCGTCGACGAACAGGATCGTGCGCCTGCCGTCCATGCCGAGCAGCTCACGCGCCTGCTCGATCACCGAGCGCAACTCCTTCACGCCCGAGGTGACCGCGGACACCGGCACGAAACGCGCCTCCGTGGTCTCGGCGATGACCCGCGCCAGGCTCGTCTTCCCGCAGCCGGGCGGACCGTACAGCACCAGCGAACTCAGCCGGTCCTCCTCGATCTCGCGGCGCAGCGTGGTCCCCGTCCCCACCGCGTGCTCCTGGCCCACGAACTCGTCGAGCGAGCGCGGCCGCATCCGCGAGGGGAGCGGCGCTCGCCGACCGAGACCGTCCTCGGCGTTCTGGGAGAAGAGGTTGTCCACCGGCGATCCCCTAGCGGGTGACGCCCAACACCTCGCGCTCGAGGATCGCGCTGTCCACGTAGCCGAGATTGCTGTACGTGATGACGCCGTCCTGGTCGACGATCAGGATCACCGGGGTCTCACGGATGTCGAGCGTGTCGGCGAGCAGGTACATCCTGCCCATGGGGGTGTCCTCGTCGATCGGTACGGCCGACTCGCCGCCACCCGTGAACATGGAGTCCTCGGAGAGCTCGAACTCGATGCGATCGATGGCGCCGCGGTACTCCGCGACCACCGACTCCACCTCGGAGGAGAGATCGTCCTCGACGAGCTCGTCCGTGGAGTAGAAGTACACGAGCATCGGCTGACCGGCGTCGAGGCGCACCAGGATCTCCTCGGGCACCTTCTCGGGATCGTCGGGGAACCGTATGCCGGCGAGGTCCAGCGGAGCCTTCGTGTCCGCGGTGCTCGCCGCTCCGGTCGCCTCCACGGCGCCGGCGGGCGTCGACTGCCGGTCATCCGACCCGGATGCGTCCGACCCGGGACTCGTCTCGCCCGGAGGCGACGGAGGTGACTCCTCTTCACCGCCCCCGCATCCTGCGACGGTGACCGCGCCTACCACGAACACGGCTGCGATGAGTGCTACGACTAGTCTGCGCATCTTGTGCCTCCAAGCGTCAGGCATGGTGAACTCCACCTTGCCGTGCCCCAAAGTGAACCTGCCTCAGCAGGTGGGTGCCCGCAACCTGGCTTCACGCTTCCCCTATCAAGGGGATACCACTCCACCAGGCGATGATAAGGCTCCCTCTCACATAGTGTTGGTTCAACGATGTATGGGCACGGTCAAGGCAGAGCCCAACCCATTGTAGCATCGTGGGCGCATCCTCTCAGCCTCACCCGACCCCGC
>CAYOSP010000003.1:0-3220 GCA_964406675.1 uncultured Eubacteriales bacterium | reverse complement strand
TCGACCTCGTCCGGCGCGCCGGTGAGAGGGCAGCCGCCCGAGGACGTCTTCGGGAACGCGATGACGTCGCGGATGGAGGGCGCCCCGGCGAGGAGCATCACCAGCCGGTCGAGTCCGAACGCGATGCCGCCGTGCGGAGGCGCGCCCATGGTGAGCGCCTCGAGGAGGAACCCGAACTTCTCGCGGGCCTCCTCCTCGCCCACGCCGAGCGCCGCGAGCAGCCGTGCCTGCAGCTCGGAGTCGTGTACGCGCAGCGTGCCGCCGCCGATCTCGTAACCGTCGATGATGAGGTCGTAGGAGTACGCGCGCACCTCCCCCGGCGAGTCCTCGATCCTCGCGATGTCCTCGTCGTACGGCCGCGTGAACGGGTGATGGCTCGCGGTCCACCGCTCCTCGTCCTCGTTCCACACGAACATCGGGAAATCGGTCACCCAGAGCGTCCGGTACTCGTAGCGCTCGGCGAGACCGAGCTCCTGGGCCAGTCGGGTGCGCAGGACGCCGAGCACCTCGTTGGCGACCGCGCGGTCGTCCGCGATCATCAGGACGAGGTCGCCGGGCCCCGCTTCGAGCGTCGCGCGCATCGCGGCCTGCTCCTCCTCCGAGAAGAACTTCGCGATCGGCGATCTCACCTCACCGTCACCGGTGAGCGCGACCCACGCGAGTCCCTTGGCCCCCGCCTCCACCGCCGCCTCATCGAGCGCGTCCATCCTCGAGCGCGGCCAGTCGCCGGCGCCCTTCGCACGGATGCCCTTGACGACGCCGCCACGCTCCAGGACCCCGGCGAAGACCTTGAACGACGTGTGCGCGAAGGTCTCGCTCAGGTCGGCGAGCTCCATGCCGTAGCGGAGGTCCGGGCGGTCGGATCCGAAGCGCTCCATGGCTTCCGTGTAGGTCATGCGCGGGAGGGGCAGATCGAGGGGCACGCCCGCCTCGGCCATCACCTCGTGCATCACCTGCTCGATGAGCGCGAGGACGTCCTCCTGCTCGACGAAGGACATCTCGATGTCGACCTGGGTGAACTCGGGCTGACGGTCGGCACGCAGGTCCTCGTCGCGGAAACAGCGCGCGATCTGGTAGTAGCGTTCGATGCCGCCCACCATGAGCAGCTGCTTGAACAGCTGCGGACTCTGCGGCAGCGCGTAGAAGTGCCCGGGCTGCATCCGGCTCGGCACGAGGAAGTCACGCGCGCCCTCGGGGGTCGCCTTGCTCAGGATGGGCGTCTCCACCTCGAGGAACCCGCGCTTCTCCAGCGCCTTGCGGAAGCGCTGTGTGACGCGGTCACGCAGCGTGAGCGCCGCGAGCACCTCGGGGCGGCGGACGTCCACGTAGCGGTACTTGAGTCGCGTGGTCTCGTCGGTCTCGATACCGGGCTCCACCTCGAACGGCGGCGTCACCGCCCGGCTGAGCACCTCGGCCTCGTCCACGAGCACCTCGACCTCGCCGGTCGGCAGGTGCTCGTTCACCGTGCCGTCCGGACGATGCCGCACCACGCCCTCGAGTTTCACGACCCATTCCGGGCGGACCTGCTCGGCGGTCACGAAGGCCGCTCCCGACTCGTCCGGGTCGAAGACGCACTGCACGAGACCGGTCCGGTCGCGCAGGTCGATGAAGATCAGCCCGCCGTGATCACGGCGGCGGTGCACCCAACCGGCGAGCGTGACCCGCTCCCCCACGTCCTCGTCGCGCGGCTCGCCGCACACCTTCGTACGCATCGAATACTCGGCGTCCAACGTGTCCATCCGTTCCCACTCCCGATCGGTCGTCCGGCTTCCTCGTCCGGCTTCCTCGTCCGGCTTCCTCGTGATCGCGCGGCGTCCGCTCGCGACTCCGGCCTCCACGCATGAGAGCCTATTCGGCGTCGGTCCCCATGCGCTCGGCGAGCAGTCCCACGAGCTCGTCGGCCGCCCTCGGCTCGAGGTCCTCGCTCGTCTCGAGGTCGCGCAACCCGAACAGTCCGCTGGAGACCTCGTCCGGCCCCAGGGTGATCACGTAACGGGCGCCGAGCTTGTCCGCCTGCTTGAACTGCGACTTCAGGCTGCGGCCCTGGTGATCCATCTCCGCCGGCACTCCCGCGTCCCGCAGTCGCTGGGTGAGCGAGAACACCGCGTCGGCCGCGCTCTCGTCGACCCGCGCCACGTACACCCCCGCGCTCGCCGGAGTGGTCGGCTCGGCTCCGGCGGCCCGCATCGCGAGCGCGGTCCGCTCGAAACCGAGGGCGAACCCGAGGCCCGGCGTGGGCTTGCCGCCGTACTCCTCCATGAGCCGGTCGTAGCGCCCGCCCCCGCCGATCGCGTTCTGCGCGCCCAGGCCCTCCGCCTGGATCTCGAACACGGTGCGCGTGTAGTAGTCCAGCCCGCGCACGAGACCCGGGTCCTCCTCGTAGGGGATGTCGAGCGCGTCGATCCGACGCTTCACCGCGCCGTAGTGCTCCGCGCAGTCGTCGCAGAGGCGGTCGCGGAGCAGAGGCGCGTCCCCCATGATCCCGGCGCACGAGGGGTTCTTGCAGTCGAACGCGCGCAGGGGGTTCGTATCGGCGCGCCGGACGCATTCCTCGCAGAGGTCGTCGGCGTGCGCGAGGATGTACTCGCGCACCTCCTCGCGATACGCGGGACGACACGTCTCGTCACCCATCGAGTTCACGAGCAACCTCATGTGGGAGGCCGGGATGCCGACCGCCTCGAAGTAGCGCCACAAGAGCGCGATGACCTCCGCGTCGGCGCTGGGCTCGGAGGCCCCGAGCAGCTCGACGCCGATCTGCCGGAACTGGCGCATCCTACCCTTCTGCGGCCGCTCGTAGCGGAACATCGGGCCCGCGTAGTAGTACTTGGCGTACGCCCCCGGGGGCACCAGCGCGTGTTCGAGCGCCGCGCGCACCACGGAGGCGGTCCCCTCGGGCCGCAGCGTCAGACTGCGTCCCGCGCGATCCTCGAAGGTGTACATCTCCTTGGAGACGATGTCCGTGGCCTCGCCGATGCCCCGCGCGAACACCTCGGTGTGCTCGAACGTGGGCGTGTAGATCGGCTCGTAGCCGTAGCGCGCGAACAGCTCCTGCGCCGTGCGCTCCAGGTACTCCCAGGTGCGCGCGACCTCGACGAGCATGTCGGCGGTGCCTTTGGGTGCGCGTGGCTTGCTCAAGTGATGCGGCCTCCGTACATCCCGGACGTCGACACACGCCCGGAGCGTCGCGTTCGTGTCCGACACATCCTACCGGAAGTGCCGG
>CAYOSP010000002.1:117592-137617 GCA_964406675.1 uncultured Eubacteriales bacterium | reverse complement strand
TGCGCGCCTCGCAGTCCTCGAATCCCGCCCCGCGGACCTGCGCGCATATGGTCTCGGCGGGGACGCGGATCGCGGCGGGGGGTCCGCTCTCCATCTCCGCGTCCTTCCAGTCGGCGATCAGGAGTCGGCCTCCCGGCTTCAGCAACCGCATCACCTCGGCGAGCATCTCGGGCGGCGAGTCGAGCTCGTGGTGCAGGTTGAGCATCACGACGAGGTCCGCGTTGCCCCCGGGCAGCGGGAGGTCGTTCTCGTCGGACAGCCCGGTCACCACCTCGGCGCCCAGGTCCTCGGGCACGTGTGTCCGCATCCACTCGACCATCGGGGGCTCCGTGTCGAGTGCGTTGATCACGCCGCCCTTCATGCGCCGGGCGAATTCGAACGCGTACATGCCGGTGCCCGCACCGATGTCGACGACGATATCGGCGTCCGGGACCCCGGCGGCGTCCCAGAGTACGTCCGGGTCCAGGCGACGCAGGCGCTCGGGATCGTTCAGTCTGTCGAGCTTCGCGGGATCGAACTTGCGGTCCGACATCTCGGGTCACGCTCCCTGTGAGGTCGTCCACCTCATCTTCGCACAGCTCGCCGGCTGCTGTTCGGCATCCTACTCTTAGGGTTCGGCGCACTCCTGCTGCGCAGGTCGAAGAAGGGCATGTCCGGGTGGGCGCTCATCGGCTCGCTGGTCTCGTCCGGCGTGGTCATGCTCGTGCAGTCGATCTTCGAACTGAGGAAGGCCGAGTCCGCCGCCGGAGCCTGAGCGGATACGCGGTCGATGTCTTACGAGGACCGCGTCTGGTACCGGCGATCCCGAGCGGATGGGTCGATGCATCCCGCCTACCAGGCCCCCACCACCCCTCATAGGGGGTCGAGGATCCAGCGGATCTGCCTGCGCACCCGAGGCCCCAGCGCTCCCTCGCCGCCGAGCACCGTCGCTCGCTCGCCGTCCTCGAGGCGATCCCGTATCGCCCAGTCGGCGGCGGGGACGAGCCGGTCCGACGGGGTGAGCAGCAAGACGCTCCCGAGTCTCGCCTGCATGACGCCTCCGGCGAGCGCGTCGGGGAAGTCGGAGCCGCTCGCGATGGCGGCGCCCTCGATCCCGAGACCCTCCTCCTCGGCGTGCATGGCGAGTAGACGCGCCGTCTCGTAGCGGTCGGCCCCGGCGAAGCGGTCGATCCTGATGTCGGCGATCTCGTGGATCATCGCGCCGACGGTGGTCTCCACCGCGCCGTGTCCGCCCGCGATGTACGCGCTCGACGGTTCGAGCGAACGCAGCGCGCGCTCGGTGTGGGCGGGCAGCGTGTCGTGCCGGGTGAGCAGGATCGGCCGGTGCGTGTGCGCGGCCGGCGCGGCCGCGCCGAGTGCGTCGGCGAATCCCTCGCCGGTGGCCACGTAGACGGCGTCGCAGCGGGGTGTCTCCGTGCCCTCGACGGACGCCTCGACGGTCGCCGACGCCACGAGCGCCGCGGTCTCGTACCGGTCCCTTCCGCCGATGCGGCTCACGTTCACCCCCGGCAGCGCCTCGACCGCGGCCGCGACCGACCCCGACACGGCTCCCTCGCCACCGACGATGCGCACGTCCGTCACTCCGAGACGCCGGAGCTCGTCCGCGAGTCCGGCGGGCACGAAGTCGGGGCCCACGAGCAGCACCGGTCCGCCCAGCGCACCCGCGAGCGCCGAGCCGCCGAGCGCGTCGGGCCAGTCGGCGCCGGAGCACAGCACGGCGCTCGTGGCCTCGCCCGATCCGAACGCGTGTCGAGAGGCCGCGAGTGCGGTGCCGTAACGGTCCGTGCCCGAGATCTCCCGGATGTGGCCGGAGTAGTCGTCGATCTCCGTGACGTGACGCGGGCGGTAGGCGTACACCTCGGCGTGGTTCCAGTACGGGTACTTCGTGAGGCGCTCCACCGCGTGTCCGACGCTGCCGCTCTGCTCGAGCGCCCAGTACCACGTGTGCTCCGCGTTCGCCCACCCACGGAAGACCGCCGCATGGTAGTCGTACTTGAGGACCATGTCTCCGGGCTGCAGCTCGTCGCGGTGGACGCGCTCGCCGAACGGGGCCAGGCTGCGGGTGCTGTAGGACCGGTCGAGGCGCCAGGCCATGGACGCCATGCCCGAGCAGTCCTGCCGGTAGCTCTCGAAGCTGTGCATCTGGCTGTACGCGACCCGCAGTCCGACCCAGCGCTCCGCCCGATACACGATCTCGGCCCGCGTGAGCGCCGGGGCGGCATCCACGCCCGCGAGCAGCATCGCCGTGACGAGCGGGACGAGCAAGACGAGCCGCACGCGATCGCCAAGCACCGAGACCTCCTTCCGAGCGCGCCTATCCGGGATGTATCGGTAGGTCGCCTACCCGGGATGTATCGGCAGGTCATGTCATCGTGTCAAGTGAAGGGTGCCGCCGGCCGCGCCCCGCGGGTGCGGTCTCCTGGCCACCGCCTCCCGTGTGGACTATGGTACGCCCCGGAACCGGTCCCGCGCGCGATCCAGGGAAGGACGGCGCCATGGGTGTCAGGATGATCACGGACTCCACCTCGTACCTGCCCGAAGACGTGCGCGAGGAGCACGGCATCCGCGTCGTGTCTCTCGGCGTGGTGTTCGAGGACGGCACGTCGGTGCTCGAAGAGGAGGTCGGGGAGGACTTCTACGAACGCCTGTCGAGGGAGCGCGCGATACCGACCTCTTTCCAGCCGCCGCTCGCCGAGCTGATGGAGGCGTACACCGACGCGGTCGAGGCCGGCGACGACGTGGTCTCCGTGTTCATCTCCTCGGACATGAGCGGCACGTTCTCCGCCGCGGAGCAGGCGAGGGCGCAGGTGCTCGAGACGCACCCGGACGCGCGCATCGAGGTGATCGACTCGCGCTCGAACTGCATGGAACTCGGACTCGCGGTGCTAGAGGGGGCCCGGGCAGCTCACGACGGTCCGGACGCCGCCGTCGAGGCGGTGGAGCGCGCCATCGACCGGACGAGATTCCTGTTCGTGCCGGCCTCGCTCGAACACCTTCGCAAGGGCGGTCGTATCGGCGGCGCGTCGGCGCTGGTGGGACAGGTGCTGCAGGTGAAGCCGATCCTCACTGTGAGCGGCGGCACGACGCAGGTCCACAAGAAGGTGCGCACCATGCGGCGTGCGCTGGACGAGATCGTCGGCACGCTTGAGGATGACGCGCGGCGGAAGGGCCTCGAGGAGGTCGTGGTCCACCACATCGACGACCAGGAGGCGGGTCGCGCGCTCGCCGCGCGCGTCGAGGAGACGACCGGTATGGAGGCGCCGGTCGTGCCCATCGGCCCCGTGGTCGGGATCCATGTGGGGCCCGGCGCGGTCGCCGTCGTGTACCGGACGGCGGAGCCGATGGAGAAGGGCGGCGCCGCGTGACGCACGGTCGCCGGATCGTGGGATGCCTCCCTCTCAGGGGACGGTCTGGCATCGCGGCGCGATATGCGGTAACATACGGCATCGGGCCGGAGAGAAAGGCCCGCAGGGTTCGCGGCGTGTGACACCCCTCGAGTGATAGCTGCTCAAACACCACGACGGTGTGATGGGTGCCAACGCCGCATTTGTTTGCCCGAGAAGGGCGAAAGGATGGGTAGCATGACCGAAGGCACAGTGAAGTGGTTCAATCCCGAGAAGGGCTATGGCTTCATCGAGCGCGAGGATGGTGACGACGTGTTCGTCCACTTCTCCGCGATCGAGGAAGAGGGCTTCAAGACCCTCGATGAGGGTCAGAAGGTCGAGTTCGAGATCACCACGGGCAACAACGGCAAGACCCAGGCGAGCAACGTTCGCAAGCTCTAGGTCTCCGCGGGCGCGAGTCCGCTGACACGCTGTGGACGACCCCGGTCTCTCATGAGGCCGGGGTCGTTCTTCGTCTCACCCCTTCCCCGTCACCGTCGCCCGTCCCCGTCCTTGACCGACGTCAAAGACCGTCGTGACGTCGTCTCGCACACTACGGTCCATGGGTGATCGTTTCGCGGGACGCATGCGGGACCCCGAGGTGATCGCGGACACCCGACTCCTGGGTGACTTCGCGGTCATCTACTGTCGCGGCGTGCACGCGGCCGTCCGCCGGGAGCCCCTCGAGAGCGAGGGCGCGGAACTCGGCGTGTACGGCCGCAAGCGGCCCGAGGTCTGTGCCGAGTGCGCGGAACTGCTGCGCTACGCCGAGAAGCGGCGCGCGTACTGCCCCAAGGACCCCAAGCCGTTCTGCAGCTACTGCGACACCCACTGCTACGAGCCGGACATGCGCGAGCACGTGCGAGAGGTGATGCGCTACGCCGGGCCGCGCTCGTGGATGCACGGTCACGCCGTCGACGGGATCAAGCACCTGATCGAGGGACGCCGTCACCGCGAGCGTGCGGAGGAGGAGACCGAGGGATGACGACGGACGAGAGGAGCCACATGTTCTGCAACCAGTGCGAACAGACCGCGAAGGGTACCGGGTGCACCACGGTGGGGGTGTGCGGCAAGGACGCCGAGACCGCCGCGCTGCAGGACCTGCTCACCCAGGCGGTGCGTGGGCTCGCCGTGGCGGCGGACCGGGCGCCGGAGGGTATCGACCTGACGGAGGAGGGCCGATTCGCCGCCTACTCGCTGTTCGTGACGCTCACGAACGTCGACTTCGATCCGGAGTCCGTCGCCGCCGAGGTGGACGAAGCGGTGGAGGTGCGCTCCCGGCTCGTCGGGCGTCTGCGCGAAGCGGGCGTCACCGTGGATACGGATGACCCGCCGGCGGTCTTCGAACCGGGCGAGACGGTGGAGGAGAAGGTCGCGGTGGGCGAGTCCATGGGACGGCCCTGGGATGCTTCCCGCGACGAGGACGTGCAGTCCCTGCAGGAGATCGCGCTCTACGGTCTGCGTGGCGTCGGTGCCTACGCCTACCACGCGTACCTGCTCGGCCAGGAGGATCCGGCGCTGTATCGTTCCATGTTCGCCACGCTCGCCGCGATGAGCGATCGCGACCTGGGCGTGGACGAGTGGGTCGGGCTCGCGCTCGGCGTGGGCGAGATCAACCTGCGCGCGATGGAGCTGCTCGACGCCGCCAACACCGGCACGTACGGCACGCCCGAGCCCACCGAGGTCCCGCTGGGGCATCGTCCCGGCAAGGCGATCCTCGTCTCGGGCCACGACCTGAAGGACCTCGCCGCACTGCTCGAGCAGACCGAGGGCAGGGGTATCGACGTGTACACGCACGGCGAGATGCTCCCGACGCACGCCTACCCCGAGCTCAAGAAGCACGACCACTTCCACGGTCACTACGGCACCGCCTGGCAGAACCAGCGCAAGGAGTTCGAGGCGTTCCCCGGCGCGATCCTCATGACCACGAACTGCCTCATGCCGCCGCGCGACTCCTACAGCGACAAGGTGTTCGCGACCGGCGCCGTGCACTTCCCGGGCATGCCCCACGTGGAGGCCGACGACCTCTCACCCGTGATCGAGAAGGCGCTCGAGTCGCCGGGGTTCGAGGACGAGACCGACGAGGGCAGCGTGATGGTCGGGTTCGGCCACGGCACGGTGCTCGGTGTGGCGCCCCAGGTCATCGACGCGGTGAAGAGCGGCGACATCCGGCACTTCTTCCTGGTGGGCGGCTGTGACGGCGCCAAGCCGGGCCGCAACTACTACACCGAGTTCGTCGAGGCGACGCCGGACGATACCGTGGTCCTCACGCTCGCGTGCGGCAAGTTCCGCTTCTTCGACAAGCAGCTCGGTGAGATCGGCGGCCTGCCACGCCTGATGGACGTCGGGCAGTGCAACGACGCCTACTCGGCGATCCGCATCGCCGTCGCGCTCGCCGACGCGTTCGACACGAGCGTGAACGAGCTCCCGCTCTCTCTCGTCCTCTCGTGGTACGAGCAGAAGGCGGTCGCCATCCTGCTCACGCTCCTGCACCTCGGCATCACCGACATCCGGCTCGGGCCCACCCTGCCGGCGTTCGTGTCGCCGAACGTGCTGCAGGTGCTCGTCGACGAGTTCTCGATCGCGCCCATCGGCGAGGACGCGCAGGCTGATGTCCAGGAGCTCCTGAGCGCGTAGCGGCGGCTGCCGCACCCCCCCGCGCCCGCCCCCGGTCAGTGACGGGGGGCGGGCGCGATGCGCTCCCGCCAACGGGCGAGGCGTTCGGGCGGCACGCCGAGGCGGTAGCCGGCGATCACCGCCGCGTTCGTGACGAGGCCGCGGAGGAGACCGTGCTCGAGGAACGAGCGGGCCGAGGTGGCGATCCGGTCCGGGAGTATGACCACCCTCCCGAGCCGCTTGAGCCGGCGGACGAGTTCCCAATCCTCCATCACCGGCTGGACGGGGAAGCCGCCCAGCCGTTCGAACACGTCGCGTCGCATGAAGATGCCCTGGTCGCCATAGGGGTGGCTCGTGATCATGCCGCGCAGTCGCCCGACGGCGCCGAGGATGCGCGCCCCGAGTGCCCGCTCACGGTTGTCGTAGGAGAACGCGCCCGCGATCGCACCTCCGCTCGGATCCTCGCTCCCACCCTCGCTCCCACCCGCGCTCCCACCCGCGTCTCCATCCCCGCTTCCGGCGAGGGTACGCTCCACGACGACGCGTGCCGCGGGAGGCGGCCACGTGTCCGCGTGCAGGAAGAGGAGGGTGTCTCCGCGTGCCTCGGCCGCTCCGGCGTTCATCTGGGCGGCCCTTCCCCGGGGCGCGTCGAGGACGACGGCGCCCGCGTCTCGCGCGACCTCCGCGGTCGCGTCCCCGCTGCCGCCGTCGGCGACGATGACCTCATCCGCGCCCGCCGAGAAGGCCCGGCCGACGGTGTCCGCGATCGAGATCTCCTCGTCGAGGGTCGGGATCACGACGCTCAGGCCCTCGGGGCGCGCGTCCGTCATCGCCCTCCAGAGGTGTAGGTCCTCGGGGCGGTCGATGTCCGCCAACTCCTCGGTGAGGGAGACCCTCAGCCCCGCGCCATGCGCTCGCCGGAGGGTCTGTTCGAGCACGGAACCCCCGCCCCACTCGATGTCGCGCAAGAGGTCGTCCGCGGACCCGCTCGAGGCCCGATCGAGGCCGAGGAGGTAGTAGCCTCCGTCCGCCGCGGGGCCGAGCACGCAGTCCGCGGTCCCTAGCCGCCGGATCGCGTCCCTGGCGACCCGTGCGTCGAGTCCAGGGCAATCGGAGCCGACGACGATGACCCGTTCGGCGCCGCGACCGAATGCCGAATCGAGTGCGGACGAGATGGCCCGCCCGAGTCCGCCCGCGGTCTGTGGCAGGACCGTGGGAGCGCGGACGTGCCCGCCCCGGGGTGCGTCGGCGATGTCGTGCCCCCGGCGAAGCCAGCGGCGAGCCGCTCGAGGGGACGTGCCCGCGACATGCACCACGATCCTGGCCTCGCCGGTGATCTCGAGGGGTCGCAGCACGTCGAGGCAGTGGCGGGTCAGTTCGTCGTGCAGTTCCGCCGCGCCCTCCGGGCCGAGCGCCGGGACCAGTCGCGTCTTCGCGGTACCCGGACTCGGATAGCGGGTGAGGAATCCGATCTCGGTCCGCGGCGCGCGTCGTCCGCGTCTCCGTGCCACCGGGTGACCCGACCGGGTCACAGGAGCGTGCCGCTTCAAGAGGATCCGGCGGCCGCGGTACAGGCATAGCAGTGGGCCCCGAACGAGATGCTGCGTTCGTGCAGCGCATCGGGTGGCGTCGTGTACACGGAGCGGAGGCCCTCCGGTGGTCGCGTGCCCGCGGCCAGATTGAAATCGCAGTCCCACAGCGTCCCGTCCCAGGCGATCTCGACGCCGTGGCGACAACCCAACTCCAGTGCGGTGGCCGGTTCGAAGGCTGCGGCGAGCTCACTCAGATACCCTTCCACCCCTCCGTGGTCGTTCGACTCGGCGAAGCGGCCGATCGGCATCGTGGTGATGCGGACGAGCTCATCGTAGGCGACTCCCTCGTCGGCGAGAGCGCGTTCGAGGTCCGTCTCGCCACGTACGCGGGATGTACGTCCGAGGTCCGGCGACGACGTCCACGCGATGTCGAGTGTGTGCCTGCCCCGACCCCACCCACGCGTGTTGAGCATCCTCAACGTCTCGATGCATGCGGTCCAGAGGGAGGGATCACGCCCCGGCCATCCCCGGTCGTGCGGATCCGGCACGGAAGCGAGAAGGCTCACGTCGGCCTGCTCCAGGTCGTCGAGGAGCGCTTCTCCGCGTGAGCGCAAGGCCGTGAGGTTCGTGCGGAGCCGGACGGTGCATCCGGCTTCCCGGACGTCGGAGATGAATCCGGGCAGGAGTGGATGCAGCTCCGGCGCTCCTCCGGTGACGTCCACCACGTCGGGTCCCAGTTCCGTCACGTACCCGACGACCCTGTCCATCACATCGAGGGGCATCATCTCGTCGCGGTCCGGCGAGCACCGCAGGTGACAGTGAGCACATGTGAGGTCACAGCGGAGTCCCACGTTGACCAGCACCGTGCGTACGCGTTCTGCGCGCAGGGCTCGTGGATCCGTTTCCTCGAGCCGGCGCCTGAACGAGCTCATGGGTCGCATCGCGCGCGCGTCCCTCGAGACCGTTATCCGACGCGCGCCCACATCTGCTCGGCGCGCTCCTTCCAGGCCTCCCAGTCCTGCTCGATCTCGTCGCTCGTGTCTTCCCACGTGTCCTCGTCGACGTCCTCCGCGTACTCCACACGGATTACCAGGTCACGCAGCTGCCGCTCCAGCCTCTCGACCTCCCTCAGGTACTCTCCGCCGCTGTCTTGTCCGGCGCCCCGACCGTGTTCCTTCATCCGCTCGATGCGCTCGCGCCACTCATCCGCCTCGTGGCCGATGCGCGGTCCCAGTTCGCTGCGATCCATCGTCATCACCGCCCGCTCGTCTCGCCGCCATGACAGTCGTACTCGTATACGTTCCCGAGTACGCGTGTACGTTCCCCGGTGCGAGACTCATCTGCTCTTCGAGAGGGAATCCATGAGCCTGCCGATCAGCACCCCGGCCCCGCCGCCGAGTCCGTTGGCGAGGAGGTCCGTCATGTTGTTCGCGTAGCCGCCCACCATGGTGTCGGGGATGAGGCGCCACGCGACGAACTCGATGACCTCCCAAGCCGCGCCGATGCCGAGTACGATCAGGACGAGCAGGAGCCATTCGTACCGGCCGATCCGGGCGTCGGCCTGGTGCAGCACCTCGCGCACGATCAGGAGGATGATCGCGGAGTTGTAGAAGTGGACGAGATCGTCGTATCCCACGCCCGCGAGAAGGGTGTGCTCGTAGAGGCGCTCGCCGGCCACCGACAGGAGGCCGCCCGCGAAATGCGCGAGGATGCCGACCTCGAGTCCGGCGAGCAGCCACAGCGGGTAATGATATCCGCGGAGCGCGTGCCACCCGATCAGGGCGAAGGCGACGAACACGCCGACGTAGTAGAAGTACTCAGGCTGTCGTCTCGAATAGACGGCGAGACTCATCACGGCGAGCAGCACCAGGTTGAGCACGACGAACCTGTCGACCCCGTTCACGCGGACACGGGTCCTCAACACCATAGGCGTGCGGGCTCCTCGCCGGGCGCTCCGGGACGGTGTCGCCCCGCGCCGCATCGGTGGCATCCGTGCGTCCATCGAGTATTGTAGGCGGTCGGGGGCGATGATGTTCGCGGGTCCGCCGCTCGGGCTGAAGACGTTCGGGGAAAGACGGAGGCATGGAGCAGGCGCATCGATACTCCACCGGCGAGGAGATCGCCAATGCGGTCACCCACGGGATCGGGGCCGCGCTCGGGGTCGCGGCGCTCGTGCTGCTCGTGCTGCGGGCTCTGGAGACCGGTGACGTCACCAGGATCGTCTCGGCGACCGTCTTCGGCGCCAGCCTCGTCATCCTGTATCTGTTCTCGACCCTGTATCACGCCCTCCCTTCGCGGCGCGCCAAGCGGGTGTTCCGGATCCTCGATCACGCGGGCATCTACCTGCTCATCGCCGGTTCGTACACGCCGTTCGCGCTCGTGGCCCTCGAGCCTCCCGCCGGCCGGCTGCTGCTCGGGGTGATCTGGGCGCTGGCGATCGCGGGGATCTCGGCCGAGGCGTTCTGGGTCGACCGGCCGAGATGGCTGTCCGCCGCGCTCTTCATCGGGATCGGCTGGATGGCGGTCACCGTCATGCGACCTCTGGTGGAAGCGCTCCCGGCGACGGCGGTATGGCTCCTCGTGTCCGGGGGTCTCGCGTATACCGGGGGCGCCGTGTTCTACGTCATGAAGCGCGTCCCGTACATGCACGCGGTCTGGCACGGCTGGGTCATCGCCGGCAGCGCCTGTCACGTGCTCGCGGTCCTGCTGTTCGTCCTGTGAGGTCCACCACCCGATGACGACGGTAGTCTTCGCCACCCTGACCTCGGTGCTGTTCGGCAGCGCCGACTTCTTCGGCGGCCTCGCGAGCAGGCGTGACTCGGCCTTCTCGGTGACCGCCACCGCGCACGTGCTCGGCCTCTTCATCCTCGGTGCGGCGGCGGTGGTAGGCGGGGCCGAACTCGTGACCCGTCCCGATCTGCTGTGGGGCGCGCTGGCCGGCGTGTCGGGCGGCATCGGCGTGGTCGCCCTGTACGGAGGGCTGGCGGCGGGCAGGATGAGCGTGGTCGCGCCGGTGACCGCCGGACTCGCCGGATCGCTGCCCGCCGTGTTCGACCTCCTGCGCGGCACCGCGATCGGTGTCACCGACGGTGCGGGGCTCGTGCTCGCCGTCGTCGCGGTGATCATCGTGAGCAGGTCGAGCGACGGGGAGTCGGGGGAGCTGCCGTTCGTGGCGGTGGTCCTGGCGGTGGTGGCGGGATTCGGGTTCGCGGGCTCCTGGCTGTCGTTCTCCATGACCGAGGCGGCGAGCGGCTTCTGGCCGCTGCTGTCCTCCCGCGCGGTGTCCGTGACCATGCTCTCCGCGGCAGCCATGGTGCGGGCCCGTCACGTGCTCGCCGATCCGGGAGTGAGGACCACCGCGCTGGCCGCCGGAGGCCTTGACTCGCTCGCCAACCTCACGATGATCACGGCGATCCGCTCCGGGCCGCTGGCCGTGGCGTCGGTCCTGGGCTCGCTGTACCCGGTGGTCACGGTGCTCATGGCGTACAAGGTCCTCGAGGAGCGCGTGACGCGGCTGCAGGCGGTCGGCATCGGGCTCGCGTTGGTCGCGGTGACGCTGACCGCGCTGCCGTAGCGGATCGACGGGCGTCGTCCTTGCTGCGGCGCACGGCATCCACGACAGAGGAGGTCCACGTGCGACTCGATATCCCCGGCCGCGGAGTCTTCACGCTCACCCATCTGGTCCTCGACGTGAACGGGACGATCGTCCTCGACGGTTCGCCTCCCGAGGGACTGTCGAGCGCGCTCGCGGGATTGCGCGCGACGCTACGGATCGTCGCGGTCACCGCGGACACCCGGGGGGACGCAGCGGAGCTCGGCCGCGCGCTCGGCATCGAGGTCCACGCTGCGTCGCTGAATCGCCGGTCCGAGACGGAAACCGTCGGGAGAGTCCTCCCTTTATCGACCCGAGGTGACCGTTCATCCCCCAAAGTGTGCCGTTGAATCTCAAGGCGTGCCGTGCATCCTCCGATACTCCACGTACGCGAGATGCACGCAACGGATATCCCGCAGGCGCTCTTGGAGATCATGGACATGCTCCGGATACTCACGAAGGTCATACTGATCGCCGCGGTCGTCCTGCTGGCGGCGGCGGTGGGCATGCCCCTCGTGAAGAGCACGGGAGCACTCGATCTCGCCGAGACCGCCCTCGCGTCGGACGAGACCCTCTCGTCGGCGGGCGAGACCCTCTCGTCGGCGGGCGATGGCTCCGCCTCGCTGATGGGGATCGTGGGGGATATCGACTCGGTGGACTTCGGGGACGAGGGACTGACGCTCACCACCCACGGCGGCGAGGAGCTCGCCTTCGATCTCGATCCGACCGCCATCATGGAACAGGCGTCTCTTCCCTCGGGCGAGGCCGGGGCGGATGTCCTCAAGTACTCGCTCCTCCTCGGCATCGGGACCCGAATCCTGTATCTGTCGAGGCGGCTGTTCCGCGTCTTCTTGGCTCCCTTCAGATGGCTGCTGCGCGCACTCCCTGGAAAGTGACGTCGTCCTCGCTGGAAAGTGACGTCGTCCTCGCTTCAAGTCGTCGATAAGTGGCGGCTAAGCCCCCTGCCTCAGAGTCGGGTGCGGACCGATTCCGAGGGAAGGGGAGACCATGTCCGGGAAGCGGAGGACTCGACTGAGAGGGCCATCCGGGGACGCATCCGGGGGTGCGTGCGGGAGCGCGTCCGAGAGAGCGTCTGGGGGGTGGGGAGCGGGTAGCGGTGCGGGCGCCGCGACCAGGATGCTGGCATGTGTGCTGTGCGCTCTCCTGGCCGTGTCGCTCCCGGGGGTGTCGCGGGCGGCGCCGGCGGATGCGGCGCCGGCGGATGCGGCGCCGGCGGATACCGCGGGTGAGTCTGGGGCGGGAACAGCCGATCACCGGCACGAGGTGGTCGCCTCGCTCGAATACGGGTCGGGATCCGGCCGCGTCGGCCTCGAGGAACCGGTGGAGGGCGGCGATCCGTGGGGCCCCACGTCATTCGATCTCGACGAGTCGGGACGTATCCACATCGCCGACGGCGTGAACTCGAAGATCGTCGTCGTCTCTCCCGAAGGTATGCCCGAGCGTGAGGTCTCGCTGCCGACCACCATCGCGTGTCCCGCGGACGTGGACGCCGTGGACGACGGCTGGTACGTGCTCGACCTCACGTCGGACCCGGCCAAGGTATGCGCCGTCGACGCCGGCGGCAGCGTCACCTCCTCTCTGGCGCTTCCCGATGAGCTCGTCGAGCAAGGGATCACCGGGATCAGGGCGGAGGATCGCGGTCGGGGTCGCACCGACCTGTTCGTGCAGCTGCAGTACGCCTGGGAGGTGCCGCTGTCGGTCGATGGACGCGTACGGGCCGTGAAGCCGCCCCGGCTCCGGCGTGAGGGACTCGCCGCGGTCCTGCCGGCGAAGGAACGCGCCGACCACGCCCTCGGCGATCGGTCGGGCGGGTCCATGGTCGCCTTCAAGGATTGGGACACGGGCCTGGAGGCCGGCGTCGTGCGGTATCGCGCCGGTCGGCGGACCGGCCGCATCGAGATGCGGTCCGAGCACGGATTCGGGGCCATCCGTCCGCTCGCCGGCACTCGCGACGGGCTCGCGTACGTGTCCGTCGAGGAGTTCGACGCCGCCGGTGCGGTCCACACGTTCGTCGACGTGTTCGACCGCGTGGGTGAGCGGGTGGCGTCGTCGGAGATCCCCCTGGCGAGATACCGTGCGTTTCCCGTCAGGATGCTGCGCGTGGGACCCGCCGAGAGCGTCTACACGCTGGTGCCGTCCACGGACCGGCTCGAAGTCCTGCGGCTCCGCCAGGAGCCGGCCGACGCAGGCGTGCGCGGGATGGACACCGGAGCGGACACCGGAGCGGACGCCGGAGCGGACGCCGGAGCGGACACCGGGGCGGACACCGGAGCGGGCCGGCCACCAGTGGGTGGCCCCGCTCGTGGAGAAGGGGGACCGGGTGCCGGGCTGTTCGGATCGGTGGCCGGGGTCGTCTCCGACGTCTTCGCATCGGTCGGGAGACTCGCGGAGCCCGAACCCGCGCACGCCGCGTGGTCGCGCTTCGACGCATACGACCGTGCCCAGGAGTACCTCAAGAACCGGTGGTGGTGTTCGAAAGCCAACTACTACCGGTCCTGCGGGACCGGCCTGCCGACCTACATCACCGGCTACAATCGTACCTACGCGTCCGTGCCTTACTGCTGGGGAGGCTGGGACCTGCCCGGTTACTTCAACCGGCGCATGAGTCGGGGCTACGACGCGGGTGACGTGAACTGCTGGGGCGGCAAGCGCTGGTGTGCGAGCGGGGTCGACTGCTCCGGTCTCGTGTCCCGCCTGTGGGGGCTGGGCCACAAGCGCAACACGGGATTCGACAGTTACTATGGGCTCGCGTCGACCACGGTCTCCTACTACATCGGGCGGCCGGGATCGGCTGGGGAGCGGCTCGGCGACATCTACATCAAGCCGCATTCCCACGTGATGATGGTCGACTACGTGACCATCGGGGGAGCTCGTGTGTTCGAGGCGACGCGGTGGCTCCGGTACGACCGGGTGGTCCATCCCATACGGGCATGGAGCGGTCTGCCGGGCTACTACGCCCGTCGCTACAACAACTGGTGGATGTGAGGGGTCATGCGTCGACTCGAGAACGAGGACCGGGGAGCGGGCGGGCTGTTCGCCCGCTCCCTCACCGCCACCGTCATCACGCTCGTGGTAGGACTCACCTGCATGGGTTCGCTCGCGTCGTGTGGTGGCGAAGAGCCGCGGAGCGAGGACGTATCCGGACGATCGCGGGCCGCGGAGACCACCTCCGGGGTCACGGAGCCGGAGGACGACGGAGAGGTACGTCATGCCGTCACGTACTTCGTCGGCTCCCGGTTCGTGTCGCACGGTCCGGATGGCCCGACGGACCTGTTCGTCTCGTCGGCCGATCCGGCGGAGGCGTGGACCGTCGACTGGCCGTCCGGCTCCATCCTCTATCGGAGCGAGGATCCGGAGGACGTCGACGGCGCCCTGCGCTTGAGTGACTCCGCGGGCAGGGACGATCGAGCGGTGGCGCGGGTGGTGCCGGGTCCCGCGTTGATCCAGGTGTGCGCCGGGGGGATCCTCGCGTATCGGCCGGCCGAGGACTCGGATCCCTCAGGCCCTCCGTACGCCGCGACCGACATGGTCGTGGCGGACGTGACCGACGGGCGCAAGGATACGTATGGACGGGTGGAGAACGCCATCCTGACCGACGACGGGCGACGCGTGGCGCTCGTCGTCCTCGGTGAGCGCGATCCGGTCAGCGGCGAGTTCGCGTCGACGGTGCGCGTGGTGGAGCCGGACGGTACGGTACACGACCTCATGGAGGTCGACGCCGAGCACTCCGCGCGGCTTCACGCGATCGACGAGGAGCGGCTGGTGTTCTCCGTGGCGCTCCACAGCGGCGACACGGATGGGAGGATCTACGTGCACGCCTCCGGAGATGCCGCTCCGAGGGAGGCCTGCGCGTCGGGCGCCGTCCTGGCGGCCGACGCGACGAGCGGATGGGTCGCGGTCGAGCGTTCGGGGAGGGACGATGCCGGGGGTGAGCACTCGGTCGTCGAACTGTGCTCGCTCGAGGGAGCCGACCCGGTGCGCCTCTTCACGCTCACGCCCGAAGAGGGCCCCGAGGGCTTCCGGGGTCCCGCCGTCGGTCACGTGCGCGTCGCGGCGCGGGGCGGACGTCTCCTGGTGTGTCTGGCCAGGCTGGGTGAGGGGGATTCCCTGCACCTGTTCGACACGGTCACGGGCGAGGAACTGCACAGTCACGTGTTCGACCGAGGTGTCGCTCTCGGGCCCGGTCGTATCGCGGTGTCCGAGGATGGAGAAGCCGTAGCGCTGGTCACGCAGTCCGGCGAACCCGGGGCGCCCGGGGTGGCCGCGGAACAGATCCGCAGCGTGGACCTCGCTCGCTCCGAGGAGCGGGTCCTGTTCGAGCGGGAGTACTCGGCCGACGCCGAAGCGTTCGGGGTCGTCGGGATCGAGTCGTGCGCCGGCGGCGGTTGATGACTACCGCCATCCCGTGCGGAGGGACGAGCCGGTCGCCTTCCTGACC
This sequence comes from uncultured Eubacteriales bacterium, assembly GCA_964406675.1. Classification (GTDB taxonomy): domain Bacteria; phylum Actinomycetota; class Coriobacteriia; order Anaerosomatales; family JAUVQN01; genus CAYOSP01. The sequence goes on along the minus strand of CAYOSP010000002.1, from coordinate 122,035 downwards.
GACGTGGCACACAATGGTTAGAATGCATGGGTATCCGCGCCGGCGTCGACCGCGCCATGGGACGTGTCACGGGACGTGACCGGGACCTCCAGCCGGCGAGGGAGCGGATGCGGCACCTGTCCGCCGCAGATGGGCCGGGATGACCCCAGCGAGACGAATCGTGCAGGTAGACGGTACCTCAGCGGTACTCTTCGGCGCCTCCAAGGGCATAGGTCGAGCTACCGCGGCCGAGCTGGCCCGACGCGGATGCGACGTCCTGCTCGTGGCTCGTGGCGAGCGGGCCCTCGGCGAGACCGAAGCTTGGATCAGGGCCTCGGCGCCGGGCGTCGAGGTCCGGTCGGCCGTCTGTGACGCCACCGACGAGGATGCGGTGCGCGAGTTGGTCGCGTCGCACGTCGAGCGGCGGGGGGTCCCCGACTACCTCTTCAATCTGGTCGGGGCCGCCTACCCGCACTACCTCGAGCACCTCTCCCTCGAGGACTTCCGGCGCGCCATGGACATCAACTACTACGGCCAGCTGGTCCCCACACTCGCGCTGATGCCCCATTTCCTCCGAGAGGGGCGCGGTCACGTCGCCAACGTGGCGTCGGTACTCGGATTCATGGGGCTCATGGGGTACGCTACCTACGCGCCGACCAAGTATGCGGTCGTCGGCCTCACCGAGGCGCTCCGTCACGAGTTGCGACCTAGAGGGATCGGGTTCTCCCTACTCTTCCCGCCGGACACCCGCACGCCGGGCTTCGACGAGGAGAACGAGACCAAGCCGCCCGAGTGGACGGCGACGTCGGCGGCCACGCTCATGGAGCCGGAGCGCGTCGCGCGTGATCTCGTGGACGGGGTCCGCCGTGGACGCTTCTACATCATGCCGGGTCAAGCGGCGTGGCTGTGGCGTCTTGCGAGATACTCACCCTGGCTGCTGCATCGCATCACCGACAGCGAGCTCGCTCGTGCTCGCGCAAGACTGACCGGCGGAAGGCTGAGTGAGCATGACTGACCTGTTCGACAAGGCGAGGTCCTTCACCACGGCCAGGGAGGCCCAGGAGGCCGGCCTGTACCCGTACTTCCTTCCGCTGGAGGAGAACGAGGGCACGGAAGCGGTGCTCGAGGGTCGCCGTCTCATCATGTGCGGGTCGAACAACTACCTGGGCCTGACCACGCACCCGAAGGTCCGCGAGGCCGCCGAGCGCGCCGTGCGCGAGCACGGCACGAGCTGCACCGGCTCGCGCTTCCTCAACGGGACGCTCGAACTCCATCTGCGCCTGGAGGGCGAGCTCGCCGATTGGGTGAGCAAGGAGTCCGCGCTCGTGTTCTCCACCGGCATGCAGGCCAACCTGGGCGCCATCAGCTCGATCGTGGGACGCGGCGACGTCGCGGTGCTGGACAAGGCCGACCACGCGAGCATCGTCGACGGAGCTCGCCTCTCCTGGGGACGCGTCGAGCGGTTCCGGCACAACGACATGGACGACCTGGAGCGGGTGCTCACCGGCATAGACGACCGCGCGGGCGTGCTGGTCATCGTCGACGGTCTCTACAGCATGGAGGGCGACATCGCGCGGCTCCCAGATATCGTCAGACTCGCCTCCGAGACAGGGGCCCGTGTGATGGTGGACGACGCGCACGCGATGGGCGTGCTCGGCGGCGGACGCGGCACGCCCGCGCATTTCGGGCTTACCGACGAGGTCGACCTCGTCATGGGCACCTTCAGCAAGTCGTTCGCGTCGCTCGGCGGGTTCATCGCGGGCGACGACGATGTGATCCACTACATCCAGCACCACGCGCGCAGTCTCATCTTCTCGGCGAGCATCCCCGCGGCGAACGCGGCCGCGGCACTCGCCGCGTTGGAGGTGATGCGGGAGGAGCCGGAGAGGATCGATGCTCTGCACCACAACGCCGAGAAGATGCGCACGGGCCTCGAGGGTCTCGGCTTCGATACGGGCACGTCCGAGACGCCGATCATCCCGGTCATCATCGGTGACGACGAGCGCACGCTGCTCGCCTGGAAGGCGCTGCTCGAGTCGGGGGTCTACGTGAACGCGGTGCTGTCCCCCGCGACGCCGCCGGGCCGCCAGCTCCTGCGGACGAGTTACATGGCCACGCACACCGACGAGCAGCTCGATCGGGTCCTGGAGGCCTTCGAGCGGGTCGGTCGGGATCTGCGGCTCATCTGAGCGAGGCGTCTCGCCGGGGGATGGTCGCTCACTCCGCGATGCCGCGGAGCGGGTGGGCGTAGGCGCCCGTCCCGCTGTCCCTCAGGGGCCGCATCCGCTCCACCGCGGAGACCCGTACGTCCCGGTCGAGCCTGAGCCGCCCGACGGCCTCCGCCTCCTCGGTCACGGCGCGCGAGACGGGACGGCCGTCGAACAGGTGCACGAGCACCGTGGGTTCGTCGGGTCCGTCCACGTCCCACACCCCGGTGATGCGCCCCCGCTCCATCACGACCGGAGCCGCCTGCGCGGTCTCGTCGAACACGTATTCGCGATGCCGGTCGTGCATCATCCGTGAGCGGTCCGCGTATCCCATGGGGAAGGGGTCGAGACACGGGAGCAGGTGCACCGGCGGCGCGGAGGCGAGCGTGGCCGTCGCCGATTCGTCGACGTCGGCGACGTGCATGAGCATCCGCGCGTCCTCGGTCGTGTCCTCAGCGAACGCGGCGGCGGCCAGGGTGCTGAGCTCGTCTCCGAGACGATCGATCGCCCTGCGCGTACGCTTGGGTCCGATGCCCGTCCACCATGCGACGTCCCGCTCGGTCACCGGACCGAAGCCGCGCACGTACGCGCGGGTGAGGATCGCATCCGCCTCGTCCCGCCCCATCCCGGGGATCTGCAGATCGGAGAGGTGCTCCTCCGGCAGCGCGTACGTCCAGCCGCGGGTGCGCCAGTCGCCTCTCGGCCGGTAGCGGACGATGCGCGCCTCCGTCGACATCAGGTTGAGCAGCGCCGCCACGTCCACCTGCCCCAGCCCCTGCGACCTGAGGGCGTCGCGTATCTCGGTGGTGGACATCGGGCGCCCGCGCAGCAACTCCACCACCCGAGGCGCGAGACGTTCCAGCGTCTCGGAGTCGATCCCGCGGATGCGGGCGAACCGTCTCGCGTAGCGGCCGGTCTGCTCGGACGTGGCCGCGAAGACGACGGGTGCGGTGTCCCGTCGGACGATGAAGAATCCGCCGCGCATCGCTCGCAGGCCGACGAGGGAGCCACGCACGTACAGCGCGGTGTCCAGGTCCGCGGGCGCGAACGGGTGGAGACGGGCCGAGGCGGAGAGGTAGGGGGTGGTGGCCACGTCTCCCCTGAGGCCCACGACGTCACCGACGACGGACTCGAGACTGGTCGGGTCCGGCGGGGGTCCGCCGAGGTGGTGCCGCACCAGCGGGCGCGCGAGGAGGGCCTCTCGCGGGAAGGTCTTCGGTGAAGGCGGCACCGGGCAGTGCGTCGGGGAGGGCGCGGGCTCGCCGTCTGCGCCGGGTGCCCTGCGTGACGAGCCCGGCAGCGCCGCCGCCTCGACGTCGGCGATCCCTTCGGCCAGGTCGACGATACGCGCGAGCGGGACGAGACAGTGTGCGGTGGCGAAGGGAGAGGCCTCGCCCTGTCGCCCGAACGAGAAGTCCTCGTAGCCTGGATAGGTGCGGTCCACCACCACGCGTCCCTCGTCGAAGTCGTACGCGAGAAGGCACGCGGCGAGTTCGGCCAGGGACCGGCGGTCCTCCTCTCTCGCGTCCGGGCCGCGCCAGACCTCGGGGAACAGGGTGACCGCCTCCAGGACGGCGAGCGCGTCGTACCACAGATGCGGCCAGCGGACCGTCTTGAACTGGTATCCGTGTCCGAAGTCGTAGGGGCGTTCGGCGCCCCGGCGCCGCCATACCTCGAGCGGCGTGCGCGCCGCCTCCACCGTCCAGGCGGGGAGCGAATCCTCGTCCAGATGCGCGAGACACCTCAGCGCCTCCAAGGTGATCTGCGGGCACACGTCGGTCCTGGATGACCTGCCGCGGAAGAGGATCCGCCGCTCGGGCACGCAGCGCCAGCCCCTGCCCTGGGGGGTCGCGTCCGCCGAATCGGCGATGCGCTCGAGCGTGGACAGCACGCGTGGGTCGTCCTGCCTGCCGAGCCGGCACAGCACGTCCGTGACGATGTGCGTGTCGCACAGCAGGGCCCCCCGCTCCGGTTTGGGCCGGCGGCGGGATCCGGCGCCGGCGGAGAGGAGCCCCGTGTCGTCGAGACCGTCGACCAACGCGTCCAGGGCCGCCTCGACTCGAGTGTCGTCGCCGCCGCGGACGCCCAGGTCGGCCAGCAGGTGCAGGCGGTCCGGGAGGTACGTCGGATCCCCGGCGCCGTGCGGGCGGCCGCCGGACTCCGGCTCGGGAGCGAGTTCGTCGAGCAGGCGCCGCACCCCCGGATGCCCGAGCGTCTCCAGATGCGCGACGTCGGGATCCGGGATCGCCCCATCGGC
>CAYOSP010000002.1:107992-117492 GCA_964406675.1 uncultured Eubacteriales bacterium | reverse complement strand
GATGCCCGAGCGTCTCCAGATGCGCGACGTCGGGATCCGGGATCGCCCCATCGGCGTCGGAGCCCCCGGGCGAGCCCGTCGCGAAGCGCAGCGCGAGACGGGCGAAGGGTTCGTCGGAAGCGAGGATCCACGCCGTGGGGTCGGTGCCCAGGAGGTCCACGAGCCGGTCGTCGAGCATCTCGATCCGTCCTTCGATGGTGGTCCGCTCACCATGCGAGCGTCCTGCGATCCTACCGACAGGGTAGCGGCTCGTCGGCGAGAGGCGAGCCCCTGGTCGTCCGATTCGGGTATCTCTGCAGTGTGGCGCCTTTCGATACCGGGAGTGATGAGGATGCCCGATCGACCGACACGCGTGCCTCCGACACGGGTTCCCGTGGGCACGATGACCGCCCTGCTCGGCGGCGCGCTCGCCGTCCTGGGCCTCGTGTTCGCGATGCTCCCCCTCAGGGACACCCCTCGAGCCGTCGCGTTCGCTCTGCCCGGATCGCTGATATCCGCGGGTGCCCTGCTCGTCTACCGGTCCTCCTCCCGCATGCGAGAGGAGCGCCTGCATCGCACGCATGTGAGGACGACGGGCCATCTGACCGGTCTCGACGCCGTCGAGCGAGCCCGGATGCTGCACGAGATGGCACGCGAGCGGTCCGAGCGGTTCGCGCTGTAGTGGGCCGGCCATGAGACTCGAGTTCCTGGGCACGCGAGGGTACATCGACGCGAAGAGCGAGAAGCACACCCACCACTCGTCGATGCTCGTCGTGTGCGGCGACACGAGGCTGATGATCGACGCCGGTGAGGACTGGCGCGGCCGACTCGAGGGGATCGGACCGGATGCGATCGTCGTGACTCACGCGCATCCGGATCACGTCTTCGGCCTGAAGGACGGCGCTCCGTGTCCGGTGTACGCGTCCGCCGAGACCTGGGAGCGCATCGACCGCTATCCGCTCGAGGAGCGCCATTCCCTCGCGATGCGTACGCGCCGCTCCATCGGCTCGCTCTCCGTCAAGCCGTACCGGGTGGAGCACTCGACCCGCGCCCCCGCGGTGGGTTACCGGATCGAATCGGACGATCTCGCCGTCTTCTACGTGCCCGATGTCGTCTACATCGAGGAACGGGGCGAGGCGCTGGCGGGATGCCGGCTCTACGTGGGCGACGGCGCCACGGTGAGCAGGACGATGGTGCGCAAGCCGCGCGACACCCTCATCGGGCACACGCCCATCCGGACCCAACTCACCTGGTGCGCCAAGGAGGGGGTCCCCGACGCCGTCTTCACCCACTGCGGCTCCGAGATCGTGAAGGGTGACGAGGCCGAAGCCGCCGGGAGGGTGCGAGAGTATGCCGAGGAGCGGGGCGTGGGCGCGGGCATCGCGTACGATGGGCTCGTCGTCGACCTGGATCGACATGAGCCCTGAGCCCCGGCGAGGGAGGCACTCATCGACCTGGACACACTGAACGATTGGCTGGGCCGTTCGGTCGAGCTGGGCGCCGGCACCGAGACGCGGATCGTCCTGACCATCGCGATCGTCGTCGCGCTGTGGCTGCTCCGGGTGCTGATCGGGCGCGTGGTCTCTACCCGTATCGAGGACGTGCGGGTGCGCTACCGCTGGCGGAAGGGGCTCACCTACGGGACCGTCGTGCTCGCCGTGCTCATCATCGGCGCGCTGTGGCTGGAGGGCATCCGTTCGCTCGCCACCTTCCTGGGACTCGTGTCGGCAGGTCTGGCCATAGCCCTGCGCGACCTGGTCCAGAACGTCGCCGGTTGGGTGTTCATCGTGTGGCGCAGGCCGTTCAGGGTCGGGGAGCGGATACAGGTCGGGGAGCACGCGGGCGACGTCATCGACATCCGCCTCTTCCAGTTCACCCTGCTGGAGATCGGCGAGTGGGTCGACGCCGACCAGAGCACGGGGCGGATCATCCACATGCCCTGCTACGTGGCTCTGCGCGATCCCATCGTCAACTTCAGCCGGGGCTTCCACTTCATCTGGGACGAGATACCGGTACTCGTCACGTTCGAGAGCGACTGGCGCAAGGCCAAGCGGATACTCGCGGAGATCGTGACCGAGCACGCCGCGCATCTGAGCGAGGTCGCCGAGCGCCGGGTGAGGGAGGCCGGCGAGCGGTTCATGATCTTCTACCCCACGCTCACCCCGACGGTGTATACGCGCGTGGACGACAGCGGCGTACGCCTCACGATGCGCTACCTGACCGAGCCCCGGAAGCGGCGCGGCACCGAGGAGGCCATCTGGGAGGAGGTCCTCGACGCGTTCGCCGACGCCGGCGATATCGACTTCGCCTACCCGACGCGGCGCTTCTACGACAACGTGGTCGAGGGCAAGCCCGGTACGCGACCGGACGGCGGGGTGCATCGCGACGGCGTTCGGCCCGAGTAGGCGCCGGACATGGAGGCGATCACGGATACGCTCCTCCAGTGGCTGGCCGCCTACGGGTATCCGATCGTCTTCCTCGCCGCGCTGCTCGAGAACGTATTCGCAGTCGGCATGGCGGTGCCGGGGCAGGCGGTCGTGCTCGGGGCCGCGGTCGGCTCGCGGTTCGCCGCCCTCGATCCCGTCTACGTGGCGATCCTCGCCGTGGCGGCCGCGTCGGGGATGCCCCTGTGGAGGTTCGCGCTCTTCGTCGTCCTCTCGTCGGTGATCTACTACCCGCTGCTCGCCGCCGCCGGGTATCTGCTCGGCTTCGGAGCGGAGCGTCTCGGCCAGGTGGCGGCTTGGTCCGGGATCGTGTTCGCGATCATCTTCGTGCTCGCCGGCGTGTTCGTCTGGCGGCGCTTGCGCAGGCGGGTCTCCTGAGTGCGCGTCGGGGCGCCGGTGAGTACGGCGATACGGTCTCATGATCCGGCTTCATGACGTGGCATCGTGAGGATGGGGGCAGGGCCGGGAAAGAACGCACAAGTGGGTCATGCGATGGACGTCCCTCCGTCGGTTTCGGTGGACGGAGGGTGATCGGGTCGGATGAAGGGAGCAAGACATGCATTCGATAGCGGGGGGCTCGCGAGTCTGGCGGGGCGTGGTGGTCTTCGTCGTGACGATCGCGATGGTGCTGGCCATGACGCCGGTCGTGGCTTCGGCACAGGCGACGATCTGGGTGGATGACGACGCGACGGGCACGGAGGACGGCTCCGAGGAGAATCCCTACGGCACCATCGAGGATGCGATGGCCGCCGCGGACCCGGGCGATCACATCATGGTCATGCCGGGCGTGTATACCCCCGCCGGCACGATCGACTACGTCGAAGACGTCACGGTGCGAAGCACCGACGGCTACACCGCTACACACATCGACCTCGGCGGCATCGGCGCCGGTTCGGTCGGTCTCGACATGACCGACGCGGGCGCGGCCACTCTGGAGGGATTCCGTGTCGACGGTGGCGTGGGACCTGACGCGGCCGTGTGGATCGACGACACCGCGGCCGCCGATGACGGTGAGGTCTCCATCGAGGACAACTACTTCGTGTCCAACACGCTCGAGTACGGCGCGATCGTCGCGACGAACGGCGTCGCGCCGACCATCCGGCTCAACATCTTCGCGAGCAACACGTCGAGTACGGAGGGCGGCGCGGCGGTCCACGTGGCAGGCGACGCGTCGCCTGTGGTGTACCTGAACCGGTTCGACGGCAACGTGAGCGCCGCCGGCGTATGTGGCGCCGCGATGTACGTCCAGACGGACGACGTGACGATCATGGACAACGTGTTCGTCGACAACGCCGCGCAGGGCGACGGCGGCGCGATCTGCATCGAGGACACCGCGTCGTTCACCGTCGAGGGCTGCACGTTCGAGGACAACGTGGCCGACAACGGCGGCGACGGCGGAGCCATGGACATCGAAGGCTCGACCGGGACCATAGAAGGGTGTGAGTTCTACGGCAATGACGCCCTGGATGACGGTGGTGCGCTCTACGTCTACCAATCCACCGTGGAGGTCTGGGACAGCTGGTTCCGGCAGAACACCTCCGGCCCGGCGGCTGGGGCTTACGGCGCCGCGATCTTCGCCGGCGACTCCACGGTGCATGTCCGTCACGGCACGTTCTATGGGAATTCCGGAGGCTACGCGTTGCGCTCGCAGACGCAGGACGCGATCCACGTACGCAACAGCATCATCTGGGACGGCGGCGACGGGCAGGACGTCTACCAGGCGGACATCGCCTACTCACTCACCCAGGACGCCGACCTCGCCGATGACGGTAATACCACGGGAGCCGGACTCGTCAGCGACGCCCCGCTCTTCTACGGCGCCGCCGACTTCCGCCTGTTGGTCGGTTCGCCGGCGATCGACGCCGGCACCACGACCGCGGCCTTCACCGACGGTGACGACATCGACGGCACGGCGCGTCCGCAGGACGGCGACGGCAACGGCAGCGACATCCCGGATCTCGGCGCATGGGAGCGCCCCGACCTCGAAGTGACGCGCTGGGGCGGGGCCGACCGCTACGAGACCGCGGCCCTGGTCGCGGAGAACGAGTTCGATCCCGACGACACCGGGGTGGCGATCGTCGCCACCGGCGAGGACTTCCCGGACGCCCTCGTGGCCTCCGGTATCGCGGGTGTGTACGACGCCCCGATCCTGCTGGTCAGGCGTAGTGGGATCCCACAGGCCACCCTGGACGCGCTCGCGCACCTCGACGTGTCCGACGTCATCATCATCGGCGGCACGGGAGTGGTCGATTCGAGCGTGGAGAGCCGGCTCGAGGACGACTACGGCGAGGACCACGTGGTCCGTCTCGCCGGTCAGAACCGCTACGAGACCGCCGAGCGGGTCGCCAGAGCGATCGCTCAGGTGAGGGGAGCGGACTTCGGCAAGGAGGCCTTCCTCGCCCGTGGCGACCTGTTCCCCGACGCCCTCTCGGTCTCGCCGATGGCGTTCGCGCTGGAGCAGCCGATCCTGCTGACCCTTCCGGAGGCCTTGCCCACGTACACCGCCGCCGTGACCGACGACCTCGACATCGAGGTCGGTTATGCGATCGGCGGGACGGGAGCGGTGGCCGACGGCGTCAAGACGGCGTGGGATTCGATCCTCGACGCCAACGGCGGCTCCGACTCCGAGAGGTGGGGCGGTGCCGACCGGTACGCGACCGCATGCGTGGTCGCCGACGGAGCGGTGGCCGACGGTCTCAGTACCTGGGACTACGTCGGGATCGCACGCGGCGACCTCTATCCCGATGCTCTGACCGGCGGTGCGGCTGCGGGCAACCACGACGGCGTGGTCATGCTGACCCTGACCGACGAACTGGTGCCCTGCACCCACGACCGGCTGCACTCCCACGGCAGCCACGTCGTCCGGGCGCGTATCTTCGGCGGGACGGGGGCCGTCAGCGCGGGCGTCGCTTCGAACGTCATGCTGTCGCTCGGCTGGTAGTGTCGCTCGACCGGTAGATTGTGGTCGAGATCGGCAGGCTGTGGTCGAAGCGTGTGGGGCGGCTGAGGAGCTTACCCCTGAGTCGGGAGCGGCGGTCCTTCGGGGCCGCCGCTCCTCGTGCGTGTGCGCACGCCTCCGGCTCCCGCAGTGAGCGGTCTCGTCCGGGAGTTCAGGCGGTCCGGAAGCTCAGATGAGATGCCGCTCGAACCAATCGGCGGCGAGGTCGGACACCTGCTCCAGCGCCCCCGGCTCCTCGAACAGGTGCGTGGCGCCCGGCACGATGACGATCTCGTGCTCCGCTCGTAGTCTCGACGCGGCCTCCCGGTTCATCTCGATCACCGGCGTGTCACGACCGCCCACGATGAGCAGGGTCGGCGCGCCGACGTCGCCGAGCGCTTCGCCCGCGAGGTCGGGCCTGCCGCCCCGGGAGACGACCGCGCCGACCTCGTCGCCGAGCGCCGCCGCGGCCCGAAGCGCTCCGGCCGCGCCGGTGCTGGCGCCGAAGAAGCCCAGCGAGGACCCACCGGTCTCGGGACGGTCCCGTACCCATCGGGTCGCCGCGAGGAGACGTTCGGTCAGCAGGTCGATGTCGAAGCGCGTCCGATAGGTGACGTCCTCGTCCGCGGTCAGCAGGTCGAAGAGCAGGGTGCCGAAGCGGCCCGACTCCCTCAGCGCCGCGGCGACCGCGTTGTTCCGCGGGCTGTGTCTGCTCGAGCCGGTGCCGTGCGCGAACAGCACGACGCCCGATGCCCCTTCCGGCACCTCGAGCATCCCCTCGAGCTCCACCCCGTCCACGGGTATCCTAGCGAGTCCCGGCATGCTGAGCTTCCTCACTTCCGTCTCAGATAACGATATGCGGCGATCGCGGCCCGGGCGCCCTCGCCCGCGGCGATGATGATCTGCTTGCCGAGGTCGTCGGTCACGTCACCGGCGGCGAAGAGTCCGGGCACCCCCGTGGATCCGTCCCGGTCCACGACGATCTCACCGCGCTCGTTCGTCTCGACGAGGCCGGCGGTGAATTCGGCCACCGGGATCGAGCCGGTCTCGACGAACACGCCATCGACCTCGAGTCGCTCCCGTTCGGGTCCGACCACGACGACGATCGACTCGACGCGCTCCTCTCCCTCGATCCGCTCCACGCGTGCGCCCACCCGGAGATCGATCCGGTCGTCCGCGTCGATCGCGTCCAGCAGCACGCGGGGGGCCTTCAGCTCGCCTCTGCTGATGAGGTGCACGGTCGCGTCGAGATCGGCGAGCTGCAGCGCCGCGTCGGCCGCCGACTCCCCGGGTCCCACCACGGCGACACGCTTGCCCTTGAAGAACGCCGCGTCACAGGTGGCGCAGTAGGAGACCCCGTGGCCGGCGAGCTCCTCCTCGCCGGGCACCGAGAGGCGTTCCACGGAGCGCCCGGTGGCGATGATCACGGTCTCGGCGGTCAGCTCGGTGCCCTCGCGCGTGTAGAGTGCGAACCCCTCATCGGTCCGCATGAGCGCGTTGACCAACCGGCCCTCCATGCACTCGACGTCGAACTGCGACACGTGTTCGCGGAACCGGTCCACGAGCTCCGGCCCGGTGATGAGCTGCCAGCCGAGGTAGTTCTCGACCTCAGCGGCCCACGCGGCCTGGCCGCCCACCTCGCCGGCCACGATGGCGGTGTCGAGCCCTTGTCGGGCGCAGTAGATGCCCGCCGTGAGGCCGGCCGGGCCTCCACCGATGATCACCGCCTGGAAGTGCCGGGGCCCCTCGGCGGTCATGTCGCGTCCTCTCCGTGTCGCGGATGGTCCGTCGGTCCCATATCCGTATGGTTCCCGAGAAGGAGCGGGTGACTCGGCCTATGTGGGGTACATACCAGATGATGGAACGGCTATACCCTCACGGAAGGAGGTCGATCCCGTTGTCCGATAGATGGATCTACTTGCTCATCGGCTTCGCGGCCGGTGCCGTCTTGGGCGCGGTGGTGGCACTGTTCACGACGCCCATGTCCGGCAAGGATCTGCAGGACCGGATCCGCCGGGAGGCGGAGACGGAATGGCAGAAGGCGCGTGCCGAGTACCACAAGAACGCCGGCGAGCTCCAGCGCAGCCTCGAGGGCAAGCTCGACGACATCAAGTCGCAGCTGACCGGCATGGTCCGGCAGGGCGGCTAGACGGAGCCCGGCACTTCATCCGTGCCGTCTCGGTCACGCCGGGCGCGGGTCGATACGCCGAGCGCGTGTCGCATGCACGTATACACGAAGGCCGCCCGGTCCGGGCGGCCTTCTCGACGTGCGCGCGGCGCATCACGAGGGCGCGGGCACGAACACGACCTCGGCGGCCACGTTCGGCGGCCGGGAGCGCGGCGCGTCTCAGTCCTCGGGGACGTCCTCCTCGTCGACGCTCTCGAGTGCGACGCGGAGCGAGGCGCCGACCATGAAGGGGCCCGCGTCCATCAGGTTGCGCAGGTGGGAGAGGAGCGTCTCGACGAACGCCGGGCGGCCGTCCTCGAACGCGAGCGCGCACTCGGCCAGCATCGCGTAGCCGGAGGGGACGGGGCTGTCCTCCCACCTGATGGGGCGGACCGGCAGACCGCCGCTCTCCAGGGTCATGTAGGCGAGCCCGTCATCGACGAACGACCCTTTCGCCGCCGCGTAGAGCCGCCGCGCGTGGTCCACCAGGTCGTCGCGCCCGATGAGCGTCCCGATCCGCAGGCACGAAGAGGAGAGCGCAGCCGCGTCGCTCAGGAGACGCACGTCGGACGCCGAGGGGTCGAGCGGCGCGTGCAGCACACCACCGCCATCGGTCACTGACTGTTCGAGCAGCCACTCCACGAGCCGAAGGCCTTCCTCGACCGGCGCCGGCTCGTCGGCCGCCACCCCGAACTCGACCAGTCCGCGCGCCGCCAGGGCGTTCCAGTCGGTGAGCACGTTGTCGACGACGACGGGCTGGGGGCGCTCGGACCGCAAGCGGGCCAGCCGGTCCAGGAGCGCGTCGACGGCTTCGGGCTCGTGAGACCTGCCGCCGATCCGGATCGGGACGTTCCCGCCGCCGAGATCCCCGCGCTCCGTCACGCCGAGTACCTCCTCGGCCAGCGCGTACTCCTCCGCGGACAGGACCTCCCGCAGCTCCTGATGGGTCCACAGGTACGTGCCGCCCTCCACGCCCGCGGCCTCCGCGTCGAGGCTCGACGCGAGCGCGGGGGTCTCGCCGATCCGGAGGCGATCGCCCAGGAACGCGGCGGTGCGCACCCCCTCGCGCCGGATCTCCTCCGTGGGCCCGATCGCGTATGCTCGTGCGAGGACGGAGAGCAGGAGCGCGTTGTCGTAGAGCATCTTCTCGAAGTGGGGGACCACCCAGCGTTCGTCCGTGGAGTAGCGGAAGATGCCGCCCTCGAGCTGGTCGTAGATGCCGCCGCGCAGCATCGCCTCGACCCAGGACGTCGCCATGCGCAGAGCCGTCTCGCTCCCCGTGGAGCGATGGTATGCGAGAAGGAAGTCGAGCACCGGGGTCTGCGGGAACTTGGGAGCCCCTTCGAGCCCGCCGTGTCTCCTGTCCTCGCGAGCGAAGATGTCGCGGGCCGCGCGATCCATCGACGCTCGTCCGATGACGCGCTCGGCGCGTGGCGCCTGGTACCGGTCGAGGACCGCGACCGCTTGCGCGGCGGTGGACTCGACCGCCGCGCGGTCCTCGCTCCACGCGCTGCGCACCGTACGGAGGACGTCCGGGAAGGTGGTCATCCCCGGAGCCGGGGGCTCCTTCGGGAAGTACGTCCCCCCGAGGAAGGGCGCGCCCGACGGCGTCATGAAGACCGTCATCGGCCAGCCCCCGTGGCCAGTCGCCACCTGCACGTAGCGCATGTAGACGTGGTCCACGTCCGGACGGAGCTCCCTGTCCAGTTTCACCGGGACGAGGTGCTCGTTGATGAACGCGGCGGTCTCCTCGTCCCGGAAGGACTCCCGCTGCATCACGTGACACCAGTGACAGGAGGCGTAGCCGGCGGAGAGCATGAGGGGGCGCTCCGAGGCCCGGGCCTCCTCGAACGCCTCCGCCCCCCACACCCGCCACTCGACCGGGTCGTCGGCATGGGCTTTGAGGTACGGTGACATCTGTCCTGCGAGTCTTCCGTCAGGCACGGGGGACTCCATCCGTCGCTTCAGTGCG
>CAYOSP010000002.1:61283-107892 GCA_964406675.1 uncultured Eubacteriales bacterium | reverse complement strand
TCAGTGCGGTACCTACCCAGGGCGCCCCGGGGATACGTCATGGCGATGCGAGTGAGGCGAGGTTCCACACCTCCGGTGGAGGATCGGCCGGACGAGCCGATCGTCCACCGGGCCGGTCCGCACTGGGTGTCGCAGGACATCACGCTCGCGCTCGCGGCGCTGGTCTTGGGCACGGTCCTGTGGTCGTGGCTCATCGACCCCGGGTTCATCCGGTTCGTCATCATCCCCGCCGTCCCGCTGGTCCTGCGGCTCGCGGTGGACATCCCGCGGTACTGGCACTTCGAGGTGGTGCTCACCACCCGTCGGCTCGTGGTGAACGTGGGTATCGTCCGGGACGTCTTCCACGAGCTCCCGGTCTCGGAGATCGCTCACGTCTCCACACGGCGGAACGCTCTGGGCAGGCTCATGGGATTCGGTGACGTGGACGTGGTGGTGGAGAGTCCCGGGCCCGCCGGGGAGGCGGTGCGCGGCACGTACACGATGCGCTACGTGCGACGCCCCGAGGAGCTCGCCGAGGCTGTCCGCGGGGCGAGCGAAGCGCTCAGGAGCGACGCGCTCGGGTGACGCTCCCGAGTGATCCGCCCGGACGATGCGTCCGTGAGCCCGAAGAGTCTCTGGATCTCGGCGGATGTCCTCTCGGCGTGATCGAGGTGCCGATCCTCGATGCTGAGGTAGAACACGGGATCGAACGGCAGGCCCATCGCCTTGGTCAGGTCCACGATGTCGTAGCAGAGGTTGCCGTCTCCCAGCAGCGCGAGCCGATAGGCGCCGCCTTCATCCTCGAACCCCCGTATCCACGCACCGTCTTCCGCGCCCGGTTGCGGTACGATATGGGTCGACGAATCCGTTTCAGGGGGAAGGACGGTGTCCGCCATGGGCGACCACGAGGGAACGCAGGGATCTTCCGGCGGCCAGGCACCTCCGCCGCCTCCGCCACCTTACTCCCCGCCTCCGACCGGCGCTCCGCAAGATGCCCAGCCGCCCACGCCTCCGCCCGCGCCTCCGGGCGCGCCGATAGGACAGGCGCCCGCGCCTCGGAAGAAGTCCCGCGCGGGTCTCATCATCGCCATCGTGGTCGTGCTCCTGCTGTGCTGCTGCGGCGGCAGTGCGGCGGCCGGGTGGTACTTCTACCGGCAGGGCGCCATCGAGGGCTGGACCGACGTCGAGGTCGACACCGACTTCGGTGACGGCGTCAGCGTGGACGAGTCCGATCCCGGCGACGCGGTGCGCGTGGTCCTCGAGTGGGACGACCCGGTGGACCTCGATCTGGAGCTCTGGGAGGCCGACGGCGAGACCTTCATCACGAGTGCGTACACCGAGGGCTCGCCCGACGTCACCGACGGTGACGGCGCCGAGTACTTCGATCTCGACGGGGAGTACGGCGACGGTGAATGGGTGCTGTCGGTCTACTTCGCGTCCACGGACGGCCCCGAGGAGACCGAAGCGCGCGTGACCGTGCGGCGGCCCGGTCAGCAGGACGTGGTCGTCACGGGGACGATCTACTACGACCCGGACGAGGGCGACCAGTGGCATGCCGTGCGCGTGGACGCGGATACCGGCGACGTAGAGGTCATCGACCGCTTCTACTGATCCGCGGCTGTGGCGCCGCGGGCTCACGCCCGGGCGCGAAGGCGACGGTGACCAAGTAGAGCGCGTCACTCACCCGGACCTCCTCCTCGGGCGCACCACGGTCTCCACAGGATGTATGCCCACCCGCTATGCTCGACGCATGGCGGTCATCGACTTCCACGTCCACGCGTTCCCCGATCCGCTCGCCGCTCGCGCCGTCGAGGCGTTGGAGAGGGAGGGGGGTGTGGACGCGCGCTATGACGGTACGGTCGCGGGTCTGCGCCGGGCCATGGAGCGCGCGGGCGTCGGGACGGCCGTGGTACAGCCGGTGGCGACGAAGCCCTCCCAGGTGCGCCGGATCAACGAGTGGGCGGCGGGTCTGAGCGACCCGATCGTCGGATTCGGCTCCGTGCATCCCGCGGCGGAGGATCCGGCGGCGGACGTGGCACACGCGGCGGGGCTCGGTCTCCGCGGACTCAAACTGCATCCGGAGTACCAGGGGTTCGCTCCGGACGATCCCCGCCTCGACGCGATGTACGAGGCCGTGCGCGAAGCGGGCCTCGTCCTGCTGTTCCACGCGGGCGAGGACATCGGCATACCCACGGTCCGCGGCACGCCGGCAGCGTTCGCCCGCCTGGTCGCACGCCGGCCCGGGCTGCGGCTCGTACTCGCCCACATGGGCGGTTTCGGCATGTGGGACGAGGTCGAGGATCTGCTCGTCGGCAGTGACGTACACCTCGACACCTCGTACACGCTCGGGCACCTCGAGACCGACCGGTTCGTCTCCCTCGTGCGCGCGCATGGCCCGGAGCGGGTGCTGTTCGGCAGCGACGGTCCCTGGACCGACATGGGCGAGGAGCTCGCCCGACTGCGCGCGTCCGGTCTCACCGCCGGCGAGCTCTCGGCCGTCGAGAGCGAGAACGCCTCGCGTCTGCTCAGGTGATGCGGGCATCCTTTCATAGGAGTCAGTGAAGGAGTCCACTGACTACAGACGCAATGGGGTGGGCGCATGGATGTCGAGCCGGTCGGAGTGACATATGGGACGCGAATCACATGCAAGAGAGGAGAGACACATGACAGCGAACAGGAGATGGCTGTCGGCCCTCCTGCTCAGCCTGATGTTGGCGCTGAGCGTCAGCTTCGTGCCGGGCTGTGACGGCGCGGACGAGGACGCCGACGTCGGCGTAGAGGACGGGCAGGTAGCGCCGGATGAGGGCGAGGACGCGGACGGGGAAGAGGACGGGGAAGAGGACGGTGCGGAGGCGTTCGACGCCTCCCAGGAGATCCTCGCGACGACCGCCGCATACCTGAGCGGCTCGCCGGCGCCGGTCATGAGCGCCGAGGACCTCTACAACGCGGTCACCGCGGGCGACACCTCGATCCAGATCGTGGACATCCGAGCTCCGGAGCACTTCGAGGTGGGTCACGTCGAAGGATCGATCAACATCCCCTACGAGCAGATCACCTCGCAGGAGCAGCTCGATCGGCTCGACGACACCAAGCGCATCGTGGTCGTGTGCTACACGGGCAGTACCGCGTCCATGACGAGCAAGTACTTCAACCAGCTCGGTTACGACGCCGTGGCGCTCGAGTACGGTATCTCCGGCTGGACGAGGGACGAGGAGGTCTACGGTCTCGATCCGTTCCCGACCGGTGAGGCCGGCGATTATCCGGTGGAGGAGGAGACCCACGAGGCCGACCCCATGTACGACCTGCCGGCTATCAGCGTCGACGCCGACGACGTCGACGACGCGATCATCGAGCGCACCCAGGCGTACTTCGACACCGATCCCGCGGCGGTCATCTCGGCAGACGACGTGTACAACAACGTGGTCGCTCCCGAGGCGGCGGGCTATCAGATCCTCAGCGTCCGCGCCCCGGATCACTACGTGATCGGTCACGTGCCGGGCGCGATCAACGTCACGTGGACCTCGATGGCGGACGAGGCCAACCTGCAGAAGCTCGATCCCGACAAGACCGTCGTGGTGTACTGCTACACCGGTCACACGGGTGCGCAGGTCGCCATGTTCCTCAACCAGATGGGCTACGACGCCATCAACATGAAGCACGGCATGGCGGCCTGGACGAGTGACGCGGACGTCCGCGCTCAGCCTACGTACAATCCGGACGAGGTACCGGACTATCCGACCGTCCCGGGTGCCGACGAGGACATGCCCGCTATGTAGTCGAGGACTGTCTGAGCACGGCGGCCCCTGCCACGCGGCCGTCCGAGACCGGCTCAGTAGCGCATGATCGCCGCGACCGGCGCTTCGGCGGGCACCTGCTCGGTCGGTATCGCGTAGGCGGCGCCGCCGTGCTGGATGGTGTCCGTGGTCGCGCGGTCGAGCAGTTCCTCGAGGCCGGGGCCGAGCTCGTCGGCGAGCTCCAACTCGCCCTCCCAGGGATCGAAGCGTCCCCAACGCTGCTCGTCCAGCGCCACGAAGAGCGTGTCGATGCGACCGAAGCGCGCGGCCGTGAGGACCTCCTTCAGGTCCGCCGAGGCCGTGTCGGTGTTCTGGATGCTCCGGTACCGTTCGGCCGCCTGCTCCCGCTCGGCGAGGAAGTAGGGCTCGACGACCAGCCAGGCCTTCTCATGGATGTCCTCGGCCCGCATCTCGTCGGGGTTGCCGGATACGCCTTCCTCCAGCAGGTGCGGGTACTGGCTCGCCTCGCGATACAACACCCGGGTGTGGTCGACCCCGGCGAGCACTATCGGCAGCCTGCGGCCATCGAGGTAGTCCCTCAGGCCCGAGTCCACGCGGCGGAAGTGCTCCCTGATCCGTTCCTTCTCGTCGTCCTGGTTCGCGCCGTGGCCGTGGAAGGAGATCGTCGCGCCGTCGGTGGAGGGGCGACCGGGATCGCTGGTGGCATGGTATTGGAGCTGCTTCTCGAAGTCGTAGAGGCCCAGGGTCTCGGCGAGGGCGCCGGGAAGGGATGCGACCTCGACCTCCTGGACGCGGAAGCGGTCGCCCTCCAGCAGACGCACGCGGTTCTGGCTGATGGCCAACACGACGAATCGGCCGCCCTCCGTGACGAGGGGCAGCAGCGGCTTCACGTAGTAGCGCGAGTCGATGAAGAGCATCTCGTCGAACCCCATCGGCAGACGATACGTCCGCGTGGACCCCTCGGCGATGAACATGGCCAGCCCCTTGCCCTCGGAGCGCCAGAAGGGCGCCTCGTCCAGTAGGGCACGGGCCTCGGCGGTCAACGCCTTGACCTCGGGCGTGCGCATACCGCGCCGCTGCGCGCGGTTCTCCGCGTCCTTGAGCAGATTGCGCAGCCGGATCACGTCCTGTTGGAACTCGCTCCTGATCGGATGCAGGGGCATGTAGACCGAGACGAGCGGTTCGCCCTGCGCGTCCAGTAGCCGGTCGAGGTCCTCACGCGTGAAGTCGTCCATGGAGCCAAGCACCATCCTTCCGTGGTCGGTGTCCGGCGCGACGGCCGAGTGTCGTGCGCGTCGTGGCCGATCGTTCGGTCATCCCCGAAGGTCTTCGACTCATCATCGAGCGAACGTGCCGGTCAGTCCGCCGGCGGCGAGGGCGTGGTCTTCCGTCATCGCGGCGAAGTCGTCGAGCGAGGCGTCCTCCGGGAGGCCCGCCGTCTCGGTGTCGAGCGCGTAGACGGTCACCTCGTACGGATGATCGCCGGTGCCCTGCGGCGGTCGGGGTCCCGCGTAGCCGCGACCGCCCGCGGTGTTGCGCAGTTCGCGCGTTCCGGCGGGCATCGAGTCTCCCGAGGCGCCTTCGGGGAGCGAGTCGACCCGTGGGGGGATGTCGACGACCATCCAGTGCACGTAGTCGTTCGCCACCGGATGCCGGTCCACGATCAGGACGGCGAACGCCCCGGCTCCTTCCGGCGCCCCCTCCCAGGAGAGGGGAGGCGAGAGGTTCTCGCCGCCCTGCACGCTCGCGTCCGCCAGACGAGCGGGCATCGGATCCCCGTCTTCGTACGCGGATGAGGTGACCGTGAGGCTCATGGGAAGACCCTCCTGTGGATCGTCGATCGGATCGGTGCCCGTGACGTTCGTGGTGTCCGGTGTGCCGGGGGCGTCCGGCGCGGTCGAGGCGTCGCTCTCGCGGGAGACCCCGCAGGCGGATGAACCGAGCATGACGGCCGCGAGGACCGCAGCGACGATCGCGGCGAGGATCGCACGGTGCAAGAGCGCGCCTCTCTCTAGCTTCCTGTGTGCCGGCGACCGGGACACTGGTCTCTCTATTCCCGTTCGCCCGTCGACGGCACCAGGCGGACGGGCTATCCGGACGGGCGAAGCGGGCGAGCCGGAAAGGAGCGCGGACGAGTCGCTTTGGATGACGGGTCTCGCGTTGTACAATGGCTCGCGCGGCCTTGACGTCCGGGTCCCGGGCGACGGTACGTCGTGAACCTGGTCAGGTCCGGAAGGAAGCAGCCATAAGCGGCCTCTTCCGGGTGTCCGGGGCTCGGTCGTCAGGGCCGCGTCCGCGACCTCGCGGACAGCCGGCCGAACAGCCGGCGCGTCTTCTCTGCGAACCCGACCGGAGGTCTTCCGCCCGCATGGCACACCAGTCCCTGTACCGCACGTACCGCCCTCAGAGGTTCGAGGACGTGGTCGGCCAGGAGCACATCGTCCGCACGCTGAGGAACGCGGTCGCCGAGGACTCGATCGCGCACGCCTACCTCTTCACCGGCCCCCACGGCACGGGCAAGACCACCACCGCCCGGCTGCTGGCCAAGGCGCTCGATTGCGAGCGAGGACCCACGCCCGAGCCGGACACGACCTGCCAGTCCTGCGTCGAGATCGCCGAGGGCAGGCATCCCGACGTACACGAGCTCGACGCGGCGTCCCGCACGGGCGTCGAGGCGGTCCGTGAGGAGATCATCACCAAGGTCGAATACGCGCCCACCCGCGGCCCGTACAAGATCTACATCATCGACGAGGTGCACATGCTCTCCACCTCGGCGTTCAACGCGCTGCTCAAGACGCTGGAAGAGCCGCCGGGTAACACGGTCTTCGTGCTGTGCACGACCCATCCGCACAAGGTGCCCGACACCATCCACTCACGCTGCCAGCGCTTCGACTTCCACCGGATCCGCCTCGAGGACATCGTGGGTCAGCTCGAGCGCATCGCCCGCGAGGAGGAGGTCTCCGTGGAGCCGGGGACGCTCCCGCTCATCGCTCGCTATTCCGAGGGCGGGATGCGTGACGCTATCGCCACGCTCGAGCAGCTCTCCGTGTACACGGGAGGGGATATCGGGCTCCAGGACGTGGAGGGCCTGCTCGGCGAGATAGACACCGAGCTGCTGTTCGAGGCCGCCGACATGGTGGCCGACCGCGATATCGCCGGCGCGTTCCGCTTCGTGGCCCGCCGTGCCGACCTGGGCACGGACATGGCCGAGTTCTCGCGCGGTCTCGTGGGCCACTTCCGCGACCTGTACGTCACCGCGGCCACCGAGGACGCGCGCGGCGTGGTGGACATGGAGGCGGAGCACCTCTCGCGGCTTCGCGAGCAGGCGTCCCGGTTCGGGCCGGACCGACTCCTGCGCTGTCTCGATCTGCTCTCGGAACTGCTCGTCGAGGTGCGCTGGTCGACCGATCCGCGCCTGGCGTTGGAGGTCACGCTCACGCGGATGGCGAGCCCGCGGGGCGAGCGGGACCTGGACGCGCTCGCCGAGCGCGTGGAGGCGCTGGAGCGGGGCGAGAGCTCGCGACCCGCGTCGACCCCGGCGCCGCCGCCGGAACCCGCGACCGCGTCGGAGCCCGCGCCCGCCGCGGAGGACGTACCGGCCGATGAGCCGACGCCCTCGGCGTCCGAGGGCCCCGGATCCGCTGCGGGGCCGGACGCGACGCGAGGCGACGTACTGGACCGTGCGGCACTGAAGCGGTCGTGGCAGCAGGTCTTGGCCGAGGTCAAGAAGCGGCAAGCGAGCAAGGCGCACCTGTTCATCAACAGCGAGGTGGACGTCGACGGTGACGCCGTGGTGGTCGAGTTCCCGGCGGACCAGCGGGTCACGATGAACCTCGCGAGCAAGCAGGAGACGCACGAGATGCTCGTGGAGGCGGTGGCCTCCGTGCTCGGTCGGCGGGTCCCGGTGCGGTTCCAGCTGGGTCGCGGCGCGGTCAGGCCGCCGGAGGACGAGGACGTGTACGAGCCGGGCGATGTCGGACCCGTGGTGCAGGATGGGGACGAAGATACCGGGGCGGCCGCGGAGCGCGCGGCCGCGGAGCCGACCGGCGGCGCGGAGCGCGCAGCTGAGCGGCCGAAGGGCACGGAAGGCCCGACGGATGCCGCGGAGATGCTGATCGAAGGGCTCGGGGCCGAACTGGTGGCGGAGCACGTGGACGAGAAGGAAGGCGAGGAGCGATGAAGCAGCCGAACATGAACCAGCTGATGAAGCAGGCTCAGAAGATGCAGGCGGAGATGGAGAAGGCCCAGGCCGCGCTCGCCGACGAGCGTGTCGAGGCGTCGGTCGGCGGGGGCATGGTCAAGGTCGCCATGAAGGGTGACATGACCGTCGAGTCCGTCGCCATCGACCCCGACGCCATAGACCCTGAGGACGCCGACATGCTCCAGGACATGGTGACCGCGGCGGTGAACGAGGCGGTGCGCATGGTGCAGGAGCTCCAGGAGCAGCGCATGTCCTCCGTCACGGGTGGCATGGGCGGTCTCCCCGGCCTCATGTGATCGGTCACGTGATCACCCGACCCCGCCCGATCGAACGCAGGAGTCCCTGAGTGTCCCTCTACGTCCCCGCACTCGCCCGCCTGCTCGAGGAGCTCGAGCGGCTTCCGGGTATCGGCCCCAAGTCGGCTCAGAGGATCGCCTTCCACATCCTCAAGGCCGACGAGGCGTCGGCCGAGCGGCTCGCCGATGCCGTGAAGGAGGTCAAGCGCTCGGTGCGCTTCTGCTCGAGATGCTTCAACTTCTCCGAGGATGAGCTCTGCGAGATCTGCTCCGACCCGACTCGTGATCCGGCGGCCGTGTGCGTGGTGGAGGAGCCCCGTGACGTCGTGGCGGTCGAGCGCACGGGCGAGTTCAGGGGCACCTATCACGTCATCCAGGGCGTGCTCTCGCCCATCGACGGCATCGGCCCCGACGAGTTGCGCCTGAGGGAACTGGTGGAACGGGTGGGCGCGGAGGACGTCGAGGAGGTCGTGGTGGCCACCAATCCCAACGTCGAGGGCGAGACCACCGCGCTGTACATCTCGCGCCTGCTCAAGCCGCTGGGTGTGCGCGTCACCAGGATCGCCTCGGGTCTGCCGGTGGGCGGCGATCTCGAGTACGCCGACGAGGTCACGCTCGGCAAGGCCCTCGAGGCCCGCCGCGACATCTGAGTCGCGAGGCGATGGTACGAGGCGATGGTATAGTGTCCTTCACCGCAGGACCCGCGCGACCGGGACGGTAGCACCGTTCGGGCATGTGATACTCGCGATATGGTCCCGGGACCTGCGGGCGAGTACGGGCCGGAGCAGTCGAGGAGAGAGGGGTAGGCATGCGCGAGCTGACGGAGATCCGCTGGCATGCGCGTGCGGGCCAGGGTGCGGTCACCGCGGCGAAGCTGGTCGCCGAGACCGCGCTCGAGCTGGATCGCTACATACAGGCGATGCCGGAGTACGGGCCCGAGCGGATGGGTGCGCCCATCAAGGCTTTCACGCGTGTGAGCGAACATCCCATCGACATCCACAACAACATCGAGACGCCGAGCGTCGTCACCATCCTGGACGAGACGCTGTTGGGGATCGTGGACGTGACCGAGGGTCTCACGGACGGCGGCGTCGTCATCGTGAACTCGTGCTCGGCCACCGAGGCGGTCAGGGCGGACCTGAAGCTGAAGGACGGCCAGCGCGTGGCATGCATCGACGCGAGCGGGATCTCCCGCGAGGAGCTCGGACGCGAGATGCCCAACACGCCGATGCTGGGCGCGCTCGCGAAGGTCACGGGGCTGCTGCCCCGCGACGTCCTGCTCGAGCACCTGCGCACGGCCTTCGGCAAGAAGTTCAGCGACAAGATCGTCGACGCGAACGTGAGAGCGGTCTCGCGAGCCTACGAGGAGGTGGCCGAGGGATGAGATGGGAATGGGACGTCTCCGGCATCGATGGGTGGAAGTCCGACGACTTCCCCCGCGGCGCCGTCATCCCCGAAGCGGGCAATTCCGCACAGTACTCGGTGGGCGGCTGGCGCGCCGAGCGGCCGATCATCGATCACGAGACCTGCACGGACTGTCTGCTGTGCTGGATATCTTGCCCCGACGTCGCCATCCGGGCGAACGAGGGCGAGCTCGAGGACGACACCTTCGACCTCGACGCGTGCAAGGGCTGCGGCATCTGCTCGAACGTGTGCCCGGTGGACGCGATCGTGATGGAGAACGAGCAGGTCTGTCTTCTGAGGGAGGCTGAGTGACGTGGCTGAGAAGCAGAAGACGATAGCCGCCACCGGCAATTCGGTGGTCGCCGAGGCGATGCGGCAGATCGCTCCCGACGTGGTCGCCGCCTACCCCATCACCCCGCAATCGAGCATCGTCGAGGACTTCTCGAAGTTCGTCGCCGACGGCAAGGTGCATACGGAGTACGTCACGGTGGAGTCGGAGCACTCCTCGATGAGCGCGTGCATCGGTTCCGCCGCGGCGGGCGCCCGCACCATGACGGCCACCGCCTCGCAGGGCCTCGCGCTCATGTGGGAGGAACTGCACATCGCGAGCGGCATGCGCCTGCCGATCGTCATGGCCAACGCCAACCGCGCGCTCTCCGCGCCCATCAACATCCACTGCGATCACGGTGACGCGATGGGCGCCCGTGATGCCGGCTGGGTGATGTACTTCGGCGAGAACGCCCAGGAGGCCTACGACAACATGCTCATGGCGCCCCGGGTGGCGGAGCACCCCGACGTCCTCCTGCCGGCGATGGCCTGTCACGACGGCTTCATCACCTCGCACTCCATCGACCGCATCGACCTCCTCGACGACGAGACGGTCTCGGAATGGGTCGGCGAGTACGAGCCCGAGAACGCGCTGCTCGATGAGGACAAGATCGTCAGCCACGGCAACTTCGCCGGGCTCGGCGGCCCCTTCTTCGAGTTCAAGAAGCAGCAGCGAGAGGCGATGACCAACGCCGAGGCGGTCGTGCGCGAGGTCGGCGAGGAGTACAGCAAGCTCTCAGGCCGTCCGTTCGGCGTGATCCAGACCGACTTCATGGACGATGCCGAGCTCGCGATCGTCGTCATCGGCAGTTCCGCCGGCAACGCCCGCCACGTCGCGCGTCAGATGCGCGAGCAGGGCGTGAAGGTCGGCGTGGTGAAGGTGCGCGTGTTCCGACCGTTCCCCGCGAACGAGCTGCGCGCCGCGCTCAAGGACATGAAGGCGGTCGCCGTCATGGACCGCGCCGAGTCGTTCGGCGCCGAGGGCGGGCCGCTCTACATGGAGGTCAAGTCGGCGATGTATGACGCCGACTCCCGCATGCCGATCGTCGACTACATCTACGGCCTCGGCGGAGCCGACGTCCGTCTCGAGCTCATCGAGATCGTCGTCAAGGACCTGCAGGACATCGCCTCGGGCGGCGGAAGCACCGAGGTGCTGCGCTACCTGGGCACGAGATAGGAGGGAGGCGCATATGGCGAATCTGAAGGAACTCACCGGCATCGAGGAGCGTCTCGCTCCGGGTCACCGTCTCTGTGCGGGGTGCGGCGCTTCCGTCGCCGTACGCCAGATACTGTTCGGGGCGGGAGAGGATCCGGTCGCCGTCAGCTGTGCCACCGGATGCCTCGAGGTGTCGACCACGCTGTACCCCTACACCTCATGGAAGACGCCGTTCATCCACAACGCGTTCGAGAACTCCGCGGCCACCATGTCCGGCGTCGAGTCGGCCTTCAAGGGACTGCAGCGCGCCGGCAAGATCCCAGAGGGCAAGCGCATGAAGTTCGTCGCGTTCGGCGGCGACGGCGGTACGTACGATATCGGCTTCCAGTCGCTGTCCGGGGCGATGGAGCGCGGCCACGACATGGTGTACGTGTGCTACGACAACGGCGCGTACATGAACACCGGCATCCAGCGCTCCTCGGCGACCCCGAAGGGCGCGTGGGCCACGACGTCTCAGGTCGGCTCGGTCCAGCAGGGCAAGCCGCAGATGCGCAAGGACCTCACCTCGATCATGGCGGCCCACGACATCCCGTACGTGGCGCAGACCTCCGTCGGCCACTGGCGGGACGCCGTATCGAAGGCGGAGAAGGCCTTCGCGGTGGAGGGGCCGGCGTTCATCAACATCTTCGCCCCCTGTCCTCGCGGTTGGCGGCTCGCGTACAACAAGACGATCGAGATCGCGAAGCTCGCCGTGGACACCGGGTTCTGGCCGCTCTACGAGGTGGAAGACGGCGAGTGGAAGCTCACCAAGAAGGTGCGGGACAAGAAGCCCGTGGAGGACTTCCTCAAACCCCAGGGTCGCTTCAAGCATCTGTTCAAGGAAGGCAACGAGGAGCTGCTCGCCGAGATCCAGTCCGACGTCGACAGGCACTTCGAATACGTGCTGAAGCGGTGCGGCGAGCTCTGAGTCGCGTCTAGCGCGACCACCGCTGCGACGGCCCCGAGCCCTTCCCGGGCCGGGGTCGTCGCACTCGAGGGTGCCGGAGAGCCGTCCGCGGGCGTGCGCCCGCGGCTCGTCGGGTCGGCTCGCACCCGGAGACGTTTCACCTCGTGCGTCCCACGTGGCAGAATCGGATACCCGGATACTCGGGAAGCGGTACCCTACCACCCAGCGAGCACGAAGGGATCGGATGTCTCTGATCGTCCAGAAGTACGGCGGCACCTCGGTCGCCGGTCCCGAGCGACTCAAGGCCGTGGCGGCGCGCATCGCGCGCGCCAGGGAGGCCGGCGATGACGTCGTCGCGGTGGTCTCGGCCATGGGGGACGTGACCGACGAGCTCCTGGAGCTCGCCGCGCGCATCAATCCGGAGCCCGCCGAGCGGGAGATGGACATGCTGCTCGCCACCGGCGAGCAGGTCACGATCGCACTGCTCACCATGGCCATACACGCGCTCGGGCACGAGGCCGTCTCCTACACGGGGCCGCAGGTGGGCATCGTCACCGACTCAGGCCACACGAAAGCGAAGATCCGCGAGGTGCGGGGCGAGCGCCTGCGCCGCACCCTGGAGGCGGGAGCGGTCGCCATCGTGGCCGGGTTCCAGGGCACCACGTCGGACGGCGAGATCACCACCCTCGGACGCGGGGGGTCCGACACCACCGCGGTCGCCGTCGCCGCCGGGGTGGGCGCGGACGTGTGCGAGATCTACACCGACGTCGCGGGTGTGTTCACCGCCGATCCTCGTATCGTGGACGACGCGCGTCTCATGGAGCGCATCTCGTACGACGAGATGCTCGAGATGTCCTCCACCGGCGCGCGGGTGCTCCAGATGCGTTCGGTCGAGTTCGCGCGCAATCACGGCGTGGTCATCCACGTCCGCTCCAGCTTCGAGGACCGTACCGGGACCATCGTCGAGGAGGGCGAACCGGACATGGAGGAACCGATCATCTCAGGCGTGACCTACGACACGGACGAGGTCAAGGTGACCCTGCGCGACGTCCCGGATCGGCCGGGCGTCGCGGCGGAGGTCTTCTCGCGTCTCGCGAAGGACGACGTGAACGTGGACATGATCATCCAGAACGTCTCCGAGCGCGGCGCCACGGACATGTCGTTCACCATCCCGAAGGAGGACCTCTTCCGGGCGCGCCGCGCGGTCGAAGCGGTGATGGACGAGCTCGGGGCGCGCGAGTGGTCGGTGGATGAGTCGGTGGCGAAGGTGACGCTCGTCGGGGCGGGGATGAAGACCCACCCCGGGGTGGCGGCCCGCATGTTCCGCACGCTCGCCGACGCCGGGGTGAACATCGAGATGATATCCACCTCGCCGATCAGGATCTCGTGCGTGATCTCCGCCGATAAGGTGGCCGACGCGGTGCGTGCGCTCCATGCGGAGTTCGAGCTCGCTCGGGATCCGTCGCCGCGAGGCGAGCCCGCGGGGGACGAGGCGGGAGTGGCGGACCGATGACGTGGGAGAAGCGCATGCCCGCCCGTCCCGTGGTCGCGCTCGTGGGGGCGACCGGCGCGGTCGGTGAGGAGATGCTGCTCGTCCTCGCCCAGCGCGACTTCCCGGCGAGCCGGGTCATCCCCCTCGCATCCCACCGATCCGCCGGACGCGTGCTGCCCTTCGGAGACGACGAGCTGGAGGTATGCGAGCTCACCCCGGAGTCCTTCGAAGGGGTGGACATCGCGCTGTTCTCTGCGGGAGCCGGCGTGAGCCGCGAGTTCGCTCCGCATGCGGTGGAGGCGGGCTGTGTCGTGGTGGACAACTCCTCCGCGTTCCGCATGGACGAGGGGGTCCCGCTGGTGGTCCCGGAGGTGAATCCGCAGGACCTGCACGAGCACGAGGGCATCGTCGCCAACCCCAACTGCTCGACGATCCAGATGGTGGTGGCACTGGGCGCGATCGCGGAGCTCGCTCCCATACGACGCGTCGTGGTCTCCACCTACCAGGCCGCGTCCGGCGCGGGACGGGCGGCCATGGACGAGCTCCTCGATCAGACCGCCGCCGTCCTGGAGGGCGAAGAGGTCCGGCCGAGCGCGTTCCCCCATCGCATCGCGTTCAACTGCATTCCGCACATCGACGTATTCCTCGACGACGACCACACCAAGGAGGAATGGAAGATGGTCGTCGAGACGCGCAAGATCATGCACCTGCCCGATCTCGCGGTCGCGCCGACGTGCGTGAGGGTCCCCGTCATGCGCTGTCACTCGGAGTCCATCAACGTCGAGTTCGCCGATCCGGTGGGACTCGATGACGCGCGCGCCGCCTTCCGCCGGGCGCCCGGCGTGACCCTGATGGACGAGCCCGGGCGGTCCGTCTATCCGATGCCGGCGACGCTCGAGGGTACCGACGACTGCTACGTCGGCCGTCTGCGCCGCGACCCGAGCGTGGAGCACGGGATCGCATTCTGGCTGGTGGCGGATCAATTGAGGAAGGGCGCCGCTCTCAACGCGATCCAGATCGCAGAGGCGCTGATATAGCCCGTCCGGCTTCGGCACGTCCACGCCGGGGCGCCGGCGACACGCTCGCCGTCACGGGAGCGTGTCCGAGCACCGGTCCGGCGGTCGCGTTTCAGCATGTGAACGCATACGTAACCTCACGGAGTCGCGTAACGTTCTATCATTAAGGCGCAGTCAGCGCGCCGATGTGCGTGGGGCACGAAGCCCCGGGGCACGGAGAAGACCGCGACCGGTGAGGGGAAGTCTGATGAGCGCACCGAGGATCCTGATCGTCGAAGACGACGCGACCATCGCGCGTTTCCTGGAGCTCGAACTGAAGCACGCGGGCTTCGAGCCTGCGCGTGCGGAGGACGGCACGACCGCTCTGGAGATGGTGGAGACCGACGCGCCCGACCTCGTCATCCTCGATCTGATGCTGCCCGGGATCGACGGCCTGGACGTGGCGCGGTCCATACGGTCCGACGGTCGCGAGACGCCCATCCTCATGCTCACCGCACGTGCGGAGACGCAGGACGTGGTCACCGGGTTCGACGCGGGGGCCGACGACTACCTCCGGAAGCCCTTCGAGATCGCCGAGTTGCTCAGCCGTATCCGCGCCCTGCTCAAGCGCACCAAGGGGGAGGGCGACGGCGAGGTGTTCGAGGCGTCCGGCGTGAGGATCGACATGCCGAAGCGCAGCGCCACTCTGCACGGGGAGGAGCAGAGCCTCACCGCCAAGGAGTTCGACCTGCTCGCATATCTCGTACAGAACGCCGGCAGGGTGGTCTCCCGTGACGAGATCCTCGAGCAGGTGTGGCGAGGCCAGCACGCCACCGACAGCAACGTCATCGAGGTGTTCATCTGTCACCTGCGCGGGAAGATCGGGGACACCGACAACCGGATCATCCAGACGATACGCGGCGTGGGCTACTTCTTCGCCAAGGGTTAGATGCGAACCTTCTCGCTGCGGACCCGTGTCCTCGCCCTCGCGGTCTTCTTCGCGGCGGTACTGGTAGGCATCGTCTCGGTCACGACCTACTTCGTCATCGGCAACGCCATGCTCGACGTGGCCGAGAGCCACACCCTCGACATCTCGCGTCGAGCGACCGAGGCACTCGCCGCAAGGGCGACCGACGCGAGACTCCGGGCCGCTTCCATGGGATACGCCGGCGAGGAGGCGGACGAGGAGGCCCTCCGGATCCTCTACGCGGAGCTCCCCGACATCCTGCGGGGCGGAGGAGGCGGTGACGGGGAGTACGCGCTCTACGACTCCGGACTCGACCTCATCTGGTTCAGCGACGAGGTCGCACTGAACGATCACCGGCAGCATCGGGAGCTCGCTCTCCAGCAGCGCCGGACCGTGGATCTGAATCGCTTGACCCAGAAGCCGCTGACGGGGCTGTTCGGCGAGGCGGTCCTCGGGACCTACTACGTCCACGTGCCGGTGGACCTGCCCGCGGAGGGTACGGCCGTGCTCGACGTGGCCTACCCTCCCGTGACGGAGGAGGCCACCATAGACCGGATCCGTCCCTTCATGGCGATCCTGGCGGTAGTGGCCATGGGCGCGGCGGTACTCATGATGCAGCTCTCCACCGGATGGGTCCTGAGGCTGGTCGACGACCTGCGCCGCGCGGCCGAGTCCATCGACGCGGGGGACCTGGACGAACTGCTCCCGGAGGACCAGCGCAACGAGATCGGCGAGCTCGCGCGCTCCATCAACCGGCTGGTGGAGCAGCTCCGTCGCCGGGCGCAAGCGCAGACGCGATTCGTGGCCGACGCGTCACACGAGCTCGCCACGCCGGTCGCCGGCATCCGGGGATACGTGAACATCCTGCGGGCCTGGGGGGCGGAGGACCCCGCCGTCCGGAAGGAATCCATAGACGCGATAGATCGCGAGTCGAGCCGGATGGCGCGTCTCTGCAGCGACCTGCTCTCGCTCATCCGCGAGGAGCGGTTCACCGCGCCGCAGGTCACTCGAGTGGACGTGAACGCGCTGTTGAGGGAACAGCTGGCCGACGCGGCGAGTCGCTACATCGACAAGGGACAGGAGTTCCAGGGTCCGGACGAGGGCCCGATCATCGTGGACACCGACCGTGACCGCCTCGCGCAGCTGTTCGCGATCCTCGTGGACAACGCCGCGAAGTACACACCCCCCGGAGGTCGCGTGAGCGGCACCACCCGACGGCGCGGGGACGACGTGTTCATCGAGATCGAGGACACGGGCATCGGCATCCCGCCGGAGCATCTCGAGCACGTGTTCGATCGCTTCTACCGCAGCGATAGGTCACGCTCCCAGGAGACCGGAGGCTTCGGCCTGGGGCTGTCGATCGCGAAGCAGATCGTCGACTCGGCGGGCGGCGAGATCGGCGTCGAGAGCGCGGTGGGCGAGGGCACGCGGTTCACCATCCGACTGCCCGGCCGCCACCTGACATCCCGATGAGCGGGCGTGTGTCGTCCGCCCGCAGGGTGGCGGAAGCGGGAGTGATCGCGGCCCTCTACGCGTCGCTCACCCTCCTCGTCCTGCAGAACCCCCTGGGGTTCGGCCCCATCCAGTTCCGGTTGAGCGAGGCGGTGACGGTCGTCGCGCTGTTCACCCCGGCCGCCGTCCCCGGACTCGCGCTGGGCGTCTTCGTGGCGAACCTGTTCATGGTCGCGCAGTTCGGGCCGATAGCTCTATTGGACGTGGCGTTCGGTACGCTGGCCACGCTGCTCGGTGCGATGTGGACCTGGCGCTTCCGCCGGCGAAGGTCGCTGGCTCTCCTGGGTCCGGTGGTGACGAACGCCCTGATCGTGCCGGCGTACCTCCCCTTCGTCCTCGCGGGTCTCGGTTTCTACGAGATCCCCCTGCTCGGTGTCGACCTCGAGGGAGGTTGGGTGGGCATGTACGCGTTCGGCGTGCTCGCGGTCGGCCTCGGCCAGGCCGTGGTCGTGTACGGTCTCGGCCGGCCGCTGGCCCGGGTGCTCGAGCGGGCACGTGCCGCGCCGCCGGACACGCGTTAGGATACGGGCACGGATGATGGGGATGGACCGCACATCGATCGAAGTGAGACGGCCTGAGACGTGGACCACGAACCGCTGATCAGATGCGACGAGGACTCCTGCAGGGAGTGCTGGGGCTGCGTGCGTCACTGCCCTTCCAAGGCGATCCGCATCGCCGACGGCCATACGAGCGTGATCGAGGAGCGCTGCGTGCGTTGCGGCCGCTGCGTGACCGCCTGCGGTCATCACGCGCTGAGCGTCCGGGACGACACCGACGCGGTCCTGCGCCTGCTCTCTACGGGGCGGCCGGTGGTCGCGCTGCTCGCCACCGAATCCGTGGCCGCCCTGCATCCGATGAAGCCGTCGCAGACCGAGGCGGCGCTCGAGGCGATGGGGTTCTGCGCGGTCGAGAGCACCCTGCTGGGCGAGGAGCTCGTCGCGCGCGCCTACGACGAGTCGTTCGCACGGGATTCCGGGTTGCCGGTCATCCGCTCGACCTGTCCCGTCGTGGTCGAGTGGGTGCGCCGATTCCATCCCTCGCTGACCGAGGCGCTCGCGCCGGTGGTGCCTCCGTACGTGGCGCAGGCCGCGCTGATCAGGTCGGTGTACCCGCCCGAGACCGCCGTCGTGTACGCGAGTCCCTGCTGGGCGCGCAAGGACGAGATCGAGGATCCCGCCGTGGCCCGTAAGGTGGATATCGTGATCGGCCTCGACGAACTGCGCGATCTCATGGACGGCGTGGGCGGTGTCGCGCTGAGCGTCGCTGCTGCCGGATCGAGGCGCCCGCGACCGCTGAAGGAGCTCTCCCTCACGGACGGTTTCCCCAGGCGCACCATGGACGGCTACCCGCGCACCTCGCGGGACGTCTTCGTCGGCAGAGGGGTGGAGGAGCTCGACCGCGTCCTCTCCGCGATCGAGCAGGGCGAGACCGCGCCGCGGATCATCGACGTGCTGGAATGTGACGGGTGCATCGACGGCCCCGCGGTGGGGCGCGACGCGTCGGTGTGGAGCAAGCGCAACATAGAGATGGAGGAGCGCGACAGGACGACCGACCCGGACGTGGGAGCTCCCGCTCTGCTCAAGCACCTCCCGCCGGTCGAGATCGTCCGCACCTTCCGCCGGGCGCCCGTCGCGTCCGCCACGCCGAAGGCCGAGGAGCTGAAGGCGGTGCTCGCGGAGGGCGGGTTCGCCACGCATGCGGACCATCTCGACTGCGGGGCCTGCGGATACGAGACGTGTGTCGAGCACGCGATGGCGATCTTCCGCGGCGCTTCGACGTGGCGCATGTGCTTCCCGATGCAGCGGCGTCGTCTGGACCGGACCATCGAACGCCTGAGCGAGGCCGCCACGGTGGACGCGCTCACCGGGCTCTGGAATCGCCGGGTGTTCGAGGACCGCCTCGCCGACGAGTTCGCGCGCTACGTGCGCTACGGGACGCCGGTCTCCCTGCTGATGCTCGATCTGGACGCGTTCAAGGAGGTGAACGACCGGCACGGTCACCTCG
Organism: uncultured Eubacteriales bacterium; assembly: GCA_964406675.1. GTDB lineage: Bacteria > Actinomycetota > Coriobacteriia > Anaerosomatales > JAUVQN01 > CAYOSP01. The sequence goes on along the minus strand of CAYOSP010000002.1, from coordinate 88,858 downwards.
TGGGCGACCGGGTGCTCGCGGCCGTCGGCTCGCTCCTGCGCGACGACGTGCGCGCGACCGACATCCCCACGCGCTACGGCGGCGACGAGTTCGCCGTGATCCTGCCGGGGACCGCCAAGACCGACGCCTACGCGGCCGCCGAGAAGCTGCGCGCGGGCGTCGACGCCCTGCAGGTCCCATCTGCGGAAGGTGGGTATCAAGAGCACATCGCGGTGACCGCGTCCGTCGGCGTCGCGTCGGTCAGCGACCAGATCGCGAGCGGGACCGCGCTGATGGACGCAGCCGACAGAGCACTGTACACGGCCAAGCAGAAGGGGCGGGACCAGGTGCGGATCGCCCCGGGCTAGAGGGGTGACCCGATGCACGAAGCGATCCTGTGGACGCCGGAAGGGGACCGTGTCCGATGCGCGGTCTGTCCGTTCCGCTGTCTCATCTCAGACGGACACACCGGAGTATGCGGCGTCAGAGAGAACCGTGGAGGGACGCTCGCGGCGCTCACGTACGGACTCGTGTCCTCCATCGCGGCCGATCCGATAGAGAAGAAGCCCGTGTACCACTTCCAGCCGGGCACGCGCGCGCTCTCGCTCGGGAGCGTGGGCTGCAATCTCAAGTGCCTCCACTGCCAGAACTGGCAGATCAGCCGCGCGAAGCCTGATGACGGATCCCTCTCGTTCCTCCCCCCGGAGGACGTCCCCCGGCTCGCCGAAGAGCACGACTGCGCGGGCGTGGCGTTCACGTACAACGAGCCGATCGTGTGGATCGAGTACGTGCTCGACGTGGCTCGCCTCGCCAAGGCCGCAGGCCTGTACACGGTGATGGTCACCAACGGGTACGCCACCCCCGAGTCGATGGAGCGCTACGGAGAGGTCATCGACGTGTGGCGCGTGGACGTGAAGGGCATGGACGACGAGACCTATCGCCGACTGTGCAGGGTGCCGGACGTGGCGCCCGTCCTGGAGAGCGCGGTCTCGGCCGAGCGCGATCACGGCATGCATGTCGAGGTGGTGACGAACGTGGTGCCCGGCTACAACGACGACGAGGAGACCCTCGAGGCCGTCGCGAGGTGGATGCACGACGAGCTCGGCCCCTCGACCCCCTGGCACGTGACCCGGTTCTTTCCCTACCTGGAGCTCTCCGACGTGCCGGCGACCCCGATCGAGCGTCTGCGCCGGGCTCGCGAGATCGGTCTGGCGGCGGGCCTGCGCAACGTGTTCCTCGGCAACGTCTCCGATCCGGGCACCGAGGACACGTCCTGTCCGTCCTGCGAGAGGGTGGTCATCCGGCGGGACCGGTACTCCGTGGATACCGCCGGCATCGATGAGCACGGTCGATGCGTGTCCTGCGGAGAGGATCTCGACATCCCCATGCGCTCCGGCGGGGCGTAGCGGTATCATCGGAGAGGCCGCTGCCGGGGCGGCGCACTGCTGTCGATCGGCCCGATGGGTGTGTGCATGGATCCCTGTGTGATCATCCCGACCTTCTGGACGAGACGGCGCGGACGCGTCGAGGACAGGCTGCTCAACGTCTACGACCATCCGACCCCCGTGTCGGAGGACGGTACCCTTCCCGAATGCCTCGCGTCCGTCGAGCGGACCTGCGGCGACTGCAAGGTCGTCGTGGTGGTCGCCGCCGACGACCCGTCGTTGGAGGACCAGGCCGAGGAGCGCGTGAGCGATCTCCTCGCCGCTTTCCCCGCTCTCGATGGGATGGTGTTCGGCGCCGCCGAGATGAGCTCGCTGCACAGAAGGCTGGAGCAGCTCGAGTTCGCCGACATGGTCGAGGGCGTCTCGCTGCTCGGCTACGGGGCGGTGCGCAACGTCGGTCTGGTGGTGGCGGCCGCGCTCGGCAGGGAGGCGGTCGTGTTCGTCGACGACGACCAGGTCGTCGACGAGGAGGACTTCGTCGAGCGCGCGCTCTTCGGCCTGGGCGAGGAGATCGACGGGATGCCGGTCCTCGCGAAGAGCGGCTACTATGTCGACCGGGCGGGAGAATACCGGATCCGGTGTGAGAGGCACTGGTCGGATGTGTTGTGGCGCCAGACGGACGCGTACAACGCGGCGCTCTCAGTGGTGCGAGCCCCCCGGAGGCTGCGGCCGACGGCGCTCGCGTTCGGCGGGTGCATGGCGCTGCACCGCGACATGTACGTGAACGTCTCCTTCGATCCCTGGATCACCCGCGGGGAGGATCTCGACTACGTCATCAACGCCCGGATGCACGGCGCGGACGTGTTCCTCGACAACGAGTGGTCGATCGTGCACGATCCGCCGCCGGTCTCCAGCGAGGCGCTGGGATTCCGTCAGGACGTGTATCGCTTCATCTACGAGCACCGCAAGCTCGAGTTCGCCAAGTCGCAGGTGGACCTGCGCCAGGTCTCGGCGAAGAGTCTCGCGCCGTATCCCGGGGATTTCATCGGCTCCGCGATCAGCTGGAGGGCCTCCGTGACCGGCCTGCTCCGCGCGCTGTCCGGACGCGACCCGCGCACCTATCTCAAGGTGGTGCGGTCCATCGTGCGCGACATCCCCGCGTACGCCGAGCGACACTGCCGGGACTATTTCGCGTTCCAGCGCCGATGGCCGATCATGATGGAGCGCCTGTGGGACGACGTCGCACTCAAGCCGCTCCTGCTCGGTGAGCGGCGCGTGGACCGCTCGGCGATCACCGGGAGGTTCCCGAGCGTCGGTCGTGGGTGACGCGCTGACGCAGCGGCTCATGGAGGCCGTCGTGGGGCTCGTGTCGGGTGTCCTCTCCGGCCAGTTCGGGGTGGGGGGCGGCTTCCTCACCACCCCCGCCATCCGCCTCATCCTCGGCTATCCGGAGCTCGTCGCGGTGGGCACCCCGCTGTTCGTGATGATCCCCGGTGCGCTGGTGGGCGCGTTCGGTCACGCACGCAGGCGGCTGGCCGACGTGCCCGGGGGCCTCGCGCTCGGGGCCGCCGGCATGCCCGCGGCGGTGGGCGGAGCGGTGCTCGCCACGGTCATCGGAGGCGACGTCGTCCTCGTGATCACCGGCGCCGTGATCGTCGTCGCGGCGGTGCGGATGGCTCTGCACGCCTCGGAGCCCGTCGAGCCTCCCGACCCCGTCGCGGTGCGGACCGACGGCGCCCCCCTGGCCCGGTCGTCCGGCGACGCCCCACTGATCCGATTGGCGCTGCTGGGCGTCGTGGTGGGACTGTTCTCGGGACTTCTCGGGCTGGGCGGCGGGTCCCTCATGGTGCCCGCGCTGTCGGTGCTCTTCGGGTACCGCACGAAGCGTGCGATCGGGACGAGCCTGGTCGCCGTCGTCCTGCTCGCCGTGCCCGGCACCGTGGCGCATCACGCGCTCGGCAACGTGGACGTCCCGCTGGCGCTCGCGCTGTCCGTGGGCGTCGTCCCCGGTGCGCTCGTGGGGGCGCGTATCGCGGCCGCGGCGCGCGAGCGGCAGGCGCGGACGGGGTTCGCCGTCCTGATGGGGCTCGCGGGACTGCTGCTGATCGTGTGGGAGTCGGGGGTCGTGCCCGGTGCCTGAGAGTCGCGTCCCCGACGAGGAGACACTGTGCCGGCTGGGACGGGCGCTGGCGAAGACCCACGCCTTCGAGGATGAGGCCGACTTCCTCCGCTTCCACGCCGAGGCGCCGTGGCGGGTGGTGGTGGGGCCTGTCGGCGACGTGGCGGTGGTGGAGCGGTGGCGTCGTCACCTCGACATCCTCGCGATCCGCGGGATCTGGTGCCGGCCCGGCGAGGTCCCCGACATGCTCCGGCGCGTCGGCGGCGTCGCTCGCGAGCGGGGATTCGGCTCGCTCGTCAGCCCGCTGCTGTCGGCGACGCAGGCCGCGCCCTATCGGCGCGCGGGGATGCGGGTCCGGGAGCGCATCGTGAGGTACGCGTCCCGCCTGCCGCTGCCCGGTGTGCCGCCGGACGCCGAGACGGTCGGCATCCGGCGGGCGGTACGCGTCCGACGGGCGGCCCCCGGGGATCTCGATGCCGTGGCACGCCTGGATGCGCGCTGCTTCGAGGAGTTCTGGCGGTACGACATCGACGTCGTGGAGCGCCGGCTGAGAGAGGGCGGGGCTCTGGTCCTCGAGGTGAGCGGCAGGCCGTGGGGCTTCTCGTTGTTCGAGGTGGACGGATCCGTGGGGACGCTCGGCAGGCTCGGTGTGGATCCCGACGCGCGTGGGAAGGGGTGGGGGCGCACGCTGGTGGAGACGACCGCGACCGAGATGGCGCGGGCGGGCGCGACGCGGCTGTCGTTGTGCACCCAGGCCGAGAACCATGCCGCGAAGCGTCTGTACCGGGCGGTCGGGCTGGGTCGTCGTCCGGGGCGACTCCTCCTCCTGGATTCCGATAAGCTTGACCGGTGAGGGACCTGAAGGATCCTCGGCCTGTGAGGGACCATGCTCAGCAACCCGCTCCATAGGGCGATCATCGACGGGGCGCTCGCCGTCGCCGTCCTCAGCCTCAGCATGGTCGTCGCCGCCCAGGTGTTCCTGGACCTGCCCCGCCCGGTGTTCGAGACGGCGGTGGGCGCGCTCGCGCTCGTCGCCGTGGGCAGCGTGGTGGCTCGCGTGGTGACGCGACCGGATCACCTGAAGGCCCGGCAGTCGCACGCCATCCTCGAGATCGCGGACGCTTCGCTGGCGCACCTGCGCCGCGGTCTGGACCGGGAGAGCGCCGACGCGGTGTGCCGGCTCGCGCTGCGGGAGAGCGAGGCGGCGGCGGTGGCGATCACCGATACGAAGATGGTCCTCGGCTTCGCGGGGCTGGGCGAGGACCACCACCGTCCGGGGAGGCCCATCATCACGCGCGCCACGCGCGAGGCGGTGACCGAGGGACGGGTCGCCATCCTCGCGAGCAAGGAGGAGATCGGTTGCCCCGAGCCGGGATGCCTGCTCAGGGCGGCCATCGTGGTGCCGCTCGAGATGCGCGGCCGGCCGTGCGGGACGCTGAAGTTCTACTACAGTACGCCGCGACTCCTCAACGAGACCCAGGTCACCATGGTCGAGGGACTGGCGAAACTCCTGTCGACCCAGCTGGAGCTCTCGGAACTGGACAGGCAGACCGAGCTCGCCCACCAGATGGAGCTCAAGGCCCTCCAGTCGCAGATCAATCCGCACTTCCTGTTCAACACCATCAACACCGTCGCGATGCTGATCCGCACGGACGCGGCGCGCGCGCGGCACCTGCTCAGGGAGTTCGCCCGCTTCTACCGCCGCATGCTGGAGAACGCCGAGGACCTCGTCGCCCTCGGCCGGGAGCTCGAATACGTGCGCACCTACGTCCACCTGGAGCAGGGGAGGTTCGGGGATCGGCTCCGTTACGAGGAAGACGTGCCGGACGCACTGCGGGAGCTGCGGGTGCCCTCGTTCATCCTCCAGCCGCTCGCGGAGAACTCGGTGAAGCACGGGATGGACTCCGACGGCCCGATGACCGTGCGGGTGGTCGCGGAGCGGACGACGTCGGGCGCTATAATCACGGTCACCGACGACGGAGTCGGTATCCCGGAGGCGCGTCTCCCGCACGTCCTGGAGCCGGGTTTCGGTTCCGGGCTCGGTATCGCGCTCAACAACGTGCAGGAGCGCCTGCGCGGTCATTTCGGTCACGACAGCGGACTCACCGTGGAGAACGCTCCCGAGGGGGGCACGAGGGTCACGGTGAGGATCGCGCTCGGCGAACGCTCGAACGAGGTGAGGCATGGTCCTCAAAGCGCTCGTATGTGACGACGAGGCCCCGGCCCGTTCGGAGCTTCGCTACCTCCTGGAGGAGGCGGGGGGCGTCGAGATCGTGGGCGAGGCGTCCAGCGCGAACGAGGCGCTCCAGCTGATCAAGGCGGTGCCCTACGATGTCGTGTTCCTCGACGTCGACATGCCGGGCCTCGACGGTATCGAGCTGGCGGAGAGCCTCGGCGAGCTCGAGGATCAGCCGGCGATCATCTTCGTCACCGCTTACAGCGAGCATGCGGTCAAGGCGTTCGAGGTGGCCGCCACGGACTATCTCGTCAAGCCGGTCGAGTTGGATCGCCTCAAGCAGGCGGTGGGTCGCCTGAAGCCGGCCGTGACGGCCGAGAAGGGCCCTCGCGTCGAACGCATCCCCGTCGAGAAGGCCGGCAAGAAGCTGCTGCTGGACGCGGACGACGTCTTCTACATCATGGCGAAGGACGACTACTCCTACATGCACACCGCCGCCGAACGATACCTGTCCACGTTCTCGCTCGCGAATCTCGAGAAGAAGCTCGAGCCCAACGGTTTCTTCAGGGTGCACCGGCGCTTCCTGGTGAACCTGGAGAAGGTGAGCGAGGTCGTGCCGATGTACGGGGGGACCATGCTCCTCACCCTCACGGACGTGGAGGGGACCCAGGTGCCGGTGTCGCGGCGCAGGGTGCCGCGGGTGAAGAAGGCGCTGGGACTCTGAAGCTGGTCGGCGCCGTCTCCGCGCGGCGCCGCCCAGCGGACGCCTCTCGAAGAGGGCGAACGGCCGTGGAGGCCCGTGAACGGGGTCTTATGGTCGGTGAGCGGTATCATCGCAGGTCAAGCCCCGTTCTGCCGCCGCTCGCCGCTCTCGCCGCACCTCTGACCGACGCAGTCCCGCGTTGGAGCCCATCGCTCTTCGGAAGTGCTCCCAAAGGGCCTAACGTGAACCTTGGAAACGTCGCTGATGGGCGGTCTTCGCCCTGCGAGGAGGTGAACGCGTTGAAGGTCTGCATCAAGGGAGCGGCAGAGGACGTCAAGTTCGGGGACATCGACGAGGTGTGCTTCGACATCGACATGATCCTGCTACCCGTCGACGGATCGGAACCGGCAGTCATCGCGACACAGTACGCGGTGATGATGGCCAAGACCTTCGATTCGAAGGTCAAGGCGATCTACGTCGACACGGGGATCGAACAGCTCGAGCTGCCCGACGAGATCGAGGCCGAGGACGTGTACGAAGGCGTGCATGTGTCGGTCAAGGGCCTCGCCATCGCGAAGACGATGTGCGAGCGCAACGGCGTCGACTGTGACGCGGAGGTCGTGCGGGGCGGTGTCGCCAAGCGCATCATCGCGACCGCGTCCGAATCCGGCTGTGACCTGATCGTCATGGGAGACACCGGACGGACCGGTCTCAAGCGTATCGCGCTCGGCAGCATCGCCGAGACGGTCGCGAAGGCCGCGGACGTACCCGTCATGGTCGTCAAGGCCGACTGAACCCGCGAAGGAGGTGTGACTGATGGCGAACAATGCAGAGGCGGCGCCGGCCACCGCGGCCGGTGAACGACGACACGGCGCGCACGTCGACACCATCGAGAGCGTCGACTTCGTGTTCAAGAAGCAGCGAAAGCTCAGCTTCACGTTCGCGGCGGTATTCTTCACGGTGACGCTCGCCGTCCCCGCTCTGACGAACTGGGTGGAAGCCTGGTGGAAGACGGAGATATGGGGCGGCTTCACCGCGAACTACCTGTTCATCGGCCTGATCTACTACTTCTTCCTGTGGGGCATGGCGTGGACGTACGCGAAGAAGGCGGACGATCTGGACGACGAGCTCGCACACATGGCCGAAGAGAAGCTCAAGCAAGAGGGACAAGGATAGGAGGGAGGTAACACGATGGGTCTGAACACACTCGCGATCGTCCTGGTGATCATCCTCGTATCGCTGACGATCGCGCTGTCGGTCTTCTCACGCCGCTTCACGCGTACGACGGCCGACTTCTACCTCGCCGGACGCAAGGTCGGTTCCATAGCGAACGCCTCGGCGATCTCCGGTGACTACCTGTCCGCGGCCTCCTTCCTGGGTGTCGCGGCGGCGGTGTACGCCTCGGGCCTCGACGGCGTGTGGTACGCGGCGGGATTCGCGGGCGGCTTCATGGTCGTCGTGCTGTTCATCGCGTCGCCGCTCAGGAGGTTCGGCGAGTACACGGTCCCGGACTTCGTGTACGGGAGGTTCGGCACCAACCGCATGCGTCTGATAGCGGTCGTCGGCGTCATCGCGACGTGCCTGTTCTACATGGCCCCGCAGATGTACGGCGCGGGCCAGACGTGGGACGTCCTGGTCGGAGCCGGCATCCTGGGCTTGAGCCCGTACAACTCGGGCGTGGTCGTGGTCGCGGCGATCATCATGATCTACGTGGCGGTCGGCGGGATGAAGGGCACCACGCTCAACCAGATCATCCAGTTCTGGTGGCTGGCGCTCGCGATGTCGCTGATCGTCATCTTCGTGTTCGGCAAGGGCTTCAGCTACCCCGGCGCGCTCGCGGATGCCTCCGAGGATCCCATGGTACAGCCGTCGGTCGTGACCGCGGAGGAACTGCAGACGGACGCGGAGCTGATGGAGAGGGTCGAGTACTCCATGCCGGCGGCCGACTTCGCCGAGGTCGAGGCGCAACTCGAGGGCGCCGCGCCCGACGAGGAGATCGCCGTGCTCGTGCCGGCGACCAACAAGCTGCACGAGCTCAAGAACGCGCTGCTCGGCACGGAGGACGCACAGTTCTTCAACCAGCCGGGTCATCGCTACAACCAGTTCGACCAGTTCTCGATGGTGCTGGCGCTCGTGCTCGGTACGGCGGGGCTGCCGCACATCCTGAACCGGTACTACACCAACCCGTCGGGGTCCGCGGCTCGCCGCTCGACCTTCTACGTGCTGGTGTTCATCGGCGTCTTCTACATCCTGTCGCCGATCGCCGGTCTGGCCGGCCGGGTCCTGTTCAAGGACGCGTACGCGGCCGGTGAGACGCTCCCGGCCACGGCCGACTACGTCGGCGGCCTGCTCAAGTCTTCCGACCAGCTGGTCCCGACGATCGCCCAGTATCTCGGCGGTGAGATCCTGCTCGGCATCGTGGCGGCCGGCGCGTTCGCGGCCATGTTCTCCACGCTGGCCGGCCTGCTCATCGCGGCCGCCGGCGCGATCGGCCACGACGTGTACGAGAAGTACATCAACCCGGACGCTCCGGAGGTCAAGCGTGTCGCCGTCGCCAAGGGCGCGGTCGTGTTCTTCGCTTTCCTGGCGCTCGTTATCGGACTCGGCATCCCCGCGTCCGGTCTGAACACGGCGTACCCGGCGCTCATCGCCATGATGGTGACCTGGGCCTTCGCCTTCGGCGCCTCGGCGTTCGTGCCGCTGCTCCTCACCGGTATCTGGTGGAAGGGCACGACCGAACGCGGCGCGGTGGCCGGTATCGTCGCGGGCGGCGGCAGCGCGTTGATCATCATCCTGCTCAACGTGCTGCGCGCGCTCGAGGTGTCCCCGATCTACGGCTCGGAGGGTCTGCTCGGCTTCTTCTCCAGCCTGACCTTCCCGACGCTGTTCAGCTTCCCGCTCGCGATGATCGCGATCATCGTGATCAGCAAGATCGACGGGCAGCTGCCGAAGAACGTGGACGAGGTCTGGATGCGCATCCACGGTACCGCGCACGAGCGGTACGAGAAGGAGCTCGGTCTCGACAAGCAGAGCAGCCTGTTCCAGGCGGGAGCGGATACTCCCAGCGAGTAGGGAGCGGGTATCACGTACTCGGCCTGACGGCCGAAGGCCCTGAGGGGTCGAGAAGGCCCGGTGTCACCGGAAGGTGGCGCCGGGCCTCCTACGTCCGGTCTCAGCCCGACCCGGTCCGTGCCCTGCGAGGTGGTCCCTACGCGATCCCCGCGGCCAGGCGCAGGGCCTCGGCGAGACGGCGGACGTGCTCGGACGACGCCTCCGGCATCTCGACGCCGGCGACGCGCCGTCCGTGCGAGGCGAGCGTGACCATGTCGCCGTCGGCCTGCGCGCGGATGAGCCTGCGGAGGGTGTAGGACTCGCCGCGGACCGGCACGTCCGGGCCCTCCGCGGCGGTGACGACGATGAAGACGCCGCGGTCGGCGCCGCCCTTGTGCAGCTGGCCGGTGGAATGGAGATACCGGGGCCCGAGTTGGAGGGTGGCGGCGCGCATCGTGGCGCGGGACACGTCCAGGACGGCGGAGCGCAGGGGTCCGAGCAGATCCTCGTCCTCAGGGAGGTAGGCGAGGACCGCGAGGTAGTCGGAGGGAGCGAGGGAGCCAACGTGCGCCGCGAGCGCCGCGGCGAGCGTGTCAGGGGTATCGGGCTCGCCGAGCGGCGTCGCGTAGGTCACCGCGAAGCCGTCCACCTGCACGCTGGGTTCCGGTGCGGCGATCTCGCCGTCGAGGAGGCTCGCGGTCTTCTGCTTGGCCTCGGTCACGTTGGGCTCGTCGAAAGGATCGATCCCCATGAGGTGGCCCAGCAGTGCGGTGGCCGCCTCCCAGCGGACGAACTCGGCACCGAGGTCGTACACGTCGTCGAGGACGAGGTCGATACACGGTAGGGGTCCGCGCTCTGCTGTCGCGAGGCGCTCCATCCCGTCGTCGTCGGCGAGTCTGAGCACGGCGAGCATGCGGTCGGAGCCGTAGTCCGCATCCGGATCGGGCTCCTGCTCGATGATCGGGACCAGGCCCCTGCCGGACTTGCCCGTCGACTCCGCGATGAGCTGTTCGATCCACAGTCCCAGAGGGCGAAGGCGATCCGAGGCGGCCAGTGTGAGCTTGTCTCTGCCGGAGTGGTACGCGGACATCATCCAGGCGGCCAGATGGGCGCCTGGATTGACCGCCTCGGGCTTTCGGCACTCCTGCTCCATGCGCACGGCGCGTTCGGCGACGGCGCTCGTGTCCACCCCGCAGATGGTGGCCGGAGCCAGACCGAACGCCGTGAGTGCGGAGTAGCGGCCCCCGACGTCGGACGGCGTGGTGAACACCCTGCGGAACCCGTCGTCTCGTGCGAGTCGTTCGAGCGGAGAGCCCGGATCGGTGATCGCGATGAATCGCTCGCCGACCTCGTCCTCGTCCACCGCGCCTTCGATCCACTCACGGAACACCCGATACAGCGAGTTCGGCTCGATGGTCCCCCCCGACTTGCTCGCGACGATGCATGCGCAGGAGGCGGGATCGACGCGCTCCCGTACCTCGGCGACGGCCTCGGGGGAGGAGGTGTCCAGGACGGTGAGACGGGGCGCGCCGTCCCGTGCGGGCAGGATGCGCGTGAGCACGAGAGGAGCGAGCGAGGAGCCCCCCATGCCCAGCAGGAGGACGTCTCGGATGCCCCCCGCCTGCATATCGCGGCCGAGCGAGTCCGCTTCCTCGATCACCGGGCCGGTGGATCCCGCCAGGCCCAGCCAGCCCAGTCGATCCTCGATCCTGCGGGCGCCGGCGTCGTCGGTGGTGAACAGCGACGGGTCCTTCGCCCACAGACGGGCGACGGCATCGGCTCGTTCGAGCTGGTCGATGATCGGCATGCTCGCATCCCCCCGGTATCGGTCGAGTGTCGTTACTGTACTACCCGAAAGCGCGTACGTGGGCCAGTCCCGACGAGGATATCTCGGTGCAGGGATCGGGGGCGGCGAAGGTCAGGGCGATCCGAGCCTGCGCCGAGCCTGCGGTCTGCGGATGTACGCGAGCGTATGACCATCAGCGGATGCCCGACGGCGCTCGCTCGCTAGCAGATACGGGGGAGCTGTTCGCCGACGAGCATGTCCATGATCCGGCGGGCTCCGAAGTCGGTCCGCACGTACACGCGGCCCTTGGCCTCGTCGAGCACCTCGCCGATGACGGCGGCGTCCTCGCCGTAGGGAGCGCGACGCATCGCCGAGAGGGCGGCGTCCGTCTCCTCGGCGGGGACGACCGCGATCATCTTCCCCTCGTTGGCGACCTGGAAGACGTCGTAGCCGAGCATCTCGCAGGCTCCGCGCACCTGGTCGCGCACGGGGACGTCCTCCTCGACGACCTCGATGGTGACCCCGGAGGCCTCCGCGAGTTCGTTGAGCGTGGACGCGATGCCGCCCCGGGTGGGATCTCGGAAGCACCGCACGCCGGGCGCCGCCTGGACGACCTCGGCGATGAGGTGGTTCAGCGGCGCCGCATCGGATTCGATGTCCGTGGCGAAGGAGAGGCCCTGTCGCTTGGAGACGACGGCGATGCCGTGGTCGCCCAGCGTGCCGGACACGATGACTTTGTCTCCGGGCTCGCAGTGGGAGCCGGAGAGGTCGAGGCCGTCGGGGAGCGAGCCTACGCCGGCGGTGTTCACGTACATCTTGTCGCCGTGGCCCTTCTCGACGACCTTGGTGTCGCCCGTGACGATCCTCACGCCCGCTTCCGCGGCCGCTTCGGCCATCGACACGAGCACGCGCCGCAGCTCGTCGACCCTCAGACCTTCTTCGAGCACGAATCCCACGGAGAGGTAGAGCGGCTCGGCGCCGGAGGTAGCCACGTCGTTGACGGTCCCGCAGACGGCGAGACGCCCGATGTCGCCGCCGGGGAAGAACAGCGGGCTCACCGTGTAGGTGTCGGTGCTCATGGCGATGCGGGCCGAGTCCATGGGTAGGGCCGCCGCGTCGTCCATGCGCAGGAGCACTTCGTCGTCGAAGCGCTCCAGGAAGACCTCCTCGATGAGCTCCTTCATCATCCGCCCGCCGCTTCCGTGGGCGAGCAGGATGGTGTCCTGGCGCATAGTCACTCCCTGCCGTAGTCGGTGTAGCGGTAGTAGGCCGCGCAGGAGCCCTCGGAGGAGACCATGCACGGGCCGATCGGGTGCTCGGGGATGCAGCCCTTCGCGAAGAGCTTGCATTCGAACGGGAGCACCACGCCGCGAAGGACGTCGCCGCACTGGCAGCCGGGGATCTCGCGCGGCTCGGGCGGCGTGACCGGCACACGACGCAGCGCGTCGAAGTCGGCGTAGTCGTCGGAGACGGCCATCCCCGTGTTCGGGATGACGCCGATGCCTCGCCATTCGGAATCGGAGGGCTCGAAGACCTCCTCGATGCGCTGCAGCGCCGCGCGGTTGCCCTCGGGCATCACGCCGCGCTTGTAGGCGATCTCCACCTCGGCCTTGCCCTCGTGGATCTGCTGGGCGAGCATCCAGATGGTCTGCAGCACGTCGATGGGCTCGAAGCCGGCGATCACGCTGGGGATCCCGTACTCCTCCGCGAGGAAGCGGTACGGCTTGAGTCCGATGATGGTGGACACGTGCCCGGGGAGGATGAACCCGGTGATCTGCACGTCCGGATCGTCCACGAGCGCCTTGAGGGCGTACGGGACGGTCTTGTGCAGCGACAGCACCGAGAAGTCCCGCAGCCCCCGCTGCTTGGCGGTCTGCATGGCGGAGGCCACCGCCGGGGCCGTCGTCTCGAACCCCACGCCGAGGAAGACCACGTGCTTGTCCGGTTCCTCCTCGGCGATCTCGAGCGCGTCGAGCGGGGAGTAGACGACCCGCACGTCGCGGCCCTCGGCCTTCTCCTCGGCGAGCGAGGAGTACGAGCCGGGGACCTTCATCATGTCGCCGAACGTGGCGAGCACGACGCCGTCCTGACGCGCCATCTCTATGGCGGTGTCGATATCGGCGTTGGCCGTGACGCACACCGGGCAGCCGGGGCCCGAGAGCAGGCCCACGTTCTCCGGCATGACGTCACGCAGGCCGTGCTTGGCGATGGCCATGGTGTGGGTGCCGCAGACCTCCATGAGCTTCATGGGCTTGTCCGCGACCTGTTGGATCTTGTCGATGAGCCGCTTGGCGAGCACCGGGTCCCGGAACTCGCTCTGATGCTTCATCTGCATGCGATCAGGCCTTGGAGGGATCGTCGGCGGTCGCCTGGGACGGCGCTTCGGGCGCGTGCGCGGGCGAGTCCGCGGGCGGCGTCTCCTCCTCGGTGAGATCGAGAGATTCGAGCAGCTCGAGCGTCTCCTTCGCGAACTCCTCGTCGACCACCTGGATGGCGTAGCCGGCGTGGACCAGCACGTAGTCTCCCACTTCGGCGTCGGGTACCAGGTCGAGCGACACGGTGCGCGAGACACCCATGATGTCGACCTCGGACATACGGTGTTCACCGATCGACTTCACTTGGGCCGGGATGGCCAGACACATATCGGTGACCTCCTTTCAAGCGTACGAATCCCATTTATATCTCAGAACGCCTACTCCACGCCACGACCGCCTGTCCGAACGACACTCCTCCGTCGTTGGACGGAAGGCCGAGGTGGGTGAGCGGCGAGAGTCCCGAGGCGTGCAGCGCGGCGACGGCGGCGTCACGGACGCGACGGTTCATGAACACGCCTCCCGAGAGCGCGACGTGGCGCACCCCGGCGGCGTCGGCGGCCGAACCGGCCACGCGCACCACCAGGTCCACGACCGCGCGATGGAAGCGCTCGGAGATCGCTCCGACCGGGGTGCCCGCCGCGATGTCGTCGAGCACCGCCTCGAGCACGGGGAGTTGATCGATGAGCACCGGCGAGTCGCCGGTGAGCTCGAAGCGGTATGCGCCCCGTGCGTCCGCATCGGCGAGCGCCTCGAACTCGATCGCGGCCTGTCCCTCGTAGCGCGCGTCGTCGCGCACCCCCGCGAGCGCCGCCGCCGCGTCGAACAGCCGACCCATCGAACTCGTGGGCGGGCAGTTCACCCCACCTTGTACCATCTCGCGCAGCACGCGCTCCTCTCCGTCGGCGAGCCGCTCTCTCAGTGGCTCCGCACCGGGGTGTGCAAGCAACTCCGGCTCCAAGCCGAGCAACTCCCCGACCGCCATGCGCGCGGGACGTTTCACCGCCGCCGCTCCGCCGGGGAGTGGCACCTCCTTGAGGTGAGCGAAACGGTCGAACGAGTCCCAGCGTGAGACCAGGATCTCGCCGCCCCAGATGTGGCCGTCGGTCCCGTAGCCGGTGCCGTCGAAGGCGACGCCGATCACGGGCGTCTCGATCCCGTGCTCGGCGGCGACCCCCGCGATGTGCGCGTGGTGGTGCTGGACGCCTACGCGCGGCAGATCGAGCGTGAGCGCGTACTTGGTCGAGAGGTACTCGGGATGCAGGTCGTGCGCGACGAGCGCGGGTTCGACGCGGAAGAGCCGCTCGTACAGTTCGAGGGTGCGCTCGAGGTGATCCATCGTCTCCACGTTCTCGAGATCGCCGATGTGCTGGGAGACGAAGGCGAGGTCCGACGTGACGAGGCAGAACGTGTGCTTCTGCTCCGGCCCGACGGCGAGGATGTCCGTGTCCGACCTGAAGGGCAGGCGGAGCGGATACGGCGCGTAGCCGCGGGCGCGTCGGATCGACTCGACCGCGTCGTCCGATGTGGCGTCATCGGCCGTCGTCGCGTCGTCCGGGCCGGCCCCGGTGGCGTCCACCGTGCCGTGCACGCGGACCACGGAGTCGTCGTACCGGGAGTGGATGCCGCGGTCGTGCATGAGGAAGGCGTCGGCGATGCCGTCCAGGCGTTCGAGCGCCTCGGCGTTGCCGGCGGCGATCGGCTCCTCGGAGAGGTTGCCTGAGGTCATCACGAGCGGGCGGTCGAGGCGGCGCAGGAGCAGATGGTGCAGCGGGGTGTAGGGGAGCATGATGCCGAGCTCAGGCAGTGGGTCGGCGACCGAGGGCGCTATGCCGTCTGCCGCCGTGAACGTGACCCCGGACCCGGGCGCGCTCGCGTCGTCCGTGGCGCCGCCCTCGGCGACGACGCGCCGCCGGGCGAGCACGATCGGGCGCTCCGTGCCGGAGAGCAGCCGTTCCTCCCTCTCGGAGAGCTCGCACAGCGCGCGAGCCGCTTCGAGGTCCGGCACCATCACGGCGAGCGGCTTGCCGCGCCGGCGCTTGCGTTCGCGCAGGCGGGCGACCGCTGACTCGGCGGTGGCGTCGCAGGCGAGCTGGAAGCCGCCGAGACCCTTGACCGCGAGCACCCCGCCGTCCTCGATCACGTTCGCGGCGGCGTCGAGGATCGCCGCGTCCCGCGCGCCTGACGCCTGCGCCTCGCGGTGCGTGCGGGGGACCGTCTCGAGCTGAGTGGTCCACTCCCACTCCGGGCGCGACGGGTCGAGGAACAGCCGCGGCCCGCACACGGGACACGCGTTCGGCTGCGCGTGGAAGCGCCGGTCGGACGGATCCTCGTACTCGCGCGCACACTCCTCGCACATCGGGAAGTCCGCCATGGTGGTCATAGGCCGGTCGTAGGGGATGTCCTCGATGATGGTGAAGCGCGGCCCGCAGTTCGTGCAGTTCACGAACGGGTAGCCGAAGCGTCGATCCGCCGGGTCGACGAGCTCCGCTTCGCACGCGGCACACGTGGCGATGTCGGGCGAGACGAGGGTTCGTTCGCCCTCCACGGCCTGCGAGGCACGGATCTCGAACCCGTCGAGTCCCTCGGGATCCACCTCGGTGACGACGACCTCGTCGACCACCGACACCGGTGGCGCGTCCTCGCGAAGACCGCGGACGAACGCGTCGACCGCCTCGTCGGGGCCCTCGGCGTGCGCGAACACGCCCTCCGAGGAGTTCAGGACCCAGCCGGCGACCCCGGTGCGCTCCGCGAGCGAGTAGACGAACGGCCGGAAGCCCACGCCCTGGACGACGCCGGTGACGTGTGTGAAGACGGCGCGCGTCACGTGCCGTCGTCGGCGGATGCGCCGGTGATCCCACGATGCGTCATGACTCGCAGTGTACCAGCGTGTGTGACGTGTGAAGAGCCCGCGGGGTGTCTCTTTCTGGTGCGGACGGTGAGGATGTGGTGCGGACGGTGAGGAGTCGAGTGGAGTCACCGGCTCGCCGGCTCGCCGGAAGGGGGCGGCTTCGTGTTACGATGTGTGAGTTGCGTGATACCCTATGCGTCGCGCGCCGCGCGTGGCGCGCACGCGGGCGCCGGGGTGCCGGCGACGATATCCGACGACGGGCTGCGGGGTGTACGGCGCATGTCGGAAGTGGTGAGATTCTCGGTATCGACGGACGAGCGGCTACTCGACCTGTTCGACGCGGTCGCGTCGGACAAGGGGTACGTCAACCGCAGCGAGGCCGTGCGCGACCTCATGCGGGACGCGATCGTGGAGGAGGAGTGGCGGGACGAGTCCATGGAGGCCGCCGGCACGGTCACCCTCGTCTATGACCATCACGCAAGCGATCTCTCGGAGAGACTCACCCGGCATCAGCACGACCATCACGAGGTGATCGAGACGACGCTGCACGTCCACTTGAACGAGCACCGATGTCTCGAGGTGATCGTCTTGAGGGGTCGTGTCGCCGACATCAAACGTCTCGCGGACTCGCTCATCGGCACCAAGGGTGTCAAGCACGGCAAGTTCGTGGCCACCACGCTCGGCGAGTCGCTGACGTAGGCGGTCGCTGACGCGCGCCCGCGATCGGATCGGCGCTCAAGAGGGATCGGCCTCGTCGCCGGGTCCTAGACCGCCTCGACGCTCACGCTCGTGTCCGCGCTGCCGCCCAGTCCCTCGGCCGCGGTCTCGAGCTTCTCGCGCGCCTCCCCGAGCATCACCGTGACTTGAGCGAGCTCCGTGCTCGTCTCCGTCTCGTGGGCGTGGTCGGCGAGGTGGTGCAGCTGCTCGAGCCACTCCTGCGCGAGCGCGAGGGTCTCGTTCACCTGTCCGATGGAGAACCGCATCTGCGGCCTGTTGATCCCGTTCTCACACACTACCGGTCACCTCCTTCCTCTCCGACGGTCGCCTTCGCGCCGTTCGACTGTGCGGTCTCGGACCGCTCGGACGAAGTGAGCACGACGGTGTGGTCGAGGAGCTGGATCTCCTTGAAGTCGGCCTTCACCGCGCGGCGACGGCCGAACAGGTCGACCAGGGTGAGCGAATCGTCGCCGGGGACGATGGTGGCGACGTCGTCCAGGGTCTCGACCACGGTCCCCTCGTCGTCTTGCACGATCACTCGGACCTCACACATGCCTATCCCTCCTCGTCGAGTAGGGCGGCCACCATGCGGGTGGCCTCTTCCATCAGGTGGGGCAGTGGGGTCTTCGTGATCCCGACCAGGTCGATCCTGGGGTTAGTGAGAGGTAGCATAACCTTTCTGGTGGGGGAGTCCGCAAGTGCCTGGGCGATCACGGGCGTGACCTCGCCCATCATCGAGTCCGGCACCAGCACGGAGAGCGGACCCATCAGCACGTCCGCCTCGCGGGCGGTGACCCTGACCGCGTTCTCCCCCGTGGCTCCCCGGTTGGCGCCGGCCTTCATCATCGTGGCCGTCGCGACGGAGTTCGTCCCCACCGCGAGTATCTCGACGCGCTCGCCGAGCGCTTCGCGCAGGCGGCTCACTATCTCCTGGCCGATGCGCCCGCCCATGCCGTCGATGACGAGGATCCTCATGGGAGCACGCTCATCCCTCTCGGATCACTCGAGCCAGGGCTTGAGTTCGCTCACCAGCTTCTTCTTCGGCATCGCGCCCACGAGCTTCTTCACGACCTCGCCGCCGGAGAAGACGAGCATGGTGGGGATGGAGAGCACGTCGTACGAGGTGGCGGTGTCGGGATTCTCGTCCACGTTGAGCTTGGCGATGGTGAGCTTGTCCGAGTACTCGCCGGCGACCTCCTCGAGCGCGGGCTCCATCATGCGGCACGGGCCGCACCACGGCGCCCAGAAGTCGACCAGCACGGGCTTGTCGGACGCGATCACCGAGTCCTGGAAGTCGGAATCCGTGACGGTGACGAGACTATCGGCCATGACGTTCCCTCCATGTCGTTTCGCCTATCTTCGCCCGGTGGCCGCTGGAGCGACCGCCGTCGGCCGGGGGTCGACGGGGCGGCCGGGCGCACCGGGATCGTACCAGGATACTAGATGGTGCAGACGCCGGAGTCGATGCGCTTGACGGCGTCATCCGCCGCGACGGCGCCTTGGCCTGCCGCGGTGACGACCTGCTTGAGCGGGTAGTTCGTCACGTCGCCGGCGGCGTACAGGCCGGGCTGACTCGTGCGGCCGCGATGATCGATCGGGATGAAGCCGCGCTCGTCGATGTCGCAGCAGTGCCTCACGAGGTCGCTGTGCGGTATCACGCCGACGAACTCGAACACGCCGTCGACCTCGAGGCGCGCCCGGTCCTCGCCCTTCGTGGAGTCCAGGGAGAGCGCGGTGACGCGCTGCCCGTCACCCTCGATCTCGTGCATCACGCGGCTCCAGTGCACGGTGACCTTCTCGTTCTCGAAGAGTTCCTCCTGGATGCACTTGGTCGCGCGCAGCTCGTCGCGGCGGTGCACGAGGTGGACCTCGCTCGCGAACTTGGTGAGGAACATCGCCTCCTCGACCGCCGCGTCGCCTCCGCCGATGACCGCCACGACCTTGTCGCGGTAGAGGGCCCCGTCGCACGTGGCGCACCAGGAGACCCCGCGGCCGGTGTATTCCGCTTCGCCGGGTACCCCGAGCTTGGCCGGTACCGCGCCGGTGGCGATGATCACCGTGCGGGCGAGCAGCTTCTCGCCCTCGACGGTGAGCTCGAAATGCTCCTCGGTCGGATCGACCGCCTCGACCTCCACGAACGTACGGAACTCCGCCCCGAAGCGCTCGGCGTGCGTGCCCATCAGCTGACCGATCTCCGCCCCCGAGACGCCCTCGTGGAAGCCGGGGTAGTTCTCGATCCAATCGGTGGTGACGATCTGCCCGCCCGGGAGTGCCTTCTCGAACACGACGGTGCGGGACCGTGCGCGGGCGGCATAGAGGGCGGCGGTCAACCCCGCCGGCCCCCCGCCGATGATCGCCACGTCGATCGGCTCGTCGCCGCCGTTCGTCTCGATCGGCTCGTCGGTATCGCTCACGTCGTCCCCCCGTCCACCGTCGTGTCCTCATCGATAGGCTGCCCGTGCGTCTCCGCTTCCTCCGCCAGCGCTTGGAGACTCGCGAGCGTCTGCTGGTGGATCTCCTGCTCGCGCATGTCGCCGTCCTCGGTCAGATCGATCACCTTGCGGAACTGTCCGGCGGCCGCGTCGTAGTCCCCCCGGCCCTTCCAGTAGAAGATACCGAGATTGTAGTTGGCGTTGATGTGGTCCGGCTCGTTCTGCAGGACGGTGGTGGCCTCCTGTATCGCTCGGTCCGTGCGGCCGAGCACGTAGTAGGTGATGGCGAGGTCCGTCCGCACCGCCGCATCCTCCGGGCGCGCCTGCAGGTACTGCTCGTAGTACTTGCGCGCCAGGTCGGCGTAGGCCGGATCGCCGGTGCGCTCCCGCAACTCGAAATACTCGTTCCCGAGCTGCAGTTGGGTATCGAGGTCCGCCGGGTTCTCCTGCAGCTGGAGGCTGAGGTCGAGGATGCGTTCCTGCTGGTCGGAAAGCACCGTGCGGAACTCCGTGGGGACCGAGGCGAGTGTGCCGTTGCCTCCTTGGGTCGTGGTCACGAGGTAGACGATGGCGGCGAAGACCGCGAGCGAGATCCCCAGGATCGCGAGCGGTATCCGGTAGCGCTGGAACGGGCGCACGATGTAGCGCCGACCGAAGCTCGTCTCGAGGCCGCCCTCGTGCTTGTCGACGTCCAGCCCCAGCGTCTGGGCCTTGAGCAGCATGTTGAGATCGTTCGTCACGAGGGTGAGCTGCTCGCATTCCTTCTCGCACACCTGGAACGCCGTGGCGATGATGCGGTCGTCGGCGTTGCGCATCGACAAGCCGTCGGGCGCGTTGAAATCCTTGTCGAGCGGCACCACACGCAGGACGCCGCCGCCTTTCATGGGGATGCCGGCGGTGAGGTTGCCTTCCTCCGAGAGGTCGAACAGCGCCCGGCTCACCTTCCGGCCCCTGAAGCGCAGGTCCGGATCGACCCGCGACGTCTTGATCTTGTCGAGCTCGGCGAGCACGGTCTCGGGGAGGACGATCTCGGCACCCGGATACTCGAAGAGCGCCTCGGGGTCCGAGAGCAGGACGTTCGTGTCTATGACGACGGTGCGCACCTCATGCCCCCGTGTCGTAGGGGCGGGTCAGGTCGTAGCGGAGGACGGGTGGATCCCGATCCTGGAGCATCTGCAGGACCGGGCCGAGCAGCACCGTGCCGTCGAGGGCCGTCTCCGTCCAGAGGTGCACGGTGTCGCCGGACTGCTCGTATCCGTAGATCTCCACGTCGTCCGCCGAGGTGACCTCGGCGGCGGACCGGTAGGCGGCGTCCTCGTCCTCACCGAAGGAGGCCTGCTGCGCGGCGGCCACCGCGGCCACCCTCGTGGTCTCGCTCAGACGGTACGTCGTCGCGATGTAGTAGCCGGCGTCGATGACGAGCACCGCCAGGATCACCAGGACGAGCACCCACTTCAGTATGGGACTCACCGTGCGCAATGCGATCCCCCGTCTCGGGACGTCACCCGCCTTCCGAAGCGCGTTCGACTCTCCGATGAATGTAGAGAAGCAACAGCACGAGAACAAGCACGACCGATGCCACGACGGCCAATCTGTCCAGGTAGGAGGCACGCACGCGGATCTGAGCCGAGGCCAGGTTGATCTTGCCCGCTACCACCGAGACGTCCACGTCTCCCGAGAGCGCGGCCTGGAGACCGACCGGTATCGTGACGTAGTTCTCGGCGGGCAGCAGCTGCGTCCGTATCTCGGTCTCTCCGATCTCCACGCGGTCACCCGTCACGAGCACCCTGACCTCGATGCGCTTCGAGGAGCCGTTCTGGATGCTGAGCGGCACCTTCCCCTGCTGGCCCGCGAGCGTGACGTCTTGGACCTCCATGGTCACGGCGCCGAAGATGTCCGACCCGATGCGTGTGGAGGCCGCGGCGTGGGATCGCCCCCGGTCGGCCAGACCCCATCGCTGGCCGGGACCCGCCCAGAGGCGACTCTCGGCGACGAGCGTGGCCTGTAGCGCCTCCTGCGCGTCGGTGTCGTCCGCTCCCAGCGACTCGACGAGCGACCACGCGTACCGCCGGGCTTCGCGCACGTCGCTCCAGTACCCGAGCGGGGCTTCCGTCTCCTTGATCGCCTCCGGCAGGCGCACGGTCGCCGACGCCTCGTCGGCGGCGGCTCCGGTCGGTACCAGCCGCACCCAGTCGAGCTCGTCGAGGACACGGAGCGAGCCCGCGATCGCGTTCGGTCGACCGTCGCGCCCCGGTCCGATCTCGGCGAGCACGACGACGGGTCCCGTGGTCGTGTCCTCAGAGACCAGGCGGTCGAACAAAAGGTCGACGAGCTCGTCCCGCCGGCCGCGCTCCACTGCGTCGGACACGGCCTCGTCGACGACGAGGCCGGTCATGCTCGAGCCCTCGAGCCGGAACGCTCCGGGCGTGGTGCTCGTCTCGTCCGCGCGCGTGCTCGTCTCGCCCGCCAGTGGGTGGCCTTGGTGCAGGAGGACGTGGTCGGCGACGTCGTCGAGGTAGGGAAGGGCCGAGACGGGCACGCGGTCGTCGAGCACCGCGGCCCCCTTGCCGCTCTCCGCGTCGAGGAGTTCGCGGTACAGCGCGGTGCCCCGCTCGATGTGGGCGTCCAGGTCCTCCATACCGTCCATGACCTGCAGGCCCGAGAGGTCCGGCTCCGCGTAGGGGACGGTGAGCAGGTCGCGACCGTCGACGAAGCCGCGCATGCGCTCCAGGGTGGCCGCGTGTCGTCGGGCCACGTCGGAGTCCGCGGGCACCTCCTCGAGCCCGCCGGGACCGACCAGCTCGAAGCCGTCGGCGACGTCGGCCCACTCCTCGATCGCGAGCGGCGGCACGGCCAACGCCACCTCGCCGAAGTCGGGACCGAACGCGTCCATCAGGCCCTCGATCGCCGCCCGACCAGAGTCCTCGCGGGCCGGATCCACCACGAAGCGGCCCTCGGAATCCCTCAGCGGCGCGTAGGAGAGCCGGGTCACCACGGCGACCGTCAGCGAGCCGCCGTCTCCCACCACGAGCAGCCGATCCTCCACCTCGGTCGGTTCCGCGCCGGTGGCCAGGACTCGGACCTCGATGGGGTAGCGGCCGGCGCCGACCTCCAGATCCTCGAGGGTGCGTGAGAACGAGAAGGTGTGCGCACCGGCTCCGACGTCGTTCGCTATCTCGGTCTTCTGGTAGAGCAGTGCGCCCCACGGACGGCGGACGCGGACGCGGACCTCCAGGTACTCGGCGGGCGCGGTGAGTCCCACCCTGACGTCGAAGCGGAACGTCCCCGACGAGTCGACGGTCACCCTCCTCTGTGTCAGCGAGACGTCGACCTCCTGCTCGACCCGGGATCCCGGGGGAGGTTCGGCGTCCTCCGCGGTCTGGGCGCTCGCCGCCGGGCAGGCCGCGAGCGCGCCGGCGAGCGCGACCGCGCAGGCTCCTGCGAGCAGGGCCACGGGCCGAGGGTGTCGTATCCTCGAGGAGAGAGGGGTCACGTGGTTTCCGTAGCGCTCGAGCGGGCGCATCGTGGACATTCGCGCGTTCACCATGTCACGTCCGCGCCCTACGGGTACGATTACGACTGCCTGCAGATTATCGCAACCTCCTCGGAAGGGATGGAACCCCGGCATGTCCAGGACCGACCAGAGCCCGCCCATACCGGATACGCTCCCGCTGATCCCATTGCGGGATCTCACCCTGTTCCCCAACCTCGTCGTGCCGCTGTTCGTGGGCCGCGACCGCTCGATATCCGCACTGGAGGAATCCATGCGCGAGGGGCATCTCGTCGCGCTCGTCACCCAGAAGGACGCCGAGAACCAGGATCCGGGTCCCGAGGATATGTACGAGATCGGCTGCGTCGCGTCCATCATGCAGGAGCTCAAGCTACCCGACGGGACGGCCAAGGCGCTCGTCGAGGGCGTGCAGCGCTTCCGTATCGAGGAGTTCGTCGAGGACGACCCGTACTTCAAGGCGCGCATCGAGGTCATCGAGGAGGCGGCGACCGCGACGGTCGAGACCGAGGCCCTCATGCGCGCGCTCGTGTCCGACTTCGAGAAGGCCTCCCAGCTCGGCAAGCCCATCCCCCAAGAGGTGCTCATGGCCTCGGGCAGCATCGAGGAACCGGGCCGCCTGGCCGATTTCGTGGCGTTCCATCTGAACCTGAAGGTGGACGAGAAGCAGAGCATCCTCGAGGCGCTCGACGCCAAGGACCGTCTCGAACTCACCGCGCGGTTCCTTCGCAAGGAACTCGAGATCCTGGAGCTCGGTTCCAGGATCCAGGACCGCGTCAAGGACCAGATGACCAAGAGCCAGCGCGAGTACTTCCTCCGCGAGCAGCTCAAGGCCATCCAGCAGGAGCTGGGGATGGCCGACGAGACTCAGGCCGAGATGGAGGAGTATCGCGAGAAGATCCGCGAGTCCGGGATGCCCGAGGAGACCGCGGAGAAGGCGCTCAAGGAGTTGGGCCGGCTCGAGAAGATGCCGCAGGCCGCCGCGGAGACGAGCGTGATCCGCACGTACCTCGACTGGCTCACGGGCCTGCCGTGGCGGACCTCGGACGAGGAGACGCTCGATCTGAACGAGGCCCAGCGGGTGCTCGACGAGGACCACTACGGCCTGGAGAAGGTCAAGGAGCGAGTGCTCGAGTACCTCGCGGTGCACGAGCTCACCGACAAGATGCGCGGTCCGATCCTATGCTTCGTGGGGCCGCCGGGCACCGGCAAGACCTCCATCGGCCGCTCGATCGCTCGGTCCCTGAACCGGAAGTTCATCCGCATCAGCCTCGGCGGTGTGCGCGACGAGGCCGAGATCCGAGGCCACCGGCGCACGTACGTGGGAGCGCTGCCCGGGAGGATCATCCAGTCCATCGACCAGGTGGGGACCAACAACCCGGTGTTCATGATGGACGAGATCGACAAGGTGGGCGCCGACTTCCGGGGCGATCCGACGGCCGCGCTCCTCGAGGTGCTCGACCCGGAGCAGAACGACGCGTTCCAGGATCACTACCTCGAAACGCCCTTCGACCTGTCGGACACCATGTTCATCACGACGGCGAACCTCCTCGATCCCATACCGCCCGCGCTCCGGGACCGCATGGAGGTCATCCACTTCCCCGGTTACACCGAGGACGAGAAGCTGCACATCGCCAAGCAGTACCTGGTGCCCAAGCAGCTCGAGGCGCACGGGCTCACGCCGGGCAAGCTCGAGGTGGCCGACAGTGCGCTGCGGGAGATCGTGCGCCGGTACACGCGCGAGGCGGGGGTCCGCAACCTGGAACGGCAGATCGCGGCGATATGCCGGCAGGTCGCGCGCAAGGTGGTCGAGGGCAAGCGTCACAAGCTCAAGGTGAGCGAGCGCAACATCCACAAGTATCTCGGCCCCTACAAGTTCTCGTACGGGCTCGCCGAGAAGCACGACGAGGTCGGCGTGGCGACCGGCCTGGTGTGGACGGAGGCCGGGGGCGACGTCGCGTTCGTCGAGGCGACGAAGATGCCGGGTTCGGGCAAGCTGATCCTGACCGGGCACCTCGGGGACGTGATGCGCGAGTCGGCCGAGGCGGCGATGTCCTACATCCGGGCCAACGCCGACGCGCTGGATCTCCCGGAAGGCATAGAGAAGGAGTTCGACATCCACGTCCATGTGCCCGCCGCCGCGATCCCCAAGGACGGGCCCTCCGCCGGCATCACCATGGCGACCGCGCTCGCGTCGGTGCTCACGAGCTGTCCCGTGCGTCGGGACATCGCCATGACCGGGGAGATCACACTCCGCGGTCACGTCCTGCCCGTCGGCGGCCTCAAGGAGAAGATCCTCGCCGCGCATCGTGCGGGGGTGGACGTCGTGCTCATCCCCAAGGAGAACACCAAGGACCTCGCGCTCATCCCGGAACACGTGAGCGAGGAACTGGAGATCGTGCCGGTCGCCGACATGGCCACCGTGTTCAAGCGGGCACTCTCGCAGGAGTGCCGACCGACGAAGCTGAAGCACAAGGGCACCGGGTAGCGAGACGGAGGGACCGCTCAGCGAGCGGCCCCTCCGTTTCTCGGCATGGGTGGTTATCCCCCGAAACAGGGGGTATACTGTCCCTACGTACATCGGCAGCACCGACGGCGACCTTTAGCACTCCTTCGCAGCACTCCGTCGACGATGTGGGTTGACAACCTGTGCGCCGCCCGACAGGGCAGTGTGGGAGACGTGGATCCGTCGGCTACAACTGGTCACCTATGCCGACGGGGAGTCAGTGGTGAAACCGGCCCTTGTGGCCGGCTTTTTTCGTTCTACGGGGTTTCTAGGGGCGATCCCGGAGGACACGGCCGGCCACGGCGGAGCATGTTCGTATCCTTACGCCCCGCTGTTCACTGCACCCCTTCGGTCGGTCGCACCGCACGCACCGGTCCCTAATGAGAAGGGGTGGGCAAGATGGCACGTTCGATCCGCAAGAGGAGAGCGCTGTGGCGCATCCTCGCATCGTACCTGGCGCTCACGTTCGCGCTCTCCGTCACCGCGGCCGGCTTCGCCGGATTCGCCGCGTCCTCAGGAGATGCCGCGGTCGCGGCCGAAGGCGCGGCGGAGGCGTCCGGCACGGCGGAACCGGTGGTCGATCCGCCGGCCGAGGAGCCGGCCGAGCCGCCGGCCGAGGAGCCGGGTCTGCCGGAAGAGGCCCCTCCGGTGGAAGAGCCACCGATGGAGGAGCCGGCGGCGGACGCCCCCGAGCTTCCTGACGAGGCGGCGATCGAGGAGCCGCCCGCCGAGACGCCCGAACCTCCTGTCGAGGAACCTGTCGAGGAACCGGTGCCGGGCGAGGGGATATCGCCACCCGCAGACGAGCCGCCCGCCGCGCCGAAGGACGTGAGAGATCGCTCCAACGAGTCGGTGGAGGACGGGTCGGTCACGGCGACGCTCGTGCCGCAGGAGCCGGAGTTGTCGATCACGGTCGTCTCGGAGACCTCCGACAGGGGCATCGAGCCCACCTGGGTGTCCGGCAATACCCCCCAAGGCGCTGCACACGATGGGTGTCAGTCATCCAAGGTAGAGCCGCCGTACGCGGAGACGATCTGGTTCGGCGACGACATCAAGGGTGAGGTCTCGGAATTCAACGAAGACGATGAGCCGACCTCGTTCAGTTGGGAGAACACGAAGCCCAACGGTATCTACGTCACCGCGGTCGCGATCAAGGGCGGCTCGGGCTACAACCTCTACGACTACTACGAGCCGGGCGACGATCCCGGTTCGGTGCTCACGTGGGACAGCGGGCTCGTGGCGCCCGACGGCAAAGGGATCAGCCACATCACCATCTACTACTGCGAGTACGAAGAGCAGGAAGAGGAGGAGTACACCAAGACGTTCGAGCTGAGCTTCGACGGGGATACGCGCGGCGCGACGTTCTCGGTCGAGTTCGACACCGCGCCCTCCAACGATCCGAGCGACACGACCCACCACTCGCTCGATCTGACGGGCGGTGATCCGTACACGAACGGTCTCGACCTCGTCGACGGCACGGTCATCTCCAACGTGGTCTGGTACGCGCACTATGACGGGCTGAAGATCGCGCTCGGCGAGACCGGGGGCGAGACGATCGAGGGCGCCGACGAGCTCAACGAGTTCTCGTACTGCGCGGATGTCGGCGGCCGGAAGTGGAACGACGAGAACGCGAACGGCAAGTGGGACGATCATCAAGGTGAGTCCGGTATGGCCGGCTGGGAGATCACGCTCGAGCGCGAGTATGGTCCGGATGATTGGCGCGTCTACGACGTGACCACCACCGGCGCGGGCGGCGGTTACTCCTTCGACGGATTGCTGCCCGGCACCTACCGCGTGCTCGAGACCGACGACCGGGTGTACCCGGACGATCCCGGCACCGTGCCCACCTGGATGCAGACCTTCGGCCCCACAGAGGAGTCCCCCGAGCCGTTCGAGGTGGAGAACGAGTGCGCGGGCGCGGGTGCGGTGAGCATCGAGTGTCACAGCACCAGCAAGACGTTCGATTTCGGCAACTTCGAACTCGAGACGTACACCAAGACGTTCGAGCTGACCTTCGACGGGGATACCCGCGGCGCGACCTTCTCGGTCG
>CAYOSP010000002.1:50759-61183 GCA_964406675.1 uncultured Eubacteriales bacterium | reverse complement strand
TCGACGGCGACGACGAGCTCAACGAGTTCCGCTACTGCGCCGACATCGAGGGTGACAAGTGGCACGACCTCGACGGTGACGGCGAGTGGGACGATAACCTGCTCGAAACCGGGCTGCCCGGTTGGGAGATCACGCTCTACCGTTTGTACGACGTTTCCGACGACTGGCGCGAATATGACGTGACCACCACGGGCCTCGACGGCTCCTACTCCTTCGACGGCCTGCTGCCGGGCACGTACAAGGCGGTCGAGACCGACGACCGGGTGTACCCGGACGATCCGGGTGGCGCGGTCACGTGGGAGCAGACGTTCGGTCCGACCGAGGCGTCACCGGAGCCGTTCGAGGTCGAGAACGAGTGCGATGACGCAGTAGGGAGCGCGTGCATCGGCGTCAGCGAGACGTTCGATTTCGGTAACCGCCGCCTCGACGTCGAGAAGGTCTTCGACCTCGACTACGAGGGCGGATTCCCTGCCGTGATCGACGGCCTGTGGGTCGAGTACGAGGTCCGCGAGCCCGGTGAGAGCACGCAGACGGTCGACCCGGTCGATCTCGACGACAGCGACGGTACGAGCGCCGGGACCGACTACCCGGTGGGCACCACGATCGGTGAGGTCCGCTGGTACGCGACCTACTCCGACGGTACCTGGGAGGAGGACGTCCTCCTCGGCACGACCTCGGGTGAGGTGCTCTCCGAGGACACCACGAACACATTCAACTACGACGCGTCGCTGAAGGCCTGGAAGTATGAGGACCCGGACGGTGACGGAGACTATGAGTTGACGGCCGGGCTCACGGACTGGGAGATCACGCTCCTCCGCGAGTTCGAGACGGACGAGGGCAGCGAGTGGGTGACCTACACGGTCGAGCCCACCGAGGATGGTGAGGCCGCCTTCGCGGGCGTGCTGCCCGGGACGTACACGGCCGTCGAGACGCTGCAGGACGACTGGATCCAAACGTACGGTCCGGAGGCGCCGGGCGACGTCACGGTGGTCGCCTACGACGGCTACCACGGCCAGTCCGATTTCGTGTTCGCCAACCGTCAGCTGTTCACCAAGACGTTCGAACTCGACTTCGAGGGCGACGTCCCGGCGGGCACCACCTTCTGGGCCTCGGTACGCACGAGTCAGCCGGGCGACGGTGACGTGGACACGATGACGATCCCGCTCACCGACGAGGATGAGGACGGCGAGTACACCAACGAGGTCACGCTGCCGGACGGCACGCAGGTCCTGAGCGTGGAGTGGATGGCCACCTGGCGCGGTGACGACATCACGCTCGGCACGACCACCTACATCGAGGAGTTCATGTACGAGGACCTCGTCAATCGGTTCACCTACTCCGGTGCCGCCGACGGCACGAAGTACGAGGACCTCGACGGAGACGGCTGGGACCAGGCCGATCCCTCCGTGCCGGATTGGCAGATCCACCTGTATCGCTATGACGGCTCGTCCTGGGTCACGTACGCGGTGACGTGGACCAGCGACGGTTCCGGCGCCGGTCATCCCGGCGAATACACCTTCACCGGCCTCCTGCCTGGCACATACAGCGTGCTCGAGGGGGATCGCCCCGGCTGGATCCAGACGGACGGTCCGACAGAGCGCGGCGAGGAGACGTTCGTGGTCACCCCGCAGGACGAGACGGTGGGCGACAACGGCGTCGAACCGCCGGTCCGCACGTGGGACGCCTCCGACTTCGGCAACCGCAACCTGTTCACCAAGACGTTCGAGCTCGGCTTCATGCCTGAACTCGACGAGGACTACGACTACTTCGTCCGGTTCTGGGCGGACTACGCCGACTCGGAGGCCACGGACGGATACGTCTGGGTCGAGGACGGGGCCTGGAGCGCGAGCAGCGACTCCACCCTGACCGCCGACGTGCAGCTCCCGTACGGTACCGAGCTGAGCGACATCGAGTGGGGCGTCTTCTTCGGGGGCGAGCGCATCGTCCTGCAGGAGGTCGACGATCCCGAGACGCTCGATGAGGATCTCACCAACGTCTTCACCTACGACGCCGAGGTCGAGGGCGACAAGTTCGACGACGTCGACGGTGACGGCGTGTGGGACGAGGACGAGCCGCCGATCCCGGCCGAGGAGGGCCAGGACGGCTTCGTCATCCATCTGTTCCGCTGGATGGAGCCGCGTCTGACCGACGAAATCTCGTTCCAGCGATCCGGCGAGTACTGGCAGCTCGTCGACGAGTTCGAGACGGTCGCCCCCGATGGGTCGTTCATCTTCGAAGGCGTCCTCCCCGGCACGTACTACGTGCAGGAGGTCCAGAAGCCGGACTGGTATCAGACCGCCGGTGCGCCGACCGTGCTCGATGACGGCGACACCTCCCCGAGCCCGCTCTCGCTGGCGGACACCATCGACATCGAGGACGGCGACCGCGAGGACGTGGCCCAGTACGCCGGCGACTTCGGCAACCGTCAGCCGATCAAGACGTTCGAACTGAGCGGCGATCTGCCCGCCGGTTACGACTACTACGTGGACTACTCCTACTACTTCGAGTCCGAGACCACGACGGACACGGTGACGGGCACGCTCGCACTGGACCCGGTGGACGGCGCGTATGCCGCCGATCTGACGGTGCCGTACGGCGCGCTCCTCACCTCGGCCGTCTGGTGGGTCGACTTCGAGGGCGAGCGCGTGGTCCTCGGCGAGAGCGACCTGGGCGAGGGCGAGCTGATCGAGGAGGACATGACCAACACGTTCGACTACGAGAGCTACGTCTTCGGCCACAAGTTCGAGGATCTCGATTCCGACGGCACGTGGGACGCGAGTCCGATCGACGGTGAGGAGGGCATCGAGGACTGGGTCATCTACCTGTACCGACAGGACGATGAAGGCGCCTGGGTGCTCTACGACACGATCTTCACCGATGCCGACGGCATGTACGAGTTCACCGAGGTGCTGCCCGGTACGTACTACCTGGCCGAGCAGCTGCGCGACGGCTGGACCCAGACGGCCGGACCCGACGAGGTCGGCGAGGGCTCCTTCCTCGTGAGCGATGAGACGACGGCCGGCCCGGTGGACTTCGGGAACGTCGTGTTCCTGCCGTTCACGGAGACCGACGTGGCCATCGAGAAGGTGGCCGATCCGGTCGAGGCCGGTCCGGGCGACCTGGTGACCTACACGCTCACGTACACCAACACCACCACGGACACCCCGGCCTACGCGATCACCATCACCGACGACTACGACGAGCGGTACATGACGCTCGAGGACACCGGCGGCGGTGTCGAGTCCGACGGCGTGATCGTGTGGACCGATCCCGGTCCGCTCGCCCCGGGCGAGTCCCGACAGGTGAGCTACACCATGCGGATCGACGATCCCATGCCCGAGGGCACGACGGTGATGCCGAACGTGGTCGTCATCCGGTGTGCCGACGACGGCGACGATTCGAACGACACAGACGACGCTTCGGTGTCCGTGACGGTCGAGCCGTTCCTGCCCTTCACCGAGGAGGAAGAAAGCGAGCCGTTCCTGCCGTTCACCGGTGGGGACGCGATGCTCCTGCTCGCGGCCGCGGCCGGAGCCTTCGGTACCGGCCTCGCGCTCAGGCGCCGAGGTCGCCGCACGGGTGCGGACGTCTGAGGAGTGACCGACGGGTAGGGCTCGCTCGAGCGGGTCCTACCCACGGAGAAGGAGAGGCCGCCTCACACCGAGGCGGCCTCTCTGCTGCTGCTGCTGCTGCTGCTGCTGCGGTGATGTTCCGGTATCAGTAGCCGGCGGGCGGGACGTTCTCGCCCCAGTCGATGACGCCGTTGTCGCGGTAGTCGATGATGTGCCAGATCTCGTGGCCGATGATCCGCTCGAGGCTCGCCGTGTGGTCCGGGCTGACGAGGATGCGTCCGCTGGTGTAGTACGCGACCGCCTGATAGCCGCCCGGGGTGTCGCCGAAGCTGATGGTGGTGCCGGAGAGTATCGGGTACTGCCCGACGTAGCCGGCGAGGATGGCGCGTGCTCTCGCGAGCTCACTCTGGGCTGCCGCCGGGTCGACAGCTGCTTCCTGGACCGCCTGAGCGGTGGCCTGGACGGTGGCCTCGTCCTCGACGGGTGCCGGATCGGTGGCCGGCAGGTTGCTGTCGGGCCCGGTGGGCGCGACAGCCTCCGGGGTCGTGGACTTCGCGGCCGGCGCGGGTTCCGGATCGGGCAGCGGGGTGGGGGCTTTGCGCGTCGAGGGCGCTTCGACCACGAGGGGGACGGCCTCGACCGACTTGACGATCTCGCCGATGGGGATGAGACCCATGTCCGCTCGCCGGTCGTTCTGCGCGAGCGCGGCCGGGCCGACGAGAAGCGCGGTCGCGAGCATGATCACGGTCAGTGTGGAGACGGCGATCCTGATATGGTTCTTCGCGTGCATCCTGCGAACCCCCGAGTGAGTGAGCGGCGAGAGAAAAGGCCCGACCTCCGCCCTGTGACCGGGGGAAGCGGGCCTCTTGCGCCTCGCGACTCTTCCTCGGCAGCCCGGCGATCCTGGGGACCTTCGTCCCGTTAGACCCGTGGCTTTGCGACCCCGTCTTTCGACGGGTGTGCCTTTATCAGGGGAGTTCTCGTTCCATATCCGCCGCTGTCAATGTGCCTTACACTTCTCTTTATCGTCACCGGGAGGGTGTTTCTTGATAGTCATTCGTGACAACGATCACCCAGCACGACCTGCGCGGCGTCGATCCGCGCTCCGATGGTTCGGTAACCTGTTCATCGGCATCTCGCTCGGGCTCCTCGCGTACTACGGGATCACCGGTCTGGTCACCCGGGCGGCGCAGTCCCGTCTCGAGGGCGAACTCGGGGAACTGGGCATCGCGGGATCGGTGGAGGTCCCCCAGCGTCCGGTCGGCGAGGACCCGCTCGACATGCGGGGTATCGAGACAGACCACGCCTACTGGGAGACGCTCGCCGAGGGAGACGTGTTCGGCAGACTGGTCATCGACCGCATGGATCTGGACGTCGCGGTGGTGAAGGGGACCCGCTCTCAGGACCTGCGGAAGGGGCCCGGCTGGATCGCGTACACGGATCTGCCGGGATCGACCGGCAACTGCGGCATCTCGGGCCATCGGACCACCTACGGGGCGCCCTTCAGGCGTCTCGACGAGATCGAACCGGGGGACGAGATCGTGCTGTACTCGCCGTCGAGACGTTTCACGTACGAGGCGAGCGATACCATCGTGGTCGCGCCCGATCGCGTCGACGTGCTCGACGGCACCGAGGAACCCACGCTCACGCTGACCGCGTGCCACCCGCCGTACAGCGCTCGGTATAGACTCGTCGTGCGCGCGAAGCTCGTGGAGGTCCGCAGACTGGAGCGGCTGGATCCGCTGGGGACGCCCGATCGGACGGACGGATGACCGGCGCTACCGACGAGGACGCCGAAAAGGACGCCGACAAGGACGGAGACTCATGCGCTTACTCGTGACCGGCGGAGCCGGATTCATAGGGTCGGCCCTGGTGTTCCATGCGGTGGGCACGGGGGACGACGTCATGGTCGTGGACGACCTGAGCGCGGGGAGCATCGCGAACGTGCACCCCGGCGGCGGTTTCCGGAAGATGGACGTGTCGGATCCCGACGCGCGGACCGTCGTGAGCGACTTCGCTCCGGACGCGGTGGTGCACCTGGCGGCGCAGACGGACGTGAGCGCCTCGATAGCCGATCCCGAGCACGACCGGCGCGTGAACGTCGAGGGGACCCGTGCCGTGACGCGAGCGGCCCGCGAAGCCGGCGCGCGCCGCGTCGTCTACGCCTCGTCGGCCGCCGTGTACGGCGAGCCGTCCGAGGTGCCGCTGCGTGAGACGTCGGAGAAGCGTCCGGCGAATCCGTATGGCGAGTCCAAGTACGAGGCCGAGTCGGTGATCGCCGAGACGCTCGAGGGCAGCGAGACCGACTTCGCGTTCCTGCGGTTCGCCAACGTGTTCGGCCCCCGACAGGACTGGACGGGGGAGGGCGGCGTGGTGGCGATCTTCTCGGCGAAGATGGCTCGCGACGAGCGGCCGGTGATCTACGGCGACGGCGAGCAGACGCGCGACTTCATCTACGTCGCGGACGTGGTGAGCGGGATACTGGCGGCGCTGGCCGCGGACGGACGGCTCGCCGGAGCGGGCGACGAGGCCGCGTTCAACATCTCGACCGGCACCGAGCTCAGCGTGAACCGCCTGTATGCACACATCGCCGATGCCGCGGGGTTCTACCGCCCCCCCGAGTACGCGCCCGCCCGTGAGGGCGACATCGCCAGGAGCGCGCTCGACCCGTCCAAGGCCCGCGATCGGCTCGGTTGGGTGGCGCGAGCTCCGTTGCCCGACGCGCTCGCCGGCACGGTCGAATGGTTCGCGAAGAGCCGCTGACGGCGGAGGCGATCCGCCGATGCTACGTCGCGAAGGCCGAGGCGGAGCTCGCCGATGCGACGGCCGGCACGGCGGGGTCCGCCGACGCGGCCACAGGCGGGTCCGGTGAGGCGGCGGCAGGCAGGCCCGGTCAGGAGACGGGGTCCGGGCCGACGCCGCGTGGAGCGCCGGACGGTCGAGTGCTGCTCGTGAAGGGGGAGCCCTCGGAGCGCGACCTCGCGGCCGGCGAGGCGATGGCGGGTCGGGACGGCGAGGCGCTCGACAGCGCGTTCGAGGCGTTGGGTTGGGGGGCGGACGCACTGCTGCGCGTGTGCGCGGGCCCTCTCGGGGCGGAGCGGCTGCGGGCGGTGGTGGAGGCGGCGGATCCGGACGTCGTCGTGGCGCTCGACCCGCAGGCCGCCGGGCACGTCGCATCCTCGCTCGGTCTCGAGGCGCTGGAGGCGGGGCGGCTCGTCACCGCGTCGGGCAGGCGCGTGCTCGCCGTGGAGCCGTTCGAACGGGCGCTGGCCGACGAGGCCGTGAAGCGCCGGGTGTGGGCCCAGCTCAAGTCGTTGGCACGCGAGGGCTGACCGGTCGGGCCCGTAGGGCCCGTCGGGACCTCAGTCCTCGACGATCTCCTCGATCGCACCCATCGGGCACTCTTCGAGGCACGTCGCGCAAGCGGTGCAGTCGTCCTCTTCGGCCACGAGTGCCACCTCCTCGGCGAGGTCGAGGACGAGCACACCCTCGGGACACGAGTCCACACATATGCCGCAGGCGGAGCAGTCGTCCTTCGAGATCACGGGGTGAGCCATCAAGCGCTCCCTCGGGTAGGGTGCCGTTCGGTCCTGCCGTTCGATCGCGGGGCGATCCGCGACCGCCGGAGGATACCAACGCGACCGGTAATCGTAAAGCGCCTCCGGACGCGTCTCGCGACTCGGGTGGCGCCGTTCGACAGGCGGTCCGGCCCGCGCACGCGCGCGCCACGCGCGCGAGGGATCATCGCACCCGAGTGTGAGGGATCGGCCCGGCGCGGGTACACTCCAACGTGTGGCTTTGCGAGAATACCTGAGTGTCTGCATGTAAGAAAGTTGACAGTCTGACACTGAGATTCTAGAATCGCTTCCACGAGAGAGTAAGCCCCGCGTGGGGAGTATGCGTGAGTAGAGAAGGAGTACGTCATGGCTAAGGTCTTGGGTATCGATCTCGGCACCACGAACTCGGCTATGGCCGTCCTCGAGGGCGGCGAGCCGACGATCATCGTGAACGCCGAGGGTGACCGGACGACCCCGTCGGTCGTCGGCTTCCGCAAGGACGGCGAGCGCCTGGTGGGCAAGACGGCGAAGAACCAGGCGATCACGAATCCCAACAACACCGTCACCTCGACCAAGCGCTTCATCGGCCGTCGTTACGAGGAGACCGAATCCGAGCGCAAGACGATCTCGTACGAGGTGGACAAGGGTAAGGACGGGCGCGCCGTCGTCGACATCGACGGCACCCACTACACGCCCGAGGAGGTCTCCGCCATGATCCTGCAGAAGCTGCGGGCGGACGCGGAGGCGTACCTCGGCGAATCCATCCAGAAGGCGGTCATCACCGTGCCCGCCTACTTCAACGACATGCAGCGCCAGGCCACCAAGGACGCCGGCAAGATCGCGGGTCTCGAGGTGGAGCGCATCATCAACGAGCCCACCGCGGCCGCGCTCGCCTACGGTCTGGACAAGGCCGAAGGGGACCAGACGATCCTCGTCTTCGACCTCGGCGGCGGCACGTTCGACGTGTCGATCCTCGAGATCGGGGAGGGCGTCTTCGAGGTCCACTCGACCTCCGGCGACAACCACCTCGGCGGTGATGACTGGGACCAGAAGGTCATCGACTGGATGGCCGACAAGTTCAAGGGCGACACCGGCGTGGACCTGCGCGCCGACAAGATGGCGCTGCAGCGTCTCAAGGAGGCCGCCGAGAAGGCGAAGATCGAGCTGTCGTCCACTCAGTCGACGCGCATCAATCTCCCGTTCATCACCGCGGACCAGTCGGGACCCAAGCACCTGGACTACGAACTCACGCGCGCCGAGTTCCAGAAGATCACGAGCGACCTGCTCGACCGGATCAAGCAGCCGGTGAAGGACGCGATGAAGGACGCCGGCGTGACGCCCGACAGTCTCGATCACGTGATCCTCGTCGGCGGTTCCACGCGGATGCCCGCCGTGCAGGACATGGTCAAGAACCTCACCGGCAAGGATCCGCACAAGGGCGTCAACCCCGACGAGGTCGTCGCGGTCGGCGCGGCGATCCAGGCCGGCGTGCTCGCGGGCGACGTGAAGGACGTCCTCCTGCTCGACGTCACCCCGCTCAGTCTGGGCGTGGAGACCAAGGGCGGCGTGATGACCAAGCTCATCGAGCGCAACACGACCATCCCCACGCGCAAGTCCGAGGTGTTCACCACCGCCGAGGACGGTCAGACCTCGGTGGAGATCCACGTGCTGCAGGGCGAGCGCGAGATGGCCGCGTACAACAAGACGCTGGGCAAGTTCACGCTCGCGAACATCCCGCCCGCGCCGCGTGGCGTGCCGCAGATCGAGGTCACCTTCGACATCGACGCGAACGGCATCGTCAACGTGACCGCCAAGGACAAGGGCACCGGCCAGGAGCAGAAGATCACCATCTCCGGTACCACCGCGCTGTCCGAGGACGAGATCGACCGCATGGTGACCGACGCGGAGTCGCACGCCGACGAGGACAAGCGCAAGAAGGCCGAGGCCGAGGTGCGCAACAACCTGGACACGCTCGTCTACCAGACCGAGAAGATGCTGACGGACATGGGCGATAAGGTGCCCGACGACGTCAAGTCCGACATCGAGACCGCGCTCGAGGCGGCCAAGGAGTCGCTGAAGGGCGACGACGTCGACGACATGCGTACCAAGACCGAGCAGCTCCAGCAGGCGTCCTACAAGCTCGCCGAGATCGTCTACCAGGACACGCAGGACGAGACCGCGGAAGCGGGCGAGGCCGGCGCCGAGGAGGCGGCCGGCGGGACCGAGGAAGCCGAGGAGGCCGAGGAGGAAGAGGTCGCTGACTACGAGGTCGTCGAAGAGGACGAGTCCTGATGGATCGCAAGCGCCAAAGGATCCGCGTCAACCACTCCGGCAACGGTTCGGAGCACGACGAGAGGGACGTCACCCCTGAGTCCTCGTCGGAGGCCGCCGCTGCGAGCGGCGGCCCCGGCGAGTCCGTGGGGCCGGGCATCGACCCTCAGCTGGAGAGCGACATCGGAGCGGAACTCGAAGAGGCCCGCGAGGAGTTGGAGCGGTTGAGCCGGGAGGCCTCCGAGAACCTGGAGCTCGCCAAGCGCAAGCAGGCCGAGTTCGAGAACTACCGCCGGCGCGTGGAGCGCGAGCAGAGCGAGAAGGCGCTGCGTGCCTCCGAGCGCGTGGTGGTGGAGCTGATGCCGGCCATCGACAACCTGGAGCGCGCCATCGCGCACGCCGCGGAGCACGAGACCGGCGGGATCGCCGACGCCGGCGGGACCGGTGGGACCGGCGAGGCCGCGCGTGGCGAGGGCGAACTGCTCCGGGGGGTCCGGATGGTGCACGAGCAGATCCTCGAGGTGCTCGCTCGAGAGGGCGTGGAGCTCGAGGACCCGGCGGGCGAGCCGTTCGACCCGGAGCGACACCAGGCGGTCATGCAGCGCGAGGATCCCGAGGCCGCGGAAGGCGCCGTCCTCGAGGTGCTCAACAAGGGCTACGTGATGCACGACCGGGTCCTGCGTCCGGCGACCGTCGTGATCGCCGCCGCGGGCTCGGGTCCGGGGATCGGCGAGGGCGCGGAAGAGAGGTAGGGCGCCATGGCATCCCGTGACTACTACGAGGTGCTGGGCGTCGACAAGAAGGCATCCTCCGCGGATATCAAGAAGGCCTTCCGCCGTCTCGCGCGCAAGCATCACCCCGACGCGGGTGGCTCCGAGGAGCGCTTCAAGGAGATCAACGAAGCGTACGAGGTGCTCTCCGACCCGGAGAAGCGCGAGCAGTACGACCAGTTCGGACAGTACTTCGCCGGCGGTCGGCAGCCGGCCGCCGGCGGATGGACCGGCGCCGGCGCGGGCGCCGGCGG
>CAYOSP010000002.1:46461-50659 GCA_964406675.1 uncultured Eubacteriales bacterium | reverse complement strand
CGCCGGCGGATGGACCGGCGCCGGCGCGGGCGCCGGCGGCGCGGGACCGTTCGGAGGCGGTTACCAGCAGGTCCGTATGGAGGACCTCGGCGGCATCTTCGGTGACCTGTTCGGCGCCGGCGCGGGTGCCGACGGCGCGGGCGGTTTCTCCGGATTCGGCGACCGGGGTACGCGGCGAGCCGGCGCCGGTCAGCCGAAGCGGGGTCGCGACATCACGTACGAGATCACCCTCTCGTTCGAGGACGCGCTCGAGGGTGTGCAGGCCAAGGTGGAGATCGAAGGTACCGAGAAGTGCTCGACGTGCTCGGGCGTGGGGGCCAAACCGGGGACGAGTCCGGTCGCCTGTCCCGCTTGCGGCGGCACCGGCACCCAGTCGCAGTCGCAGGGTCTGTTCGGCATCTCGAGACCGTGCCCACGGTGCGGCGGGACCGGCAGGATCATCGAGGAGCCCTGCGTGCGCTGCAAGGGTCGCGGCGAGGTGACGAGGGTCAAGCCGCTGACCGTGCACATCCCAGCCGGCGTCACGGACGGCGGCAAGATCCGCTTCAAGGGCAAGGGAGAGCCCGGCACCGCCGGGGGTCCTCCGGGCGACCTCTACGTGGTGACCCACGTTCAGCCGCATCCGGTCTTCAGGCGCGAGGGCGCCGACGTGTGGCTCGACGTGCCCGTGAGCATCGACGAGGCCGCACTCGGTACCCAGGTGACCGTCCCCACCGTGGACGACGGCAAGGTGCGGATCAGGGTCAAGCCCGGCACCCAGGACGGCAAGGTGCTGACGCTCAAAGGACAGGGCGCGCCGAAGCTCAAGGGCAAGGGCAGGGGTGACATGAAGGTGCGCATCCAGGTGAAGGTCCCCGAGACGCTGAGTGCCGAGCAGAAGGAGCTGCTCAAGCGCTTCGGCTCATCGCGGAGCGAGGACCTGCGGGCACATCTCGCTTAGGAGGCCGAGTCAGGATGAGACCTCAGCGCAAGGACAAGCCGCTCTACATGATCAGCGTCGCCGCGGAGCTCTCAGGACTCCATCCGCAGACCCTTCGCATCTACGAGCGCCGCGAACTGATCGCGCCCAAGCGTTCGGCGGGCAACACGCGGCTGTATTCCGAGGAGGACATCGCTCGCCTTCGCCAGATCACGCACCTCACGCAGGCGGAGGGCATCAATCTCGCCGGTGTCGAGCGGATCCTCGCGCTGCAGGACGAACTGCGGGCCGTCAGCCGCCGCCTCGAGCGCCTGAAGAGGGCGCAGGAGGAGACGGAGGAGCGGATCGAGCGGGAGAAGGAGCGCGTCCGCCGGTCGTACCGCGCCGAGATAGTCCATGTGAGGCGCGGTCACCTCGCCCGGCGGGAGGAGCGGTGAGCCCGCGGTTCCTCGACCCCCTGCGAGGATTCCTCGACGGGGTGTCCGAGGGACGGATCCGGGGCGGGCCGCTGTGAATGGCCGCCGCTTGGGTGTGGTCACACCTCAGCGAGCGGAGCGCGCCGGCTTGAGCGATCGATGACGCCCGGTCGGGCGTCGGGAAGGACCGGAAGGGGTCGGACGCCGGGTGAGCCGCCCGTAGCATCGACGAGGGCAGCTCGGAAGTGACGAGCGCGAGGAGCGCCTAGGAGTACGAGGAGTACGAGATGAGGCTGGACAGACTGACGGTCAAGGCGCAAGAGGCGCTGGCGGCCGCACAAGGTATCGCGGAGGAGCACGGACAGCAGGCCATCGAGCCGGAGCATCTGCTGAGAGCGCTGCTCGACCAGGCCGAGGGCATCGTCCGGCCGATCCTTCAGAAGGTCGGCGTGGACCCGGAGTCCATCGCCGTCGAGATACAGCAGGCCGTCGAAGCCATGCCGAAGGTCTCCGGGGCCGCCCGGACCGGGGTGAGCCGTCAGTTCGACCAGGCGCTCAACGACGCGCAGAAGCGCGCCGAGCGGATGAAGGACTCGTACGTGTCCACCGAACACCTCCTGCTCGCCCTGTCCGCGTCCGACGGCGCCGCCGGTGAGGCTCTCCGCCGAGCGGGCGTGACCGAGGACCGGCTGACGCGGGCGCTCGAGGAGCTCCGGGCGGGCTCGCGGGTCACGGACCAGAACCCGGAGGCGCGGTTCCAGGCGCTCGAGCGCTTCAGCCGCAACCTCACCGACCTCGCGCGAAGCGGCAAGCTCGATCCGGTGATCGGTCGCGACGAGGAGATCCGGCGGGTCATCCAGGTGCTCTCGCGCCGGACCAAGAACAACCCGGTCCTCATCGGCGAGCCCGGGACCGGCAAGACCGCGATCGTGGAAGGGCTCGCTCAGCGCATCGTGGAGGGCGACGTGCCGTCCTCGCTCACCGACAAGGACGTGCTCGCGCTCGACATCGGCGGCATGGTCGCCGGTTCGAAGTACCGCGGCGAGTTCGAGGACCGCCTCAAGGCGGTGCTGCGCGAGATCGAGGAGGCCGAGGGCCGGCTCGTCATCTTCATCGACGAGCTCCACACGATCGTGGGCGCGGGCGGCGCGGAGGGTGCGGTGGACGCGTCGAACATGCTCAAGCCCGCGCTCGCACGCGGCGAGCTGCACGCGATCGGAGCGACCACGCTCGACGAGTACCGGGAGCATATCGAGAAGGACCCGGCGCTCGAGCGCAGGTTCCAGCCGGTGTACATCGGCCAGCCGAGCGTGGAGGACACCATCGCGATCCTGCGCGGTCTCAAGGAGAAGTACGAGGTCCATCACGGGGTGCGGATCACCGACAGCGCGCTCGTCGCCGCGGCCACCCTCTCGGACCGCTACATCACCGACCGCTTCCTGCCGGACAAGGCGATCGACCTCATCGACGAGGCCGCGAGCCGGCGCCGCATCGAGCTGGACTCGAAGCCCACGGAGATCGACCAGGTGGACCGTCAGATCCGTCAGCTGCAGATCGAGGAGGCGGCGCTCGAGAAGGAAGAGGATCCCGCGAGCCGGGAGCGTCTCGAACGGCTCCGCGAGGAGATGAGCGGGCTGCAGGAACGGCTCTCGGGACTCAATGCGCGCTGGGAGCAGGAGAAGGAGGTCATCGACCGCGTCGGCGAGATACAGACGGAACTGGACGAGCTGCGCATGGAGGGCGACCGCGCCGAGCGCGACGGCGACCTGCAGCGTGCGGCCGAGATCCGATACGGGCGCATCCCGGAGTTGCAGGCCGAGCTGGAGGATGCGACCGACCGGTTGGAGCGGCCGCAGGGCGAGGCGCGGATGCTCGAGGAAGAGGTACGCGAGGAGGACATCGCCCAGGTCGTCGCCTCGTGGACCGGCATCCCCGTCTCGAAGCTCGTCGAGGGCGAGATGGCGAAGCTCGCTCGGCTCGAGGAGCTGCTGCACGAGCGC
This sequence comes from uncultured Eubacteriales bacterium, assembly GCA_964406675.1. Lineage (GTDB taxonomy): Bacteria > Actinomycetota > Coriobacteriia > Anaerosomatales > JAUVQN01 > CAYOSP01. Next base: position 47,324 of record CAYOSP010000002.1, on the reverse strand, counting down.
GTGGTCGGTCAGGACGAGGCGGTGAGCGCGGTCGCTTCGGCGGTGAGGCGCTCGAGGGCGGGGCTGTCCGACCCGAACCGGCCGCTCGGCTCGTTCATCTTCATGGGACCGACCGGCGTGGGCAAGACCGAGCTCGCCCGCGCGCTCGCGGAGTTCCTCTTCGACGACGAGCGCAACATGATCCGCATCGACATGAGCGAGTACATGGAGAAGCACAGCGTCGCGCGGCTCATCGGCGCGCCGCCGGGCTACGTCGGCTACGAGGAGGGCGGACAGCTCACCGAACAGGTGCGTCGGCGCCCGTACAGCGTGGTGCTGCTCGACGAGATCGAGAAGGCGCATCACGACGTGTTCAACGTGCTGCTCCAGGTGCTCGACGACGGACGGCTCACCGACGGGCAGGGCCGCGTGGTGAGCTTCCGCAACACCGTGATCATCATGACGAGCAACGTCGGCTCCGACTGGATCCAGGAGTACGCCGGCACCGGGAACGACGAGGAGATGGAGACGAAGGTGCGCGAGGCGCTGCGCGCCACGTTCCGGCCGGAGTTCCTCAACCGCGTGGACGACGTCGTCATCTTCCACTCGCTCACGCTCGAGGAGATCGGCGAGATCGTCGGGCTGCAGCTCGAGGAGGTGCGCCGCCGGCTCGCGGAACGCGACATCGAGCTCGAGCTCACCGAGGCCGCGCGCGAGCACCTCGCCATCCTGGGATTCGACCCGGTCTTCGGCGCTCGGCCGCTCAAGCGCGTCATCGCCAGGGAGGTCGTGGACCGGGTCGCCGGAGCGATCATCGACGGCGAGATCCGCGAAGGGGAGAGGGTCGTCGTCGGTCTCGAGGGCGACGAGTTCGTGATCGAGAG
>CAYOSP010000002.1:39599-46361 GCA_964406675.1 uncultured Eubacteriales bacterium | reverse complement strand
TCGATGGTCATCCCGGACGACGTCGAGCCCGATTCGATCGAGGCGGACTACGAGGACGGCGTCCTGGTCGTCACCATCCCCAAGGCTGCCGAACTGCGCGCTCCCAGGACCACGAGGGTCGCGATCGGCAAGGGCGAGGACTGAGATCCCGCCGAGATCGCGCGCGGATCGCAGGCCGCGGAACGCAGACAGTCGACCCAGGAGCCCCGGTCCCGAGAGGACGGAGCTCCTGGGTTTTCGTGAGCGACCCTGCCGGGGTATCTTGGACATGTATGGGTCGCGGCCGGGGTGTCGGATGCACCGGGCCGCTCCGTTCGCGAACGAGGAGGGGACGATGCACTCACCGATGCGAGGGTCCACCTGGTCGAGCCGGCTGCTCGTGCTGCTCGTGTGCGCGGCGATGCTCGCGGCGATGACGCCGCTCGCGCTCGCCCTGCCCGCCGAGCCGACGACCTGGTACGTGGACGACGACGCGGCGCCGGGTGGTGATGGTTCCGAAGGCGCGCCGTTCGACAGCGTGTCGGCAGCCTTCCAGGTGCTCGGTGAGGGCGACACCATCATGATCGCGGCCGGCATCTACAGCGGGATGGCGACCGGTGAGGACTTCCCATGCGGAATCGAGTACGACGACGTGACCATCGTGGGCGCGGGGATGGACGAGACCGTCCTCGACGGCCTGCACATGGACCAGGTGCTCCACATCGACGCGGATGACGTGACGGTGCGCGACCTCACGATCACCGGTGGCCGGTCAAACGAGCTCCAGGACCGGGCGGTGGACCCCCAGGTGGTCGGTGTCTCCGGCGGAGTCGACGTGTACTCCTCCACCGCGTCCTTCGAAGACGTCCGCTTCTCCGAATGCACCTCCCCGGACGCGGGAGGAGCCGTATGGGCATACGCTTCGGAGGTCGACTTCTCCGGCTGCGAGTTCGAGGACAACGGCTGGTGGTATGAATCGGACGTCGTTCCGTTCGGGACTCAGGAAGACGTGTATACGCGCTCCGGCGGCGGGCTGTACGCCTACGATTCGACCGTCACCGTGTCGGCCTGCGGCTTCACCGGCAACGCGGCGGGTAGCGGCGGGGCCGTGACGGCCGACCACTCGTCGCTCTCAGTCATGGACTCCACCTTCGAGAGCAACGTCGCGACGGCTTCCGTGGTCATGCCCGACCACGTCGAGTCGGCCGGACCCTCATCCTATCCGGGCGCGGGCGGCGCGATCATGCTCGCCGTGAGCGATGCGGTGTTCTCGGGATCGGACTTCACCGGCAACGAGGCCGTGGTGGGCGGTGCGCTCGGCACGGATGTCTACTCAGACATGACCGCCACCGACTGCCGGTTCGACGGCAACCGCGCGATCTGGGGCGGGGCGGCCTTCCACACGATCGATTTCTTGGATGAGCGCGCGGCAGACATCGATCCCCCAGCGATCCCCGGCGTCGCATCCTACGACCGCTGCTCCTTCACGGGTGGCGAGTCTGAGATCGTGGCCGGTGTGTTCAGCTTCGCGAACCCGCTTCATCTGACGAACTGCCTGTTCGCGGACAACATCGATTCGGCGTTCACCGTGGCGGCGTTGGGCGAATACATCGAGGCCGCGCCTTACGAGGAGGCGGAGCTCTCCACGGCGACGAACTGCACCTTCTCGGACAACGTCTCCGGGATCGGCTCGCTGTACATGACGTACGGCTACGCCTGGAACTCGGTGTTCTGGGGGAACACGTACACCGGAGAACTCGCGGCTGCGGGGGTGGCCGAGGCCGTCGTTCCCTCGCAGGAGACCACCGTCACCGACGTGGTCGCGCCGGGGGTGGCGTACTCGGACCTCGAGTACGGCTACCTGACCGAGCCCGAAGACGTGGATGAGGCGGTCGCCCCCCGGGAGGCGCCGTTCCCTGACGGAGTCGGCAACATCAGCGCGGACCCGCTCTTCGCCGGGCCCGACGCGGGCGACTACTCCCTGAGCATGGGTTCGCCGGCCATCGACGCGGGTACCTCCGAACACGCTCCCGATGTGGACATCGAGGGCACCGAGCGGCCGATCGACGGTGACGTCGACGGGACCGCGGCCTGGGACATGGGAGCCTACGAGGCTCCGATGGGCGTGGTGCCCGGTACGGTGCGCCTCGCCGGCGGTGATCGCTACGCGACCTCCGTCCGGATCAGCCGCGACAGCTTCTCCGTGGCGGACACCGTGGTCATCGCGCGAGGCGACGTGTTCGCCGACGCGCTGGCGGCCGCCGGGCTCGCCGGTCTCTACGAGGCTCCGATCCTGCTCACCCCCTCCGACGACCTGCCTTCCTTCGTGGCCGACGAGATCGAGCGACTCGGAGCCCAGCACGCGATCATCTGCGGGGGCGCCGGAGCGGTGTCCTCGCACGTGCAAGATGAACTGGACGCCATGGGACTGGATGTCGACCGGATCGGCGGTACGGATCGCTACGAGACCGCCGCGCTGATCGCGAGTCATATCATGAGCAACGGCGGCGCTTCCGAGATCACGTTCATCGCGCGCGGTGACACCTTCCCGGACGCGCTCGCGGTCTCGCCGGTGGCCTATGGTCTGCGGGCGCCGGTGCTGCTCGTGCAGCCCGGGATGCTGCCCGACTCCACCGTCGGCGTGCTCGACGAGGTCGGCACGTCCGGCGTCGTGCTGGGCGGAGAGGGCGCGGTGTCCGGTGACGTCGAGCGCCTGCTCGACATGGACGAGGTCGTGCGGGTGGGAGGTGCCGACCGCTACGAGACCGCCGCGCTCATCAGCGAGTACGCGGTCGACGAGGGATGGTCACGCTGGAGCGTCACGGGTATCGCACGCGGCGATGATTTCCCCGACGCGCTGTGCGGCGGTCCGGCCGTCGGCGCCTGGGGCGGCGTCCTGCTGCTCACCCAGTACGACGCCCTGCCCGCCCACACCCGCTCGGCGCTCGAGGCGCACGATGCGAGCATCATCCGCACCGAGATCCTGGGCGGCACCGGAGCGATCAACGACGGCGTGATGAGCGAGATCGCGGCGATCGTGGACTGATCGGGCCGCCGGACCGGGTCGCCGAGATCGGTCACACCTGCGCGGCCGCCGCGAGCGCGCCGCGCAGGTTCACGTCCTCGTCCAGGACGAGGGTGAGCGGGATGTCGGTCAGCAGGCGCGACATCACCGGGTTCCGGTCGAACGCCGCTTCGAACACGCCTCGCTCGATGAGCGAGCGGTTCCTGACGGTGGACGAGCCGCCGATGTGGACGCCCGAGCACGGCAGGTGCGAGAGCGCCACCGCCTGGCAGAAGGCGGCCGCGTAGCGGTAGAAGACGTCGAACGCCTCCACCGATCCCGGGTCGCCGGAGAGCGCCGCCTCGGCGATGCGCGCGGCGTCCGGCGCCTCGGGCCGCTCGATGCCGCGCAGCGCCGCGTACACCCCCGGGAGTCCCTTGCCGGAGGAGATCTCCTCCCATGTGGCGGGACGTCCGTAGGAGGCCGCGAGGGCCGACATCAACTCCTGGTCTCCTGAGAGCGCCGGAGCGGGGGTGTGCTGCGCCTCGCAGGCGCTCGGCGTGTACGGGGCGAGGGTGCGCGCGGCGTTCGCGCCGTGCCGCGGGTCGCCCGCGCCGTGATGCACGAGGGTCGCCGCTCCGAGCCCGGTGCCGGGCGCGACGAAGAGATGGCTCCCGGACCGGGAGAAGGGGTCCCCTCCTCGCAGGCGGACGAGGTGCGGGCTGTCCGTCGAGGCGAGGGCGATCACTCCGAACGCGCCCGCCACCAGGTCGTTCATCATCCGGATGCGTCCCGTCGGGAGTCCGGCGGCGGCCAGGTCCGCCTCCGACACCTGTGCGTCGCCTTCCCAGTTCACCATCCTGACCGCGTCGCCGTCGACCGGTCCCGCGAAGGCCGCCCCCACGGCATCCGGAGCGGTCGGGGCCGCGTCCAGCACCTCGCGCACGAATCCCTGCAGGGACGCGGTGTCGGCGACCTCTCGACGCATCGGCTCTCCCAGCGGTCGAGGGGCATCGCGCGTGCCGCCCTCGCGCGGTCCGTCGCTCTCGTCCGAGGCGGGTCGGTCCTCCGCCACCTCGCCGAACCATGCTCTGGAATGCGTCCCGCCCACATCGAGTGCGAGGATCGTGCGATGCATGCCGCGACCTCCGTCGCTCCATCGGGTGTCGGTTCCCCGGTCCGACACGAAGATACGGCATATGGGGCGGACGGAGGGAGGCGGGGACGGAGCGCCGCGGGACGGAGGGAGGCGGGTGGAGCGCCACAGGACGGGCGTCGGGTATACAACCCGACGGAGGTGCATACCTGTGAGCACGATGACGGAAGGACTTCGAGAGACCGTCGAGATCGCGAGTGGCGTGCACATGCCGCGGCTCGGACTCGGCACCTACAAGGCCGACGAGGGATCGGAGGTCGAGCGTGCCGTGAACGTCGCCCTCGACCTCGGTTATCGCAACATCGACACCGCGTCGATGTACGGCAACGAACGCGGTATCGGGAGGGCACTGGCCGAGAGCGACGTGCCGCGCGAGGAGGTCTTCATCTCGACGAAGGTGTGGAACGACGAGCAGGGCTACGACAACACCAAGGAAGCGATGCGAGGCAGTCTCGAGCGGCTGGGCACCGATCACGTCGACCTGTACCTGGTCCACTGGCCGGTCGCCGAGCTCATGGAAGAGACCTGGCGAGCCATGGAGGAGCTTCTCGAGGAGGGCAAGACGCGGGCGATCGGGGTGTGCAACTTCCTCGAGCACCATCTCGATCGGTTGTTCGATATCGGGAACGTGCCGCCCGCGGTGGACCAGGTGGAGCATCAGCCCCGGCTGCCGCAGCCGGGACTGCGCGACTACTGCGCGGCGCACGACGTCCAGATGCAGGCCTGGGCGCCGATCATGCGCGGCGAGGTCCTCGACATCCCGGAACTCGTGGAGATCGGGGAGCGCTACGACAAGACGGCGGTGCAGGTGACGCTTCGCTGGATCCTCCAGCACGGGGTGGTCACGATCCCGAAGTCCGTGCACGCCGACCGTATCGAGCAGAACGCCGACATCTTCGACTTCGAGCTCTCCGACGAGGAGATGGCGATCGTCGACGGACTCGACGAGGGCGAGCGCATCGGCCCGCATCCGGACCGGTTCACAGGGTGATCGCCGGGCTCGATCTCCGACCAGGATCGATCCCGACCCGGGTGCGACCTCCCGCTAGCGCGCCGCGACCTCCGCGTAGAACGCCAGGACCTCTCGAAGGAATCCCTCGGGGCATTCCTCGTGAGGTATGTGACCGCAGTCGGGGATGACCGCGAGCCGTGCGCCAGGGATGCGCTCCGCGATCCGCTCGGCGTCCTCGGGCGGGACCACGGCGTCCCGGGCGCCGGTCATCACGAGCGCCGGCACGCGAAGGTCGGACAGTCGGTCCGCGACGTCCTCCCCGCGGTCCGCGGTGGTGTACTCCCACAGCCCGACGTCCCAGTGCTCGGCCCGCAGGGGGAGGCGGTAGGCGCTGAGCGTGCCGTCGGGGATCGCCTCGGCGTCGGCCCAGGCTCGCTCGAGGAACTCCTCGTCGCGATCGGCGAGCGCCCGGGCGATGAGACGACCGACGCGGCGCATCTGAGGCGTGCGTCCCAGCGCGCGCAGGACGCCGAGGTCGGCGCCGCCGGTGAGGATGGCCGCGTCCTCGAGCACGAGCCCCGCGACGCGCTCCGGGTGCTCGAGCGCGACCGCGGCCGCGAGGTCGCCTCCGGCCGAGTGGCCCACCAGGACGGCGCGCCCGATACCCTGGTCGTCGAGCATGCGGATGACGAGATCGACCTGCTGGGCGCGTGCGTAGGGGTCGGGACCCGTTCGTTCTCCGGGCAGCGGTCGCGTGGTGAGCCCGAACGGGGGACGGTCGTACGCCATCGTGAACGCCACCTCGCCCAACTCGTCGAGGATCCCCTCGTACGAGTAGGTCCAGGCGCCGAATCCGTGCAGCAGCACGAACGCCGGCTGTCCCTCGCCCTCACCGGAGGTGACGTAGTGGACGGTGAGGTCGTCGAACTCGACGAAGCGGCCGTGGCTGCGGGCGAGCTGTTCGGGCGATACCGTGCCCTCGAGTCCGGGTACGGGGACGATCAGCGGCACGACCAGGAGGACGACGACCAGAAGAACCGCTGCGAGCGGCCATCTCCGAGCCCGCTCCCTCTCTCGGAGAGTTCGGGCGCGTCGGCTGCCGGCCGGTCTCCCGCCGTGCTTGTCGCGTCCGTCGTCCAGCGTCAGCCCTCGAGCCTCTCGATCTGCTCCTCGACCTCTTCCCGTCCGCTATCGTAGAAGCCCTGCTCGTCCGGGGCCAACTCATGCAGCAGACGGAGGAACTCGCCGGCGTGCTCGCGTTCCTCGTCGGCGATGTCGATGAGGACCTCCTTGGCGAGTTCGTTGTCGGTGGATTCGGCGAGCTGCATGTACAGCTGGATCGCCTCGTACTCCGCGGCGATCGAGTACCGGATGGCTCGGACGAGTTCCTGGTGCGTCACCGCACGGTCGGCCTTCATGCCCGAGAAGGGATCCGCGAATTCCGGCATGAGTCCACGCTCCTTATCGAAGTAGGTGGCTACCCACTGTGCATCTGCCCGTCTCGGCCTCCTTGCACACGCTCGGGAGCCGGGAGCGCGGTCGCGGATCCACGGCGCGAAGGTGAGACGATGCAGGAGGCTCGCTATACTGACCAGCGTTCGCGACGGCGGAGACGGCGCGAGGACAGAGGATGCGGCGCGAGGACAGAGGATGCGGCGCGAGGACAGAGGA
>CAYOSP010000002.1:23035-39499 GCA_964406675.1 uncultured Eubacteriales bacterium | reverse complement strand
CGCGAGGACAGAGGATGCGGCGCGAGGACAGAGGATGCGGCGCGAGGACAGAGGATGCGGCGCGAGGACAGAGGAGGCGGCGTGAAGGTAGTGGGGTTCAGCGGCAGCGGTCGCAAGGACGGCAACACGGCACACATGGTGAGGGCGGCCTTCGGTCCGCTCGAGGAGGCGGGGATCGATACGGAGCTCGTCCAGCTCGCGGGAAGGCCGCTCCGTGGCTGCACGGCGTGCATGAAGTGCCGCGAGCGCAAGGACATGCGCTGCGCGCTGCCCGATGACGGGCTCAACGACCACATCGCCAAGATGGTCGAGGCCGACGGCATCATCCTCGCCTCCCCCACGTACTTCTCCGACGTGACCGCCGAGATGAAGGCGCTCATCGACCGAAGCGGCTACGTCACCCGGGGGAACGGGTTCCCCCTGCGGCGCAAGGTCGGCGCGGGGGTGGTGGCGGTCCGGCGTGGAGGCGCCATCCACACGTTCGACACGCTCAACCACTTCTTCCTCATCAACGAGATGCTCGTCGTCGGCTCGAGCTACTGGAACGACGGCATAGGCAAGGGCAAGGGCGACGTGCTCGAGGACGAGGAGGGGATGCGCACCATGCGCACCCTCGGCGAGCACATGGCGTGGGCGCTGGAGCGCCTGCACGGCTGATCCGCGCCGCTCAGACGCATCGTCTCCGCCCGCAGGTTGCCGAGGGGGCGGACGGCGTGTAGGATTCGGTTGCGCATGCAACTGAACGCGAGGTCGGCCGGTCGGTCGCCCTCCATCCACGTAGAGGCTCCCAGTGGATCATCCCGCCCGTCCCGACACCTCGCGCCCCGACGCGTCCATAGGCCGCTCGTTCTCGATCCTGTATCGGCAGTGGGTCGTCTACGCCGACCGAGCGCTCGCCCCCTTCGGGATCGGGTCCGCGCAGGTACAGGTGCTCGCGTTCCTCTACTGTAACGAGGGCGTGAGCCAGGACGAGGTCTGCCGCTACCTGCTGCTCGACAAGGGCTCGGTCGCTCGGAGCATCAAGCGGCTGATCGAGGCCGGCTACGTGGTGCGCGAGCAGAGCGAGGAGGACCATCGCGCCTACCGGCTCATGCTCACGGAGCTCGCTCATCGGCGTCACGATGAGATCCGCGGCATCCTCCGGGCGTGGTCGGAGCATGTCGCCGAAGGGCTAGACGAGGAGCAGCGCGAACGGCTCGCGCAGACACTCGGTGACATGGTGTCGCGCGCGGAGGAGCTCACCCGCGCGCAGGACGCCGGCGTGGACGGCGCGGGGGAGGACGCCGATGACTCGTAGCGTCCGCGTTCCCGCACCCTCGCTCACCGAGGGGCCGATCGCGTCGAGTCTCGCGAGGCTCGCCCTGCCCATGGTCGTGGCCATGATCGCCATGGTCGGCTTCAACGTGGTCGACACGTACTTCGTCGGACGGCTCGGCACCGAGCAGCTCGCGGCGATGGGGTTCACGTTCCCGGTGGTGCTCGTGATCAGCAGCCTCTCGGTGGGCGTGGGTATCGGGGCGACGGCCACGATCTCGCGGGCGATCGGCGCGGGGGACTCGCACAGGACGCAGCGGCTGACCACGGACGCGGTGACGCTCGGACTCGTGGTCACGGTGGTGCTCGCCGTCGCCGGACTGCTCACCGTCGATCCGCTGTTCCGCGCTCTCGGCGCGCGCGGTGAGGTGCTCGAGTACGTCCGGCAGTACATGACGATCTGGTACCTCGGCGTGCCGGTGGTCATCATCCCGCAGGTGGGCAACAGCGCCATCCGGGCGACCGGGGACACCAAGACGCCCGCCGCGATCATGATCTCCGCGATGCTGCTCAACGTGGTGCTCGATCCGCTGCTGATATTCGGCCTCGGGCCCGTCCCCGCACTCGGCCTGCGCGGCGCGGCGCTCGCCACGCTCACCACCCGCTCGTTCGCCCTCGTCGTCTCGCTGTGGGTCCTCGCCCGGCGGGAGCACATGCTCAGCTGGGAGCGACCCTCTGCGGCCGAAGGCATCGAGTCGTGGAAGAGCATCCTGTTCATCGGCCTGCCCGCGGGACTCACCCAGCTCATCGTGCCGGTCTCCCAGGGCGTGGTGACGCGCCTGGTCGCCGACTTCGGTGTGGCCGCGGTGGCGGGCTTCGGGGTGGCGACCCGTCTCGAGCTGTTCGCCGTCTTCACCGTCAACGCGCTGGGGAGCGCGCTCATCCCGTTCGTGGGCCAGAATTGGGGCGCGGGCGAGCCCGACCGCGCGCGCGGAGCGGTGAAGGCGGCGCGATGGTTCGCGCTCGGATGGGGCGCGGTCATGTGGATCGTGTTCCTGGCGGCCGGCCCGACGATCGCCGGGCTGTTCGACGACAACCCGATGACCGTGGCGACCACGGTCGACTACCTGTGGATCGTCGGGGCGAGCTTCGGACTGCAGGGTCTCGTGCTCGTGAACACGTCCGCGTTCAACGCGCTCAACCGTCCGATGCAGTCGATGTGGGTCTCCGTGCTCCGGATGGCGGCGTTCTATCTGCCGGTCGCGTGGGCGCTGTCGTCGGTCTTCGGACTGGAGGGCATATGGTGGGCGGCGGCCTTCGCCAACCTCGCCACGGGCGTCTTGTCGGTGCTGTGGTTCGACAAGGTGCTGCGCGACATGACGCGGGACCATCACGAGCGGGTCACGCTGCCGGCCGTCGAGGGCGTGACCGGGTGAGCGGGTGGTCGGCGGCGCACACGGGTCGGCGTACGCGCGTGACCGGGAACGCATGCACGAACGGGAACACACGAACGACCGGGAGGAGCACGTGCACGACGGGAAGGAGTCCGGATGGCGAACGTGATAGAGGTACGCGACCTGGTGAGGCGTTACGGTGACCTCACGGCGGTCGACGCCGTCTCCTTCGAGGTGCGGGAGGGCGAGATCTTCGGCTTCCTCGGGCCCAACGGAGCCGGCAAGACGACCACCATCAACGTGCTGTGCACGCTGCTGAAGCCCAGCGGGGGCGCCGCGGTGGTCAACGGGCACGACGTGACGCGGGACCCCAACGGCGTCCGCCGTTCGATCGGGCTCATCTTCCAGGAGCAGACGCTGGACGACCGGCTCTCCGGCATGCAGAACCTGCGCTTCCACGCGATGCTCTACGACGTGCCGAAGGAGACGTACGAGCGCCGCGCCGCCGAGCTCCTCGACATGGTGGAGCTCACCGAGAAGGCGAAGGACAACGTGAAGGCGTACTCGGGGGGCATGCGCCGCCGGCTCGAGATCGCGCGCGGGCTGCTGCATCACCCGCGCGTGCTGTTCCTCGACGAGCCGACGATCGGGCTCGACCCGCAGACGCGCGCCCACATCTGGGAGTACCTGGTCAAGCTTCGCGAGGAGGAGGGACTCACGCTGTTCCTCACCACGCATCAGATGGAGGAGGCCGAGATCTGCGACCGCATCGCCATCATCGATCACGGGCGCATCATCGCCCTCGACACGCCCGAGGGGCTCAAGGACATGGTGGGCGGCGACATCATCACCCTGGAGACCTCCGACGACGAGACAGCTCTGTCGCTCCTGCGCGAGCGCCGGGGCTTCGAGCCTCGCAAGGATCCCGAGGGTCGCGTGATCGTGGAGGTCGATCGGGGCGAGCAGGAGATCCCCCGGATCCTGCGGGAGCTCTCGTCCCAGGGGGTCGAGGTCCGCAGCGTCAGGCTCGCGGAGCCGACGCTCGAGGACGTCTTCCTCAAGCTCACGGGGCGCACCATCCGCGAGGAAGAGGCGAGCGCGGTCGACCGGCTCAAGGCGCGGCGCAAGATGATGCACGGGAGGCGGTGAGCATGTCGATGCGCAGAGAGTTCAAGGGCGCGTTCACCATCTGGTACCGTGACGTCCTGCGTTTCGTCACGGACAGACCGCGCATCATCGCCTCGTTCGGTCAGCCGCTGCTCTTCCTGTTCATCTTCGGCAGCGGCATCGCTTCGGCGATGTCCGGCCTGGGCGGGGGCGCGGTGGATTTCCGGCAGTTCATGTTCCCCGGCATCCTCGGGATGAGCGTGCTCTTCGCGGCGGTGTTCTCGGCCCTGTCGATCGTATGGGACCGGGAGTTCGGCTTCCTGAAGGAGGTCATGGTCGCCCCGGTGTCCCGCCTGTCGGTCGGTCTCGGCAAGGTGGCCGGCGGCAGCACCGTCGCCATGTTCCAGGGCACGTTCCTGCTGCTGCTCGCCCCGCTCATCGGCATCGAGCTGAGCCTCGGCCAGATCGTCGAGCTGATGGGGATCATGCTCCTGCTCGCGGCGGTGATGACCTCCTTCGGCATCCTCATGGCCTCGCGGCAGAAGAGCATGGAGGGCTTCCAGGTCGTCATGAACTTCCTGCTCATGCCGATGCTGTTCCTCTCCGGCGCGTTCTTCCCGATCACCTCGGACCTGCCGGATTGGCTCGAATTCCTCGCGCGGATCGACCCGGTCAGCTATGGGGTCGACCCGCTGCGTCAGGTGATGTTGAGAGGTGAGGCGCCCCCGCAGGTGCTCGACCGGCTCACGCTGCACTCGATACCGGTCGACATCGCGATCATGGTCGGCTTCGGGGTGGCGTTCCTGGTGCCGGCGATCTGGTTGTTCTCGAAGAGCGAATAGGAGTGGACGACATGCGACGTATCGCGCTGTTCTCCGATATACACGGCAACCTCCCCGCACTGGAGGCGGTGCTCGACGACGTGGACCGTGAGGGCGTCGAGGAGCGCTACTGCCTCGGCGACCTCGTCGGCTACGGCCCACAGCCGCGGGAGGTGATCGACTTGATCCGCGAGGAGGGCGTCCCGACGATCAAGGGCAACTACGACGAGGGCATCGGGAGCCGTCGCGGCGACTGCGGGTGCTACTATGCCGGCGATCGGCAGCGATCGGACGGCGAGGCCTCCTACGAGTTCACCGTCGCCCGGATAGACGACGAGCGCGCGAGGTGGCTGCTCGAACTCCCGGACGAGTTGCGTCTCGACGAGGCGGGCGTGCGGATGCTGCTCGCGCACGGCAGTCCGCGCAAGATCAACGAGTATCTCCTGCCGGACCGCACGGAGCGCCAACTCGTCCGGCTCGCGGACCAGGCCGCGGCCGACGTGGTATGCGTCGGTCACGTCCACATCCCGTACCATCGGTCCTTCTCGAGGTCCGAGGCGCTGTCCGTGGGCGACGCCCCCGGCGACGCCCCGGGGGACTTCCCGCCGCCCGAGGGCCGTGTGCACTACGTGAGCAGCGGCTCCGTGGGCAAGCCGAAGGACGGGGATCCGCGTGCCGGTTGGATGGAGGTCGTCATCGGTGCGGAAGCCGAGGTGCGCGAGGCGGCGCGCCTCGACGAGGCGGCGGGTCCGGCGGGCGCGGACGACGGCGCCGAGGCCTGGGTGGGCGCGGTCGTGCACCGGGTCGGCTACCCGGTCGAGGACGTCGCCCGGATGATGATCGCCGAGGGACTGCCGGTCACCCTGGCGGATGCGTTGAGGACCGCCTGATCGCGCCGCGCGTCTCCGTGGCCACCGCTTCTCAGGAGGGGGTGGGGACGACCCCCGCGCTGACGCGGGGGTCGTCGGGCGTCTCCGCCAGAGGGCGCTGAGTGACGGAGGCCCAGGAGGTTGGGGACTCGTGAGAGTCGCCTGACCGACGCCCACTATGCACGCTTCCGGCCTCGCGATGGTTTCACTCCTGCAACATCGAAGTAAGAAGCATGTTGCACGCGGTGGTTCACATATCCCTAACCCAGATGTTCCAGCGGTGTAACACCGTGCGCGAGCGAGCCGGGGTATACGTGTGAACGGACGAGCCTTGACATCCGGCCGGGACGGGAGCGGTCCGAACCCGGCCGCACCGATCGGGCGAGCGGCGCCTGACGGCGTCCGCCCGGAGACGGAGGCCCCCTTGGCGCTCGCGGACATGCACGTGCACTCGAATCACTCCGACCGCCCCTCCGACTGGTTCCTGCAGCGACTCGGCGCGAGCGAGTCGTACACCGATCCCGAACACATCCTCCAGCAGGCGCTCTCGCGAGGCATGGACTTCGTGGCGGTGACGGATCACAACTGCGTCGACGGTGCGCTCGCTCTCAAGGCCGAGTACCCCGATCGGGTGATCGTCGGGTGCGAGACGACCACCTACTTCCCCGAGGACGGCTGCAAGATCCATCTCCTGCTGTACGGTCTCGATCGAGCCGAGTTCGATCGGGTCCAGGAGCTGCGCCAGGACATCTATCGTCTCCGCGAGTACGTGCGTCGGCAGCGCATCGCGCACTCGGTGGCTCACGCGACGTTCTCGGTCAACGGTCGGCTCACGACGGATCATCTCGAGCGCCTGCTCGTGCTCTTCGATGTCTTCGAGAGCGTCAACGGTTCGCGCGACGGGGTGCACAACACCGCGTGGAACAGGATACTCGCCTCGCTGACCCCGGGCGGTCTGGCCGAGTCGTGCCGGAAGCACCGCTTGGAACCCTACGGCCCGACGTGTTGGGCGAAGGGCCTCACGGGCGGGTCGGACGATCACGCGGGGCTGCTCATCGGGCGCACCTACACCGTGGCGGACGCGAGGACGCCGGAGGAGTTCGTCGACGCGGTCCGGGACAAGCGCACCACCGCGGGCGGGCGACACAACGATTTCCGTACCCTCGCGTTCTCCGTCTACAAGATCGCCTACGAGTTCTCCAAGTCGCGCGAGGTGGACCTGCCGGAGACGCTCGTGCACCAGGCGACCGGGGCGATCTTCGGGGACGGGCGGCTCAGTCTCAAGGATTCGCTGATGCTGCGCCAGAAGCGCGCGCTCACCCGTCTGAGCGGGGACAAGCTCGCCGAGGCGTTCCTCGACCTCGTCGATGTGGCGAGGGCGGAGCGCTCACAGCCGGTCGAAGAGCGACTCGAACTCGTCTACGAGCGCATCTCGGATATCGTCGATGAGATCGTCCGCCTGCTGTTGGATTCGGTCTCCGAGGGAGCGCGCAAGGGCGATGTGGTGGAGGTGATGCGCAACATGTCCTCCTCGCTGGTCGCCGCGTTCCTGGTCGCGCCGTTCTTCTCGACGCTCAGGGTGATGTCCCAAGGGCGCGACGTGATCGACGAGCTCGCCGACCGGCTCGGCGTGCGGACCCCTCAGCGCACCAAGCGGGTCGCGTGGTTCACCGACACGTTCGACGACCTCAACGGGGTCTCCGTCACACTGCAGGCGATCGCCGATAGGGCCCAGGCGCGCGGCGACACCCTCAAGGTGGTCACCTGTCTCGCGGACGATGCCGTCGACGCTCGCGAGAGCGTGATGGACCTTCCGTGCGTCTGGGGCCTCCCGCTCCCGTACTACGAGAGCTACACCGTGCGCGTCCCGTCGCTGCTCCGCGCGATGAAGATGCTGCACGGCTTCCAGCCGGACGAGATCCTCGTCTCCACCCCCGGCACGCTCGGTCTGACGGGCCTGCTCGCGGCTCGTCTGCTCGGCATACCCTGCAAGGGCGTCTACCATACCGACTTCCGCGAACAGGTGCGTGACATCGCCGAGGATGAGTCGGTCGTGGAGATCGTGGAGACCTACGTGCGCTGGTTCTACGCGTCGCTCGATCACGTCATGGTGCCGACCGAGGAGTACATCGAACTGCTCGCGGAGCGTGGGCTGCCGAGAGAGCGGGCCTCGGTATTCCCCCGGGGCGTCGACTCCGAGGTGTTCTCGCCGCGCAAGTCGGGCAAGGCGTATCTCATGGAGCGATACGGTCTGAGCGACGGCCCCGTGATGCTCTTCGTCGGCCGCATCTCCCGCGAGAAGGGGCTCGACTTCCTGCTCGAGGCGTACGAGGGACTGCTCCGGCGACGTCCGGACGCGGTGCTCGCACTGGCGGGTGACGGCCCCTACCGTGAACGCTTCATGGAAGCGGCCGATGGTCTCGGTGAGGTGCACATGCTGGGGCGTGTCCCGCACGAGGAGTTGCCGGCCGTCTATTCGGGGGCGGACCTCCTCGTGTTCCCCAGCACGACGGACACCTTCGGCATGGTGGTCCTCGAGGCGCAGGCTTGTGGTCTGCCGTGTCTGGTCACCGACGTGGGAGGTCCCCAGGCCATCGTGGCGGACGGTCGGACGGGGTCGGTGTTGCCCGCGCGCGACGCGGACGCGTGGGCCGGCGCGATGGCGGACCTGCTCGAGGTGCGCGACGCGGACCCGGAGCGTTGGATCCGCATGCGCGAGGCGTCTCGGCGCCTCACCGTGGACGGCTACCACTGGGACACGGTGATCGATCATCTGCTGTCCGTGGAGGGTGCTTCGCGCGAGCGGATCGGGTCCCGCTCCGCTCCGACCGTCGGGTGATGTCCCGGTGTATGCCTTATCCTGAGGATATGCGGGTATCTATGGCCTCGAGCGGCGTATCGGCTCGAGCGGCGTATCTGCTCGAGCATCGTGACGCGTCGCGACATCATCGGATGGAGGAGGAGACATGCCGACGCAGGACGACGAGCCGGGGGTCTTCGAGAAGGCGTTCCTGTTGGGTCTGGGCGCGTTCTCGATGAGCAAGGAGAAGGCCGACGAGATCGTCGATGACCTCGTGAGTCGCGGCCGCATGGACCGGGGCGAGGGGACGCGGTTCGCGGAATGGATGTCGAAGCGCGGCGCCGAGCAGGCCGAGGCCTTCAGGCGGACCGTGCGCGACGAGGCCGGCAAGGCGATGGACGCCGCGGGTCTGGCGACAAAGGACGACGTCGAGGCGTTGAGGGCCGAGATAGCCGAGCTCAAGGACATGCTCTCGCGTCCGGGCGACTCCGGGTCGTCCGGCGAGGATGCGGGTCGGGGCGAAGCGTAGACGGCCCATGGCCTCGCCCCACAAGCACCTGAAGCGCTATCGCCAGATAGCGGGCGTGCTCGCCGACGAGGGCCTGGGCACCGTGCTCGACGTGACCGGCCTGCGGCGCTTCGCCCGGTTGCGTTCGCGCATCCTCGGCCGTACGCGGACGCGGGTGAGCGACATGGCCGGCATCGAGGCGCGCGTCAGACGCACGCTGGAGCGGCTCGGCCCCACCGCGGTCAAACTCGGACAGCTCATGAGCTCTCGAGCCGACCTGCTGCCGGAGTCGCTCGTGCTCGAGCTGCGCAAGCTGCAGGACGAGGTCCCGCCGGTGTCGTTCGACCGGATCCGACCGGTGCTCGAGCGGGAGCTCGGCGGACCGGTCTCCGAGTTCTTCGCGGAGTTCGACGAGACGCCGCTCGCCGCTGCCTCGATCGGGCAGGTCCACCGTGCCGTGCTCCCCGACGGGACCGCCGTGGCGGTGAAGGTCCAGCGCCCGGACATCGAGGACATGGTCGAGGTCGACCTCGACGTCCTGCTCACCCAGTCGAGGTTCGTCGAGCGGCATACCGAGTGGGGCCGGCGCTACCATCCGTCCGACATCGCCGACGAGATGGCGCGGGCGCTGCGGACGGAGCTCGACTACCTCACGGAGGCCCGGAACGCGGAACGGTTCCGCGAGGCGTTCGCGGACGATCCCTCCGTGGCCTTCCCGGAGATCCACTGGGAGGTGACCACGCGGCGGGTGCTCACCATGGAGCTGTTCGAGGGGATCCCCCTGAACGAGCTCGATCGGGTGATGGAGGCCGGCCTCGACCGGAAGGCACTCGCTCGCGCGGGGATCGACTGCTACTTCGAGCAGATCTTCGGGCTCGGCTACTACCATGCCGATCCACACCCGGGGAATCTGTTCGCGCTGCCGGACGGCACGGTCGCCTTCACCGATTTCGGCCGGGTCGGCAGCATCTCCTTCACCGGCAAGGAGCAGCTGTCCGATCTCTTCCTCGCGGTGCTGCACCAGGACGAGCGGCTCGCCGCGGACGTGTTGATCGACGTGAGCGGCGCGAGCTGGGAGACCGACGTCACCCGGCTCGAGCGAGAGGTCGGCCGGCTCATCTCGAAATACTACGACGCGGCGCTCGGGGACATCCGGATGCGCGACCTGCTCCTGGAGATGTCCAGGATGATGCGCGAGCACGGCCTCTGGATCCGGTCGGAGTTCGCGTTGCTGCTGAGCACGTTCGCCACGCTCGAGAGCGTCGGATCCGAGCTGGATCCGACGCTCGACTTCGTCGAGGCGGCCCGACCGCACGCGTCGCGTATCACGGCGCAGCGCATGCACCCCGACAATCTCGTGCGGCACGCGGGTCGCACCCTGCGCACCCTGACCAGGTTGGCCGGCGATCTGCCGGAGTCGCTGCGGCGCTCGCTCAAGCGAGCCGGTGAGGGCGAGTTCGGGATGAGCGTGCGCCCGACCGGGTTCCAGCCGCTTATGGAGCAGCTCGATGAGCTCGTCAGCCGGCTCTCGTTCACCATCCTGATCGCCGCGTACGTGATCGGCCTGTCGTTCATCATCCGGCAGGCGCCGCTGCCGGATTGGGCGCTGGTCATCGCGCAGATAGGCCTGCTGGCCGCGGCGGGGGTGGGGGCGTGGCTGTTCATGGCCATGCTGTTGTCGCACTATCGGAGCAGACGACGCCGATGATCGAGACGGACGTGCCGGGGAGGCTGATCGGCCATGACACCTGAGGTGCTCGGGTTCGAACTGGGCGGGTTCGACGATCCGGGGGAGGCGGTGGAAGCCTGCATCCGCTTGTTCGACTCGGTGCTGGATTCCAGTCCGGACGTCACTTTCGTGCTCGATCGCGACCAGCGCTACGTGGGGATATGGGGCAGCTGGATCGAGGAGAACGGCACGTCGCGTGAGGACTACCTCGGTAAGACCTCCTGGGACATCTTCGGTGTCGCCGACAAGGACCACTTCGAGGAGCTCAACGAGCGGGTGCTCGCGGGCGAGCACGTCGTGTACGAGCGCTGGTTCGAGGTCCCCTGGGGGCCGGTCTACTACCAGACGGTCCTCACCCCGCTGAGGGATGAGAAAGGCGCGATCCTCGGGATCGTGGGGATCGCCCGCGACGTCACCAAGCTCAAGCGCACCGAGGAGAGTCTCGAGCACCTCGCCGCGCACGACCCGCTCACCGGGTTGCCCAACCGGCGTTCGTTCGAGAACGCCGTCGGGCGCGCGGTGGCGCGGGCTCAGCGCGAGCAGCCCTCGTCCGTGCTCTTCATCGACGTCGACAACTTCAAGCTGTGCAACGACGCGCTCGGGCACTCCTTCGGCGACCGCATCCTGCAGCGCATCGCCCACGCGCTCGACGAGGAGGTCCGCGCTCCCGATATGGTGGCGCGCCTCGGCGGGGACGAGTTCGGAGCGCTCCTGGAGCAGAGCGGTCTGCCGGAGGCGCGTCGCGTCGCCGACCGCATGCGCGGGGCGGTGCGGGGCGTCGAGTACGCGGAGGAGTTCGGGCTGGATCTCAGTATCGGAGTCACCGCCGTGGCCGAGGACAGTACGTTCGAGCAGGTGATCACCGGTGCCGACACCGCCATGTATGCGGCGAAGCGCTCGAAGGAGAAGCACGTCGTGGTCTCCTGATCCGCCGGACGGCGCGACCTGACCCGAGCGGAGGCTCGATGGCCGAGGAGCGCGGATACGATATGGACGCGCTGGGTCTCGACGAGGCCCAGCGTGAGGCGTTCTCGGCGCTCGCGCGGGCCGAGGGGGACGAGGGAGGCGAGAGCGCCGAGGGGAGCGGCGGCATGATGCCGGGCCGGGTCGCGCGGATCGACCGCTCGAGCCGCATCGTGCTCACCCCCCGTGGGGAGAGGCGTGTCGAGCCGTCCGTCGCGCTCATCAAGTCGCTCTCGGATAACGAGGGGCTCCCCGCGGTCGGCGACTTCGTCGCCGTCCGGTGTCCCGACGAGGCGGAGGTCGGATCGCTGGAGCGCGTGCTCCCGCGGCGTTCGGCGTTCGTGAGGCGTGATCCGGGCGTCGCGACGGAGCCGCAGGTGGTGGCGGCGAACATCGACACCGTCTTTCTCACGCACGATATCACCGCGCCGCCGCCCCCGGGACGGCTCGAGCGCGAGGTCGTGCTGGCGCACGAGAGCGGGGCGGAGCCGGTGGTGGTGCTCACGAAGGCCGACACGCTCCAGGATGCCGATACGCCGCAGGATGCGGACACGCTCCAGGGCGCGGACACGCCGCGCGGCGAGGATGTCTTCCGTGGACTCGCGGGAGACCTGCCGGTGGTGACGACGAGCGTGGTGACCGGGGAGGGGGTGCCCGAGCTCGCTCGGATGGCCGGGAAGGGCCGGACCGTCGCCTTCCTGGGGCCCTCGGGCGCGGGCAAGTCGAGTCTCGTCAACGCGCTCGCCGGAGAGGAGGTCTGCCGGACCGGCGAGGTACGCGAGCGGGACGGCCGGGGGCGGCACGTCACCGTGTCGCGAGAACTGGTGGTCCTGCCGGGAGGCGGTATGGTCGTCGACACGCCGGGGCTGCGCGCGGTGGCGCTCTGGGATGCCGATGCGGGGCTCGCGCTCGCGTTCCCTGAAGTGGAGCGACTCGCCGCCGCGTGTCGGTTCCGGGACTGCTCCCACGCGGACGAGCCCGGCTGCGCGGTGCGTGCGGCGGTCGAGGCGGGCGAGCTGCCCGCTCGGCGGCTCGAGAGCTACCGGCGGCTGCGCGACGAGCTCGGGGACCTCGGCGAGGAGCGGGCGGTGAAGGAGCGGCGAGAGCGAAGCCGGCAGGGCAAGGTCGCGCGCGCGGAGCGCCGTTGGCGCGGGAGGCGCGGATGACGACGCGGAGGCGCGGATGACGACGCGGAGGCGGCGAGGACATGGTCGACGACTGGCGTGAGGCGCTCGACGGATTCCTGGAGGGCCTCGATCACCCGGTGTGGGGCACGGCGCATGCCCGTCGCGTGGCGGAGATGACGGGCCGCATCGCGGAGGCTGAAGGCGTCTTCGTGGATCCGGACGTGGTCCACGCGGCGTCGCGCTTGCACGACGTGGGCGCTCTCGAACCCTACGTCCGTCCCGACGTCGACCATGCGGATCGCTCCGTGAGCGTCGCCCCGGTCATCCTCGAGCAGGTCGGATTCGACCCGGACCGCGTGCTCGCGGTGAGCGAGATGATCGCGCGACACATGTACTATGCGGAGCCCCCGGCTCCCTCATCACCCGCGGCCGTCTTCCGTGACGCGAACACGCTGGACCTCATGGGATCCGTGGGCATCGCGAGGATCCTCGCCGCGGTCGGGACGACCGACTGGGCGCCGGACATGTCGTCCGCGGTCGACCTGATCAGGCGGTTGCGCCGGACCCTGCCGGACACCCTCCAGCACGAGTCCGCGAGGGAGATCGCCCGGGCGCGTCGGGCGCGCATGGAGACCTACCTCGAGTGGATCTCGGGGGAGACCGACGGCCTGCGCCTGCTCTAGGGGGCGCTCATACTCGCACCGAGGGGCGCTCTCTCAGGAGGCGCTCGGCCTCCAGCTGACCGCGAGGATGGCGATGTCGTCCGAGGCCGCCTCCTGTGTGAATCGCTCCACCGCTTCGGAGAACGCGGCCGTGATGCGCCGGGGGTCCGTCGACCCCAGCGCGTCCAGCACCTCGAACACCCGGCCCTCGCCGAAGAACGTGCCGTCCTCCCGCCGGAGCTCGAGCAGTCCGTCCGTGAACATGAGCAGCGTCTCCCCGGGTCCCAGCCGCATGGTCGACTCCCGGTAGTCGCTCTCCCGGAACATCCCCAGCGGGGTGCCGCCCTCGGTACCGGCGGCGACATATCCGTCACTCCGGCAATCGATGATGTCGGGATGTCCCGCCCCGGCGATGGTGACCGCGCCGGTCTCAGTGTCGATCACGCCGAGCACGGCGGTGACGAACTGTTCCGGGAGGAGCTGCGAGAACAGGGAGGCGTTCACCTGCGTCAGGACGTCCGCGGGACCGTGACCCAGATAGACGAACGCTCGCACGATGCTGCGCACGACCTGGGTGAGCGCGGCGGCGTCGAGCCCCTTCCCGGAGACGTCGCCGAGGCAGAAGGCGGTGTGGCGCTCGTCGATCGCGAACAGGTCGTAGAAATCGCCGCCTATGCGAGCCAGGCTGGCCGACGAACGGTACACGCCGCTCACGTCGAGGTCGGGGCTGGGATCGGCGACGGAGGACATCGACTCCTGGAGGATCTCCGCGACCCGGTGCTCGGCCTCGTAGTGGGTGGCGTTCTCCATCGCGAGCGAGATGGAGACCCCGAGGGTGCCCACGAAGTCCCGCTCCGAGCGGTCGAAGGGCGCTTCACGCCCGACGCTCAGCATCCCTCGTAGCCGACCGTCCATGATGACGGGAGCCGCGATGGCGTACCCGGTGCGCTCGTGTCCCATCACCGCCGCCAGCCGCTCGTCGGCGTCGTCGGAGGACACGAGCACGGGTCTGCGGTCCGGCATCCGCTCATCGAGGAGGGCGTGCAGGGCTTCGTGCAGCCGCTCATGCTCGTCGTGCAGGTGATCCCCACCCTCTCCGTGCACGGTCATCTCCCTGTCGTCCAGCCGGACGGAGACGCCCGCCTGGCGCGCCCCCAGGGCATCCTCCACCTGCTCGGCCACGCCTCTCAGGACCGCGTCGGGCTCCAGGCTCGAGCTCAGGCCGAGGGTGATCAGGTTGAGCGCGTCCGAGAGTCGTTTCTCGCGGCGCAGGCGCGTCTCGCTCTGCTTGAGCTCGCGGAATATGATCGAGTACGGCCGCGAGAGCGCGGTGCCGATGATGGCCCGATAGGTGAGGTAGAAGGCGACGATGCGCACGAGGTGGCCGACCATGTTCGCCGGACCGAAGGGATCGGTGTAGAGCGTGAAGGCGAGTTCGGCCATGGCCGTGACCGCTATCGCGGCGAGCAGGAGGCGGTGCACGTTCGAGGCGAACGCGGCCCTGTGGCGCCACAGCAGCCGGGCGGCGACGGCGAGTCCGACGACGATCGCATACTCGCTCGCGATCTTGAACGGCGTGAGCCCTTCGGGGGTGAGTGCGGTGGGGAAGACCCGCAGCGGCACGATCGAGATCAGCAGTGCCGCAGTCACCAGCGCATAGAGGCCCGCTGTGAGATACGGTCGCACGCGCCGGCGCACGAACAGCGGTGCGAGCAGGAATCCCGAGACCTGCAGATAGCGCCCCGCCAGCCACAGCTGGGTCGGCAGGTCCAGGTCGCCTCCGGGGACGTCGGTCGGCAGGATCCCCATACCCCTGTAGGAGATCGTGTGCAGCAGGTCCACGAAGGCCACGAACAGCAGGGAGACGCCCAGGAACAGGATGTAGTCGTTGTCGATGAAGCGGCGGGCGTTCCAGGCCACCATGAACGCGCCGGCGGCCACGACCACGGCGAAGGCCTCGGCGAGCGTGTGGAAGAGCGTGTAGCTGTACGTGGCGCTCAGCATGAGGCCGACGATGACGGTGATCGCAACCGCCACCTGCGCCACCACGCTGCGGGCCGGATATCGGGAGACTTCCTTCTGCGGCACGTCCACACCCCTCTTAGCCGGGGAGAGCACGGGTCGTGTCCCGTGCTCGGGATACATCTCGCCGCGTCTTCCACGTCCCGAGAAGGGTCAGGGGATCGTGGCGAAAGGTGGATTCATCGTTCGCGTACAGAGTACACGGACCCCCGGAAGTCTACGAGGTAGAGCTCGCCGCCCGTGTCTTCCCCGAACGATACGCACAGCAGGTCGGTGTCGGTGAACCCGTGAGCTTCCCAGCCGTCCTCGGTCGGCCGCAGGCCCCATATGCGTCCGCTCTCGAAGTCGGCGAACAGGTACACGCCGGCGAGCCCCGGATGCTCGGACCCCCGATACACGTAGCCGCCGGTCACCGACCCGCCCGCGTCGTGCCCGTACTCGTACACCGGCATGACCGCGTCGGGGGCCTCGCGCGTGTCGTCGTAGACGTGGGTGCCCTCGTAGCGACTCCATCCGTAGTTACGGCCACCCACAGAGGACGCGGGCTCGAAGTCGATCTCCTCCCACTCGTCCTGTCCCACGTCGGCGATGTACAGGTCGCCGGTCTCCCGGTCGAAGGAGAAGCGCCACGGATTGCGCAGGCCGTAGGCCCAGATCTCGGGTCGCGCGTCCGGCGTGTCGACGAAGGGGTTGTCGTCGGGGACGGCGTACGGCCCCTCGCCGCCGGCCGTCACGTCGATGCGCAGCAGCGTGCCGAGCAGGGTGGACAGGTCCTGGGCGTCGTTCTCGGGGTCGCCGGCGCTCCCGCCGTCGCCGAGTCCGACATACAGGTAGCCGTCGGGACCGAACCGGATCAGCCCGCCGTTGTGATTCGGATACGGCTGCTCGACGGTGAGCAGCGTCTCCAGCGAGTCAGGGTCGGCGAGGCCGGTGTCCGGGTCCACGTTCCCGCGGGCCACGTGGGTCGTGCCGTCCCGGTCCGTGTAGTCGACGTAGAACACGCCGTCTTCGGCGAAGTCCGGCGAGAACTCGATGCTGAGGAGTCCCCTCTCGCTCTCGGTGCTCACCATGTCGGAGATGTCGAGGAAGGGCCGGTCGCGCTCCGGCACGTCATCCTCGACCCGCCAGACGCGCCCCGCCTTCTCGACGACGTAGAGCCGTCCCGTGCCGTCGTGGTGGATCTGCAGCGGCTGGTCGAATCCGTCCCA
>CAYOSP010000002.1:11372-22935 GCA_964406675.1 uncultured Eubacteriales bacterium | reverse complement strand
CACTTGATACCCGAGAGGGAACGGCCGCCCCGCGCGTGAGGACGGATGGCGTGAAGGCGAAGGGTTATCATCACGTCCATGCGCTACCTCATCGACGGCTACAACGTGACCATGGCGGATTCCCGCTTGAGGCCCCTCTCGCGCGAAGGACAGCGCGAGGGGCTCGCCGGTCGCGTGTCCACCAGGGGGGACGAGCTGCTCGGCCCGGGCCCCAAGACCATCGTGTTCGACGGCAGGCCGGGCGGCGGACCGGACGAGTGGATCGCCGGCGTGCCGGTACGCTATGCGAGGCAGGGCAGCGCCGACGACCTCATCGTGCGCATGGCCGAGGAGGCCGAGGGGCCGCTCACCGTCGTCTCCTCCGATCGCGGACTGCGCGACCGCGTCCGTGCCCGCGCGGAGGCCCCGGTCGACTTCCTCGGCGCGTCCGCGCTGTTCGTGGAGGGGTCACGTGACGGCGGGGGAGCGCCGGGCAGCACGGTCCGTGGCGGTCCGGGGCGCGAGGGAGCGAAGGGTGACGGCAGGCGGCCTCGGCGCAGGGGCCGCGGCATGGGCGGCTCCACGGTCGGCATCCCGAAGGGTGCGAACCGGATCACCGAGGAGCTCAAGAAGGTCTGGCTGGACGAGGGGGAAGAGTGAGCGGTATCGGGGTGGTCGCCAACGTGGTCGCGGTGCTCGCCGGCTCCGCTCTCGGCCTGGTGTTCGGACACCTCATCCCCGAGCGGCTGCGCACGATCGCGTTCCGCGGTCTCGGGCTGGCGACCCTCGTGATCGGCATCTCGATGGCGCTCGAGACGCAGAACGTGCTCATCCTCGTGGGCAGCCTCGTCATCGGCGCCATCATCGGCGAGCTGGCGGAGATCGAGCGGCGACTGGAGGGCTTCGGCCGCTGGCTTCAGCGTACCGTACAGCGCTCGGACGCGCTGGTGATCGACGAGGAAGCCGATCCGGGTACGCGTCGCCATACGCTCGTGGAGGGGTTCGTGACCGCGAGCCTGCTCTTCTGCGTCGGTCCGCTCACCATCCTCGGCTCCATCCAGGACGGCCTGGGCGATCCCTCGCTGCTCTACGTGAAGTCGCTGCTCGACGGCTTCGCCTCGCTCGCCCTGGCTTCGACGCTCGGCGTCGGCGTGGCCTTCTCCATCATCCCGATCGTCATCATCCAGGGCGGGCTCGCGCTCACCGGGGTGTGGGTCGACCCGATCATGACCGAGCACGTCATCGGCGAGTTCACCGCCGCCGGGGGCGCGCTCATCCTCGCGATCGGGCTCGATATGCTGGAGATCAAGCGCCTGCCCTACGGGAACATGCTGCCGGCGGTCATCATCGCGGGCGTGCTCGGCTTCCTCGTCTTCAGCTGACCGCGCTCGCGTCGCGGGATCCCGCCTCGTCCGCGCCGCGCGTGCCGCGCGCGTTCAGAACGCGAACGCCGAGGGACAGAGATCCGCGAGCACGCACTCCCCGCACCGTGGCTTCTTCGCGTCGCACACCGCGCGGCCGTGATCGACCAGCAGGTGGTTGAGGTGCGCCCAGCGGTCTCGGTCGAAGAGCTCGACGAGGTCTCGCTCGATCCTCACCGGGTCGGTGTGCTCGGTGAGCTCGAGGCGCTTGGAGAGGCGCTTGACGTGCGTGTCCACCGCGATCCCCTCGGCCCGGCCGTAGGCGTCCCCGAGCACGATGTTCGCGGTCTTGCGCGCCACGCCGGGGAGGCGCACGAGCTCGTCCATCGTGTCCGGCACCTGTCCGCCGTGTTCCTCGACGATCATCCGCGCGGCGCCCTGGACGCTCTTCTGCTTGTTGCGGTAGAAGCCGGTCGAGCGGATGACCTCCCGGACCTCGCTCGGGTCGGCGCCCGCGAGCTCGGCGGGGCCGGGCCATCGCTCGAACAGCCGAGGCGTGATCCTGTTGACCTGCACGTCCGTGGTCTGCGCGGCGAGGATGGTGGCGATGAGCAGCTCGAACGGGTCGCGGTACTCGAGCTTGATGTGCGAGTCGGGGTACTCCGCCTCGAGCCGCTCGTAGATCTCGCTCGCTCTCGGTCTCGCGTTCGCCCGGTCGCGCTCGTCCATCCCGCATCCTCCCGTCGTCGCGGTCGGCTCAGCATATCGCGTCGCGCGACGCCGTCACGCTCGGGCGGTCCACCGGGGGTCCGGCCGAAGCCGCCGTCACGTCCGGTTGATTCGCCGGAGCGGCGGGGATACCCTACGCAGGCCCCCGCCGGCTCGCCGCGCGGGGCGTTCGTGCTGTCCGCGGACCGCTCGCTCTCGGAGCGTCGGCACCCCGGACCGTCCGTCCGAAGCTCTTCGCCCACGGAGCCGCCGCGTGTCGTTCCTCGGAGACATCTCGCACCACCTCGGGCGCACGCTCGCGTTCCGTGCCGCCGTCGAGGCGGCCCACGGCGGCGAGGACGTCACGCTCGCGGCGCCCTCGCTCGTGCGGCCGGTCCTCACCGCCGCGCTGTTCCTGGCGGCGCCCGCGCCCACGCTCGTCGTGCTCTCCGGCGAGGACGCCGCCGACCGCTTCGCGCTGCAGATGCGCTCGTTCCTGCACGCCGACACGGTGCTGCGCCTCCCCTCGCGCGAGGCGCTGCCGTGGCGGCGCGACGAGCGAGACCCGCGTGCCGTCGGCATGCGCGCCCGGGCGTTGCACGCGCTCGAGCGGGGGCGACCCGTCGTCGTGGTCGCTTCGGCGCGCTCGCTCATGCGACGCGTCCCGCCGCAGGGCTCGCAGCTCTTCGAGCCGCTGTCCGCCGCGCCCGGCGACGAGCTCGACCTCGACGAGGCGGTCTGTCGGCTCGCGGACATGGGGTACGCGAGGGTCGACTCGGCGGAGGAGCCGGGCGACTTCGCGGTGCGCGGCGGCATCCTCGACGTCTACCCGTCCGACGGCAGGCATCCCGTGCGGGTCGAGCTCTTCGGCGACGAGGTCGAGCGGGTGCTCAAGTACGTGCCGTCGACCGGCCAGGTCCTCGGGTCGGCGGAGGCGCTCGAGGCGTACCCGTGTCGGGAGGTGCGGCTGAGCACGCGCGCGGCCCGCGCGGCGCGGGCGGCCCTCGAGAGGGAGGCGCGCGAGGACGAGCACGTCGCCCAGGACCTCGACATGATCGAGCAGGGGGTCTACTTCGACGGGGTGGAGCGATACGCGCCGCTCTTCTACCGCAGTCCCGGGCGCGTCACCGACTACCTCCCGGCGGAAGCGGCGGTCGTCGCCGTCGAGCCGCGCTCGCTCGTCGACGACGCGAGGCGGCGCTGGGAGGAGGTGGAGCGTCAGGCCGAGGCCGCGGAGGAGGGCGCGGTCCGCTTCTGGCTCGCTCCCGCCGAGCTCGACCTGGGGACGCGGCGGCGCGTGACCCTGCTCTCGCTCATGCGGGCGGGAGGGGCCGTCGACGGGACGCTCGAGGCCCGCAGGCCCGACGTCGCGGGCGGGGAGGATCCGCTCCTCGAGGGCGCGAGGACGCTGCTCGCTTCCGGATACCGGGTCGCGCTGGCGGCGCGGGAGGAACGCACGCTCGACCGCCTCGCCGACCTGCTCGTCGACGGCGGCGTGCCGGTGCGCCGCTACGGTCACGCGTTCCCGGCCGAGCCGGGGGAGGACGCCGCTCCCGGGTTCGAGCCGGACGCGGTCCATCTCGTCACCGCCGACGTGCCCGCGGGGTTCGTGGTGCGCGACGCCGGGCTCGCGGTGCTGAGCGTCGACGACGTCTACCCGCGCGGGGCTCGCGTCCGCGGAGACGGCGATGGCGGCCGCCGGGAGACCGCGTTCGACTTCGCGCCGGGCGATCACGTGGTGCACGCCACGCACGGGGTGGCGCTCTTCCGCGAGATGGTGCGCAAGACGGTGCTCGGGGCGGAGCGCGACTACCTCCTCCTCGAGTACGCCCAGGGCGACCGCCTCTACGTGCCGTTCGAGCAACTGGACAGGGTGACGAAGTACGTCGGCCCCGACGCCTCGGCGCCGCGGCTGACCCGCCTGGACACCGCGGACTGGTCCCGCGCCACCAAGAAGGCGCGCAAGGCGGCGCGCAGGCTCGCGTTCGACCTCGTCGAGCTCTACGCCCGGCGGGCCGCGGTGGAGGGTCACGCCTACCCGCCGGACACGCCCTGGCAGGCCGAGATGGAGGCCGCGTTCCCCTTCGAGGAGACGGCCGACCAGCTCGAGGCGATCGAGGACGTCAAGTCCGACATGCGGTCGCCGAGGCCGATGGACCGCCTGGTCACGGGCGACGTCGGCTACGGCAAGACCGAGGTGGCCCTGCGCGCCGCCTTCAAGGCGGTCCAGGACGGCCGGCAGGTCATGGTCCTCTGCCCGACGACGGTCCTCGCGCAGCAGCACCACACCACGTTCTCGGAGCGCTTCGAGCCCTTCGGGCTGCGGGTGGAGGTGCTGTCGCGGTTCCGTACCAAGGCCCGGCAGGCCGAGACGCTGGCGGCCTTCTCGGAAGGGGGCGTCGACGTCCTCATCGGCACCCATCGCCTGCTCTCGCCCGACGTCGCGCCGAAGGACCTCGGGCTCGTCGTCGTCGACGAGGAGCAGCGCTTCGGGGTGGCGCAGAAGGAGCACTTCACCCACCTGCGCGCGCAGGTCGACGTGCTCGCGCTGTCCGCCACGCCGATCCCGCGCACCCTGCAGATGGCGCTCTCCGGGGTGCGGGACCTGTCCATCATCGACACGCCGCCGCCGGACCGCTATCCGGTGAAGGTGCACGTGGGCGAGTACGATCCGGACCTGGTCCAGGCCGCCGTCCGTGCCGAGATCGAGCGCGGGGGGCAGGTCTACTACGTGTTCAACCGCGTCCGGGGCATCGAGGGCGCGGTCGAGCGGGTCCGGCGCGCGGTGCCCGAGGCGAGGATCGGCGTGGGACACGGACAGATGTCGGAGAAGCGGCTCGAGCGGGTGATGGAGAGCTTCTCGGCCGGCGAGTACGACGTGCTCGTGTCCACGACCATCGTCGAGTCGGGGCTCGACAACCCCCACACCAACACGCTCGTCATCGAGGACAGCCAGCGTCTCGGTCTCGCCCAGCTCTACCAGCTCAAGGGGAGGGTGGGACGCTCCCACGTCCGCGCGCACGCGTACTTCTTCTTCCCGCGGGGCTCCCGGCTCACCGACGAGGCGTACGAGCGGCTCACCGCGATCGGCGAGCACGCCGGTCTGGGCAGCGGGCTCAAGGTGGCGATGCGCGACCTGGAGATCCGCGGCGCCGGGACGCTGCTCGGCGCGGAGCAGCACGGCTCGATGAGCGCGGTCGGCTTCGAGCTGTACTCGCGGATGCTGCGCCGGGCGGTGGCCGACGCGCGCGGGGAGGGTCTGCCCGAGATCCACGACGTGCGGGTCGACCTCCCCGTCGAGGCGTTCCTGCCGGAGGACTACGTGGAGGCGGTGGACGAGCGCGTGCTGCTGTATCGCCGGCTCGCCTCGGCGGAGACGCCGGAGGCGGTCGACGCGTTGGCCGCCTCCATCACGGAGCGTCTCGGCGCGCCGCCCCCGCCGGCGCGCAACCTCTTCGACGTCGCCCGCATGAGGGCCGTCTCCGCCGACCTGGGGCTGGAGCGGGTGGCGCTCGTGCGGGGCAGGCTCGTCCTCGAGCCGCTCTCCCCGGACCGTGCGCGGCGCGGCCGACTGAGCGCGTCGCTCGGCGCCGTGTACACGGAGCGTCGCGCGCGGCTCGCCGTGCCGATGGAGGACCGTGACGCGGCCGCCGGGGCTCCGGCCGCGGGAGCGCTCCGGGTGCTGCGCGACGTGGCCTCCATCTTGCATGAGGACCGGCCGGAAGAGGGGTGAGCCGGCCGACCGGGGGATGTCGGGGGCCGGTGCTATACTCCACGCGAGCCGGCAGTGGAGGACTCGCCGGCATATCCGAGGAAGGGATCCCATGTCTTACAGGACCATCATCGTCGCCGCGCTCGCGGGCGTGCTCGCCCTCGGCCTGACCGCCTGCGGTGAGGGAGACGTCGCCGCACGGGTCAACGGCGAGACCATCTCCCAGTCGGAGATCGACGAGGAGATCGAGCGGATGAAGACGGAGTACCCCGAGCTGTTCAGCGGCGCGGACGCGGAGGGTCGCGAGCTCGACTATCGCGAGCAGCTCCTCCAGAGCCGCATCGACCAGCTCCTGGTCACGCAGGCCGCCGAGGAGCGCGGCATCGACGTCAGCGAGTCGGACGTCGACGAGTACATCGACGAGATCCGCAGTTCGTTCCCCGACGAAGAGGACTTCCAGGCGCAGCTCGAGGCCTCGGGCGTGACCGAGGAGGACCTGCGCCGGCAGGCGCACGACCAGCTCCTCGTGGAGCAGCTGGTGGACGAGGTGTCGGGCGACATAGAGATCACCGACGAGGACATCCAGGAGTACTACGAGGAGAACATCTCGCAGTTCGAGAAGGAGGCCGCCAAGCGGCCCGCGCACATCCTGATCTCCGAGGAGGAGACGGAGACCGCCGAGCAGGTGCTCGAGGAGATACGCGACGGGGCGGATTTCGCCGCGATGGCCGAACAGTACTCCATCGACGACGCATCCGCCCAGCAGGGCGGCGACCTGGGGTGGCCCTCCTACAGTTTCGTGCCCGAGTTCGAGGAGGCGCTCCAGGACCTCGAGGTCGGTGAGGTCTCCGACATGGTCAAGAGCCAGTTCGGCTGGCACATCATCACCGTGCTCGATGAGCGTGAGGACTACACCCAGCCGCTCTCCGAGGTGTCCGATCAGATCGAGACCACGCTCAGGCAGCAGCAGCAGAGCGAGGTCTTCGGCGAGTTCTTGAACGGTCTGCGGGAGAGCGCGGAGATCGAGATCCCGTAGCTTCGGACCACGTCGACTGGATCGGGTATGCCGGGGGGAGCGAGCGCGTTCGACGAGCTGGTGGCGGTCATGCGCCGCCTGCGCGACCGTGAGCACGGCTGCCCCTGGGACCTCGAGCAGGACCACATGTCCTTGCGCGGACATCTCGTCGAGGAAGCGTACGAGGCGCTCGCGGCCATCGAGGAGCGCGACGACGCATCGCTCGCCGACGAGCTCGGCGACCTACTGCTCCAGATCGTCTTCCACGCCCGGATCGCCTCCGAGCGCGGCGCGTTCGACGTCGACGACGTCGCCCGCGGCATCGTCACGAAGCTCGAGCGACGGCACCCTCACATCTTCGGCGACACCGAGGTGGCCGACGCCGACGAGGTGACGGTCAACTGGGACGCGATCAAGCGCGAGGAGAAGGCGGGCCGCTCGGCGCTGGCCGGCGTCCCCACCGGTCTGCCGTCCCTCATGCGCGCGCAGAAGATCTCACGCAAGGCGGCCGGCACCGGTTTCGATTGGGAGACCGTCGAGGAAGTGTGGGATAAGGTGCATGAGGAGATCGAGGAGCTGCGCGAGCTCCCGCCCGGCGCGCCCGAGGCGGAAGGCGAGGTGGGCGACCTCCTGTTCACGGTGGTCAACGTCGCGCGCAAGCTCGGCATCGACTCGGAGATGGCGCTCAGACACACCTGCGACAAGTTCGAGCGGCGGTTCACGCGCATGGAGCGCGCCGCCGGGACGGTCGGTCTGGCGCTCGAGGACCTGGAGACGGGCGACATGGAGGAGCTCTGGGCGGAGTCCAAGCGCCTGGAGCGCGAGGGCGGCGAGAAGAGCCGCGGAGGAGGGGACGCATGAGCTTCATCACCGCTCTGCTGGCGCGCGAGATCCTGGACTCGAGGGGCAACCCGACGATCGAGGTCGAGGTGCTCACCGATGACGGGGCATGGGGCCGGGCGGCCGCGCCCTCCGGCGCCTCGACCGGCGCGTTCGAGGCGGTGGAACTGCGCGACGGCGGCGAGCGCTACGGCGGCAAGGGCGTGCGGACGGCGGTCGGCCACGTCGAGGACGTGATCGCCGACGAACTGTTCGGCATGGACGTGACGGACCAGCGCGCGATCGACGAGCTGCTCATCGAGCTCGACGGCACCGAGAACAAGTCCCGCCTGGGCGCCAACGCCGTCCTCGGGGTCTCACTCGCGTGCGCCAAGGCGGCCGCCGCTTCCAGCGAGATGACGCTGTACTCGTATGTCGGCGGCGCGGACGCGCACCTCCTGCCGGTGCCGATGATGAACATCGTGAACGGCGGAGCGCACGCGGACAACAGCGTCGACCTGCAGGAGTTCATGATCATGCCGGTGGGCGCCTCCACGTTCGCCGGAGGCCTTCGCATGTGCGCGGAGATCTACCACACGCTCAAGGGCGTGCTCGGACGTCGCGGCCTGGGTACCGGTGTGGGCGACGAGGGCGGCTTCGCTCCCGACCTCGACAGCAACGAGGACGCGATCAAGGTGATCCTCGAGGCGGTCGAGCAGGCGGGCTACTCGGCGGGCGACGACATCGTGCTCGCGCTCGATCCGGCCGCCACGGAGATCTTCCGCGACGGCCGCTACGTGCTGGAGAGCGAGGGCCGGGAGCTGACGAGCGACGAGATGGTCGACTTCTGGGAGGACCTCGTCGACCGCTATCCGATCGTCTCCCTCGAGGACGGCATGGCCGAGGAGGACTGGGACGGCTGGAAGACGCTCACCGATCGCCTCGGGGAGAGGGTCCAGATCGTCGGCGACGACCTGTTCGTCACCGACACCGAGCGGCTGCGCAAGGGCATCGACATGGGCGTGGCCAACTCGATCCTCGTCAAGGTGAACCAGATCGGCACGCTCACCGAGACGCTCACCGCGATACGCACGGCGCAGCGCGCGGGATACACCTGCGTGATATCGCACCGTTCGGGAGAGACCGAGGACACGACCATCGCCGATCTCGCCGTGGCCGTGAACGCGGGGCAGATCAAGACCGGGGCCCCGGCGCGCAGCGATCGCGTGGCGAAGTACAATCAGCTCCTGCGCATAGAACAGCAGCTCGGCTCCTCGGCCGCGTACGCCGGCGTGGGGGCGTTCTACAACCTGAAGAACCTGAGGATATGACCTGAGGAGGCGGCATGGCCGTGGCGGAGGACCGGCGCCGCGAGACGCTCCGCACCGCGCGCGAGCAGATCACCCGCTTCGGCGTGCCCTACGAGAGCGCCCTGCGTCGCCGGGAGCGCCTCGCCGACAACTACGACTACGAGTACGGGCAGGAGCGCGTCTTCCCCGAACTGGTGAGCGCGCTGCTCGAGGAGGTCTCGGGATCCCAGCACGTCCTCGAGGTCGGCGCGGCGACGGGCCTGATCACGCGCCCGCTCGTGCACTGCGTGGGCGGGGTGACGGCGATGGAGCCCTCCGAGGGCATGCTGCGTCGCCTCCTGTCCTCGGAGGTCGCCCAGGCGGACAACCTCCGCACCATCCAGGGCCTCGTCGAGGATCTCCCGCTGGAGGTCGCCTACGACGTGGCGATCGTCACGTTCACGCCTCGCCGGGGCATCGCGCTCGTGCGGCTGCTCCTCGAACTCGCGACCCGGGTGGGCGACCGCATCGTGGTGCTCATGGACGACGAGTCGCTCGACTGGGCGTACCTCGGGCGCAGCGCGTCCATGCACGGTTTCGACGTGCGCATGCGGATGGTCTCGGCCGAGGACGGGCGTCGCGCGGTCCTCCTGACCGCGATGGTCAGCACCTGGCAGCCCCGCTTCGCCGAGGTGGACGAGTGGGGCGAGGAGGCTCCGGCGGTGGAGGTGCCGCATCCGGCGCCGAGGGGCGCGGCCACGCGGCTCGTGCGGTACTTCCTCAACGGAGGAGGCAGGGCCCTGACCGTGACCACCGAGCGCGCCGGCGTCGATCGCCTCTACGGCAACCTCCGGACCGCGGTCCACCGCCTCGCCCGCGACGAGGTCACCGTGCGCAAGACTGAGGACCACATCCAGCTGGTACGACTCCCGTCTCCCGGGAATCCTCAGACCGCAGGGGATGTCGGCCGCGGGAGGTGAACGCCGGATGACGCGCCGGACCAGGATCGTCGCCACGCTCGGACCCTCGACGGACGGCCGCGACACGCTCGAGGCGGTGCTGCGCGCCGGCGTCGACGTGACGCGGCTGAGCGCGTCCCACTCGGATCTCGACGACATGCGCCGCCGGCTCGACGAGGTCCGGGAGGCCGCCGAGGCGCTCGGCAGGCACGTCGCCGTGATGGTCGATCTCGCGGGTCCCAAGATCAGGTTGGGCCACGTCCCCGAGGGGACGCGCGTCCGGGACGGGGAGGCGGTGGAGCTCGCCGCTCCCGCCGGTGGCGAAGCCGACCGTGAGGGCGAGACCGCGGGCGGTCAAGGCGAGGCCGGCGGCACGGAGGTCACGCGCGTCGGGATCGGGCGCGACGACCTGTGGCGCGAGGTGCGTCCCGGGGACGAGGTGTACGTCGACGACGGGCGCGTCCGCCTCGTCGTGGAGCGTTCGGAGGACGGCGTCATCCACACCCGGGTCCTGTCCGGGGGCCTGCTGCGTTCGGAGGCGGGGGTCAACGTGCCCGGCGCCTTGCTCGACTCGCCGTCGCTGACGGAGAGCGACGTCGCCTACGCCCGGTGGGCGGTCGAGGCGGGCGTCGACGCGCTCGCCCAGTCGTTCGTGCGCAGCGCCGACGACGTGGAGGCGCTCCGTGCCCTCGTCGGCGAGGACGGACCGATCATCGTGGCCAAGATCGAGAAGCGCGAGGCGCTCGAGGACGTCGCCGGGATCGTGGCGGCCGCGGACGTCGTGATGGTGGCTCGCGGCGACCTCGGCGTCGAGACGTCTCCCGAGGACGTGCCGGTCGCGCAGAAGCGCATCGTCCGGGAGTGCCGAGCCGCCGGCGTGCCGGTCATCATCGCCACGGAGATGCTCGAGTCGATGATCCGCGAACCGCGTCCCACTCGCGCCGAGGCCTCCGACGTGGCGAACGCCGTGTTCGACGCGGTGGACGCGGTCATGCTGGCCGGTGAGACCGCGATCGGCGAGCACCCCGCGGAGGCGGTACGGACGATCGCGCGCATCCTCGAGGCCGCGGAGGCGTCCGCGAACCGGGACATCGACGTGCCGATCCACGTGAGCACGGAGCGCGACGACGTGCGATCGGCGGTGAGCGCGGCGGTCGTCCGCCTGGCCGAGACGCTCGACGTGCGGGCCGTCGTCACCTCCACGCGCTCCGGCGGCACCGCGAGGGCGGTCGCCTCGCATCGCCCGGCGGTACCCGTCGTCGCGTCGACGCCTTCGGCGGCGGTCGCCCGGCGTCTCGCGTTCGTGTGGGGGGTCGTCCCCGTGGTCGTCGAACAGGTGGACCGCGTCGAGGACCTCATCCGCGCCGCCGTCGGAGCGGTGCGCGAGAGCGGTCTGGCGAAGACGGGCGAGTTGGTGGCGGTGACCGCCGGGATCGCCGATCCGGACTCGACCGACCTGCTCCAGGTGCTGACACTGGATTGAAGCTCGACTCGAGGTCTATGGTGTGCGGGCCTATGGACGGACGGGCTTCGGTGGTATCATCCTCCGGTAGAGCGCCCGTTCGCCGGACCAGGATCCCGACAGCAGGACAAGACGCAGCATGGGACGCCGCAACAGCACGAAGAGGGGCTCACCGACGCGCAAGACCGCCTCACGGAAGCGGTCCGGCGCGTCCGCGGCCGGTCGCACCCGCGGGCCGACCGGCGGACCGGGTCGCGGA
>CAYOSP010000002.1:7210-11272 GCA_964406675.1 uncultured Eubacteriales bacterium | reverse complement strand
GCGGACCGGGTCGCGGAACGGGTCGCGGAACGAGCCGACGATCGGGCCGCCGCATCGATCGGCGCACCCTCGTCCCGCTCGCGCTCATCGTCCTCGTCGTCGCCATGGGCTGGTACCTCTATCCGCTGTTGCGGATGAACTACGTCGAGCAGCGCCGGGTGGACCGGCTCGAACAGGAGCTCGTCTCGCTCCAGGAGCGCAACGAGAGACTCGCATCCGAGGTGGACCGGCTGCGCACGCCGGAGGGGGTCGAGGAGGTCGCGCGGGAGAGCCTGGGACTCGTCAAGCCCGGGGAGCACCCGTACATGGTCACCGGCGGCGCCGCTTCCGAAGCGACGTCGGCGCCGGTGGACCCGCGGCAGTCCGACCCCTGGTACGTCGCCGTGCTGGATGCCGTGTTCGGTGTCGAACGGTGAACGCCCGCGCCGGATCCGTGGTGGGGCGTGACGAGGAGCGGGAGCTCGTGGCGCGCCAGCTCGGCCGCGCGCCGCGCGGCACGTGGAGGGTCGCGGTCCGCTGTCCCCATGGCCGTCCGGCGGTGATCGCGACGTCTCCCGAGATCGAGGACGGCGCCCCCTTCCCCACGACCTTCTGGCTGAGTTGCCCGTACCTGGTGCGGGCGGTCCACGCGTCGGAGTCCGCGGGCGAGGGTGTCGCGTGGGAGCGGCGCGTACGTGAGGACGAGGCCCTGCGGTCCGAGGTGCTGCGGGCCGACGTCGCCTATCGCGCCGCACGTTCGGACGAGGGCGCCGGGAGGGACCCGTGCGCGTCGACGGGCGTGGCCGGACAGAGCGATCCGCTCGCGGTGAAGTGTCTCCACGCCCGCCTCGCCGCCCTTCTCGCCGGGGTCCCCGATCCGATCGGCGCCGGCCTCTGGGCGGGTCTGGGCTGGTGTGCCGACGACGAGTGCGCGCGACTGCTACCATACCCGCGAGGAGGCGGATCCCAGTGAGCCCCGAAGATCGTGAACGCGAAGGTCCAGGCCACGGATGCGAAGCTGAAGCCGCCGCCCCCGCCCGTCGCGCCGCGATCGATATCGGCACGGTCTCGACGCGCCTGCTCGTGGCGGACGTCGCCGGCGACGACGTGCGCGAACTCGTCCGGCGCACGGAGATCACGCACCTCGGCGAAGGCGTGTCGGCGAGCGGGCGACTGGACCCGGAGGCGGTGCGCAGGACGGTCGAGACGGTGCGCGGCTACGTCGAGGAGGCGCGGCGACTCGAGGCGGGCGCCCCGCTGACCGTGGCGACCTCGGCCGCCCGGGACGCCGAGGACGGCGACGCGTTCCTCGCCTCGCTGCGGCGGGTCGGTGCGGACACGCGGATCATCAGCGGCCGGACCGAGGCCCGGCTCGCGTTCCTCGGCGCCACGCACTCCCTTCGCGAGGAGCGCGTGCTCGTGTGCGATCTCGGCGGCGGCTCGACCGAGCTCATCCTCGGCTCCGTCGACGAGCCGGGTGACGTGGAGGACCTCACGTCGCGATCCATCGACGTCGGCTCGCGCAGGGTGACCGATTCCTTCTTCGAGGAGGACCCGCCGGATCGCGAACGGATCGACCGGGCGGCCGAGTGGGTGGTCTCGCAGCTGCGGCCCTTCTTCGACGGGCTCCGCGAGCCGCCGCTCGGCATGGTGGCCCTGGGCGGCACCGCCACGAGTCTCTCCGCGGTCCATCAGCGGCTGGACCCTTACGATCCGGACGCGGTGCATATGTCGGAGCTGAGCGGGGCGGACCTCGCCGACCTGCGCGAGGAGCTCTGCGCCATGACGCTCGACGAGCGTCGCGCGCTGGCGGGGCTCGACCCGCGGCGTGCCGAGGTGATCATCGGCGGGGTGGTGGTCCTCGAGGCGATCCTGGGGCTGGCGGGCGTGGACCGCGCCCGGGTGAGCGAACACGACCTGCTGTACGGGCTGGTGCTTTCCGCGGACGCGGACGGGGACGCGGATGCGGACGCGGATGCGGACGAGGAAGGGCTATCCTGAGATCGGGCCGATGGCGGAACCGGCAGACGCGGCGGACTTAAAATCCGCTTCCTTCGGGAGTGGGGGTTCGACTCCCCCTCGGCCCACCACACGGACCGTGACCGGGGCCGCCCGCCGGTCGGGAGGCCCCCGCGAGACAGGGAGGGACGCGAGTGACCGAGGTCGAGGACGCCGTGAGACGCCTGTACTCGGCGCTCGTCGCGCAGGACGCCTCCCAGGCGATCGCCGTCGTCCAGGCGGCGCGGGGCGCGGGGGTCCCGCGCGACGACCTGTTCGACCTCGTCTACGTCCCCGCCATGGGCATGCTCGGCGCGTCATGGGCGGCCGGTGAGTTGGACGAGGTCGGGTTCGCGCAGGCGGGGGTGACCGCCGAGCAGGTGACCTCGTTCGTCATACCGGAAGCGGCCTCGCCCGACAGCGGCATCGCCGTGGTGGTCGGCTGCGTCGAGGGCGAGCGCCACGCGGTGATGCGCAACATCATCGTGGCCGCGCTCAGGGAGGCGGGACATCGCGTCGCGGACCTCGGCGTCTCCGCGCATCCGGCGGACTTCCTCGACAAGAGCGAGCAGACCGGCGCGGCGGTCGTGATCGCGTGCGCCGAGACCGTGGCGGCCGCGCGAGGCGTGCGGAGGGTGCGCGAGATGCTCGACGCCTCCGAGCGTCGTGTCGCGCTCCTGGTGGCCGGCGGTCCCTTCGTCGCCGACGTCGAGGGAGCGCGAGAGCTCGGGGCCAACGGGGTGGTGTCCGGAGCGGAGAGCGCGCTGCGGCTGGTACGGCGCGTCGCGGTCCAGCTCGCGGAGGGCGGCTCGTGACGCCGCTCCCCGACAGCATCGCGGCCGCGGAGGCCCACGCCCGCTCGGGCCGCTCGGAGGAGGCGGTGAGGGCCCTCTCGCGAGCCGACGACCTCGCGAAGAGCGCTCCGGCCTCCGCGCTGATGGCCGCCGTGCTCCTGCGCGAGGACCTCTACGACCTCGCGGTGGCGGCGGCCACCCGCGCCATCCAGCTCGATCCGTCGTTCGGCCCGGCCTACCTCGTGCTCGGACTGGCCTACGACCGCAGAGGAGGCATGTGGGACCAGTCGGTGCTCGTGTGGCACGAGCTCGCGGAGATCGAGCCGGACATGGCGGTCGTGCACGTCCAGCTCGGCGAGGCGTTCAGCGCGGCGGCCTTCGAGGAAGAGGCCATCGAGGCGTGGAGGCGCGCCCTCGAGATCGATCCCGCCCAGCCGAGGGCGATGTACGACCTCGCCATCGCGGCGCTCAAGAAGGAGGGGCCGGGCACCGCGCTGCCCGGCTTCCGTCGCGCGGGCGGGCTGGATCCCACCAGCGATCGGCTGTTCCTCTCCGTCATGCGGGGCGGCGACGCCCCCGACTGGACGGGGGACGTCGTCGCGTCGCTCGCCGCGGGAGACATGTACCGGGTGCTCGACCGCGTCCGAGAGGAGCTCGACGACGAGCCCGACGACCCGTACGCGCTCGCGCTCGCGGGTTACGTGCACCTGCGACAGGGCGCCTCCAACGAGGCGTTCGCCTGCGCGGTCCGTGCCCTGCAGCTCGACGACTCCGTGGCTCCCGCGCTCTACGTGCTCGGCGAGGCGTACGCGGCCGTCCCCGGCCTGCACGCGCACGCGGCGCGCGCCTGGACCGCACTCGCCCGTCTGGCCCCGGACGAGGCGATGCCGCTCGTCCTGCTCGGCGAGTCGTTCCTCGGCATGCAGCGCTACGGGCGCGCCCGGCGTGCGTACCTGCGGGCCGTCGCGCTCGATCCGGCCTGCGTGCGGGCCCGCTACGGGCTCGCCGCGGCGCTGCTCACCGAGGGCCGCCACGCGCAGGCCGAGCAGCACGTCCGCAGGGCCGCCTACCACGACGTGGAACGCACC
The DNA here is from genome assembly GCA_964406675.1 of uncultured Eubacteriales bacterium. Lineage (GTDB taxonomy): Bacteria > Actinomycetota > Coriobacteriia > Anaerosomatales > JAUVQN01 > CAYOSP01. The sequence goes on along the minus strand of CAYOSP010000002.1, from coordinate 7,413 downwards.
GGACTCTTCTGGCGGCTGTGGGAGCGCCACACGGAGGGCGAGCCCCACTCGGAGGGCGAGCCCCACTCGGAGGGTGAGCCCCACTCGGAGGGCGAGCGCCACACGGAGGGCGAGCCCCACTCGGAGGGTGAGCGTGACGCGGAGGAGCGGCCCGAGGAGGGGGGCGGCGATGGCTGACGCGGGGCCGATCCGGCGCGATCCGA
>CAYOSP010000002.1:1335-7110 GCA_964406675.1 uncultured Eubacteriales bacterium | reverse complement strand
CCGGCGCGATCCGATCCGGCGCGATCAGCGGTTCGTCGTCGGGATCACCTATCACCCGCTCGACGACGAGCGCGATTCGTTCGACGAGTGGTACGGGGGTGACGTCGAGGGCGACCTCGCCGCGCTGGCCCGATCCGGTGTCGGCATGATCCGCGTGCTCGTCTCCTGGAAGTACATGGAGCCGCAGGTCGGCCGCTACGAGGACGAGGCCGAGGAACGCCTCGACCGGCTCGTGCGCAGCGCCGCGGCGCACGGCATGCGCGTCACCGTGACGTTCTTCGCCGAGGACGGCATCTCGGAGCTCAACGACGCCTCCTGGAGAGGCAAGCGCGATCCTCGCACCGACCAGTACCTCATCCAGCGCGAGGTCCAGCTCGTGCAGCACGTGGCCAATCGGCTCCGGGGCCAGGAGGCGGTCGACACGTGGGAGCTCGGCGACGAGGCGTTCTGCCTGGGCTTCCGGAGCGCGGACGCCTTGGAGCGCTGGACCGGCACCCTGCGCGAGGCGATACGCGAGGTCGACGCGGACAGGGACGTCGTCGTGCCCCTCGACCCCGAGACGTTCCAGCACGCGGCCGGGGTGGACGCGAGGCGGGCGATCGACGTGTCGGACCGGGCGGTGGCCCACGTCACCGAGGCCTACCGCACGCACGTCGCACAGGGTCCGGTCACCTCGGGCATATCCACGCACCTGTACTCCTTCCTCATCCGATCGGCCGACCGGCACCTGCCGGTCGTGCTCGACCGCGTCGGTCCGCACGGGTACGAGCAGTCGCTCGCCGACGAGGCGGCCTCGGTGAGGACCGCGCTCTACTCGGCGCTCATCTCCGGCGCCACCGGAGCGGTGCTGGGACGCTATCGCGACGTCGAGACCGAGCATCGCGAGCCGTACTTCCTCGACCCCTACGAGACGCTCACCGGCGTCGCCGACCACGAGGGGACCCCCAAGCCGACGCTCGCGGAGGTCCGCTCCTTCGCGGCGCTCGTCGGTCGCCTCGGGCTCGCCGGCCTGGAGCGCCCGGTGGAGCGGGCGGCGGTCGTGATCCCCCGGGACCGGTTCGACCGGCTGCCCTCGCTCGCGGGCGCGTTCGCCCCGAGAGCGTGTCTGCAGGCGTTCGCGTGTGCGAAGGAGGCGCACGTCCCGATCGACGTGATCAGGGAGGAGGAGCGATTCGGCGCGTATCTCGCGCTGGTGCTCCCGGCCGTCGGCGCACTGGAGGACGAGACCGTGGAGCGTCTCGCGGGGTTCGTACAGGCGGGAGGGCACCTCGTGCTCTCCTACGGCGGGGGCGACATGGGCGGCCGGGTGCTCGACCTGCTCGGGGTGGAGTACATGGGCGACGCCGGGTCGAGTGCCGAGCTGTCGTGCCGGGTGGCCCAGCCGGGCGCGCTCGGTGGGCTCCGCGACTTCGAGGCGCGCATGCCCGTCAAGCATCGCGCCCGCATCGGAGGGACCCGCGCCACCGTCGTGGCGACGGACAGCGAGGGCGCGCCGCTCGTGACCGTGCACCGGTTCGGCCAGGGCAGGGCGGTCTTCCTCGCCGCGCCGCTCGAGCTTGGGCTGGCGCACTCGGATCCCTGGGCCCGGCCGGAGCCGGTGCGACACCTGCTGACCGGCGTGTACGGGTCGGTCATCGGCGCCGCCGGCGCCGGGATCCCGGTGACCTGCGACGACCCCGAGGTCGAGGTGTCGCTGTTCACCGGCCGTGAGGCCGGCGACGTGCTCGTGATGCTGAACCACGCGCCGGAGAAGAGGAGGTGCTCCGTCGGTCTCGAACGGGTGGTGGAGACGGTCGCGGAGGTCCGCGGGGGCGAGCCGGTGGCGGTCGGCGACCGCTCGTTCGAGGTGGGACTGGGGCCCAACGGTCCCGCCGTCCTGCGTCTGAGCTATCCTGGCGCGGGGTCGTCGTGAGGGGGATGGCGTGACGGACCGGCTCCTGGAGTCGTGGCTCGAGTCGCGGGAGGCCGTCGAGCGGCATCCCGGCATGCGGCGGCTCCTGTTCGACCCGGTCACCGGTCTGCCCACCACGCCGCTCCTGTTCCCTCGCATCGAGGCGCTGCTCGAGGAGCGCGGCGAGGTGTCCCTGCTCTACCTCGACATCGTGGAGTACTCGCGCATCGAGGAGCTCTACGGCTGGAGGACCTTCGACTCGGTCATGCGCGCGGTCACGGAGGTGCTCGACCACATCACCGGCCGTGAGCTGCGGGACTCGGACATGGTCGCCGAGCTCGTGATCTCGGGCGACGCGTTCGTGGTGGTGCTCTCGCCGCCTCGCGACGACCTTCGCTTGCCGTCCGACGACCTCGAGGCCATCGCCCGCCGCCTGGAGGACCGCGTGGTCGACGGACTCGCGGAGCGGATCGAGCCCGAGGTGTTCTCGAAGCTCGGCTGTCACGTCGGGTGCTCGACCATCTCGAGCGACCCCGACGCGCGGCCGGAGCGGCTCGTCTACGAGGGGCTCGACCGGGCGATGGATTCATCCTCGAGCCGCGTCGCGACCGACGCTCGCCGGCGTGAGGCGCGACTGCGCGAGATCCTGGACACCGAGGCGATCGACACCCTCGTCCACCCGGTGGTGGACCTCACGGACATGCGGGTGATCGGCTACCAGGCGCTCTCCCGGGGTCCGGCGGACGACGGGTTCGAGCGGCCCGACAAGCTGTCCCGCGTCGCGTACGATCCGGACCTCGTCATCCGGCTCGAGCGGCTGTGCCGGAAGAAGGCCCTGGAGGCGGCGGAGGCCATGCCGGACGGCCGGCTCCTGTTCGTCGACCTCGAGCCGGACGCGGTCGCGGACCCGCAGCTGCGGGACGCCGCGCTCTCGAGTCTCCTGGCCGAGGGCCCCCTCACCCCCGAGCGGATCGTCCTGGAGATCACGGAGCGTTCCGCCGCGGTCGACTTCCGCGCGTTCCGCAGCACGCTGGAGTACCTGCGCGCGCTGGGGTTCGGGGTCGCGGTCGGCGACGCCGGCGCGGGATACGGTTCGCTGCGGTGTCTCGGCGAGGTGCGGCCGGAGTGGCTGAAGGTCGACCTCTCGCCGGTGCGCGGATGCGACGGCGACGAGACGCGCCGCGGCCTCATCGAGAGTCTCGCCGTCTTCGCCGAGAAGACGGGGGTCGGACTCATCGCCGAGGGTATCGAGACGCGCGAGGAACTCGACACCCTTCGCGGACTGGGCGTCCGCTACGGCCAGGGATCCCTCTTCTCGCTCCCGGTCGAGCCGTTCCCCGCCGACGAGGGATCGAGCCTCGATCGCCTGCTGTGATCCGCTGCGCGGCGTGGCCCCGCCGATCCGCGGATACGTCCGCCCGTATCATCCCGACCGACGTTATGGTATGCATAAACGGAATGGATAGGAGGTGGATCGCCCATGGTCGAGCCGATACGGCTCACACAGATGTCCTCGAAGGCCGGTTGAGCCGCGAAATGGGGTCCGGCGGACCTCGCGAGCGTGCTCGAGCGGCTGACGCCGAGCACGTCGGAGGCGGTGATGGTGGGATTCGAGACCGCGGACGACGCCGCGGTCTACCGGTTGGACGACGGTACGATCCTCCTGCTCACCGTCGACTTCTTCACGCCGGTGGTGGACGACCCGTACGACTTCGGGCGCATCACCGCCGCGAACGCGCTCTCGGACGTCTACGCGATGGGCGGACGCCCGCTCGTCGCGCTGAACCTGCTCGCCTGGCCGTGCGACCTCGGGCCGGACGCGGTCGGGGAGATGCTGCGCGGAGGCGCCGAGAAGGTGCTCGAGGCCGGGGCGGTGACGGTGGGAGGGCACACGGTCGACGACGAGGAGCCCAAGTACGGGCTGTCGGTGCTCGGGGTGGTGGAGCCGGAGCGGCTCGTGCGCAACGCCGGAGCGAGACCGGGCGACGCGCTCGTGCTCACCAAGCCGATCGGCACGGGCGTGATGACCACCGCGGTCAAGGCCGGTCTCGAGACGGACGGGTCCATCGCCGAGGTGATCGAGAGCATGGCGACCCTCAACCGCGCCGCGGCCGAGGCGATGGGCGAGACGGGCGCGCACGCGGCGACCGACGTGACCGGCTTCGGGCTGCTCGGGCACCTGCACGAGATGGCGCTGGCGGGCGGCCTCGCGGCGGAGGTCGCGCTCGACGCGGTGCCGGTGTTCGAGCGCGCGCTCGAGTACTCGCGCAGGCGGATCCGACCCGGGCGCACCGCGGAGGTGATCGCGCACCTGGACACGTTCGTCGATTGGGGCTCCGCGGACGAGGCGTGGAAGGGCGTGCTCGGCGACCCGCAGACGAGCGGCGGGCTGCTGATCGCGCTTCCCGAGGAGGACGCGCCGCGCTTGCTCGACGCGCTCGCCGAGCGCGGCGTGGAGGGCCGGCGCGTGGGCGCGATGGTCGACGGCGACGCGGGCACGCTCCGCGTGAGGTGAGGGCCCGGCTCGTCTAGAATGGCCGACATGGACGATATCGTCGACATGGGCGCTGAGAAGCCCTCCACCGATCACCGGGACAGCCGCCGGCGACTGCGCGACCTGCCGAAGGTGGACGCGCTGCTGGAGCGCGACGACGTCGCCGCGACGCTCGACGAGCACCCGCGGGCCGTGGTCGTGGAGGCGCTGCGCGATGCCGTCCAGACGGCGCGCGAGGCGATCCTGGCCGGTGACGAGGACGCCTTCGACGCCGAGACGATCACGGCGGCCGCGCTCTCGGCGGTGCGCGCCTCGGCCGTCCGCTCGCTGCGCCGCGTGGTGAACGCCACCGGCATCGTCATCCACACGAACCTGGGCCGCTCGGTGCTGGCCGAGGAAGCGGTCGACGCGGTGGTGGAGGTCGCGCGCGGCTACTCCACGCTGGAGTACGACGTGGACTCCGGCGAGCGCGGGTCGCGGCACGTGCACGTGGAGGAGCTCCTCTGCCGCCTCACGGGGGCTGAGGCCGCCATGGCGGTCAACAACAACGCTTCGGCCGTCCTGCTGGGGATCGCGGCGCTCGCCGACGGGCGGGAGGCGGTCGTGAGCCGGGGGCAGCTCGTCGAGATCGGCGGCTCGTTCCGCATACCCGACATCATGTCGCAGTCCGGCGCGCGGATGGTGGAGGTGGGGACCACCAACAAGACGCACCTGCGCGATTACGAGGCCGCGATCGGCCCCGACACGGGTCTGCTCCTCAAGGTCCACACCTCGAACTTCCGCCTCGTCGGCTTCACGCAGGAGATCCCGCTGGAGGAACTGGTCGCACTGGGCGCGGAGCACGGCATCCCGGTGTACGAGGACCAGGGTTCCGGCGTGCTCGTCGACCTCGAGCCGTACGGTCTCCCGGGCGAACCGCCCCTCGAGCGGGCCGTCGCGCAGGGGGCCGACCTCGTGTCCGCCTCCGGCGACAAGCTCCTCGGCGGCCCGCAGGCCGGGATCCTCGTGGGCAAGCGCGAGGTCGTCGACCGGCTCAAGAAGCATCCGCTCGCCCGGGCGGTGCGGCTCGACAAGATGACGCTCGCCGCCCTGGAGGCGACGCTGCGCCTCTACCTGGACCCGGAGGAGGCCGTGCGGCGGGTGCCGACGCTGCGGATACTCGCGGCGTCGACGGAGGAGATGCGCGAGAGGTCGGAGCGGCTCGCGGGCGCGATACGTGAGGCGTGCGGCGGGTCGGGGTCCGGCGGCGAGTCGGGCGCAGGCGTGGGCGGCGGGCCGGACGCCTGCGAGGTCGGGGTGATCGCCGACGTGTCGCGTTCCGGCGGCGGCGCCCTGCCGATGGTCGACATCCCGACCCACTGCGTCGCGGTGCGGCCGCGCGCGGTGGGCG
>CAYOSP010000002.1:0-1235 GCA_964406675.1 uncultured Eubacteriales bacterium | reverse complement strand
CTCGGCACCGCCGGGCACATCGATCACGGGAAGACCTCGCTCATCGGCGCGCTCACCGGCGTGGACACCGACCGCCTCCGGCAGGAGAAGGATCGCGGCATCACCATCGAGCTCGGGTTCGCGCGGCTCGAGCTGCCCTCCGGCCGGTCGGTGGGCGTGGTGGACGTGCCCGGGCACGAGCGTTTCGTGCGCCAGATGGTCGCCGGGGCCACGGGCATCGACGTCGTCCTGCTGGTGATCGCCGCCGACGACGGCGTGATGCCGCAGACGCGGGAGCACCTCGCGATCATCGACCTGCTCGGCATCGAGCACGGCGTGGTCGCGATCACGAAGGCCGACCTGGTGGAACCGGAGTGGGCGGAGCTCGTCGCCGAGGACGTGGCCTCGCTGCTCGAGGGCACCACGCTCGAGGGCTCGCCGATCGTGCGGGTCTCCTCGCAGACCGGGGAGGGGCTCGACGAGCTGCGGGCCGCCCTGGACGAGATGGCCTCCGAGACCGCTTCGCGCCAGCTCGCGCTGCCGATGCGCCTGCCGGTCGATCGCGTGTTCACCATCGCGGGGGCGGGGACGGTGGTCACCGGGACGCTGTGGTCCGGCGCGGTGCGTCGTGACGACGGCGTGGTGGTGCTCCCCGAGGGCGTCGAGGCCCGCGTGCGCTCGGTGCAGGTGCACTCCGAGCAGGTCGAGGAGGGTCGCGCGGGCCGGCGTGTCGCGCTCAACCTCGCCGGCGTGGACAAGGACGAGGTCTCGCGCGGCTCCATCGTGGCCGAGCCCGGCACGCTCACCGTCACCGACCGCTTCGACGCCACCTTCACCTACCTGGGCTGGGAGGGACGCGAGTTCGAGTCGGACACGCGCGTGCACGTGCACCACGGCACGCGCGAGGTGCTCGGGCGCGTGCTGCTGATGGACACGGATGCCGGCGAGACGACCGGCGGGACCGTGTCGGTGTCGCTCCGCCCCGGCGAGACCGCGCTGTGCCAGGTACGGCTCGAAGACGTGCTCGCCCCGCGCTACGACGACCGGTTCATCGTCCGCTCGTACTCGCCCATGTTCACCATCGGCGGCGGCGTGGTCCTCGACGTGAGTCCGCCGCGCAGGACCACCCTCGACGAACACGAGCGCGGGCTCCTCCGGGCGCTGGTCGAACACGATCTCGGAGCGGCGGCGGTGCTCCTGGTGACGTCGCGAGGCCTGCCGATGGGCTCGGGCGACGTGGCCTCGGCGCTGGGGGT
>CAYOSP010000001.1:133439-194739 GCA_964406675.1 uncultured Eubacteriales bacterium | reverse complement strand
CGTATGGTCGCGCCCGCCGGTACGGCCCGCGGGTACGTCTACTTCCCCGCGAACGTCACTTGTGCGAACCTTCCCGGCATGACCGAGCACACGAACACCCGACACGATCGCGCAGTCATCTTCGTCGTGGGCAAGGGCCGCAGCGGGAGCACGCTGCTCGGCGACGTGCTCGGCAGCGTCCCCGGCTTCTTCCACGCCGGCGAGCTCGACAAACTCTGGAGCCACGGCCTGCTCGGCACCAACACCTGCAGCTGCGGTGAGCGCTTCGAGGCCTGCCCGATGTGGTCGGACGTGTTCGCCGACCTGCGGCGGTCACCCGATACCGCCTGGATCGCGGACGCGCCACAGTCGATGGTCTCGCTCCAGCGGCGCGTCCTCTCCTGGAGGACCGTCTTCACCGGCGGTCCGAGCGAGGACGACCTCGCCCGATACCTCGCCGCGATGACCGCCCTCTACGACGCGATCGCGCGGGCGACGGGCGCGCGGGTCATCGTCGACACGTCGAAGTGGCCCGCCGTGCCGTCGCTCGTGCAGGGGCTCCCGGGCCGGCGGACACTCGGCATACAGCTCGTGCGCGACTCCCGCGCCGTCGCCCACTCATGGCGTCGGCTCAAGATCATCCCCGACACCGGCGAGGCGATGCCGCGCTTCGGCCCGCTCCACACCGTGGCGAGCTGGACGCTCCGCAACCTGGCAGCCGAATCCACCGCACGCAAGGCCGGCGAGCGCATGATCCGCCTGCGCTACGAGGACTTCGTGGACGCTCCCGAGGAGTCGGTCCGTCGCCTCGTCGCATGGACGGGTGCGGACGACGTCGCGCTGCCGTTCCTCGAGGACGGCGCGGTCGAGTTCGTCGCGAACCACACCGCGATGGGCAACCCGCGTCGGTTCGAGCGCGGGCCGATCCGGATCCGCGGCGACGACGCTTGGCGCGATGAACTCGGGCGCTTCGACCGCCTCGTGGTCACCGCCGGGACCGCCCCGCTTTTGCGCCGCTACGGCTACCCGATCCGGACGTCGGCCTCGCGCCGCGAGTCCACATCGCGCCGCGGGTCGGCTTCGTAGCGCGCCGCCCTCAGTCCGGCCACGGACAGCAGGGCGACCTCACCGAACAGCCAGAAGAACGCCGGCATCACCTGGATGAGCACCCGATTCTGCGAGTCGCTCCAGCCGATACGGCCCGGGTGCGTCCATCCGTGGATGAGCACGCTCACCACCAGGAAGACCCACACGGCGGTCCACAGCGCGGGCAACGGTCGATCCCGTGAGGTCCGGGACGCGAGTCCGACGCCTCCGAGCAGGAGGACGCCGATGGCCCAGTACCAGTACCGGCCCCACCCGCCCCGCTCGAACAGGTTCCTCGAGAGTATCGACCACAGTTCGGCGAATCGGTCAGGCGCCACCGCCACGGACACCAGGATCGCCGCCACGCCGAGCGCGGCGAGTCCGTACGCGACGACCCTCGGCGAGCGGACGGCGGGGTAGGCCTCGGCGGCACGCTCGAGGCCCCACAGGACGAGCGGGACGAGCGCGCTGAGCCCGAGGATCGCCGCGGCCCCCGACGCCCCGACACGATCCGGATACGAGTACCAGCCCTCCCGCGCGATCAGCACGACATGCAGCGCCGACGACGCGACGACGTAGGGCACGAAGAACGCGAGCGACTCACTCCAGCGCATCCGCCCGAGCAGCACCGCGAACGCGATGACGGCGAAGAGCACGAACGCGTAGGCGATCCCGTCGGTGCGCGCGTAGCCGAGCCCGATGCCCATGAGCGCGGCTACGAGGAGGCGCACGCGCCGTTCTCCCGCCGGGAGGCGACTCGACGCCGCCGGCAGCAGCACCACCAGTCCCGCGGTGAGCAGGAGCCCGGAGAGCATGTTCGCGTGCATGTAGATCGTGTGGATGCGGAACAGCGGCACGGTCACCATGAGGACCACCACCGCCCCGGCGATCGTTCGCCGCGCGAGCGGACCCGGTCCCTTCTCGCCGCCGGACGTCCAGAGCGCGTACCCCACCAGCAGCGCGACGGTGGTCGCCGCCATCGGATAGACGACGTAGGCGAGCTCGCCGCCCAGCTCGCGCTGCACCGCGATGTAGGCCGGGAGCAGCAGCGAGCGCCACGAGATCATCTCGACGGTGACGTAGCCCGAGCCGTTGAGGAACGACCCGAAGAGCTCGTATCCGGCCCAGCCGTCGAGCGTGGTCACCACGAGACCGATACGCTCGAACAGCCGAGCGACGAGTCCCGCCCCGAGCAGGAACACGACCGCCGACGCGAGTGCGCCCGGCCGCTCGGACTCGGGGAGCAGTTCCGATCCGGCGTCGCGTCGTCGCCCGTCCTCGAGCCACACCGAGACCGCGACGGTCGCCCCGATGAACGCCAGCGTCACCGGCGCCACCACCCCCCAGGAGAGCGGGCCGGGGATGACGCTGTCCACGAGCGGCGGCAACGACCACGCCACGAGCCCGGTCGGCAACCCCAGGAGCAGCCACAGCGACGTCCCGAGCGTCCGCCGCGCCGGAACGAGCGCGGCGAGCCCGACGGCCACGGTCCACAGGAGGGTCTGCAGCTCGCCGGACATCAGTCCGACCCCTCCGCCAGATGCTCCGGCACGACGTACACCTTCGTGCCGGTCCGGTCCTGCATGACGCGCACCGTGTCGTCGGGTTCGTCGCCTCGCACGACGTAGACGCTCCAAGGCCTTCCGCACACGCGCCCGTCGCGGGTCCAGGCTCGCACCTGGGCGGGCGTCACGGTGACCTCGTACGAGGCGTCGACGAACGTACGGTCCCCCGAGGCGAGATCCGCCATCCCTCGCGGCACGCCGGTGATCTCACCGTCCGCGGGGCCCGAGTTGGCCATGGTGGTGACCTTCTGCTCGGGCCACGCGATCCTCGGATGATCCGTGCCCGCGGCGTCCGGCGCGGCGAGCGCGACCACCCAGGCGGAGGTCCGGTAGTTGTAGTGCGGCTTGTCCTGCCGTCTTCCCAGGAAGGCGTTCAGATCGTGGTCGATCGGCGAGCCCCCCTTCGGGAGGTGCTCTTGGGGAAGCTCCCCGCCCGCCTCGACGTAGTCCGCGACGAGGATCGACGCGAGCAGCACGCAGGCGACGAGCAGAGCCGCCGGACCGAGCGCGCGTCGCGACATCAGGCTCCCCTGCGCGTCCATCGGCAGACCCGCGACTCGGCGAACTCGAGCAGCTCGTAGAGGAGCACGCCGAGTATCGCCATCGCGAGGATGCCCGCGAACATGTCCCCGTAGTCGATGCGGCCCCACGCGTCGATGATGTGGTAGCCGAGCCCGGTGTTGCCCGCCACCGTCTCCGAGATGAACAGCACCGCCACCGCGGTCCCGGTGCTGATGCGCAGGGCGGTGAAGATATCGGGGAGGGAGGCCGGGACGACCACGTGGCGGAAGATCTGCGCCCTCGTCGCTCCCAGCGAACGGACCGAGAGCAGCGACTCGCGCGGGATGCCCCGCGACGCGTCGCGGGCCGTCACGAGTATCTGGAAGAACACGATGATCGCGATCAGCGCCACCTTGGACAGGTCCCCGGTCCCCAACAGGACGAACAGCACCGGGAGGAACACCACCTTCGGGACCGGATAGGTCAGGAAGACGAGCGGCGCGAGCACGGAGTCCGCTCGCGGCGAGCGCCCGAGCAGCAGCCCGAGCGGCGCGGCCAGGACGAGTCCGATCGCCATCGAGACGAGCACGCGATACGCGCTGATGCCGAACTGCGGGAGCAGGTCGGAGACGAGAGCGTCCGCGAAGTCCGCGAGGGCCGCCGCGGGCCCGGGCAGCGCGGGCGACCCGACCGCCCACGAGAGCAGCTGCCACCCGACCAGCAGCGCCCCGACCGCGCCCACGTAGCCGACCGCCTTGCGCGCGGGCCCGCTCACAGGCCGGCCTCCCGACCCTGCTCGGCCGCCATCGGACGGCCCTCCTCCACGAAGGCGCCCTCGGCCTTGAGCAGGGCGCGCAGCTCGGCGCAGTGGGCGTAGAAGTCCTCCGTGTTGCGGTAACCGGGATCGCCGACGTGCGGGTTGTCCACGACCGCGGCCACGGCGCCGGGTCTCGGCGACATCACCACGATCCGTCGGCCGAGGAAGACCGCCTCCTCGATCGAGTGGGTGACCAGGATCGACGTGTATCCTCGCCGCTTCCAGAGGTCGACGAGGAGCAACTGCAGACCCTCACGGGTGAGCGCGTCGAGCGCGGAGAGCGGCTCGTCCATGAGCAGGAGGTCGGCGTCGAGCGCGAGCGCCCTGGCCACCGCGAGCCGCTGGGCCATCCCACCCGACAGCTCCGCGGGATACGCGTCCGCGAACTCGGCGATGCCCACCTGCTCGAGCGCCTCCATGGCGCGCCGTTCCCTATCGGGGCGCTCGACCTTGCGCACCTCGAGCCCGAGCGCGGCGTTGTGCCGCACCGTCTTCCACGGGAGCAGCCCGAAGTCCTGGAGGATCAGCGCCGTGCGAAGGCGCGGGCCGCACACGCTCCGCCCGTCGACGAGCGTCTCGCCGCTCACGACGGCTCCCCGCTTGCCGGACTCTCCCGCGCCCTCTCCGATCAGCCCGGCGAGCGCGAGCAGCAGCGTGGACTTGCCGCAGCCGGAGGGTCCGATGATCGCCACCGGCTCGCCGTCGCCCACCCGCAGGTCGACCCCGCCGAGCGCGTCGACGTCACGCCCCGCGCCGCGGTAGGTGACCCGTAGGCCGCGTACGTCGACCGTCGTCATGGGCCGCCCGACCGCGGGCTACCCTCCCGCGGTCTCTGACGCCTCGGCCGGATCGCCCGCGGCGCCCTCGTACCCGGCGTCCCACACGAGCTCCTCGTAGGTCAGCTCCTCATCGAGCAACTGGCGGCCCACCATCCACGCGAGCACGTCGACGACCTGTTCGCGGGCCGGCAGCTGATGCCGCGGATACTCGCTGATCGAGTACGTGTCCTTGATGGGCTCCGGGAGTCGGGCCTTCTCCACCAACGTGTCGCGCCACGCGTCCGGATCCTCGTCGATGATCGCCGCCGCCTCGTCCCAGACCTCGAGGAAGCGAGCCATCGCCTCGGCCCCCTCGGCCTCCGCGAGGTACTCGTCGGCGCACACCATCACCGTCTGCGAGACGTTGCGGTCGCCGGTGTCGTCCGCGACGAGCACGGCGCCCTGGAACTCGCCGAGGCTGAGCAGCGGCTCCGGCAGCGCGGCAGCCTCCAGCTGTCCGTTCATCAGCAGTTCGAAGCGTACCGGCACCTTGTCGACCTCCTCCTTCACGACGTCCGCGGCGGGCACCCCCGCCTGGGTCATGAGGGAATCGACCACGTACTCCTGGATGGTCCCGCTCGAGGTCCCGATCGGGACGCCGGCCAGGTCCTCGAGGGTGGCATAGGACGAGCCCGGGGACGCCAGGATGCCGAATCTGCCCTCGTCGGGCTCGGCGCCCAACATGACGGTGGTGATCGAGACCGGGGTGCCCCCGTTCTCCAGGAGCGCCGCGGCGATGATGTCCCCCATGTAGCAGTCCACCGCACCCGCGGTCATCGCCGCGTCTCGTTCCTGCGCCGCTTGGAACACCTGGATCTCGACCTCCAGGCCCGCCTCCTCGAAGAGCCCCTCGCTCTCGGCGACCCACAGCGGGAGCGCGTCCTCCGTGGGCAGCGTCCCGAACGTGATCGGCGCCGGCTCGACGTCTCGGTCTTCGGCGGTGTCTTCGGCCTCGTCGAGCTCCGTCTCCCCCGGCTCACACCCCGACAGCATCGAGCCCGCCGTCACGGCGAGGAGCAGGGCGAGCACGAGCAGGGTCACTCGTCGATCGGTCATCTCGCAGCCTCCCGTCTCAGTCGCAGCCGTCCACCGGCTTGCGGAGCCTCACCTCGTCGCGGATCGGGATGCCGGCGAAACCGGGGGAAGCGGTCCCCAGGCTGTCGGCGATGGTGCCGATCGCGATGTCGTAGATCACGAACCCCTGCCGCATGTAGAAGTACAGCGAAGGCACGTCGTCGTTGGACGCCGAGGCCTTCATGAACGGCAGGCCCTTCTCACGTGCGCGAACGTCGGCCGCCTGTATGAGCGCCCTGCCCACGCCGGCCCCCTGGTACCGCGGATACACGCTCAGCAGAACGATCGCGAGCTCGCCGCCGTGCACGGCGAGCGACACCAGCCCGAGGAGTTCCCCGTCCGAGACGGCGACGATGTCGTCGAGCGCCAGCACGTCGAAGGTCCGGCCGAACACGTCGATCTCCGTCTCGCCCCAAGCGCGGTCGCAGATCTCCTCGATCGCGGACTTGTCGGCGGACCGGGCGTCCCTCACCTCGAACTCGACGGCCTGCCCTTCGTGGTGCCGCGCGCAGGTGACGGTCACCCGCGCCTCGGGCACGGGCAGCTCGTCCCCGCAGATGGGGCACTGATAGTGCGGATACGGGACCTCGAGGTCCTCGTCCGAGAACGCGCTCATGGACCGGTCCACCTCACGGATCGAGTAAGCGGCGGGTCATCGGCGCACGTGCCGTGCACGCGCGGCGTCGCGGCACAAGCGCCGCGTACGCACCGTGCCGCCGCCGGGTATCACGTATCGGACTCTAGCCCATCGACCGCGGACCGCAAAGTGCGCGCGGCCTCGTCGGGATCGACCACGTTGATGGACCAGCCGCTGCCGAGCTCGTAACCCGCCGCCGCGTGCGTGCGGGGCATCACGTCCGCGTGCCAGTGGAACGCCATGCCCGCCAGATCCGAGATGCGATAGGGCGCCACGTGCATGAACAGGTTGTACGCGGGGTCGGTGAGCGCGGACTCGAGCGCTCGGGCCACCGCCGAGAGAGCCCTCGCGAGGCTGTCCAGCTCGTCGGGCGCGGCGTCCTCGAAGGTGGACGCGCACCGACGGGGCGCGATGCGCAGCGCGTACGGGGTCGCCGCCGCGTACGGCGAGTGCACCACGGTGACGCCGTCGTCGAAGACCACGCGATCCTCGCGGTCGTCGGCGGCGAGCATGTCGCAGAGCAGGCACCCCTCGCCGCGAGCCGCGTGGCCGGTCATGTTGCCCATCTCACGGACGATCGCTTCCGGCGCCCGCGGGAGCGCGACGAACTGCGTGTGCGCGTGCGCGAGCGACGCGCCGGCGGCGCGACCCCGGTTGCGGAAGAGCAGCGCCTGCATGACCCTCCCGTCACGGCGCCAATGCCGCAGCCGCGACACGTAGGCGTCCACCAACAGGCGCACGTGCTCGGGGGCGTAGTCCGCCATCCCGACGCCATGCACCGGGGACTCCACGATGACCTCGTGGCCGCCGAAGCCCGTGGTCGCCTCGTAGGGCCAGGGAGCGTCGATCGCCTCGGCGCCGAGCTCCCCCTCGCTCGCCCGCAGCGCGGGGAACTCGTTGTCGACCACGCGCACCGTCCAGGGCTCGTCACCCAGGCGGAAGAGCTCCTTCGTGGGCGGCGTGAGATGCTCGGACCCGGCACACAGCGGGCACTCCGGGTCCTCACCGCCGGTCTCCGCGGTCGCGAAGTCGTGTGGTCGCCCGTCGCGCGACGGCGCGATGAGCGTCCACGAGCCCGTGAGCGGATCGTGACGGGATTCGGACACGCGACCTCCTCGTCCGTCGCCTGCGTGCGCGTACACCCGCGTGCCGTGCGCCTGCGCACCGGTGCGCTCGGCGCCGACGCGCGCGTCGATCACCATCGATCAGCGCCGATACTAGCACCCGTCCGCCCGTGCGATAATCGGGCACATGTCGGACACCGTGCCCAGACTCGCCGATTCCTCGCTCGCCCGCGAGACGCTCGCGCGCGCCGAGGTGCTCTACACCGACCTCGACGGTACCCTGCTCGGCCGGGGCGGGTCGCTCCTGCGCGACCACGACGGCACTCCCTCGCTCGCGGCCGCCTCCGCGATCGTGTCGCTGGCGGAGACCGGACGCGAGGCGGTGATCGTCTCGGCGCGCACCCGGGCGCAGCTGCGGGAGATCGCGCGTCTGCTCGGCTGGACCTCCTACCTGGCGGAGATGGGGACCGTCGCGGTATACGACCGTGGGAGCCGGGTCGAGCGCAGGCTCGGTGTCTGGGACCGCATCGCCCTCCCGACCGACCGCACGCCGCACCGCATGATCGAGGACTCCGGCGCCATCGAGGCGCTCTTCGACGAGTTCGAGGGCGCGCTCGAGCACCACACCCCGTACCACCACGACCGCGAGGTCACGCACCTGCTGCGCGGTCACGTCGACGTCGATCGCGCGCAGGAGGTGCTCGACCGCTTCCATCCGCCGATACGCATCGTCGACAACGGCATCGTCGACCCGCCGAACCACGGGGTGCGCCTCGGGAAGAGCGGAGACGGCGCGCCGGCGACCATACACGCGTACCACGTGATGCCGAAGGGCGCCGGCAAGACCGAGGGCATCGACGCCGACCTGCGCGCCCGCGGCGTGCCCCGCGAGCACGCCGTCCTGGTGGGCGACGCGCTCGCCGATCTCGAGACCCACCCCGCGGTCGGCCTCGTCGTCCTGGTGGCGAACGCGCTGCGCAGCGAGCGGGTGGCTCGCCGGCTCGCCGAGGTGCCCCACGCGGTGGTCACCGACTCGCCCGCCTCGGAAGGCTTCGCCGAGGTCGCGCGCGCGTGGATCGGAGCTGCCCGCGGCTGAGCAGGCGGCCCTCCGACGGGCGTGCCCTCGGTCGGCCGCTGTTGCGTAGTCGCAGGTAGTACCCTAGAATCGCGTTGCTGTTTGACACCATGAGACGGGCTCCATCCGTTGGGTGCGGCTCCTGTCCGAACACAGGCCACTGCCCGGAAATGTCGAGAGACGCCAATGGGTAGAACAGCCCTCGCCGGCTTAAGGCGTAGGCTAAGGTGGCTGGCAGCACGGCGACCCGCGACACGCGCGTGGCGCGGAGGGGCGTCGGGCCTACGTCGGGCAGTGCCTAAACCTCGACCGAGGGACGGAGCGTTGCGGAGCGGCCCGGATCCCGATGCCTGATACGCATCGGCCGCGCCGATCCACGGCCGCATCAGGCCGCCGGCATCGCCCCACGTCCCACACGCGGACGCGGGGCGTTCTCGTTTCTTCGGCCGGACCGCGAGGACGGGTCCGCCACGGGAGGAGGGTCGACGTGTTCTATCTGTCGAGGATGCTGGGCAAGCCGGTCGTCGACGCCGACGGCGAGGAGATCGGCCGCATCAACGACATCGCGATCGAGACAGGGGAGATCTTCCCCCGCGTGACCTCCCTCGCCTTCGTGGGCCCTGACAAGAAGCCGTTCATGCTCTCCTGGCGCAAGTACGTCCAGGACGTCGACGAGGAGCGGATCCGGCTCAACGTGTCCGCCAAGGACATCCGCTTCAGCTACCTGCAGCCCGACGAGGTGCTTCTCGCCCGGGACCTCCTCAACAAGCAGATCGTGGACACGCAGGGCAAGAAGGTCGTGCGCGTCAACGACCTCAAGCTCTCCGAGGCGAAGGGCCGGCTGCGCCTGCTCGGCGCCGAGGTCGGCATCCGGGGCGTGCTGCGCGGCCTCGCACCGTGGCTCGAGACCGCCGCCGAGAAGACGCTCGAGGTGTTCGGGGCCCGCCTTCCCGAGAAGCTCATCGCGTGGAACTACATGGAGCTGCTCGACCGCGACCTGACCCGCGTCAAGCTCTCGGTGACGCACAAGCGCCTGCACGAGCTGCACCCGGCCGACGTCGCGGACATCCTCGAACAGATGTCGCCCGGACAGCGGGGCCGGGTGTTCGAGCACCTCGAGCTCGGTCAGGTCGCCGAGGCGATCGCCGAGATGGAGGACGAGTACCAAGCGCAGGTGTTCGACGGCATGTCCGCCCAGCGCGCGAGCGACATCCTCGAGGAGATGGACCCGGACGACGCCGCGGACATCCTCGGCGAGCTCGACTACGAACGCGCGGAGCGCCTGCTCAAGCTGATGGGCGTCCGAGAGGCCCGCCTCATCCGGCAGCTCCTCGGCTACCGCGAGGACAGCGCGGGCGGCATCATGACCTCCGAGGTCACCGCGGTCACCGAGGACATGACGGTGAGCGAGGTCATCTCGTACCTGCGCCACGAGGCGCCCACCGGCGAGGACGTCTACTACATCTACGTGGTCGACGAGGACCGCACCCTGCTCGGGGTCATCAACCTGCGCGATCTCGTGGTCAGCGAGCCCGACGCGCTCGTGGGCGAGCTCGTCCGCCGCGACGTCATCACCGTCGGCGTCGAGGACGACCAGGAGGAGGTCGCCGACGTCATCAGGAAGTACGACCTGCTCGCCGTGCCCGTCGTGGACGAGGGCGGTCGGATCCTCGGCGTGGTCACGGTCGACGACGCGCTCGAGGTCATGGAGGAGGAGTCCAAGGAGGACCTCGCCATCGCCACCGGCTCGCACCGCCGCTTCACGGCCACCGGCGCGTGGAGCTGGCTGCTGCGACGCTCGGGCTGGCTCACCGTGTGGGCGATCCTCGGCGTCGGAGCGGCGCTCGTCATCCGCGCGTTCGCCGGCGAGCTCTCCTCGCTCGTCGCCCTGGTGTTCTTCCTGCCGCTCGTGATGCGGCTCTCCGAGGACGTCGCCTCGCACTCGCTCGCGATGCTCATCGAGTCGGCCGACCCCGAGGAGCGGCCCGCCTTCGGCAGGCAGTTCACCATCGACGTGGGTGTGGGGCTGGGGCTCGGGGTGGTGAGCGGACTGGTCGTGCTCGTGCTCATGGAACTGCTCGCCTACGAGACGGACGTGGCGGTGGTCCTGGCCGTCGCCACCGCCGCCACCGTGCTGGTCACCGCAGTCATCGCGTCGCTGCTGCCGTGGGTCGCGCTGTGGATGGGGCTGGAGCGGCGCGTGCCGTCGACGCTCATCAGCACGACGGTCGCGCTCGCCGGGATCGCCGTCTACCTGGGACTCGCCACCATCCTGCGGACCGCGGCGGGCGTCTAGGGCCATGCCGGACGCGAAGGAGCAGCCGAAGCTCACGCGCCGAGGCCGCCTCGTCGCGCTGTTCGGCGTGATCGGCCCGGGCATCGTCGCCGCCTCGGCGGGCAACGACTCCGGCGGCATCTCCACCTACTCGGTCGCCGGGGCCGAGTTCGGCTACCACACGCTCTGGCTCCTGCTCATCATGACCGTCTCGCTCGTCGTCGTGCAGGAGATGGCGGCCCGCACCGGCGCGGTGACCGGCAAGGGGTTCGCCGCGCTCATCCGCGAGCAGTTCGGCCTGCGGCTCACCTTCTTCGCGATGGGACTCCTCCTGGTGAGCAACGTCGCCACCACCATCGCGGAGTTCGCCGGGGTGGCCGCCTCGATGGAGCTGTTCGGCGTCTCGAAGTACCTCTCGGTGCCCGTGGCGATGGTCGTGGTCTGGCTGCTGGTGGTGCGCGGGTCGTACCGCAACGTGGAGAAGGTCTTCCTCGCGCTCTCCCTCGTGTTCGTCTCCTACATCGCCGCCGCCGTCCTCGCCCGGCCGGACTGGGGCGAGGTCGCGCGCGGGCTCGTCGTCCCCACCGTGGTCCCCACGACCGGCTTCGTCGTGCTCGCCATCGCCATGGCGGGGACGACCATCGCTCCGTGGATGCAGTTCTTCGTCCAGAGCAACATCGTGGACAAGGGGCTCACGATGAAGGACTGGAAGCTGATCCGCGCCGACGTGTGGACCGGCGCGATCGTCGCCGACGTGATCGCGCTGTTCATCATCGTGACCACGGGCGCGGTACTCCATCCCGCGGGGATCCCGGTCGACGGGGCCGAGCAGGCGGCCCGGGCTCTCGCGCCGGTCGCGGGGGACTACGCGGCCGTGCTCTTCGCCGTCGGCCTCGGCGCCGCCTCGCTGCTCGCCGCGTGCGTCCTCCCGCTCACCGCCGCGTACGCGATCTGCGAGGCGTTCGGCTGGGAGTCGGGTATCGATCGCAGCTTCAGCGAGGCGCCGATGTTCAACGGCATCTACACGTTCGCCATCGTGCTCGGGGCGGCGTTCATCATGCTCCCGGACCTCGACCTCATCCGCGTGATGGTCCTCTCGCAGACGCTCAACGGCATCCTCCTGCCGTTCCTGCTCGTGTTCCTCCTCAAGATCGTGAACGACCGGCGGCTCATGGGCCGGCACGTCAACGGGCCGTTCTTCAACGGCTTCGCGTGGGTGACCGTGGCGGTGACCATCGGGCTCACCGTGGCGCTCCTCGCGATGACCGCGCTGGGGATGGCATGAGCGACGCGATCGCAGAGCGCAAGGCCGCGCTGCGCGAGGCGGTGCGCCGACAGCGGCGCGCCCTGCACGACCACGAGCGTCGCGCGCTCTCCGACGCCGTCTCCCAGCGGCTCCTCGGTCTCCCGGAGCTCGCCGGGGTGCGCTGCGTGCTCACCTACTCCGCGAGCGGCGAGGAGGTCTGCCCGCGACCGGCCGTCGACGCCCTTCGGCGGGACGGCGTGCGCGTCTGCCTCCCGCGGGTCGTCGGCCCGGCCGAGCTGGAGCTGCACTGGGTGGATGAGGCCTCCGAACTCGTCACCGGCGCGTACGGCATCGAGGAACCCGCCGAGGGCTCGCCGGTCGCGGCGCTCGACGAGGTGGAGGCGGTGCTCGTACCGGGGATCGCGTTCGACGCGGCGGGCCGGCGCCTCGGGTACGGCGGCGGCTTCTACGACGCGCTGCTCCCGCGGCTCGCGGCGACGGCGCCGAGGATCGGGGTCGCGTTCGACCGTCAGGTGGTCGAGGAGGTGCCCGCGACGGAGCGCGACGCGCCGGTCGACGTCATCGTGACCCCCACTCGCTCGCTCAGGACGGGCGCCCGGGGGAGCGCGCGGGAACGGTAGCGACCGGGGGCGGGGCACGGCGGGGCACGGCTCGGCCCGCCGCGGCGTCACTGCCAGGCGAGCTCGGGCGCCTCGTCGATGGTGACGAACGAGTAGCCGCGCTCCCTGAGCCCGTCGATGACGGCGGGCAGCGCCTCGACGGTGGCGCTCCGGTCCCCGCCGCCGTCGTGCAGGAGGACCACGGAGCCGTGCTCGATGCCCCCGAGGACCTCCGAGGTGATCGTGTCGGCCGACTTCCCGCGCCAGTCCTGCGGATCGACCGTCCACCCCAGGACGTACATCCCCATCTCCTCGCACACGCGATAGACCACGGGCACGTCGTAGCCGCCGGGAGGACGGAACCACACCGGCTTCTCGCCCGTCGCCTGCTCGATCGCCCACTGCGCCGAGCCGATCTCCGAGCGGCACCACGCCGGGTCGCTCAGCCGGCTGCGGATGTGGGTCTCCGTGTGGTTGCCGACGGCGTGACCGGCCTCGCTCACCCGCCTCGCGAGCTCGGGATGCTTGCGTACCTGCGCCCCGAGCATGAAGAAGGTGGCCGGGACGTCCTCCGCCTCGAGGATATCGAGTATCCGGTCCGTCTGGCCGGGCCACGGGCCGTCGTCGAAGGTGAGGGCGACGACCGGGTCGTGCGCGGTCCACCGCCGGCGTTCCACGACCATGGGCACGGGCTCCCTCAGCACCTCGTCGGCGACCGACTCTCCCGAGAGCGTCCCCCAGGTGAGCTCGCGTACGCCCGGTGCGCCCTCCTGGACGAGGGTGACCACCTCGCCCCCGCCGCGCTCCTCCAGCGGCGGCTCGATCGGCCGCGTCTCGACGCGGGTGGGCTCGACCACGTCGGCGCCCGTTACGCTGTCGACCTCCACGTCCCGCACGATGCGATACGCCTCGTCCGCGGCCACGCCCTCGACCCTGAACCGCACCGGCTCCCCCGCCCCGGTCTCGAGCACGGAGCGGTCGCCCGCCGAGACGAGGTCACCGGGGGTCGCGTCCATGTAGCCGCCCTCGTACACGCTCTCGATCGTCGAGCCCCGCGGGACGGCGACGCGGCGATCGTCGATGGTGACGTCCACTTCCTGGAAGGTCGCGCCGGTGAGCGTGAGGGTGAGGACGGCCGCCACCGCGCCCGCACCGAACGCGCCGGAGCGCGGCCACGTGTGTTCCGGGCGCCGGACCCTCGTGAAGGACATCCGGCCCCTCAGTGCGAGACGCTCGTCATCTGGCCTCCGGTGATGCGAAGGAGCTCGTCGAGGGTCAGCCGCACCACGGAATCCGAGGTGCCGGCGGCGGTGTAGACCTCGTCGAACCTCTCGAGTGAGTCGTCGATCAGGATGGTGAGCTCGCCGGGGAGGTCGAACGGCGCCACCCCTCCGGCGGCGTAGCCGGTCGCCTCGCGCACGGCCTCCGGACCCGCCATCCGCACGCGGTCCGCCCCCACCCGCTCGGCGATCGCCTCGGCGTCGCCCCTGCGGTCGCCCGCGACGAGCGCGACGAGCGGCTCGTCGTCCGCGACGAACACCAGCGACTTCACGATCTGGCCGAGCTCGCAGCCGACGGCGTCCGCGGCCATCTGGGCGGTACGGGTGGAGCGCTCGAAGACGACCAGGCGGTCGTCGAGGTCATGGGATCCCAGATACGTACGGACACGCTCGAGCGAGCGCGGATCCTCTGCGACTGCTCCCATGCCTCCGGCGACTCCTCTCGCGAACGGCTGCTCGCCCGGACGGCTGCTCGCCTAAGAGTACGGAGCCGGTCGGCGATTGTGAACCCGCAGCGGTATCTGCAGGGTATCCAGCACGGATTCGATGTTCTCGGTGACGGCGGCGAGCGACTTGATGTTCAGGCGCATGAGCGGCATGCGCGGGTGGGGGCGCTCGACCACGAATCCCTGCTTCAGCAGGAACTCGAGCGAGACGACCGGCGACTCGGGAGGCGGCTCCGTCATCGCGTACGCCTCGACCGCGCGCTCGCCGCGCAGGAAGAGGTCGCGCAGCGCGGCGTGCAGCAGCAGCTTGCCGAGACCCCTGTGGCGCGCCTGGTCCGTGACGTGCAGACACGCCATCAGCACCGCGTCATCCGACGGGGGACCCACCAGCTGGTACCGCGCCTGAGGGAAGAAGCCGGCCGGCGCGTACTTGATGAAGCCGAGCACGTCCTCACCGTCCACCGCGACGCGGCCCGAATCCCCCCACTGCGCACCGACGTACTCGATCCACCCGCCGAGCTCGTCCTCGTCGCAGCGCGCCCCACACCTGAGCGGGAGGCGCTCACCCGTCTCCCAGTAGACGCAGCCCATGCAGGGACGCGGCAGCAGTCCGATGTGTTCGCGGCCGAGGGGCCGCATGCGACGCGGCATCAGTCGCTCATTCCCCGCCGAGTACGTCCTTCCACTCCCCGAGCGACTTCTTGAGCCGCTTCGAGGCCTTGCCGGCCATCCGCCCCGAGACCCGCGCGGCCTTGTCCACCGCGCCGGCCGCCGCGACCTTGGCCACCGCGGTGCTCCTCCCGGCGGCCGCCGCCGCTCCGCCCGAGGACTCCATCTTGTCCACGGATTCGTTCACGACCAGCGCGTAGTCCTCGTAGCGAAGGATGTCGTCCACCTCCACGGTGGTGCGCCCCACGGCGATGTCCTCGGACATGCCGGAGGACACGTCGATGGAGACGAGTCCGCCGCCGGGGAGCTTCACCTCGAGGTCGCGCACCATGCCGAGCTGCTTGCCGTCATCGGTACGCACCGTCATGCGCTTGAAGACGACCGTGCGTTCCCAGTCGATGCCGTAGCGTCGCGCCGAGCGTATCGGACCCGGCAGGCGCTTGCCGGCGAACCGCGCGTGCTTCTTGGTGAGCCGCAGCGCGTCGAGAGGGAGGAAGGTCTCCTTGCGCGGCAGCAGGCCCCAGAAGAGGGGGCGCTCGATCGCGAATCCCACCACCCGGTGGTCCTCCTGCGAGAACAGGACGTGGACGATCCATCCGAGCCGACGTCCGCCCTCGCCGATCACGTCCCTGCCTTCGAGAGTGGTTACCTTCGGCATGTCCCTCCGGGGCGGTCGAACGAAAAGGGCCGTCCCACCTCATCGGCGGGACGACCCCATCATAACGCGTCTCGGAGGACGGCTCGGCTCAGGCCTTCCGTCAGACCTTGTCCTCGGTCTTCTTCTCCGCCTTCTTCGCTGCCTCCGCAGCCTCGTCGGCCGCCTTCTTGGCCGCGTCGGCGCCCTCGGCGACGGTCGAGCTCGCCCTGGCTCCCGCCTCGGCCACCTTCTGCGTGGCCGTCTCGGTGCCGTGGGCGATCCTCTCCTTGGCCGTACTGGAGAGCTCGTCCACCTGCTCCTTCAGCTTGCCGCGCGCCTCGTCGAACTTGCCGCGCAGCTCCTCGCCCTTCTCGGTCGCTGTGGCCACGCCCGTCTCGTACATCTCGGTGGCCTTCTCGCGACCCTGCTCGTAGGTCTGCTTGCCCTGCTCGTAGTACTCGTTCGACTTGTCCGCGATGATCCGGCGCGTCTCGGCGCCGGACCTCGGCGCGAACAGCAGGCCGAGTATCGCGCCGACGGCGCCACCCATTATGAACGCCATGAACGCGCTGCCGCCGTTCCCTCGATCCTCTTCGTACATTCGCATGCACCTCCAGTGCTCCCCGACAATGGCATGCCGGACTGCGGAAGCTTCCAGTCGTATGCCTATCTTACCCGTTCGGCGGAGACGGGCCTGCACCCCCTCACCCGCGCGCGAGCGCCGCCCTCGCGATGCGGTCCACCAGGTCGTCGAACTCGATGCCCGAGGCCTCGGCGGCCATCGGCAGCAGAGACGTCTCCGTCATGCCCGGCGACGTGTTCGCCTCGAGCACGTACGGTCCCGCGTCCGCGCCCTCGCCCGCCACCACCATGTCGATGCGGCTCACGTCGCGCGCGCCGATCAGACGGTGCGCCTCCTCGGCGAGCCTGCGGACCTCGGCCATGACGGCGTCGTCGAGCCGGGCGGGGACGAAGTAGTCCGTCTCGCCGGGCGTGTACATGGCGTTGAAATCGAACAGCCCCGACTTCGCCACGATCTCGACCGGCGGCAGCACGTCGAGGCCGTCCGCCGCGTCGAGCACGGACACGGCGAGCTCGGTCCCGTCGATCCACCGCTCGATGAGCGCCTTGTCGCCGAAGGAGAGCGCGCCGAGCAGCGCCTCCGCCAGTTCGCCCGCGCTGTCCACCCGGGTGAGGCCGAGCGCCGAGCCCTGTTGGGCCGGCTTGACCGCCAGGGGGAACTCGCCCACGGCATGCGCGGCCACGTCGAGCGCGGTGGCCGCGCCCATCTGCTTGAACGCGTCGGCGGTGAGCGTCGCCCACGCCGGGGTGGGGATGCCGTTGGCGGCGAACAGGCGCTTCGAGATCGCCTTGTCCCAGGAAAGCGCCGAGGCCAGCACGCCGGGGCCGGTGTAGGGGATGTCGAGGAACTCGAGCAGCTCCTGGACCGTGCCGTCCTCGCCGAACTTGCCGTGCAGCGCGATGTAGACGGCGTCGGGCTGCTCCGCCCGCAGGGTGGAGACCAGCTCGGCGGTGACGTCCAGCGGCGTCACCTTGTATCCCTTGCGGGTGAGCGCGGCGGTGACGCGCTCGCCGCTCATGAGCGAGACCTCCCGCTCCAGCGAGGGGCCGCCCATCAGGACCGCGATCTTGTCCGCCATCTTCGAAGTCCCCCTACCGGGTCGTCTGCCGTCCGGCGCTCGCCCGCTCGTCGCCGAGCGCTCCGGCGGCGAGGAACGCACGGTACAGTTCCAGCCGGTCCTCGAGCACCGCCGCCAGGCGCGATATGCCCTCCCGGATGTCGTCGGGCTGAGCGTAGCAGAAGGCCAGACGCATCGACTCGCGTCCGCGACCGTCCGGGAAGAAACCGTCGCCGGGCACGTACGTCACCCCGTGCTCCACGCCTTCGGCGAGCATCGTCTTGCAGTCCACGAACCGCGGCAGCGTCGCCCACACGAAGAACCCGCCCTGCGGCACCGTCCACGTGGCCTCCTCGGGGAAGTGCTCCTCCAGCGCGGCGAGCATCACGTCGCGGCGCTCCTTATAGGTGCGGGTGAGCTCCTTGAGCACCTTGCGCCAGCGGGTGCGACCGAAGTACTCCTCGGCGACGATCTGCGAGAACGCGCTGCCGCACAGGTCCGCGGCCTGCTTCGCGAGCAGGATCTTGCGAAGGATCGGCTTGGGAGCCGCGATCCACCCCAGGCGAAGGCCCGGTCCGAAGATCTTCGAGAACGTCCCCACGTAGATGACCTCGTCGTCGAGCGCCTTGAGCGGGATCACGTGCCCGCCCTCGAAGCGCAGGCGTCCGTACGGGTCGTCCTCGATGACCGGGATGCCGTACTCGTGCGCGAGCTCGAGCAGCCTGCGGCGGCGACCGGGGCTCAGCGTCACGCCCGCGGGGTTCTGGAAGGTGGGCACCGTGTAGATGAACTTCGCGCCCTTCGGCCCGAGCCGGCGCAACTCCTCCTCGAGCACGTCCATGCGCATGCCGTCCTCGTCCATCGGGATCGCGCGGATATCCGGCTGGTAGGCGGAGAACGCCTGCAGCGCCCCCACGTACGTGGGCCCTTCCGTGACGACCACGTCGCCGGGGTCGATGAGGACCTTCCCGAGCAGGTCGAGGGCCTGCTGGGCGCCGGTGGTCACGATGACGTCCTCGGGCGTGAGCCGCACGCCGATCTCGGCCATGAGTTCGCCGATGAAGGCCCTGAGCTCCGGTCGCCCCTCCGAGCTGCCGTACTGCAGGGCGATCGAGCCGTGGTGCGCCACCGCGTCGTGCGCCGCGCGGGCCGCCGCCTCGGTGGGGATCAGCCCGATCTCGGGCATCCCGCCCGCGAACGAGATGACGTCGGAACGCGAGGCGGCGGCGAACAGGTCGCGCACCGCCGAAGAGCGCACCTGCTCCATCCGCTCGGAGTAGGCGTCCTGCCACTTGTCGAAACGGATCCTCGCGGTGCCCACGGCGCTACCTCTCGTCGGTCGAGCTTTCGGGAAACGTAGCACCGGGGGTTCCGGAGCGGCAAGGTGCGCCCCGCACGGCGGCGACGATCGCGTCGAGGTCTTCCACCGGCTCCCGCTCCAGCAGCCGCCGCGCGACCTCGACGCCGGCGGTGAGGGCGCGGGCGCTCGCCGCTCCGTCCTCGTAGGCGATCTCGACGTCGAACACGCCCCTCCCGGTCCTCGCGAAGTCCCACCTCGTCCTGCCCTCGAGCCGGCGAGGCGCTCCGGCGAGCGCCATCAGCTCGAGGACGACGTGCTCGCAGAGGTGCGCGACCTCGGTGTCGGCGAGCTCGTCGAGGATGTCCGTGCCGTCGGGGTTGCGACACACGTGGCGGCGGAGTCCGGGGAGGAGGGCGACGGCCCTGCGAGCGACACCCGGATACGCCGATGTCCGCAGCGGCGCGCCGTCGGGTATCCGGACACGTGCCGATACGGGACGCTCGTCCGCCCTCACGGCGTCGAGGTATATCGCGGGCCGGTCGGCCTGCGTGGGGTCAGCCGCGGCGCGACCCCAGGTAGTAGGAGAGCGACATGAGCCCGACGACCGCGATGCCTCCGATGACGGCGATGGTGGTCAGCTCGTCCCTGGCCGCCCGACGCACGTCGTCCTTGACGGTCTCCTGTATCTGCTCCGCCTTCCGGCGGAGATCGTCGACGGTGACCTTCTGCTTCGCGCTCACTTCTGCATCATCCTCATCTTGATCCCGAGGAACACTGCCGAGCCCAGGAGCAGGACCCCGCCGATGATCAGGAACGTCACCGGATAGCCCAGCCACTGGCCCAGGAGCATGATCACCCCCACCTCGAGGAAGATCACCCCCATCACCAGCAGGCAGCCCGCGGCCTGCGCCGACGCCACCGTGATGCCCGCCTTCTGCAGCGGGATGAGCATCTTGTTGCGGAAGAACGACTCCGCTTCCTGGCGCACCCAGTCCGAGGCCATCTGCAGCAGGTCGGCGACCTGGTCTATGAGGTTCGGTCGTACAGGATCCTCCTGCGGAGACATTCGTTCGACCTCCAAGTCGAGCCGTCGGCGTACTCCATACGAAGATACCCGATCATGCGTCCGCTCACGGCGTGGGCGTCGTCGGAGCGGAGGCGCCGTCCGTGCCGAGCAGCGATTCCAGCGTGCGCTGGAGCTCCCGGCTGAGCGCGTCGAACTCGGTGCGCTCCTCCTCGACCTGTCGCTGCAGGCGCTCAAGCAGCTCGAGCGCGGTCTCGGCCTCCTCGGGCGGACCCGCCTCGCCGTCCGTGGGTTCGGTCGTCGGTTCGCCCGCTCCCTCGATGTCCACGTCGAACACCACGGCGAGCGCGGTCTCGAGGTCCGGCTCCATCGCCACCTTGTCGGCCGACGCGACGATCACCCTCGTGAGCTGTGGGATCGAGGTCTGCTCCGACCGCAGGTACAGCGGTTGGATGAACACGATGGCGTCCTCGATCGGTATCACCAGCAGGTTCCCGAGGATGGCGTTCGAGCCGCGCTGGTTCCACAGGCTGAGCTGTTGGGAGATCACCGGGTCCTGGTTGATCCGCGCCTCCACCTGCTCCGGTCCCAGGATCAATCGCTGCTTCGGGAACTGGAAGACGAGGCGGGAGCCGTACTCCTCGCCGTCCATGCGCGCGGCCATCCAGCCGATCATGTTGTCCTTGGTCCGCGGGGTGAACGGCTGCATGAGGATCAGTTCTTCGGTGTCCTCCTCCGGCAGGCGCATCATCACGTAGAACGGCCGCATGGGCGTGCCTGCCTCGGCTCCGGGCAGCTCCCACTGATCCTCCTTGTTGTAGAAGACCACCGGGTCGGTCATGTGGTAGGTCTTGTAGACCTCGGCCTGCACGGCGAACAGGCCCTCCGGGTAGCGGAGATGGCGATACGCGTCGTCCGGCAGCTCCTCGTACGTGATGAGTCCGGGGTAGATCTCGCTCCACGCCTCGAGCACCGGGTCCTCTTCGTCGAAACCGTACAGCGTGACGGTCCCGTCGTACGCGTCGACGGTCACCTTCACCGAGTTGCGGATGTAGTTGATGCCGCCGGCCACGAACCGTTCCGCGTACGGATAGTGACGCGATGTCGTGTACCCGTCGAGGATCCACGTGAGTCGGCCGTCGACGATCGCGGGATAGGGATCCTGGTCGAGATCCAGGAACCGCGCCAGCGCGCCCACCCGTTCGGTGATGGTCCGTCGGAAGAGGACCTTGCTGTCCGGCCGGATGTAGTCGGAGAGCAGGAGCTTCGCCGAACCGAACCGCAGCGCGAACGCCGCGCGTCTCACCACCCCGCCGGCCTCGACCCCCGCCGCGCCGTCGTACGTGTTCGTCGCGTTCTCGTCGCCGACGGGGTAGTCGAACTCGTCGAGGTCCGTCCCGGCGATCACGTAGTCGAACGTCTCCTCGCCGAAGTAGACCCGCGGCTGGGTGACCTCGAGGTCGGTCTGAGTCTGGGGAGGGATGTCCCGCACGAGGAAGCGGGGGAAGCCTTCGGAGGTCGCGAGGTTCACGGGGCTCACCACCGCCCCGTACCCGTGCGTGTACACCAGATGCCGGTTCACCCAGGTCTTCGCCTGCTCCGAGAGCTCGTTCGCGTTCATCTCACGCACGGAGACGAGCACCTGCCGGTAGTCGCCGTCGATGGTGTAACGGTCGATGTCGACGTCGTTGAAGTCGTAGTAGAAGCGGATCTCCTGGAGCTGCTTGTACGACTCCACGACGACCTCGGGGTCCCAGAGCCGCACGTTGTCGATGGTGGCCTGGCCCTCCTCGATGTCCTGGCTCGTGAGCGACTGCTCCGCGGGGAAGGGTACGGTCGCCACGTCCTCGAGATCGTAGGCCTGACGGGTCGCCAGGATGTTGCGCTCGATGTACGGGGTCTCGACCGCGATCTCGTTGGGCTCGACGCGGAACTGCTGGACGAGCGCGGGGTAGACCTGGCCCGCGAGCAGCGACGCCGCGATCCACAGACCGAGAGCGACCGCGGGCAGCTTCCAGCCCTTGTGGCGGATGTTCACGAGGAAGACGGCCGCCGCGATCAGCGCGATGACGATCAGGATCTGGAACGCCGGGATCTGGGCGTTGACGTCCGTGTACGAGGCGCCCAACACCTGCCCGCGCATCGAGTAGTTCAACTCGAAGATGCTCAGGTAGTAGTCGAGCGCCTTCACCACGAGGATCGAGGCGGCCAGCACGGACAGATGCGCCTTGACGTGCGGGGCGAAGCCGAGCGTGCTCTCCCGTGGGCGTATGGCGCCGTCGAGGAGATGCACCGCGGCGGTCGCGAGCAGGATCACGATGAGCGCGCCGAACAGCCAGTCGGCCACGAGCCGCAGCGCCGGGAGCGTGAACACGTAGAAGCCCACGTCGCGCCCGAACTGCGGATCGACCGTGCCGAACTCCTGCGCGTGCAGCGCCAGCTGGAAGACGGGCCACGAGTCGGCGAGCGCGGCCCCCGCGAGGAACGCGAGGAAGAGCGACCCGCCGACGAGCACCCACCTCACGAACGGCTCGATCTGCTCGCGCATGCGCTCGAGCGTCTCGTCGAACTGCGGGCCGGGGCCGCCGGGCATGGGGCCGCCGGGTCCGACGGACATCGGCCGCACCCTCGTCTTGGGGGCGAAGCGCCTCGCGATGAGCACGTTGGCGTACAGGACCACGAAGAACAGCGCGCCGAAGCCGGCCCACACCGCCAGTCGGCTCAGCAGGTCGGTCCAGAACACCACCGTCTGGCCCATGGCGTCGTACCAGATCAGGTCGGTGTAGGCCTCCGCGAGCAGGCCCCCGCCCGCGAACAGCGCGACGACCACCACCCCCAACACGATCAGGAGCGGTCGGCGCGCTTCATCGCCTCGTCTATCGGCTCGAGGGGTCACTCGCATCCATCCTCACATGTAGGCGTCGGGGTCCACGTTGAGCGTCGTCGCGTCGAGACTGCGCGTGATGGTCGTCTCCTCATGCTCCCAGGTCGCCAGGTCCACGTCCACGGGGTCGGACAGCTCGCCGTCCTCGTCGGCGAAGAGACGCACCACGGGACGGGCCGGCGACTCCTCGTTCGACGCCACCACCACCCCCGTCTCTCCGGTGGACAGCCTCACCACCGTGCGCGGCGGGTAGACGCCCACCACGCGCAGGAATCCGCGCACGAGTCGCGGGTCGTAGGCGGAACCCGCGTCCCGCACGAGCACGCCCATCGCCTCGTCGGCCAGCCGCGCCGTGCTGTAGGCGCGCTCCGACGTCATCGCGTCGAACGCGTCGGCCACGGACACGATGCGGCTGGACAGGTGCTGCCCGCGACCCGCTTCAGGGTAGCGCGGATAGCCTTGTCCGTCGTATCGCATATGGTGCTCGAGGATCATCACCAGGGAGGATCGGTCCAGTCCGGGGATGGAGAGAGCGGCCTCGACGCCCCATACGGGATGCAGCCGCATGAGCTCCCACTCCCGCTCTGTCAAGGGTCCTGTCTTGTTCAGTATGTCCGGACCGACCGCCATCTTACCGATATCGTGCATGAGGGCCCCGGCCCCGAGCGACGTGAGGAAGCGCCGTTCCGAGGTGATGTGCGCTCCCAGCGCGATCGAGAGGATCGCCACGTTCACCGAGTGATAGAAGGTGTACTCGTCGTAGTCCCGCAGTCCGGCGAACTCGATCATCGCCCCGCGGTTGTGCAGGACGTTGTCCACCAAGCCGCGCGCCACCGCCCTGGTGTGCGCGGGGAAGCCGCCGTCCGCCCGACGCATCGCGAGCTCGAGCTCGCGGAGGAGGTCCACCCCCTCCGAGTACGTGCGGCGCGCCGCCTCCCTGTCGTGCCCGTCGGCGGCTTCGCGCGGCTTCCACACCTCGACCGTGGCGACCGTCACGTGCGGCAGATCCTCGCCCTCGAGCAGGCGTCCGAGCCCCCCGGCCTCCTCCACCTCGACCGGGTCGCGACTGAGCACGCGGACCGCGCGGCCGAGCTCATCCGCCGCCAGGCCCCTCCTGAACGTGATGCTCCCCGCGCCGATGGCGGTCATGTCCCGGATCAGCTGGTCGAAATGGACGCTCGCCTCCGATAGGAACTGCTCGCCGAGCAGCAATTCGTCCTCGTAGAAGACGAGAGGGACGTCCAGCTCCTCGGAGTGGATGCTCCGGACCGACTCCATGAGTTCGTCGACGCTCTGCCCGACCGCGGGGTGCCCGGGAGGATAGAAGCGCGACGCCTTGCGCGCGGCGGAGAACCTCGCGAGCAGCATGCGCGCCTCACGCATCTGTGCGGCGGAGAAGACGGGGCCCTCTCCCTTATCGGCGGGCGTCATCATCCCCCTCCTCACGGCGTCCGGTCGTCTCCAGCCGTTCGAGCGCGCTTCGCGCGGCCACACGGATCTCTTTCCAGCGCCGTCGCCCGAGCAGCCGGCCCCCGTGCGTGAGCTTGCGGAGCACCTCGGCGCTGTCTCGGTCGCCGACGAGGCCCAGCGCCTCGATCGCCTCCACACGGGGACCCGTCCCGCGCGCGCCCCGTCCCTCTCCTCGCGCGACCTCCTCCAGTGCCCGCACCGTGGCCGCATCGCCCATCGATCCCAGATAGCGCGCCGCGAGTCGCACGTTCTGCGGGTCCTCGTCGGCGAGGGCCGCCCGCAGGACCTCGCACGCTATCGCGCCGCCGAGCCCCGCGGCGGCGCGTATCGTCTCGCGGCGCACGCGCGCGTCCGGGTAGCGCAGGGTGCGCTCGAGGTATCGGGCCGCCTCGGATCTCCGCGAGGAACCGAGGATCGTGACGACGTTGCGCACGAAGTACCAGCGCCCGTCCCCGAGATGCTCGGCGAGCTCCTCGACGTGCTCGTCGGCGACGGCGGAAGCCAGCTCGACGAGCGCCTTGCGTGTCCGCCGATCCGGCTCGTCCGCCAGCACCTCCAACAGCGGACCCAGAGCCTCGCCGCCCAGACCGGCGAGCAGCCGCCGGGCCGCCGCGTACTCGTCCGTGTCGCGATCGTGCACGTGCATCGCGCCGACGATCATCCGCATGCGCCGCTTCACCATGAGCGGCGACAGGGCATCGCGGGCGCTCTCGCGTTGGGGCGTCGCGCGGACCGGGTCCTTCGCGATCGCGGTCAGGAGCTCCACCGCATCCGCGGCCACCACGAACTCCCGCCGCTCGATGAGGATCTCCATCCCGTCACGGATGACGCCCATCAGCGAGAAGAACTCCTCCTCGCGGTGCTCGAGCCACGCGACGGCCAGCAGGGAGTGCAGCACGTCCGCGTCGGTGATGCTCTCGGCGGCCTCCTGCGCCAGATCCTCGACCTCGCGATCGACCTCGCCCGTCCGCCGGGCGGCCGCGTCGACGAGCTCGAGCACCCGGCTCAGACTGCGGCCCTCGTCCGATACCGCGCCCCCGCCCCGCAGACGCTCCGGGGTCGCCGCGTCGATCACCTCGTCGATGTCCTCGGACGACACCCCCGACCCGGCGAGGCAGTCCCTCGCGATATCCGTGACCTCGCCCTGCGACTGCAGGGTGATCAGCATGAGGTTGCGCAGCGCCCTGGCGAGTCCGTCGCGGCCCGCGGGGCCTTCCTCCGAACCGACAGCGAGCAGCCGACACACCTTCTCGACCCCCATGGTGCGGATGACCTGCGCGACGGCCTCGTCGTGACGCGCGTCGGGGAGCAGTCTGTCCCGGACCACGCGAGCGCGCAGCTCCTCCGGCAGGCCCGCGAGCGCTTCGGCGAGATCGGTCAGGTGGGCCTCCCTCTCCTCGACCGGCTCGTCCTCGATCGCGTGGACGATCGACTCCATCCGGCCGGCCACCCAGGCCTCCGCCCGTCGGCCGGGACGGTCGGCGACCGCGGAGAGGTAACCGCTCATCGCGTTCCTGTCCGAGAGCACGGTCAGGAGCAGGCGGCGCTCCGCCGGTCTGCCTCCCAGTGCTCCGGAGATCGCCTCGTCGACCCGCTCGGGAGGCGGCGGCCAGCCGTCGCCTCCCGCTTCCTCGACCCGTTCGATGACGCGCGTGGTGGTCACGTTCACGCTGATGTCCACCACACCCGCGTCCCACAGTCGCGCCGACACGTCCTCTCCGGACTCCACGGACTCGACCGGGACGTCCAGCACCGAGAGGAAGGCGAGCAACTGGTCCGGGGTGGTACCGGAGTGGAAGCGCACCTCGGCGATGTGCCTCGTGTAGAACTCGCGGGCGAACTCCTGGAAGGCCGGCCGGTCCGGGTCGATGGGGGACCCCGCGTATTCCAGCGCGTGCTTCGTGACCACGAGACGCATCTCCGGCGAACGCTCGAGATGCTCACGCAAGCTCGCGATGGCGTCCTCGACGCTGTCGCGCGGTATGCGGCTGGTGGGCGGGTACAGGCGCACCGCCTTGAGCGCGACCAGCAGTCTCTTGACGAATCGCTCGACGCCCGGCGGGGGGGCTCCTGTGGTGCTCGGCGTCACGTTCCTCCTGTATCTCTATCGGGTTCGAGGAGGCGAGCAGGGACGAGTCGAGCATACCGGAGGTCGGGGAGAGCCGCACCCGTCCGGATGGCGCGCGCATACGTCCTCGGAAGACGGCCGGCGTACGTCCTCAGGAGGCGGCCGGTGGGCTGATATCATCCCGGACATGCGACCACCCACCCGTCCCCACGCGGCCGTCCGGCGTCCCGACGCGCTGCTCGCCTCCGCCTCCCCGAGACGGCGGAGGCTCCTCCGCATGCTCGGCGTGAGCTACGACACCGTCGCGGTCGACGTGGACGAGGACCTCGACGTCCCCCTCGCGTCCGATCCGGCAGCTCTCGCGGGCCTGCTGGCGGAGCGCAAGGCCCGCGCCGCGCGAGCGCTCGACACGCCGGACCGCTGGGTGCTCGGCTTCGACACGCTCGTCGTGCACGAGGGCGAGGTGCTCGGCAAGCCGAAAGACGCCGAGGACGCGGTGCGCATGCTGCGTTCGCTCTCCGACAGGGACCACGAGGTCGTGACCGGTCTCGCCGTCTGGGGCCCCGCGTCGGCCGATCCGCTGGTGACCGCCGAGTCCACCCCCGTCCGGATGCGTCGGCTCTCCGAGGACGATATCGCCCGATGGCTCGACGAAGGGGAGCTCATGGGGTGCGCCGGCGCCTACAACATCGAACGGCACCTCGCGAGCGTCGAGCTCGACGAGTGCTTCCAGAACGTGGCCGGCCTCCCGCTCTGCCGGCTCTACGCGATCATGGCGAGCGGTGAGCTCGGCGAGCCGCCCGCCGGTCTCACGCCCCCGTATCGCGCATGCGACGAAGCGCGAGGCGTCGAATGCGTGCTCGGGCCGCGGGTCAGCGCCGCGCCACGACGACAGCCGACCGATGGCGCATGAGGTCCAGCGGCGTCCGGTCGTGATCGCCGTACGCCTCCACGTCACGGAACCCCGCCGCCGCGAAGGCGTCCAGCACCGCACCGACCGGCAGCACCCGGTGGTCGCTCGCCCGCCACGAGGCGACCGACCAGCCGCCGACATCCTCGCGAGCGAGCGTCAGGAGCTCGAACCGCAGCTCGTCCTCGCCCGCCACGTCGAAGTCGAGCACCTTCAGGAAGATGCGCTCGCCCTCGTCGGTCTCGCGCAGCGCGCTCGAGAGCAGCCGGGGCCTCTCGGCGAGCAGGCGGTCGTGGTTGAGGAAGTGCAGCGCCACCACGGAGCCGCGCTCCGTGACCTCGGCGATGTCCTCGATCGCCTCCCGAGCTCCCTCGGGGCCCTCCACGTGCTGCAGGGCGTTGCCGAGGCTCACCACCGCGTCGAAGGGCGCCTTCCCGCCGACCGTCTCGGATAGGACGCCGTAGCCCGCCGCCGCGAAGGCCACGTCGACGCTCCGCTCCCGCGCGTGTCGCCGGGCCGCCTCCAGCATCCCCTCGTCGGGATCGACCGCCGTGACGTCGAGACCCCACGAGGCGAACTCCGCCGCGTGACGCCCGGTCCCGCAGCCCACGTCGAGCACACTGGACACCTCGGCCTCCTCGAACAGCGCGCGGAAGAACGACGCCTCTCTCGGGAGTCGCGCGCTCCAATCGACGACCTGGTCGTACTCGTGCGCTCCGGCGAAGCTCTCGCGTTCGCTCATCCGTCGCTCCCGCTCACTCGTCGCTCTCCTCCAGCCCGAACACCCGTATCGCGTTGCGTCTCAGGATCAGGTCGCGGACCTCGTCCGAGAACCCGAGCTCCTCGAGCGTCCGCCTCTGCTGATATGCGATCCACCGCCGATACGGGGCGGTGGTCCCCGAATCGGTGCCGAAGATGACCCGCTCCGGGCCGAGCGCTTCGACGACCCGCTCGAACACCTCGGCCAGTGACGTGGGCGAAGGCATGAAGTCCATCCAGTTGTTCGTGCCCGAGGAATCGACGCACACGTTCCCGCACTGGTAACCGAGCCTGAGCACGCTCCCCAGGTACCCGGCGCCGAAATGCGCGATCACGAACGGCAGGTCGGGGTAGTCACGCGCCACGGGAGACAGGTCCACCGGATCGGCGTAGCGCAGGTCCGCGTGCGTATCCACGCTCACGCCGTAGTGCACCACGATGGAGGCTCCCAGTTCGGCCGCCTTGTCGAAGAACGGCCGGCACGCCGGGTCCGACAGGCTGAAGGCGCGGTTGACCGGCAGCAGCTTGACCCCCCGGAAGCCGGCTCGCATCTCGCGCTCGAGCAGTTCCGGCGCGTCCGGCTCGCGAGGGTCGAGGTTCGCGAGGGCGAACACCCGGCCGGCGCCGGCGGCGACGAGGTCGCGCATGTAGTCCGAGTCCGGGAGCACCGACATGATGACGGCCGCCGCGATCCCGGCCTCGT
This sequence comes from uncultured Eubacteriales bacterium, assembly GCA_964406675.1. Lineage (GTDB taxonomy): Bacteria > Actinomycetota > Coriobacteriia > Anaerosomatales > JAUVQN01 > CAYOSP01. The sequence goes on along the minus strand of CAYOSP010000001.1, from coordinate 166,192 downwards.
CCAGTCGCGACGCGTACCACCCCGCCATCTCCTCGGGCCCGAGCTCCGGGAGTATGCTGTCGCCCCGCCTGCCGAAACGTTTCTCCTTCACCGCTTTGCGCCAGCGCGCCGGCGCGTCGGGGTTCTTGGCGACGTACTCCTCGAACAACGGCAGCGAGAACATGTGGACGTGACCGTCGATGACGTCGCCCGAGCGGGTGCGCGCGGGTGCCGCGGCCGGCGTGTCAGGCACCGGCTCCCTCCTCGGTGTCGCGGGCCTCCGGGTCGTGAGCCCCGGCGTCGCGGGCCTCCGGGCCGCGGGCCCCGGCGTCGCGGGGCTCGGTGCCGTCACCGTCGCGTCCCGCGGCCCGGTGCTCGTCCGCGTGAGCGATCACCCGCAGCCGAGCGATGCGGCGACGGCGCACCGCCTGCACGCGTATCTCCACGTCACCGTGCCGGACGGTCTCTCCGGCGGTGGGTATGTGCCCCAACCGCGCGAGCACCCAGCCGGCGAGCGTCTCATACTCCTCGGACTCCTCCAGACCGAGACCGAGCGCCTCGTTGGCGTCCTCGATCGAGAGGCGACCGTCGATTATGTGGTCACCTTCGTCGAGCCGTGTGATGTAGCGTTCCTCGATGTCGAACTCGTCGGTGATCTCACCGACGACCTCCTCGATGATGTCCTCGATGGTGAGCAGGCCGGCGGTCCCGCCGTACTCGTCGAGCACGATCACCAGGTGGTTCCTCGCGCGCTGCATCTCGGTGAGCAGGGGGAGGACGGCTTTCGTCTCGGGCACGAAGGTGATCTCACGCATGTAGCCGGCGACCGTCTCGTCCGTGCGCTCCTGGGCGAGTGGTCCCAACAGGTCCTTGAGCAGGAGGATGCCCACCACCCTGTCGGGCTCCTCGTGGAAGACCGGGATCCGGGAGTATCCGCTGCGCTCGAACTCCTCGAGCGCCTCTCCCACCTTCGCCGTGTCCTCGAGCATCACCATGTCGACTCGGGGGATCATGATCTCGCGCGCGACGGTGTCCCCCAGGTCGAACACCTCCTGGATGATGCGCTTCTCCTCCTCGAGCAGGCTCGTCTGCTCCGCGACGAGCAGGCGGATCTCGTCCTCGGTGACGGTAGCCTTCCGGGTCTCCTCGCGCACCCCCAACAGACGCGCGACCGTCTCCGTGGAGCGCGCGAGCGCCCAGGTGATCGGGTGCGTGATCGTCGCCATCAGGGCGATCGGGCGGGCCACTCTCATCGCCACCACTTCCGAGCGATGCAGAGCGAGTCGCTTGGGGGCGAGCTCGCCGAAGACGAGCGTGAGGTAGGAGATCACCAGGGTGACCATGAACACGGAGACCCCGGAGGCGATGCCGGCGAGCCAATCGATCCCGAGGCCCCGCAGCCAGTCGCCCGGTATCCCCGCGAGACTGACCGCGGCGGTCGCCGAGGCCATGAAGCCGGCCAGCGTGATCCCCACCTGGATGGCGGCGAGGAAGCGTGACGGCTCGTCCACCAGATCGAGCGCGGCCCGCGCGTTCGCCGACCCCTCGTCGGCCGCCGACCGGAGCGCCACGCGCCTCGCGCTCACCAGCGCCATCTCAGCGGCGGCGAAGAATCCGTTGAGGACGATGAGCGCGAGGATGAGGGCGATCTCGCCGATGTAGCCGTTCATCAGTGCTCGAGAAGCCTCCGCCCGTACGGGCCGGCCGTGTCCGCGTCCGTCGCGCTAGCCGCGCGGGTTGATCCTGTGCAGGACCAGCGCGATGAGCGCGAGGCGACGGCGACGCTCATGGCACGCCTCGGTGAACTCGCCGATGGTCTCGCGCATCTCGGCGGACGGCTTGTATCGGACCAGCCCGCCGCTGTCGTCGAGGATGGAATCTCGGCAAAGACTCTCGACCTCCGGTCGGAGCTCCTCGACCCGTCTGCCCAGACGACGCGCCAGCCCCTCCATGTCGAGCACGGCATCCTGGTTGCGGTGGAAGAACACGAGGATATCCCACGTCAGAAGCGATCTGACATGCTGATCCACGAACGTCATCACCGACGGTCCGAGGACTCCCTCCAGTTCGTACAAGGACCTTCCCCCGTCTCGCGCATCGCGGCCCGGGTGCGTATCTTGCCAACGGGGTCTGCGGCGCCGCTCCGTGAGGGGGCCGAGAGGTGGCGCCACTCCCTGTCTCTTCGGTCCCAGTGTACTCCAAGTAGCCCGACCCGCACGGGATGGATCCGGGGTTCTTCACGTCGAGCGGCCGCGCGCGACCTCAGGCGGCGACGTCCAATTCGCATACGTTCTGCATGCGCGCCGCGAGCAGGAAGAGCACCGCGGCGACCAAGGCCGGCGCCGCGGTGAACAGCAGCCACAGTGCTATGGTACCGGTCTCGCGAGCGATGCCGGGCACGACGAACGCCATGGCGATGAAGACCACGGCTGCCACGAACAGGATGACGGCGACCAGCACCTCGAAGAAGAGGCTGAGGACGAACACCAGCACGGTCACGCCCAGCAGTATCCACGCCTGGTTGAGAACGGCCTCGCCGTCCTCCAGGTAGCGGGTCGCCGCACCCAGCGCGGCCACGAACCAGAACAGTCCACCGAGCAGGACGAACGCCCTGGCGATCAGGCGCTCGATATTCATCCTGTCGTAGTTGCAGACCCTCGCGAAGAGTTCCATCGGTCATCCCTTCGGATCGCTGACTCGTCAAGCGCGCCGTGCTTCCGCCTTCGGCTCGATAGGCATTATTCCTCCGGCCGTCCGGCAGGAAACATCCCAGGATGTCGTCGAGGGCTCGTCAGGGGCTCGTCAGGAGCGCGACCTCGACCACTTCCGATATGCCGGCCTCCCGTGCCCGATGCCCGCGTGAGGGTATCATCGGAAGAGCCCCGTCTCCCGATCCGACGGACCTCGAGGAGGACCCGCACATGACGGATCACCACACCGGGAACGCCGAGGGGCACTCCCCCGGCTCCGAGACCGGCCGGACCGGACGGACCCGCGCACACGTGCTCGTGTCCGGACGCGTGCAGGGGGTCTTCTTCCGGGCGAGCACCCGTCAGAGGGCGTCCGAACTGGGCGTGTCGGGCTGGGTCGCGAACCGCCCCGACGGCCGCGTGGAGGCCGTCTTCGAGGGCGGACCCGCCGCGGTGCGACGCATGGTCGAGTGGATGCACGAAGGCCCCGAGCGCGCGACGGTGGACGGGGTCGAGGTCGACTACGAGGAGCCTCGCGGCGAGAGCGGGTTCTCCGTCTCATGAGCCGTATCATCGACCGCCCCACAGCCTTCCCCGCCTCCGCGCTCTTCGCGACACTCCTCTTCTCGCTCCTCTTCGCGCCGCTCATCGGCTGCGCGGGCACGCCGGCTCCGGACGGGGACGACGCGACCCGGCTACAGGACGTGGAGATCCGCGAGTACGAGGGCATGCCGCTCGACTCCGTCACGGACTTCCGTGAGAACTCGATCAACGGTCCGCCACAGGTCGACGTCGACGAGTATCGTCTCCGGATCGACGGTCTGGTCACGACGCCGACCACGCTCACGTACGACGAGGTCGTCGCCGGACTCCCGGCCTACGAGAAGGCGCTCACCCTCTACTGCGTCGAGGGATGGGACGCGACGGTGCTCGTCGAGGGCGTGCTCATGCGCGACCTCATCGCGCTCGCGGAGCCCGCCGACGAGGCCGACACCGTCATCCTGCACGCCGCCGACGGTTACACCTCCTCGCTCCCGCTCGAGTACCACGTCGACAACGATATCCTGCTCGCCTACGAGATGAACGGCGTCACCCTGCCGGTCGACCGCGGCTTCCCCTTCCAGCTCATGGCCGAGGACAAGTGGGGCTACAAGTGGGTGCGCTGGGTCGAGCGTATCGAGCTCTCGGACGACGACGAGTACGAGGGATTCTGGGAACGCAGGGGCTACTCGAACACCGGGGACCTGGACGAGCCCTACTTCGACTGAGGACGGCGCCGCAGCCCGGGGCAGGCCCCCGCCCGGCACATCGAAGGACACGCGAGATGAACGAGCGTGTAGCAATCTGGCGTAGAATTATGCAGGAGGGGCCCTTCGGGTGACCGAATATCGAGGACGTGAGGATTCATGAGCCGTGTGTCAGCGGCAAGGATCCGCGACGTCGTCCGGCATCCAAGGGATGTCGAACCGCCCGTCCAGCCAGACGGGCCGCGCCGGACGCGCGGGCAGCGCCGACGAACCCGGTTGCGAAGCCTACTCGACTACGCCGGCACCCACGTCCCACGCGGCGCTATCGACTGCGAGCGGTGAGCGACACCCCGGGATGTCCTTGGGGGGGTGCGAACCGTGCATGAAGGGATCGGCCTGCGGGGTTGGCTGGCGGTCGCGGCGACCCTCGCGTTCGTCGCGGTGTTGGTCGTCATCACCGGGGACCTCGAACTGTACTGGCCGCTGTTCGGTATCCCGATCGTCATCTCCGCCATCACGCACCGAGGCGCCGGGGCGCTCGTCACGTCCGCGCTCGCCGTCGCGGCCGCTTCGGTGCTCTCCATCGAGTTGCAGGGCTCGGCCCCCTCCGGCCCCGTGCTGCTCGGCCTGTCCGTCTTCGTGGTCGTCGGCCTCGCGGTCGGCGCGTACGCCGCGAAACGGGACGCGCGCATGAGGGAGTTGCGCGCGTGCGCGGTGCGCGATCCGGTCACGGGCGTATACACGGAGGACTGCCTCTTCGATCGCCTGACCGAGGAGACCCACCGGGCCGACCGATACGAGACTTCGCTCTCCGTGATGATCCTGCGCGCCGACGGCATGAGCGCGTATCACGAGCGCTTCGGGCACCAGCGCGCCGGTATGCTCGCCGCTCGGTTGGCCGACGTCATCCGGATCTCCGTGCGCGACACCGACGTCCTCGCGCGCCACGGCGACGGATTCGCGTTGATCCTCCCGTTCACCGACATGGAGGGCGCCGCGACCGCCGCGGAACGCGTGGTGGGTGTGGTGCGCGACGCCGAGTTCGAGGGAGACGAGCTCGAGCCGGTGGTGCGGCTGACGACGAGCGTGGGTGTCGCCTCGTATCCGGAGGAGGGGGAGGACGAGCAGCAACTCGTACTCGCGGCGCTGGAGGCGGCACGTGGCGCGGCCCGAGACGGCGGCGATCGGGTGCGGCGCGGCTCGATCGCCGCCACCAGGGCCGACGCGCGACCCGCCGCGGACACGCGGCACGTACCGCGGGGAGCCCCCCAGAAGGGGGACGCGTGACGTGCGTACCTGGTGGTTGACCATAGGGCTGTTCACCTTCTGGGTGCTCCTCGCGGGCACGCTGGACCCGATGGACCTGGCGCTGGGGGCCGTGCTGTCCGTCCTGGTCGCCGTGTGGGCGTCCCGAGCGCTCTGGCGTGAGGACCTGCCGCATATCGGCTTGGGCGAGGCGCTCCGTTTCGTGGCGTACGTGCCCTGGCTGCTCGCCGAGGTGGTCAAGGCCGCGCTCTACGTCGCCGAGATCGTGCTCGATCCCCGTCTGCCGGTGGATCCGGAGGTCGTCACGGCGCACACCACCCTGCATCGGGATATCTCGAAGGTCACGCTCGCGAACTCCATCACCCTCACGCCGGGGACACTCACCGTCGACCTCGGTGAGGATGCGCTGCTCGTGCACTGCCTGGGCCCCGAATTCCGAGGGGGGATCGAGGAGCACCTGCTCGAGAGGCGCATCGCCCGGGTGTTCGAGTCGGGCGAGCACGGCGCGGACGCGACTCGAGGAGGCTCCGGATGAGCTGGTTCTTCTGGGGCGCCGCCATCTTCCTCTTGCTCAACGCGCTGCTGTGCCTGTACCGCGCGTATGCCGGACCCACGGTGGTCGACCGCATCCTCGCCGTCAACATCGTGACCACCAAGACCCTGGTGGTGCTGGTGCTCCTGTCGTTCGCCTTCGATCGCTCGTTGTTCATGGACGTGGCGTTCGTGTACGCCCTCCTCAGCCTCGCGCTGACGATCGCCGCGTCGAGGTATCTCGAGAGTGGGCGCCTCGAGGACGTCATGGGCCCGAGGGAGGGCGAGCGGACATGACCGGGTGGGCGGACAACCCCGTCGTCCAGGCGGCCACCATCGTGCTCGCGGCCATCGGAGCGTTCTTCTTCCTCGTGGGGACGCTGGGGTTGCTCCGACTCCCCGACTTCTACTCGCGCACGCATGCGGCGACCAAGTGCGACACGCTCGGCGCCGGCACCATGCTGCTCGCGCTCGCGGTGGCGCACGGGCCGGACGCGGTCTCGCTCAAGATCATCCTTCTCGCCGTGTTCGTGTTCATATCCAGCCCCACCGCCGGGCACGCGCTCGCACGGGCCGCGTACCGGAGCGGGCTGAAGGCCTGGCGCAAGGGATCCGCCTCGGCTCCCGGCGCGACTGCCTCCGCGACGACGGAGACACCCACGACACAGGAGGGATCACGATGAGCCGCGCGTTCGACGTAGTCCTGCTGTCACTGCTGATCATCGCGGCGCTCACCGTGGTGCGCACCAAGGACCTGCTCGCGGCGGCGATCATCTTCTCCGCGTACAGCCTCCTGATGTGCCTCGTGTGGCAGCACCGCGGTGCACCCGACGTGGCGCTCACCGAGGCCGCGGTCGGCGCGGGAGTGACCACGGTGCTGTTCCTGGTGGCGATAGCCCGCACCACGAGGCGAGAACGTTGAGACGCGCCTCGATCATCGCGCTGCTGCTCGTCGCCGCGGTCCCCCTGCTCGCCGCGGTCGCCGAGCTGCCGGAGATCGGCGCCACCGACACCCCCGCGTACACCCACGTGGTGCCTCGCTACCTCGAGAAGGGCGCCGAGGAGGCGGGCGGCCCGAACATCGTCACCGACGTCATCCTCAACTACCGCGCCTTCGACACCTACGGCGAGGTGACCGTCATCTTCACCGCGCTCGCCGCGGTGATGGCGGTACTCGCCGCGAGGACCGTCGACGAGGACGAAGGCTCGGGCGAACCGACCATGCCCGTCAGTCCGGTACTCGCGTTCGTGGTGCGCCTGACGGCGCCCTTCATCGTGCTGTTCTCCATCTCCCTGGTCATGCACGGCCACCTCACTCCCGGAGGGGGCTTCCAGGGCGGCGCCGTCCTCGGCTCGGTCGTCATCGTGGTGAGCCTCGTCCTCGGCCGCCGCCAGGCCGCGAGACTCCTCCCGCGCGCCGTCCGGACCTGGCTGCACGCGGCCGCGGTCCTCGCCTTCTTCGTGGTCGGCGTATCCGGTCTGCTGTGGCTGGGTTCCTACCTGGAGCTCCCGCGCGCCGAGGACTACGAGCTGGTCCGCGAACTCGCGATGCTGGTCCTCGAGGCGGGGATCGCCGTCGGCGGCGGATCCATCGTCGCCTCCCTGTTCTGGCGGATGGAGGGTCGCACATGATCGAGCGACTCTGGATGAACCTCGACTACGTGGCCTCCGTGGTGCTGTTCCTCATCGGGCTGTACACGGTCATCTCCAAGCACAACCTCATCAAGAAGTTCATGGGGATCAACATCATGGAGACCGCCGTGTTCGCCTTCATCATCGCGGCGGGCATGATCGCCGACGGCGACGCCCCGATCGTCGGCGAGGGCGCCGCCGCCCCGTTCGCCAACCCGCTGCCGCAGGCGCTGATCCTCACCGGTATCGTCGTGGCGGTGAGCACGACCTCGCTCGCTCTCGCCCTCATGGTGCGCATCTACCGGCGCTACGGGACGCTCGAGTCGGACGAGCTGTGGGGGGCCGAGTGACATGGGGCCGCTGCTGAGCTCGCAGTGGCTGATCGCGGCGGTGGCGCTCCCGCTCGCGGGCGCCGCCGTCGCCCCGATCGTGGGCAGGCGCAGCGCCGAGACCGCCTGGCGTTGGGCGATGGCGGTCATGGGGCTCGCCTCGGTCGCCTGCGGATTCCTGATCGCGAAGGTCGCGATCGACGGCCCCTTCTCCTATGAGATGGGCGACTGGGAGCCCCCGTTCGGCATCGAGTTGCGCTTCGACGAGTTCTCCTCCGCGGTGGGAGTGGTGTGCCTGATCGGCCTGCTCTCCCTGTGGTTCTCCCGGCGCTACGTGCCGCACGCCATCCCCGAGGCGCGCGTCCCCTACTTCTACTCGCTCGTCCTCCTCGATCTCGGCGGCGTGATCGGGGTCATCGTCACCGGGGACCTGTTCAACTTCTTCGTCTTCGTCGAGATCCTCTCGCTCTCCAGCTACGCGCTCGTGGCGGTGACCGGCAAGGGCGTGGCCGAACTCGCGGCGTTCAAGTACCTGATCATGGGTGCCGTCTCCTCGCTGATGATCCTCTTCAGCACCGGCTTCCTCTACGCGCTCACCGGCACGCTCAACATGGGTGACATCGCCGCACGGCTCGGAGGCGTGCCCGCCACCCCGGCGGCGGTCGCCGCCGCCGGCCTCACCCTCGGGTTCGGCGTCAAGGCGGCACTGTTCCCGATGCACGTCTGGTTGCCCGACGCGCACGCGATCGCGCCCAGCCCGGTCAGCGCGATCCTCTCCGGACTGGTCGTCAAGGTCGGCGTGCTCGGCATGCTGCGGCTCTACCAGATGTACTACCAGTCCGGCGTGCTGGACATGGACGGACTGAACACCGCGCTCACGTGGCTCGGCGCGGCCTCGATCATCATCGGCGCGCTATTCGCCATCGTGCAGGACGACCTCAAGCTCATCCTCGCCTACTCGACCATCTCGAACATCGGCTACATCTTCATGGGACTCGGGCTGGCCTCGCAACTGAGCATCATCGGCGCGAGCGTGCACATCTTCAACCACGCACTCATCAAGGCGACGCTCTTCCTCGGCGCCGGCGCGATCATCCACCAGACCGGCCACCGGAGACTGCGGGACCTGCAGGGGGTCGGCAAGGCGATGCCGATCACATCGGCCGCCATCGCGATCGGAGCGGTCTCGATCGTCGGCATACCGCCGACCGCGGGCTTCCTCTGCAAGTGGTACATCACGCTGGGAGCCATCGAGGCGGGCAAGCCGCTGTTCGCCTTCGTCCTGGTCTTCGGCGCTCTGCTCATCTTCGTCTACTACATCCGCATCGTGAACGCCTTCTACTTCAAGGAACCGGTCACCTCGGAGATGGCGGCGGTGCGCGAGGTCCCGGGGAGCATGCTCGCCCCGATCCTCGTGCTCGCCGCGCTGTGCCTGGTGATGGGCGTGTTCGGACGGATACCGCTGAGCTTCATCGAGCCTGCGGTGAACGCGCTGCTCGCGCCGATAGGGGGCTGAGCCGTGGAGGTCCACGACCTGCGACCGATGCTCGCGCCGCTGCTCTCGCTGGCGTGCGCCGGTCTCGTGTTCGGCTTCGGGGCGCGGCCGTTCTGGCGGCGTTTCTGGAGTCTCACCGCCGCGCTGGTGAAGTTCGCCGTGGTCATCAGCATGCTGCCGGGCGCGATGGACGGCACGGTCTACGTGTTCAGGCTCATCGAGTTCACCCCGGGCATCGGTCTCGGGTTCCGTGCCGACGCGCTGGGGATGTTCTTCGCACTCGTGTCCTCGACGCTGTGGCTGCTGACCACCGTGTACGCCATCGGCTACATGGAGCCCGAGCACGCCAAGGTGAGGTTCTTCGGATTCTTCGCGCTCTGCGTGTCGACCACCGTCGGCCTGGCCTTCTCCGAGAACCTGCTCACGCTGCTGCTCTTCTACGAGATGCTCACCATCTGCACGTATCCGCTGGTCATACACGACGAGACACCCGAGGCGATGAAGGCGGGGCGCAAGTACCTCGTGTACACGCTCACCGGCGGGGCCTTCATCCTCATCGGGACGGCGATCACCTTCCAGGCGGCCGGCACGCTCACCCTCGCCGAGCCCGGCATCCTCACCATGGACGTCGGCAGCGGCATGCTGACCGTGCTCTTCGTCTGCTTCATGGCGGGCTTCGGGGTGAAGGCCGGCATCATGCCGCTGCACGGATGGCTGCCCTCGGCGATGGTGGCGCCCACGCCGGTGAGCGCGCTGCTACATGCGGTGGCGGTGGTCAAAGCGGGTGCGTTCGGCATCCTGCGCATCATCTACAACGTGTTCGGCGTCGACCTGCTCTCCGAGCTCGGGCTGGGCCTGCCGCTCGCCTACCTCGCCGGGTTCACCATCGTGGCGGCCTCCGTGATCGCGATCATGCAGGACAACCTCAAGCGCCGGCTCGCATACTCGACCATCTCGCAGCTCTCCTACATCGTGCTCGGCGCTGCGCTGCTCACCCCGCTGTCAGCCCTGGCCGCGATCGTGCACATCGCGAACCAGGCCTTCCAGAAGATCACCATGTTCTTCGTCGCGGGCGCCATACAGCGCACGACCGGCAAGACGAACGTGCACGAGCTCGCGGGGATCGGCTACCGGATGCCCTGGACGATGACCGCGTTCACGATCGCCGCACTCAGCTTCATCGGCCTGCCCATCTTCTCGGGGTTCATCAGCAAGTGGTACCTGTCGCTGGGGGCGCTCGAGGCCGAGCAGCCGATCTTCGTGGTGGTGATGGTGATCAGCTCGCTGCTGAACGCGGCCTACTGGCTGCCCATCGTCTACCTCGCGTTCTTCAAGACCGACCCGGACGCACACGTCGAGATGCGCGAGGCGAGGCCGACGCTGCTCATTCCCACCGTCGTCTGCGCCGTGTACGTGATCCTCCTCGGCAGCTTCGCCGAAGTGCCGGGGCTGCCGCTGTCGCTGGCGAGGGCGGCCGTCGAGTTCGTCTTCCGCATGTGAGGGGTGATCCGCCGTGACGACGTCGTACATGGCATGGGTGATGCCGGTGGTGGTGGCGCTGCCGCTGGCAGGCGCCGCGCTCACCGTGCCGATGTCGCGCGTGTCCAGGACGATGCGCGACGTCGTGCTGACGGCGATCTGCGCGCTGTGCGCGGCCGGCGTGGTCGCGTTGGTCTCCCCCGTGATCGGCGGGGAGATCCCGCACCTGCAACTGGTGCAGATCACGCCCGGCATCTGGCTCGACTTCCGCGCCGACGCGCTGGGGGTGCTCTTCGCGCTCACCGTCGCCTTCATGTGGCTGCTCGCGGTCCCGTACTCGTCCGGATATATGGCCGACGAACATCGGCAGGCGCGATACTTCTCGTTCCTCATGATGGCGCTCGCCTGGACGGCGGGCGTGGCGTTCGCGGGCAACCTGCTGACCCTGCTCGTCTTCTACGAGCTCTTCTCGGTCCTCACGTACCCGCTGGTCGTCCACGAGCAGACGAGCGAGGCGATGGCCGCCGGCACGAAGTACATCGTGTACATCCTCATCGGCGGCGGACTCGTGCTGCTCGCCATCCTGATCACGTACTTCATCGCCGGCAACGGTGACTTCGGGGGAGGGACGCTCCTCACGCTCGAGGCCGGCCGTACCGTACTCATCGCCGTCTTCTGGTGCTTCGTCGCCGGCTTCGGGGTGAAGGCGGCGATCGTGCCGCTGCACGGCTGGGTCCCGGACGCTCACCCGGCCGCGCCCGCGCCGTTCTCGGCGGTACTCTCGGGCGTGATGGTGGCCGCGGGCAGCTTCGGCATCCTCCGAGTGCTGTACCACGTGTTCGGCGCCGGCCTGCTCGCGGAGCTCGACGTGACCCGCTGGCTCGGCTACCTCGCCGCGGCGACCATCCTGCTCGCGGCGATCATCGCGCTCACCCAGGACGACATCAAGCGCAGACTCGCGTACTCGACGATCTCGCAGATGGGATACGTCCTGCTCGGAGCCGCCCTGCTCGGACTGGAGGCGACGCAGGGCTCGCTCGTGCACATCGCCAACCACGCGTTCATGAAGGGCACCCTGTTCCTCTGTGCCGGCATCTTCATCAAACGTCTCGGCATCCGCAAGGTGAGCCGCATGGCGGGCATCGGCAAGCGGGTGCCGCTCACCATGGCGGCGTTCACCGTCGCCTCACTCGCGATGATCGGCACGCCGCCGCTGTCGGGCTTCGTGAGCAAGTGGTACCTGGGCATGGGGATCGTGGAGGCGGGCCAGCCCCTCTACCTCATCGTGCTCCTGCTCGGAGCGCTGCTCGCGGCGGGCTACCTCCTCCCGATCGTGTACTCGGCATACTTCAAGCGTCCGGCGGTGAGCGAGACAACCGCACCGGGCGGAGCGAGCGAGGCGGAAGAGACGCGCGGCTCGGGCGGCTCGGGCGAGACGAGCGAGACAGGCACGGCGAGCGATGCGAGCGAGAAGGAGCCGCCCGGCGGCGGCCGGCGGCGGCTCGAGGCGCCTCCCTCGATGCTCGTCCCGGCTCTCGCCGGCGCGATCATCACGGTCCTGCTGGGCGTGCTCGCCTGGCTGCCGGGGCTGCCTCTCTCGCTCGCGCGGATGGTGGCCGAGGCCGTCATCGGGTGACGGACGACTGACCGGAAGGAGGGCGCAGCATGGAAGGACACCTCGCATACAGCCCGCTCCCCGCGCTGCTGGTCCTGGTGCCCGCGCTCGCCGCCGCCCTCGTCCCGTTCCTCGGCCGTCTCTCGGAGACGGTGCGGGACTGGTACGCCACGGTCGTCACGGCGATCACCTTCCTCGGCGCGGTAGCGCTCATCCCCCAGATCGCCGAGCACCACCGGATCGGCTGCACGCTCCCCGGGCTCTTCGGCGAGCTCACCTTCGAGGTCGACCCGTTCGGGATGCTCTTCGCGCTGTTCACCTCGTTCGTGTGGATGCTCGCCACCCTGTACGCGGGCGACTACATGCAGCACGAGAAGAAGCGCGACCGCTACCACGTGTTCAACCTGATCGTGCTCGCGGCCAACCTCGGGGTCGTGCTCGCCGGCGACCTGATCACGCTCTACCTGTTCTTCGAGGCGCTGGGCCTGACCTCGTACATGATGGTCGTCCACACCGAGACCCCCGAGGCGAAGAAGGCCTCGGTGAAGTACCTGTGGATGAACCTGGTCGGCGGGTTCAGCCTGGTGGCGGGCATCTTCCTCGTATACGCGATGGGCTCCGGCGGCACGATCGGCCCGTTCGGGGCCGAGGAGGCCGCCGAGGTCATGCGCTGGTCGGCGGCCGGGCTGATGATCCTCGGGTTCGGCGTGAAGGCGGGCATGCTCCCGGTGCACGTGTGGTTGCCCGAAGCGCATCCCGTCGCGCCGTCGCCGGCGAGCGCGCTGCTCTCCGGCGTGATGATCAAGGCGGGCGCGTACGGGATCTTCCGCGTCGTCACCGCGATCTTCCGCCCGCCGGTGGTCGAGGAGCTCTCCGAGGGGTTGTGGCACTTCGCCGGCCAACTCGGCCACGCCGTGCTGTGGATCGGCATCGCGACCATGTTCGTCGGCGTGGTGCTCGCGCTGCTGCAGGAGAACGCGAAGCGCATGCTCGCCTACCACAGCGTGAGCCAGATGGGCTTCATCCTGGCCGGGATCGGCGCCGCCGGATACCTGGGCGCCCACGGGGCCATGGGGTTCGCCGGCGGGCTGTACCACATCGTGAATCACGCGCTCTTCAAGGGGCTGCTCTTCCTCGGGGTGGGCGCGGTGTTCTTCCGGACCCGCGAGCTCAACATGTACAAGCTCGGCGGTCTGTGGAAGAAGATGCCCCTCACCTTCATCTTCACGCTCGTCGCCGCGTTCGGCATCACCGGCGTGCCGCTGTTCAACGGGTTCGTGAGCAAGTGCCTCATCCATCACGCGCTCGTCGAATCGATCGAGCACGCGGAGCACCTCGCGCACGCGGCCGAGGCGATGGTCCCCGCCTGGCATGCGGGAGCGCTGTCCTTCGCCGAGAAGATATACATCGTGACCTGCGGTGGGACCGCCGCGTCCTTCATCAAGCTCATCCTCTTCGTCTTCCTCGGCAAGGAGAAGACCGACCTCGGCGAGGTCCGAGAGGCGCCGCCGCGCATGCTCGTGGCGATGGGGATCCTCGCCGTCCCGCTGGTGGTGCTCGGACTGTGGCCGCAGCTCCTCCTCGAGGGGATCTTCGTGCCCGGCCTGCACGTCTGGGGGCTGCACGGCGACATCCTCGAGGAGTTCGTCCTGTTCACCGGCGAGAACCTCGCCTCCGTGGCCTGGGCGTTCGGGATCGGGATCACCATCGTGGTGGTCGGCATCAAGACGGGGGCGTTCCATGCCCACTTCCCGGAGTGGTTCTCCGTGGACTACTTCTACCGGCAGGGCGCGAGACTATCGCGGCAGGGCGCCGTCGCGATGGATCGCGGCTACGCCGCGTACCTCGACGCCGCGTCCGTAGCCGTCAACGACACGCGCACCACCCTGCGTGCCGGCCTCGACCACGCCTCGCGGTCCTGGCGGCGCTCCATCGTCACGCTCGGCACCGGCGCCTCCGGGCTGAGACACCAGCGCTTCATCGATTCCGCGTACATCGTGATGGACGACGAGCGACACGCCACCGTGAGGAAGGCCGTGACCGACGCCCTGCACGTCGCTCAGAACCGCGAGGACATGCACGACGAGGAGCGCCGCATGTTCATCGACTCGGTGCGCGACCTGTCGTCGTACATGGCCGGACGGCTCTTCCGAGAGCGGATGGACGTCCTCACCAGACTCGTGAAACGTGGCCGCGTGGAGCCCATCGAGGCGGCGATGTCGAGGGTGATGCCGGAACTGAGCGAGTTCAGGGAACGCATCGCGCGGGTAGCGCTCGAGTACGCGGAGCCGCGGATGAAAGGCGAGAACGTCATCCGCTCCGTCTCGCACCAGATGAACGTCATCATGAGCGAGGAGCGCTTCGACCGGCGCATCCGACGGTCGATCCCCACGTGGCAGCCGGATTCCCGGGAAGTCGTCCCCGCGGAGGTCAGCCGACTGAGCGCGTATCATCACGAGAACCTGACGATGGTGGAGCGGCTCGGCCGATGGGTCTCGGATCTGGGACGCGTGGTCGGCGAGTCCGTCACCCAGGAGCGCATACCCTGGATGATCGAGGAGCACGTCTCCGATGAGAGTCGGACGGCTCTCCGGTTGGCGGTCCAGCGCTACGCCCGGGACATAGGGCTCAACGTGGGGATCGTGGTAGCGGTACTCCTGCTCTTCGTCTACGCCCTGCTCGCCTGATCGCGCACGTGCTCTTCCGCGCACGCTCCTCGACACACGCCCTCTTCGGCACATGCCCTCTTCGGCATCCGGTCCTCTCAAGAGGATCCCGCTTCAGGACGTAGAGCGCGGGCCGGAGGAGGGGAGGGGGAGGAAGCTCCGGCCCGCGTGCCCCGTGAGGGGCGGTGTGAATACCTTTCGGGGTATCCATCCAGTATATGCCCCGACGGGGTGCGGTCGAACCCGACGGCGGATAACGGGAAGGATGGCCTAGTGGCCGCTGTGTTACGGTCACCGGACCGCCCACTATCAGAGGAGGCACGAATGGCTATCGAGGAAGGCACCCGCGTGCGCGTACACTACAAGGGCACGCTGAACAGCGGCGAGCAGTTCGACTCGAGCTACGAGCGTGGAGAACCCATCGAGTTCGAGATCGGCAAAGGCTCCGTGATCAGCGGATTCGACGAGGCCGTCTCGCAGATGGAGCAAGGCGAGAAGGCTCAGGTCATCATCCCGCCGGAGAACGCGTACGGAGAGCGCCAGGAAGGCGCCGTCCAGCAGGTCCCGAAGGACAGGCTCCCCGAAGAGGCGGGCGAAGGCGACATGCTCACCGCGGTGACGCCGGACGGCCAGGAGCTCGCGGCCACGGTCGCCGAGATCGAAGGCGAGGAAGCGACGCTGGACTTCAACCACCCGCTCGCCGGCGAGGAGCTCATTTTCGAACTGGAGCTCGTGGAGGTCGTCGACGAGGAAGACGGCGAGGAGGGCTGATCCCCTCCACCGGGATCATGCGTCCGACGACCGTGGCTCGCTCTCGTCCGCCACGTCGTCCGCCGAGACGCCCAGGATGGCCATCGCCCTGAGCGCCTCGTCGCGCACGCGCTCGTCCGGGTGCTCGGCGGCCTCTACGAGACACCGCGCGTAGGGGCGCACGACGTCCGACGCCTGTTCCGCCACCGAACGCATCAACTCCGCGCAATCTCCCGCGAGTTCCGGGTCCCGGCTGTGGAGGCCGCTCGCGACCTCGTCCAGGATGCCGGAGTGCTCGCGCGACCGTTCCACGAGCAGCATGATGTCATCGTGCGAGTACATGTCCATCGCCTCTCCTGCTCCGGCGCCGAACGCCCCCCGGGGCCACATCCGCCCTACGTCACATCCGCCCTACGTCGGATCATGACGAGGGACGGCCCGAGAGATTACGGGAGCTTAGTACACATCCTACCCGATATCCTTCGTCGACCGCCCTTGCGCTGCGAGTTGACCACCACCACACCGGCGACCGCGAGCGCTCCGCCCACGACCGACAGCAGGCCCGGCACCTCGCCGAGCCACACCCAGGCGATCGCGATGGCGAGCACCGGTGACAGGTAGAGGAACGTGGTGATCCTCGAGGCGCCGGCCCGCGAGAGCGCGTAGGTCCAGGTCACGTAGGCCAAGGCGGCCGGGAAGACCCCCAGGTACACGACGGCCGCGGTGGGTGCGAGCGGCGCGGACGGCAGCTGCCGGACCAGGCCCGGGGCGAACGGGAGCATGAACACCGTCCCCGCCCAGATCGCGTACGCGGCGAACTCGAGCGCGCCGTACCGGGCCAGATACGGCTTCTGGAACACGAAGTACATGCTCGTCGAGAGCGCCGCCAGCAAGACGAGCAGCGCGTCGGACTCGAACCGCAACCCCTCGCCCTCTCCGAGCGCGATGAGCGCCACGCCGACGAAGCTGAGAGCGATCCCGCCCCATGCGGCCAGCGTCAGCCGCTCGCCGAGGAACACGCCCGCGAGCATCGCCGTGAAGATCGGTCCGGCCGCGATCAACAGGCTCGCGGCTCCCGCGGTGACGGTCCGCTCGCCGAAGGAGAGCGCCACGTGATACACCGTGATGCCGAGGAACCCCGCGAGGACGATGGCGGGCACGTCCCCGGCTCTCGGAAGCCGCATCCTGGTGACGAGGGCGTACACGGCGAGCACCGCGGACGCGGTGAGGAAGCGCAGGAGCGCGACCTGCCCGGGCCCGTACGCCTCGAGTCCGGCCCGTATGCCCGCGAACGCCGACGCCCAGAAGACCAGCGTCGTCCCGACGGCGAGTAGGGTGCGGGCGTCCAATCGGTCCTCGGTCACCCCGCGCTCCTCCTGTCTCACCTGGCATTTTGCGCTCCGCCCAAGGATTCTAACCCTACCAGGACACGTGCTATAGTGCGCGGGACGCGACGCGACATCGGGGGCGGTCCGGCGTCCCCGCGGATCCGGAGACGACGTCATGACGATGCTCACCGCTGTCGGAGAACACGAGCTCCTGGTCTTCTGGGTGCAGCTGGCCCTGCTCCTGGCGGCGGCGAGAGGGCTGGGCGCACTCGCCCATCGGGCCGGACAGCCGCGAGTGGTCGGTGAGCTCGGCGCCGGGATCATCCTGGGGCCCTCCATCTTCGGGAGACTGCTGCCCGATGTCGCCGCCTGGGTGTTCCCCGGCGGTCCGGTCGAGAGCGCGCTCATCCTGGCCATCGCCTGGTTGGGCATCGCCCTGCTGTTGGTGGTCACCGGGTTCGAGACGGACCTGGACCTCCTGCGGCGACTCGGATTGCCCGCCTTCACGCTGTCGGTGGGCAGTCTGGTGGTCCCGCTCGTGTTCGGATTCCTGACCGGCTGGATCATGCCGGAGGCCCTGTGGGGCGATCACGCCAACCAGCTCGGCTTCGCCATGTTCATCGGCGTGGCGCTGAGCATCTCGGCCCTCCCGGTGATCGCCAAGATCATGGTCGACATGGACCTGATGCGCCGGAACGTCGGCCAGCTGACCATCGCCGCCGGCGTGGCGAACGACCTCGTCGGATGGATGCTCCTCGGCGTGGTGGTGGGCGTGTTCACCGCCGGCACGGTGGACGCCGGCGCTCTCGCGATCACCGTGGCCGGCGTCGTCGCATTCCTCGTCTTGGGTCTCACCGTGGGACAGCGGATGGCGGACTTCATACTGCGGCGGGCGCGTGCCGCAGGGGGGTTCGGCGCGGCACTCTCGGCCACGCTCCTCGTCGTCTTCGTGCTGGGAGCGATCACCCAGGCGATGCAGGTCGAGGCGGTCCTGGGTGCGCTGATCGCGGGAGTCGTCCTGGGCCGCTCACGCTACCAGCGCCAGGACGTGCGGCGCTCGATAGAGGTGCTGAGCAACAACGTGTTCGCGCCCATCTTCTTCGCCACCGCGGGCCTGTACGTCGACCTCGCGGTGCTGTTCGATCCCACGGCGCTGTTCTGGGCGGCCGTAGTGCTGGTGGTCGCCGCACTCGCCAAGCTGATCGGGTCCTTCGGGGGCGGACGGGTGGCGGGGATGTCCAAGATGGAGAGTCTCGCCGCCGGCGTGGGGCTGAACGCCCGAGGCGCCATGGAGATCGTGTTGGCGACCATCGGGCTGTCCCTCGGCGCTTTGAACGAGGCATCCTATGCGATCATCGTCCTGCTCGCCGTGGCGACGTCGATGGGCGCGCCGCCCGTGCTTCGGGCGATACTCCGCCGTCTCCAAGCGTCGCCGGAGGAGGCCGAGCGACTCGAGCAGGAGGAACTCCTGGCCAACAGCGTCATCGCCAACGCCCGCAGCGCCCTACTCCCCACCCGCGGCGGATTGAACTCGGTCCTCGCGGCGAAGGTGCTCGACGCGCTGCTCCAGCCTTCGTCCCAGGTCACCATCCTCTCGGTGCGCGATCGCCTCACGACCGCGATGCCGGAACTCGACGGGGTCCGGAAGGTCCTCGCGGACCGCGCCACCGATCTGCGCATCGAGACTCGCCGCGACGATCCCGCAGCGTCCATCCTCCAGGAGGCCGAGCTCGGTCATCGCCTCCTCACCCTGGGCCTCAACGAGGACTACGTGGGCTCGCACGAGCTGTCCGAACCGGTCCAGAGGGTGATCGCGGACACCCCGATCCCCCTTCTGCTCGTCCGGCGCGGGCGGCACATCCACAGCGAGCGCGATCTGGACGGCCGCGAGATACGACGGATCCTGCTGGGCGTGACCGGCACCCAGCCGGGCCGCGCCTCCGAGGAGCTCGCGTTCCGGCTGGCCAACGCGTTCGACGCGGCGGTCCTCAGCGTCCATGTGGTCCCGGAGGGCGAGCAGGGCGAGGATCATTCGCCGGCCGCGGAGCGTCACCTCATGCGCGTGCAGGAGTCCGCGGAGGCGTTCGGCAGCACCTGCGAGGTGCGGGTCTGCGAGGGCGCGGTGCCGGCGGAGGAGCTCCTCCGGACCGCCAAGGAGTGGCGTGCCGACACCCTCGTGGTCGGAACGACCGTGAGGCCGGTCGACGGGAGACCGTTCCTCGGCCACGGGACGGAGTGGCTGCTGGAACATGCCGAGCAGACGGTGATCACGGTGGTGTTCCCGGCTGCGGGCGATGAGGAGGCGTGAGGGCCCGGGGCACCGGTGGGTCAGCCGCGCCTTGATTACGCGTCGGACCCCGGCGCTCAGGCCGTCGAGGCGCGCGCGTCCTTCGCGTCCTCGACCTCATCCGTGTCCGCCCGAGCCGCCATCCGGTCCAGCAGCAGGTAGGCGAGAGAGCGGGCTCCCTCGAACGCCTGGTCGCGACAGCGCTCGCTCTCGGTGACGCGGACGGCGTGGGCCGGCAGGGAGAACGTCTCGCCGTGCCAGTGCAGCGGCACGAAGCGCTCGGGCAGCACCCATGTGACGTGGGACTCGTCGACCGCGGGGGTGAGGCGCACCGGATACCAGCCGATCTCGGCGGTCGGGCACTCGGTGACGTCCGCGCCCAGCACCTCGGCGACGATCTGCGCCCCGAGGCAGACCCCGAGCACGAGCCTCCGTGCGGCGATCGCCTGGACGACGAGCCACTTCTCCTTCACCAGCCAGGGATGCTCCCGCTCGTCCTTCACGCTCATGGGGCCGCCCATGACCACGAGCCAGTCGAAGGAGTCGAGATCCGGCAGGGGGTCCCCGGCCCACAGGCGGGTCCGCCCCGTTCCGTGACCGCGCTCGGCGGCCCATTCGGCGATGGACCCGGGGGTCTCGTGTTCGACATGCTCGATGCCGCGGATCCGCACGCTCTCTCCAGCCTCGACCGTGCCCGGCGCATGCCGGTCAGGCCATGGTAGAGGCGTCATGTTTCGGGTGTGTGGCGGGAGCCGTGTCCTCCGGACGAGCACCGCCTGCTAGTAGCTCCTCACCGTCAGGTCCACACGATTCCCGTAGGCACGTCCCCGGTCATGAGCAGCGCTCCGAACACGAGGACCATGACGCACAACGTCGCCAGATTGCTCTCTTCGCTGCATGAGAGAGGCGTCCACTTCTTCGGATAGCCGTCGGCGCCCATCTTGTGCGTCTCCAGCCGCATGCGGAGCAGCGGCTTACGTAAATCACGAGGATGAGCAGACCAATCATGAACCCTGCCGCGCGTTCAGGGTCGCTACGCTCACTTCCGCTCTGATTTGGTCATCAACCCTGCCTCCTCATGTTCTCGAAACGGAAGGCCCGGCATGCTTACCGGGGCGCTCACGCGCCAGACGCCTACGGCCATCGACGATTTCGGCCATCGAGCGGTAAGGATCCGGTAAGACCTAGCGGCTACGGTCGTCCACGGTACCGGTTGACTGAGTGACCGAGAACGAAGGGAGCAGTCAAACGTGAGTCAGCGCGGAGTGCCCGGCGTGAGTACCGTCAGAAGAGAAAGGTGACCGTATGCGTCTTCGAGTGAGCGCAGCCCTGTTGTTTGCTCTCTGCCTGGTGATGGCAGCCAGTCAGCCTGCCCTAGCTCTGAGCGCCGACACGCGGCACCAGCCCGGCAACTGGAGAGGAATCGCTGCCCAACCATACGTCTACCCGGACGATGTGTGGACTCTACAGCCTGGCGGTCAGAGGATCAGCAGCATCTACATGCACACTGATAACTGGCCTACCAATGTCCGCCACATAGAGACCGGAGTGGGGCTCCGAAGCAGCTGGAGCAGCCCCAAGGTCGTCGTCCAGTACAACTACAGCTACAGCACCTGGAACCCCATACAACTGTATCCGTATTCTTTGAGATTTCCAACGGATTGGGGGAACGCCTACTACGTCCAGCTTGAGATCAATAACGCGTCCAACGGCAACTACGCGCCAGAAAACTGGCGCACGGCATACAATGGGAAGGTCACTGCGTACGTCAACAACTTCATGATGGTCAAGGACGCAGCCAGCATCAGCAGCGAGAGAGGGTACTGGGGCGACTCGAACCGGAGTTCATTCCGGTACATCAAGGTCAAGAACGATAGCTTCGGGTGGCAATACTGGACATCTTCCGTGAGAGGACTGAATCAAGACCCGTACTACGGCTGGCGCAACTACTCGGCGTCGCATTGGTACACATACGAATACTGAGAGGTGACAATCGAATGACTCTTCAACGCGTTGCTTTGACCCTCTGCGCAGTCCTTGTTGTAGGAGCGGTAGCTGGCGTTGTCTTTGGTCGGACCTCCCAGAACGCGAGGCACGTGAACGACGAAGATCCAGTCGAGAGTGCTGGGACGTTTTCGCCTGAAGATGCTCTCAACGGTTTCGAGGAGCGAGGCTATGAACGCGTCGATAATCCCTCCGCAACCTTGGCCACCGCAGGCATCGAACTCGGCCTGCCGACCGACTCGGTCGCCGGCAATGTCACTGGAACGTATGTCGACGGCCTCGAAGATCCAGGCGAGCCTGACGTAGTCGTTCTGGAATACGACAACGGAATGACCATCTCTTTCGAGGAGGCAAGTACGCGATCCGCCGCAGCACAGGTGGTCGACGGCATGTACTTGCCAGAGTTCTCCAGCGTTATGCACCGGGTGAGCGTCGAGGGAAATCCTGGCGTCGCCTGGAGCAAGGGAGCGATTCCCGCAGAGACGGACGGCGAGGGCTGGACAAAGTCAGGCACGGGAATCGAGCTTGGCAAGTCTCAACTCGCCTTCGCATCCGATAGGTGGCTCGTGTTCATAGTGCATCCTGATCTGCCATACGGACAGCTCCAGAAAGTCGCGGCCTCCATGATTCTGAGGTAGGGACATCTGACCACCTGCGAGACGCGTCTGCAGGCCGAGCACAAGAGCGCCTCAAGGGGTAGGAACGAAGGCTCCTTCGGAAGCTAGATCCGAAGGAGCCTTCGTTTTCGACTGGTGGACGAGAAGGGATTCGAACCCTCAACCCCCTGCGTGCAAAGCAGGTGCGCTCCCGTTGCGCCACTCGCCCATCTGAGCAGGCACACTATAGCACGCAGCGTGCCTGGGTAATCTCTAGCAGAAGCACCCGCGTCCTAGGCGGACACGCCGCCGCGGGCGCGATCCCGACGACCGAGGGCCGACCCGAAAGGATGGACGTCATGGACACGATCCTCGCCCGACGCAGCATCCGCAAGTACACCGACGAGCCGCTCTCCGACGAGGACCTCGAGGCGCTCATGCGCGCCGCGATGGCGGCCCCTTCGGCCGGCAACCAGCAGCCGTGGTGCTTCGTCGTGATACGCGACCGGGAGAAGCTGGCCGCCATCCCGTCGTTCCACCGCTACGCCGCGATGATGCCCGAGGCGGCGGCCGCGGTCATGGTCTGCGCGCGCACCGAGGGGCTGAAGCATCCGCACCACTGGCCGCACGACTGCTCCGCGGCGGTGCAGAACATCCTGCTCGAGGCCACCTCCCGAGGGCTGGGCGGCGTGTGGCTGGGCGTGTACCCCGTGGAGGAACGCGTGCAGGGGTGTCGTGAGCTGGCGGAGCTGCCGGACGACGTGACGCCGTTCGCCCTCATCGGCCTCGGGCATCCCGCCGAGGAGAAGCCGCCCGCCGACCGCTACGATCCCTCGCGCGTCCACCACGAGACCTGGTGAGCGCCCGCGGAACGGCCGCGGATACGAAGAAACGGCCCCGGAGGACCGCCGCCTGTCTTCACCTGCCTCTGGACGGACTCGCGCCCGAGACGGCCTTCGCACCGCTCAAGCTTCCCGACTTTTAGGTCTCAGTCGAAGGTTATCGGCCGAGTGAGTGTTCTCCCTCTCGGCCTCACCCTCGCTCTGTCAGCAAGAGCTTATGCCGGGCTTCCCGTGGCTACGACCATCGAAGCGGATCGTCCGTCTCGCTATTCCGTTGTGCGCCATCCGGGAGCCTTCATCTGCCGTCTCGGGCGCTGCCTTGGACGAATCTTTCGTCTCACTCAGGCTGCGATCACG
Source organism: uncultured Eubacteriales bacterium (assembly GCA_964406675.1). Classification (GTDB taxonomy): domain Bacteria; phylum Actinomycetota; class Coriobacteriia; order Anaerosomatales; family JAUVQN01; genus CAYOSP01. The sequence continues at coordinate 143,099 of CAYOSP010000001.1, read as the reverse complement.
CTCCTCGGCTGATCGACGTCATCACTACAGGGATTATACCCCCGGACGACGACACCTCACCAGGCAGTGATATCCAGTCCGCTCGCGCCGCCGGGGACCCGTGGACTCGTGCCGGGGTGCCGAGCGACGCACCGGGCGCCCCGTGACGAGAGACACGACGTCGGCATGCGGGATATAGTCCTCAGCGTACGAGGACCGCGAGAGGACATCCCCGGGAAGGCCCACCCTTGGACGACCCGTCGAGACCACAGCCCGGCCGTGACCGGCGGCGACGCGGCGTGCGCGACGAGGAGCGCGACGGCGCTGCGGACGGCGTCGCGGAGAGCGCCGCGAGCGAAGCTCCGATGCGCGCCGAGCTCTACTCGGTAGACCGGCTCGCCGAGCGGGCTGCCGAGCTCGCGCGCGGCCAGGATATCCGCACCAAGGGCGCGCCTCGCGTCACTCCGCTCTTGGGGCTCGTCGAGCGGGCCGACGAGCGGTTCACGGCCTTCCAGCGAGAACTCGGGCAGGCGGTCCGCGACGGGGAACCGGTGCCGGCGGCCACCGAGTGGCTGCTCGACAACTCGTACCTGATCGAGGGCCAGATCGTCCGCGTGCGCGAGGACCTGCCGCCCGGCTACGGCGAGGAGCTGCCTTACCTGGTCTCAGGGCCGTACGAGTCCTTCCCCCGCGTGTACGAGGCGGTCGTCGATCTCATCCGCCACACCGACGGTCGCATCGACGAGGACTACCTGGCGAGCTTCGTCCGTGGATACCAGAGCGTCTCGCCTATGACCATCGGCGAGACCTGGGCGGTGCCCATCATGCTCCGGGCCGCCCTCGTGGAGAACGTCCGCCGCCTCGCGCTGCGCGTCCTCGCCGCGTATCGCGACAGCGCCGACGCGGAGAAGTGGGCGCGCAGGCTCCTCGCGGCGGTCAGGGAGGGTGAGGGCGACCTCGACCGGCTGCTGGCCGGGCTCGACCGCGCGACCGCCGACCAGCGTCCCGAGTTCTTCATCCGCCTGCACCAGCGCCTGCGCGATCAGGAGGGCGCCGAGCCGCTCGAGGACTGGATCGGCGGCAGGATCGCGACACTGGACCGGTCGATCGAGGAGTACTGGAAGGCCCAGCGCGCCCGGCAGTCCGCCGACCAGATCTCGGTCGCCAACACCATCACGTCCATCCGGTTCCTCGACGCGCTGGACTGGCGCGGGTTCTTCGAGGAGACGAGCGTGGTCGAGGCCGTCCTGCGCGACGACCCGGCCGGCGTCTACGAGTCGATGGACTTCGCGAGCCGGGACCGATACCGCCACGCCGTCGAGTCGCTCGCGAGGCGCTGTCCGCACGACGAGATCGCGGTGGCCGAGGCGGCGGTGAAGGCGGCGCTCGCGGCCGAGACCGCGGGGGAGGAGCCGGTACGCTCGCACGTCGGCTGGCACCTCATCAGCGGCGGCCGCTACGCGCTCGAGGATTCCTTGCGGTACCGGCCGCATACGCGGGAGCGCATGCACCGTGGCCCGCTCAGGCGCCGCGGACGCACCTTCATGGTGTCGATCGCGTCGTTCACCGTGCTCCTCGCCGCGCTCGTCGCCCTCTACGCGAGCGCCGTGGGCGCGGCGCCCTGGGTGGTGGCGCTCGTCTTCCTGATCGCCCTCGTCCCGGTGAGCGAGATCGCGGTCATCCTCGCCAACCGCATGGCCGCGATGCTGTGGCCCGCCCGACTCCTGCCGAAGCTCGACTACCGCCGCCCGCTCGAGCCGAACGAGCGCACGCTCGTGGTCGTTCCCACCCTGCTCTTCTCCGAGGAGGACGCGGAGGAGGTGTTCGAGCACCTCGAGGTGCACTACCTCTCCGGCGACGGCGACCCGGGGATCCACTACGCGGTGCTCGCCGACCTCCGCGGCGCGGACCGGGAGGTGCTCGACTCCGACGCCGACATCATCCGGGCGGCGCTCGAGTCGGTGCGCGCCCTCAACCGCCGTCACGGCGGCGGAGCGACGGCGGGCTTGGACGACACCGGCTCGGGGCCGTTCCACCTGCTCGTGCGCGAGCGCCGCTACAGCGAGACCGAGGACGCCTGGATCGGCTGGGAGCGCAAGCGCGGGTCGCTGGTCGAGCTCGCGAGGTACCTGAGGAGCGCGGACCACACGAGCATCGCCGTGCACGAGGGCGACCGCGACTTCCTCGCCGGCGTGCGCTACGCGCTCACGCTCGACGCCGACACCGTGCTCTCCCGCGACGCCGCCAAGAAGATGGTCGGCACGATCGTCCACCCGCTCAACCAGGCGGTCGTCGACGAGGAGCGACGCGTCACCGCGCGCGGCTACGGGCTCATACAGCCGCGCGTGAGCGTGTCCCTGCCGTCGTCGAAGGCCACGTACTTCGCGTGGATGCACACCGGCGTGGCGGGCATCGACCCCTACGGCGGCGCGGTCTCGGACGCGTACCAGGACATCTTCGGCGAGGGCAGCTTCACCGGTAAGGGGCTGTTGGACGTCGACGTGTTCCTCGAGACGCTCGAGAGCCGCGTCCCTCAGGAACGGGTGCTCTCCCACGACCTGCTCGAGGGCAGCTACATGCGCACCGCGCTCGCCTCGGACATCGAGGTGTTCGACGACTACCCTGTGCGCTACGCGGTGCAGAACTCCCGCAACCACCGCTGGACGCGCGGCGACTGGCAGGTCCTGCCGTGGATCCTCGGGAGGGTGCCCACCGAGGACGGCCGCGAGCGCAACCCGCTGAGGCCCATCCACCGGTGGAAGATGCTCGACAACCTGCGGCGCAGCCTCGTGCCGCCGCTGCTGCTCCTGCTCATCGCCGCGGGCTGGGTGCTGCTCCCGGACCCCGGCCCGTTGTGGCCGCTCATCGTCGTGTTCATCGTGATGTTCCCCGCCGTGGTGCAGTTCGTGGACTCGCTCGTGCGCCGCCCGGAGGACGTCACGTTCCGGGGCGCGGTGCACTCGACGCTGCAGGACTTCGAGCGGGACGCGATGCGCGGCCTGTTCGCCCTCGCCATCCTGCCGCACCAGGCGTGGCTGATGACCGACGCGATCGTGCGCGCGCTGTGGCGCTCCTACGTGAGCCGGCGGCACATGCTCGAGTGGACCACCGCCGCCGAGGCCGCCAAGGCGGGCGGCGAGACCTACGCCGGTCACTATCGCGCGATGGGACCCTCGATCCTGCTCGGCGTCGCGCTCGTGCTGCCCGCCGTGTTCGCGGGGCCCGGCCACGCGGTCGTGGCGATCGCGCTCTCGCTCCTGTGGGCGGTCTCGCCGGTGCTCGCCCGCCGGGCGAGCCGCGAGGCGCCGGAGGCGGTGCGGGAGCTCGACGCCGAGGACGAGGCGTATCTGCGTCGTCTGGCGAGGCGCACGTGGCGCTTCTTCCAGACGTTCGTCACCGCCGAGGGACACTACCTCGCCCCGGACAACTTCCAGGAAGACCCGAAGGGCGAGGTGGCCTTCCGCACCTCGCCGACGAACATCGGCCTGCAGCTGCTCACGTACCTGACCGCCTACGACATGGGCTGGATAGGGCCGGCGGCGCTCGTCGACCGCGCGAGCGACACGCTCGCGACGCTCGCGGGGATGCAGCGCTTCCGGGGCCACTTCTACAACTGGTACGACACCCGCACGCTCGATCCGCTGCCGCCCGGCTACATCTCCACCGTGGACAGCGGCAACCTCGCCGGCCACATGCTCGTCCTGCGCACCGGGCTGCTCGGCGCGGCCGAGGAGCCGATCGTCGGCCCGCGGGTACGCGCCGGGCTGCACGATCCGGTCGCGCTCGCGCTCGAGGAGGTGCCGCGCGCTCACGAGGGGGTGCGGTCCGTCCTGCGCCGGGCGGCCGTGATGCTCGAGGAGGGCGCCGCCCCCGTGACGCTCTCCGGTTGGGCGCGCCTGCTGAACGACCTCGAGGAGCTCGCGGTCGAGGCCGAGGAGGCCGACGGGGACGTCCCGGCCGTGGCGGACCTGCTCGCCGACGTGCGCGGCCACCGCGACGAGCTCCGGGAGCTCGCCGGCTTCGCCGAGGCGCTGGGGCGGGTCCCCGAGGGGATCATCCACTCGGTGGAGGCCACGCACCTCCGGTCGCTGCTGGGGAGGGTGCCCACGCTCAGGGAGCTCGCCGAGGGCCTGGAGGAGTCCGAACGCGCGCTCGAGACGATGGAGGCCGACGGCGACGAGGCGCTCGCCGCGTGGGCGCGGGAGGTGCGCGAAGGCGTCCGGCACTCCCGCGAGGCGGCGCGCCGCCTGCTCGCCCGACTCCGGCTCATGGCGCAGATCGCCCGCGAGATGTGGGAGCACACCGACTTCCGCATGCTGTACGACCCGAGCCGCAAGCTGTTCTCGATCGGCTTCAACACCGCCGAGGGACGGCTCGATCCCTCGTACTACGACATGCTCGCCTCGGAGTGCCGGCTCGCGAGCTTCCTCGCGGTGGCGAAGGGCGACGTCCCCCAGGCGCACTGGTTCCGGCTGGGCCGCTCGATCACCACCACGCGCGAGGGCTACGCGCTGCTCTCCTGGAGCGCCTCGATGTTCGAGTACCTCATGCCGCTGCTGGTCATGCGCGACTGGGAAGGCACCCTGCTCGACCAGACCTACGAGACCGTCGTCCGCCGCCAGATCCAGTGGGGCGCCGAGCAGCGCACACCGTGGGGCGTGTCGGAGTCGGCGTTCAACGCCAAGGACATCGATCTCAACTACCAGTACCAGGCGTTCGGCGTGCCGGGCCTCGGCCTCAAGCGGGGTCTGAGCGAGGACGTGGTGATCGCCCCGTACGCGACCATGCTCGCGCTCATGGTCGCGCCCAAGCGCTCGGTGGAGAACCTCCACGCGCTGCAGGAGCGCGGCGCGCTCGGCCGATACGGCTTCTACGAGGCCATCGACTATACGCCGGGACGCATCCCCGCCGGCCAGGAGCGCGCGCTCGTCAAGGCGTACATGGCGCACCACCAGGGCATGGGGCTCGTCTCCATCGGCAACGTGCTCACCGGGGACCGCATGCAGGACCGCTTCCACGCCGACCCGCTCGTGCGCTCGGCGGAGCTGCTGCTGCAGGAGCGCGTGCCCAGGCACATCACGCCCGCGCACCCGCACGTCGAGGAGGTCGAGTACGTCCACTCCGTGCGCGAGCTGCCCCCGCCCACGGAGCGCTCCTACCCGACCCCGCACACCCCCGTGCCCGCCACGCAGTTCCTCTCCAACGGCCGCTACTCGGTGATGGTCACCAACGCGGGGGGCGGCTTCAGCCGCTTCGAGGACATGGACGTGACGAGGTTCCGGGAGGACGTCACGCGCGACTGCTGGGGCACGTTCTTCTACCTCCGAGACCTCGACGAGGACCGCACGTGGTCGGCCGGCTATCAGCCCACCCTCACCGAGCCCGACGACTACCACGTGACCTTCGCGGCCGACAAGGTCGAGTTCCGGCGTCGCGACGGGGACGTGGAGACGTACACCCAAGTGGTCGTCTCGCCGGAGGACGACGTCGAGAACCGCCGGATCGCGGTGACCAACCACGGCCGACAGACCCGCGTGATCGAGGTCACCAGCTACTTCGAGATCGCGCTCGCGCCTTCGGCCGCCGACCAGGCGCACCGCACGTTCTCGAACCTGTTCGTCGAGACGCTCCATCACGAGCCCACCGGCGCGGTCCTCTTCTCCCGCCGTCCGCGCTCCTCCGACGAGGAGCGCCCGTGGGGGTTCCACGTGCTCGCCTGCGAGCACGACGGGGCCCACGACAGCTCGTTCGAGACCGACCGCGCACGCTTCCTGGGACGTCTCCGAGGCGTGGAGGAGCCGCGGGCGTTCGAGGACGACCACGGCCTGACCGGGTCGGTGGGCGCGGTGCTCGACCCGGTGTGCGCGGTGCGGCACGCCGTGCGCATCGAGCCGGGCGACACGGCCGTGCTCGCGTACTCGACGGGCGTGGCGCCCACACGCGAGGACGCGGAGCACCTCGCCGCCAAGTACCGGGACACGCGGGCGGTCCGGCGCTCGCTCGACCTCGCCTGGTCCGCCAACCAGATCGTACTGCGCGACCTCGGCATCTCGGCGGAGGACGCGCTCACCTACCAGCGTCTCGCCTCCCGCCTCCTGCTCACGGATCCGTACTCCCCGCTCAAGGAGCGCACGGCCGTCGAGAACGGCCTGCCGATGTCGGGGCTGTGGGGGCTCGGCGTCTCGGGCGACATGCCGATCCTGCTCGTACGCGTGGAGCGGCTCGAGGACACCGGCATCGTCCGCCAGGCGCTGCTCGCCCACCAGTACTGGCGCTACAAGGGCCTGAGGGCCGACCTCGTCATCCTCAACACGAAGCCGACCGCCTACGCCGACGAGCTCGAGGGACGGCTGCAGCTCCTCGTGCGCACCAGTCACGCGCTCCAGCTGCAGGACAAGCCCGGCGGCGTGTTCATCCGCCGCGCGGACCAGATGGGCGCCGACACCCGCATCCTGCTCGAGACCGTGGCGCGGGCGGTGCTGGACGGCGCCGAGGGCTCGCTGGAGTTCCAGCTGAACCAGCGCGCCGAGCGGCCCGAGCCGGTGCCGGACCTCGTGACGCGAGGCGAGCCCGTCTCCCGTCCGGCGCCCGCGTTCGAGCGGCCCGAGCTCGCCTTCGACAACGGCTACGGCGGCTTCGCGCCAGACGCCGACGAGTACGTGATCGTGGTGGACGGGGACCGCGTGCCTCCCGCGCCCTGGATCAACGTGTTCGCCAACGAGCTCGAGTTCGGCGGCATGGTCACCGAAGCCGGGGTGGGGACCACGTGGGCGATCAACAGCCACGAGAACAGGCTCACCACCTGGAACAACGACGCCGTGTCCGACGGCAGCGGCGAGCACCTCTACATCCGGGACGAGGAGACCGGCGAGTACTGGTCGCCCACCCCCCTGCCCGTGCCCGACGAGACCCCGGTGGTGGTGCGCCACGCCCGCGGCCGCACCGTGTTCGAGCGCACGACCCACGGCATCGAGCACACCGCCACCGTGTCCGTGCCCCCGGACGAACCGGTGCGGGTCGTGCTGCTCGAGCTCACCAACCCCACGGACAGGCGCCGCACGCTCACCGCGACGCAGTTCGTCGAGTGGTCGCTCGGCGCGTCGCGCAGCCAGGCCCAGCACCGCGTGGTCACCTGGTTCGACGCCGAGGCGGACATGCTCACCGCGCACAACCACTTCAACGACGACTTCCCCGGACGGGCCACCTTCCTGTGCGCGGACCGCCCGATCGACTCGTACACTGCGAGCCGCACCGAGTTCCTCGGGCGCAACGGCACGCCGGACCGGCCCGAGGCGCTCGCGAAGGCCGCGCTCTCCGGGCGGACCGGGCGCTTCCACGACGCGTGCGGCGCGGTGACCGTGCGGCTCGGCGTGGAGCCGGGGCACACGACCACCGTCGCCTTCCTGCTGGGGCAGACGGACACGCTCGAGGAGGCGCGCGAGCTCGTCGGCCGCTACCGCCGCGCGGACGCGGCGGCGGCCTCCCTCGAGCGGACGGTGGCCTGGTGGGACGACTTCCTCGACATCCTCTCCGTGCGGACCCCGGACGACGCGCTCGACCGCATGATCAACGGCCGCCTGCTCTACCAGACGCTCGCCTGCCGCCTGTGGGGCCGCACCGCGCTCTACCAGTCCTCCGGCGCGTACGGGTTCCGCGACCAGCTGCAGGACTGCCTCGCGTTCGACCTCGCGAGGCCGGAGCTCACGCGCGCCCAGATCGTCGAAGCCGCGCGGCACCAGTTCCCCGAGGGCGACGTGCTGCACTGGTGGATGCCGGTCTCGGGACGCGGCGTGCGCACGCGCATCACCGACGACCGCCACTGGCTGCCGTACGCGGTCGCGCACTACCTCGACGTCACCGGAGACGAGTCGATCCTCGACGAGGGGATCGCCTACATCGACGGACCGCCGCTCGACGAGGGCCAGGAGGACCTGTACCTGGAGCCGGCGGTCTCCGAACGCACCGCGTCCCTGTACGAGCACTGCGTCGCCGCGCTGGAGACGGCCCGCCCCGAGGGCCCGCACGGCCTGCCGCTCATCGGCGGCGGCGACTGGAACGACGGCATGAACCGAGTGGGCGTCAGGGGCCGCGGCGAGAGCGTCTGGCTCGCGTGGTTCCTCGTCCACACGCTGCGGCGCTTCACGGAGGTGGCCGAGGGGCGCGGCGATCACGAGCGGGCCGCCGACCAGCGGCTGTGGGCGGAGCGTCTCGTCGACCGCGTGGAGGCGAGCGCGTGGGACGGCGAGTGGTACCGGCGCGCGTACTTCGACGACGGCACCCCGCTCGGCACCGCCGACGCCCGGGAGTGCCGTATCGACGCGATCGCGCAGGCGTGGGCGGCCATCGTCGGCGAGGGCGACCCGGCACGCGCCACCCGAGCGCTCGACTCGGCCGACGAGTACCTGGTGCGCGAGGAGCTCGGCCTCATCCAGCTCCTCGACCCGCCGTTCGACGAGATGGCGCACGACCCGGGCTACATCAAGGGCTACGTGCCGGGCGTGCGCGAGAACGGCGGGCAGTACACGCACGGCGTGCTCTGGCTGGTGCTCGCGAGGCTGCTGCGCGGCGAGGCGGACCGCGGCTACGAGCTGCTGCGCATGCTCACACCGGTGCGGCACGCGCTCGACGTCGAGGCCGCCGACCGGTTCGTCGTCGAGCCGTACGCGGTGGTGGCCGACGTGTACACCGCCGAGGGGCATGAGGGACGCGGCGGGTGGAGCTGGTACACCGGCTCGGCGGGGTGGTTCTACCGGATAGCCGTGGGCCACCTGCTCGGCATCCGGCGGGTGACGCGCGAAGGGCGACCGCACCTGCTGGTCGATCCGAGGATCCCGTCGGACTGGGACGGCTTCGAGGCGACCTACCGCTTCGAGGACGCACGCTACGACATCCGGGTCCGCAGGGGACCGGGCGAGATCGCGCCCGGCGCTCCGGCGGGGTCGCGCGTGGTCTCGGGGACGCTGGACGGCCGACCGCTCGAGACCGCGTGGCTCGTGCCGCTCGAGACCGACGGACCATCCGAGGCCGGCGCTCCGCTCGGACCCGGTGACACCGGACGCACGGGCGCCGAGCGGCATGCGACGGATGCCGCTCGGCACGCCGCCGGGCGTGTGGTGGAGGTACTCCTATCGGATAAAGGCGCATCCGGAGGTTAGACGGCCGGATAAGGGGTAACTACCTATACACGCGACACGGGTCGCGACACCTTCACAGGACGCTCGACGGTACACCCGAGAGGGAGATCGGCCGGACATCGGAAGCGTCCGCCGACGACTCTCGGGGGCGGGGGGACCGCCCTCTTTTCGGCGCACATCTCACTCCAGCCGCTGCGGTTCCGTTGGTGCTGGCTCCGACCGTATGTGACGGCAGGTCCTCCCGCCCCCGAGTCCGTTCACGTGGATCGGTCGGTCCACGTGAGAAGGCCCCGCCTGGAGGCGGGGCCTTCGCTCGTCCGGGACCGTTCGCAGGACGCCCCTACCGGGTCGCGAGATACTCGGCGACCGCCTGCTTCTCCTCCTCCGTGATGGACAGCCCGAGGCTCTCCATGCGCTCGATCGTGCTCTCCCAACCGGCGACGTCGTAGTCGGCCTGCTCGACGCGCTCGAGGTCGTGACACGAGGTGCACTTCGTGTCGACGACCATCGCGGCGTCGATACCCGCCGAGTCGTCGGCACCGTCGTC
>CAYOSP010000001.1:108764-133339 GCA_964406675.1 uncultured Eubacteriales bacterium | reverse complement strand
GTCGTCCGCGGCCTCGTCATCCTCGGCGCCGTCGGCCGCGTCGTCGGCGTCCGCTCCGTCGTCCGCGTCCGCGTCGTCGACCTCGACGCCGGGCTCGGTGACCGCGTCCTCCGTGTCGCCGTCACACGCGGTCACGGCCAGGCCGGCGAACAGCACCAGCGTGAGCGCGAGCCAGATCGTCAGGATCCTGCGTATGCGTCCACTCATCTCGCACATCCTCTTCCTCTTCGGCTGACTCTGCGTTACATGTGGGGGTATGTACCCGTTGCCCGAAGCCGTCGCTCACCCCCCGTTCCGCCGCTCGATCCGGGTGACGAGCGCACCGTCCACGGAGACGGAGGGACCGAACTCGCGATCGAGCTCCACCCTTGGGGGAGCGCCGGCAACGGCGTGGGCCCCGGGGACACGGTGACGATCGAGGACCGGTAGGAGCGCATCCGAAGACGAGGAGACGCCATGAAGCCATGGGGCGGGATCGATACCGAGAAGCCCACGGCCGCCGTGACCGCAGCGTTCCTCGCGCTCCTGGCCCTCGTCGTGTCCGTCGGCGGTCTCACGGCGTGCGATCCGGATGCCGGGGTGGAGGACCCCACGGAGCTCGCCGCTACGGGCACCGCGCCGACCGGACCCATCGAGAGCGGCTCCGCCGACGAACAGGAGACGCCCGCGAACTTCGGGACCTACCCCGTGGTGGACACCGGGCAGGAGCGCTTCTTCAGCGCGACCGGCGAGGAGATCCCCGCTCCGGACCCCGGCGACCCGCTCGATGGGCAGGACGCACGGACCGCTCGCAACCCCGCCTCGTACACCGACGGCGGGAACGGTACGGTGACCGACGACGTCACCGGCCTCGTGTGGTCGGCGAACCCCGACCTGGACGGAGACGGGGAGATCGACGCGGACGACAAGCTCGGCTACGAGGAGGCGCTCGCGACGGCGGACGAGCTCACCCTCGCCGGCTTCGACGATTGGCGCCTCCCCACCATCGAGGAGCTCTACTCGCTCATCGACTTCAGCGGGCTCGACCCGGTCGGCCCGCAGGCCCCGGAGCGGAGCGGTCTCGTCCCGTTCATCGACACCGATCACTTCGCGTTCGCATACGGCGACGAGAGCGCGGGCGAGCGCACCATCGACGCGCAGTTCGCCACGAGCACCCTCTACGGCGGCACCACCATGGGCGGCAACGAGACCATGTTCAGCGTCGACTTCGCCGACGGGCGCGTCAAGGGCTACCCGGCCGAATCGTTGCCCGGCCGGCCGCAGGCGAAGCGCTACTACGTCTACTTCGTGCGCGGCAACCCCGCGTACGGGGAGAACGCGTTCGTCGACAACGGCGACGGCACCATCACCGACGACGCGACCGGACTCACGTGGTCACAGGCCGACAGCGGCGAGGGCATGGACTGGCCGACAGCGCTCGCCTGGGTCCAGCGGCTCAACGAGGAGGAGTACCTGGGTCACGACGACTGGCGCCTGCCGGACGCGAAGGAGTTGCAGAGCATCGTCGACTACGGCCGCGGACCCGACTCGACGGACTCCGCCGCCATCGACCCGCTCTTCGAGTGCACCCCCGTCACCAACGAGGCCGGCGAGCCCGACTTCGGCTACTACTGGACGTCGACCACGCACGCCTCACCGGCCGAGCCGCCCGGCGAGAACGCCGTGTACATCGCGTTCGGCCGTGCGATGGGCTACTGGAACGGCGAGTGGACCGACGTGCACGGCGCCGGAGCGCAGCGCAGCGACCCGAAGGTCGGCGATCCCTCCTACTGGCCGACCGGTCGCGGCCCCCAGGGCGACGCGATCCGCATCGAGAATCTCGTGAGGCCGGTCAGGGGCGGGATGTGACGAAGGCGCCCACGGAAGCCCTCAGCCGCTCCGAGGTCTCGCGAGCCCATCCTCGTACCACCGCATGATGCGCAACGCCTCGGCCTCGTCGAGGTGCGACACCCCGTAGGTCGCCTTCGATGACCCTGAGACCGAGATCGTCCGCAGCGACGCGAGCGACACCCGACGCTGGAACGGGTTCTGGCGCACCGCGAGCGATTGGATGCGGGAGCGCTCGAGCCGCACCCGCTTCACCCCGAGCACACCCGAGCGCAGCGTCACCGCCACGTCGTTCGTGCCCGCGCCCGCGCGTCGCCACTGCAGCCGACGGACGAGCGCGGTGAGGAGCGCCACGAGGACGACCGCACCGAGCGCCCAAGGCAGTCCCGGGCGGTAGACGAACCAGACCGCCGGACCCACCACGGCGAGCGCGACGAGCGCCGCCAGCGATGTCGGGAGGATGAGGTAGAAGCGCAGCGCGCGCCCGGGCACTGCGCGCGCCCGCGGAAAGACCTCCGCCTCGGGGAGCAGGCCATGCATCAGCGCGGGGACCTCCTCGGCCCTCGCCACGGGCACCATCGCCTTGCTGCTCGTCACCTGTCGCGCCTGCTGACCGCTGCGCTCGAGGCCTGCGGTGTCGACGTGGACGGTCGCGAGCCCAAGCAGCCGCCGCAGGAACGACTCCTCGATGCGCACCGCCTGGATGCGTGGGACCGGCATGCTGATCTGCCGCCGCTCGAGAAGACCCGCCTCCGTCTCGATGCGCGTCTCGTACCGGCGCGCGGTGAAGCCGAAGTCGCGTGCCACCCCTATCGCGGTCGCGACCACGACCACCAGAAGACCGATGGCGAGGACGAGCGCCACCAGTACGGGCAGGGCGATCTCCGCCGCCCGCGACGCCGTGCGCTCGACGAACGTCCGGCCGACGATCTCGATCGCCTGTGCCGCGCCCGCGAACCCGAACGCGAGGATGAGCGGCACGCGGTTGGAGGTCGCCGCGCCCACGATGAGCCTGCCGAGCGGCACCTTGTGCTCGTAGCGGATCTCGCGGCCGCGCACCTCCGTGCCCCCGAACGCCCCGCGAAAATCACTGATCCGTCCGACGGGATCGCGCCCGACGAGCTGCTCGGCGGTCGTGCCCCGGGGCGCGCCCGCATGCAGCTCCATCTCCGCGGCCACCGGCCCCGGCGTGTCGTAGAGCAGGGCGTTGCGCAGCTCCTCGGCCTGATCGAGCGGGATGGAGCCGATGCGCGCCTCCGGCTCGTTCGCGCCTCCCCCGGCGGTCTGCACGACCAGCTCGACGAGGCCGAGCACGCGCATGAGGGGGTCGGCCTTCACGTTCACGCCGTGCACGCGAGCGATGGGGATGGTCCTCCGCGAGCGCACGATGAGCCCCTGCACGATGAGCAGATCCGTGCCGACGATGCCGTACTCGAAGCGCCACCACGAGAGCCACGCGATGCCGACCATGAACAGGACGACGATCATCGCGATCCCCGCGATCGCGATGATCGGGAGCGCCGCGTCGCCTCCCCCGACGCTGCCGAAGACCACCACGGCGACGACACCGAGAAGCATCTGCCACAGCATCTTCGCGGTCCTGACCGCGACCGTGGCCGGGTGCGTCCGCCTCAGGACGCCCTCCTCCCGCCTCGCGTGGGCGTGTCCCTCAGAGTCCGCCATCGTCCGTCACCTGGGCGAGCGCCGCGATGCGATCCCGTATGCCGGCAGCGTCCTCGTCGGCGAGCATAGGGATCTTGTGCTTGCCGGCCGCCGTGGAGACGTGCACCTCGGACATGCCGAAGAAGCGCAGCAGCGGACCCTGGCTGGTGTCGACGTGCTGGATGCGCGCCATGGGGATGACCGTCCGCTTGACGATGATCAGGCCCGACTGCAGGCGCACCTCGATATCGGTGACCTCCCACCTCCAGCGCCGGTACGCGATCTCGACGAAGGGGCCGAGCCACAGACCGAGCAGCACGAGCGCGCCGATGACGGGGACGAGCCAGACCATCGCCCACGATCCGACGGCAATGAGGATGCCCGCCGTGACGACGATCGCGATGAGCGCGGGGATCCCGACGGCCGAGGCGTACACCCGCCACACGGTCTTGGCTCGGGAGTCGAGCATGTTGGAGGGAGCGCCGGACGGATCCATGCGGCTATCGTACCCGACGAAGGCACACCGGCTTCCGCCCGCGCAGCGCCGGAAGGGGGACTCGCCTGGGATGCCGCACTCCGCGCTACTCCCGAGGCGCCGGAACCGGTCGAGTAGACGGCGAGGCCACAGTGTCGCCGTCCGGGCCGGCCAGCTGTCTTTCGAGATCCGTGAATGCGTCGATCACTTCTCTCGCCTCGAACGCGCGGTTGCGTCTGCCCCCGGTCGACTGCGTCAACACCCCGGCCTTCTCCAGTCTGGCGATGGCCTGATTGACCTGAGGCTTGCTGCGGTCGAGCATGGCCATGGCAATCTTGACGCTCAAGATCGGCGTGCCGGGGAGCTGGCGCAGGAGCAGGTCCACCGACGAGTCTCGCCGGACTCGACCGACTCTCTCCCGCCATGCGGCTTGGATCTCCTGGCAGCGTTGCTCGAACGCCTGAGCATCGTCCGTTGCTCGCACACATGCCGCGGCGACGGAGGAATCAGGTGGATGAGGGCGCGTCCGGCACGTCCATTCCCGTCCACGAAGGGATGGATGGTCTCGAACTGAGCGTGAGCTAGGGCCGCCTGGACGACTGCCGGCAGTGAATCTCCATCGCAGAACCGTGCCAGATCGTCCAGGAGATCGCCTACGGCGTCGGGCGGCGGCACGAACGCGGCGGTGCATGGGTTGTAGGCGCTGCCCCCGATCCAGTTCTGGACTTCGCGGATGCGTCCCGCGTGCTTCTCCAGTCGAGTGCCGGCAGGGAGGCGCCCGTCGATGTTTCCGAGGACTTCCTCTGCCGTGACGTCAGCCGGCGACCCGCCCATCTGTCGGGCTGCCTCGGCACGCAACAAGCGCCGTGGACCGACTTCGAGTGAATCATCCCTGCGCTACGCGCGGGCGGCCGCCCTTGAGCGATCTAGTCACCCAGGTGAGAGCACGATTCCTAGTTCGCGGCTTCTTGGTCACAACGATGCGAACGTCTCGATCGAAAGCGTTCAGGTAGCGAATGAGACGCTCAAGTGAATAGCCATCGAGGTTGCCTCGGAACAGATCGGACACCTTCGGCTGTGTCGTGCCCAGGATGCGAGCCGTCTCAGCCTGAGTGAGGTGTCTGTGAGTCGCGATACTCGCGATCTGCTGCGCAAGAGCAGCCTTCGCCAGCAATTCACTCGACTCGGGAAGACACAGATCATCGAACACATTGCCTGTGCTGGTCTCAACGTCTAATCGCTTGCGGGTCGTCACTTGCCACCCCTCCTTTCGCCGTAGCGCCTCGCATGGTCTTGTCGAGCCGATTCGAGTCGACTCTCGATGAGCTTGGTGTCCGGCTTCGGCGTCTCAGCGCCCCGTTTCGACTTCTTCTGAAGCGCGTGCAGAACGTAGACCACGTCCGCGAAGCTGACCGTGTACACGGTTCGGTAGGTGTCACCGTCGTGATCATCGACTACCTCCAGCACACCTGCGCCCTTGAAACCCTTCAGGGGCTTCGCAGCCATGTGCTTGTCGCCGACCTGAGCCTGGTAGAGTGCGAATCCCATCACTTGGCGCACCTGCTCCGGAAACCCGCACAGATCCTTTCGCGACGACGCGATCCACACGATCTCCTTGGGGTGCGTGTCGCTCATGGGTGCAGTATCCCAAATCCGGTATACTGCTGCAAGTGGTGGGTCGAATCACGGTTCTGCAGTCCGCACAGGATACCGCGTTACGAGAAAGGCCCCGGCACGGATGCCGGGGCCTTCAGGATCGATGGTGGTGGGCCCGAGTGGATTCGAACCACTGACCTCACGCTTATCAGGCGTGCGCTCTAACCGACTGAGCTACGGGCCCGGCTGGACAGCCCGCATACCGTATCCCACGGGCGGAAGTGCAGTCAAGCAGACCGCGTGCCGTCACGAACCGCCGACCGACACGTGTATCCTGCGGCTCCGCGGTCCGTCGAACTCGCAGAAGAAGACCCCCTGCCGGGTGCCGAGCACCGGCACCTCTCGCTCGCTCGTCCTCACATCGAACGTCCGCATCCGTTCACATCCCCCTCTCGGGTAAGTACAGTGTTGCCGCGGTCCCGTGTCCGCGAACCGCGCCGTACCCTTACTGTAGACCGTATGGAGGCCGACACCCGGGTCATGAGACAGGTACTCATACACAGCCTGAACATCGACGCGACCACCAACTCGCCGGTGGTCCTGCTCAAGGACGCCGCCGAGCGGGACGAACGGGTGCTGCCCATCTGGATCGGGCACAGCGAGGCCATGGCGATCCTGCTGCGCCTCCAGCAGGTCGAGTCGCCCCGCCCGATGACGCACGACCTGTTCAAGGACACGCTCGAGCAGCTCGGTTTCGCGGTCGAGCGCATCGAGATCACCCGCCTCGACGAGGGCACCTTCTACGCCGCGCTCGTCCTGCGCGGGGAGGAGCGCCGTCTCGCGATCGACGCCCGTCCCTCGGACTCCATGGCGCTCGCGGTCCGCACCGGCTCCCCCATCTTCGTCGCCGACGAGGTCTGGGACGGCGCCGCGCTCGAGGTGCCGCAGGAGGTCGACGAGGAGGAAGAGGTCCAGCGCTTCCGCGAGTTCCTCGAGAGCATCGACCCCGAGGACTTCCAGGGGGGCTAGTCACTCGTAGCGCAGCGCCTCGATGGGGTCGAGCTTCGAGGCCTTGTACGCGGGATACACGCCGAAGAACACGCCCACGCCCGCGGCGAAGAAGAACGCCGTCGCCACCGCCCACAACGTGATCTGCGTGGGCACCCACTCCGACACGCCGGCCGATCCGGCCGCGCCGAGCGCGATGCCCACGATCCCGCCCGCCACCGAGAGCAGGACCGCCTCGATGATGAACTGGGCGAGGATGTCGTGGGTCCGCGCGCCCACCGCCTTGCGGATCCCGATCTCGCGCGTACGCTCCGACACTGACACGAGCATGATGTTCATGATGCCGATGCCGCCCACGAGCAAGGATATCGCGGCGATGCCGCCGAGAGCGAACGTGAGGGTGTCGAGCAGGTCGGACAGGATCGAGAGCGTCTGCTCCTGGCTGAACACCGAGAGGTCCTCGCCGAACTCGGGCTCGAGGAGGCTGCGGACGCGCCGCTGCACCATCCCGATCTCGGCCGCGTCGCTCACCTTGATGACGATCGTGCCGACCTCGGTCGTGCCGGCAAGCCGCTGGGCGGTGGTGTACGGCATGTAGATCTGGTTGTCCTGGTCACCGCCGAAGGAGCCGCCCTGCGCGGCGTAGTGAGAGATCACCGTGAAGCGCTGTCCGTTGACGGTGACGGTCTTGCCCACCGGATCCTGGTTGGCGAACAGCTCGTTCTTCACGGTGGACCCGATGCCCACGACGCGCGCGGCCGCGTTGACCTCGCTCGAGTTGTAGTGGCGCCCGCCGAGGAGCGTGTTGGTGAATACCTCCGAGCTTTGCCCGGTACCGCCGGCGACGACCGTGCGCATGGTCCGGTTTCCCCGCTTGATGGTCGCGGGCGTCTGCACGATCGGTACCACGGCATCGGTGGAGTCCTCGAGTGCGCGCTCCAGCGCCTCGACGTCGTCGATGGTGAAGCCGCGCCCCGCACTGAAGGTGCCGCCCCCGCCGCCCTCGAGGTCCGCCGGGAACGCGAAGAGCAGGTTCGATCCCAGGCCCTCGATCTGCCCGGTGACCTCGTCCTGCACCCCCGATCCGATGGCGACGAGCATGATGACCGCCGCCACTCCGATGATCACCCCGAGCATGGTGAGCGCGCTGCGCACCTTGTTGGCCCGCAGGGCGCGCAGCGCGATGCGGAGGCTCTCCCCCATCTAGCCCACCGCCCCGGGCTCGTCCGTGGGACCGTCACCGGAACCGTCGCTGAAGCTCTCGGCCGGGTCACCATCCTGGCGCCCGCCGGGCTCGTCGCCGAGATCGGCGAGCTCGTCGCTCGCCATGATCCGGTCCTTGACGACCTCGTTATCCACGATCGTCCCGTCGTGGATCCGCACGATCCGCTCGCTGTGTCCGGCTATCCGCTCGTCATGGGTGACGAGCACGATCGTCTTACCCTCCGCGTGGAGGCGCTGGAGGATCGCCATCACCTCGACGCCGGAGCGCGAGTCCAGGTTGCCCGTGGGCTCGTCGGCGAGCACGATCGACGGCCGGGTCACGAGCGCCCGCGCGATCGCCACGCGCTGCTGCTGTCCGCCCGAGAGCTGGTTGGGCAGGTGCTCGAGCCGCGCCCCGAGACCGACCGCCTCGAGCGCGGCCCGTGCCCGCTTCGAGCGCTCGGCTCCCGACACGCCCGCGTAGATGAGCGGCAGCTCGACGTTGGCGGTCGCCGTGGTGCGTCCGAGCAGATTGAACGTCTGGAAGACGAACCCGATGCGCTTGTTGCGCATCTCGGCCAGGGCGTTCGGCCCGAGGTCGCTGACCGGGTCGCCCTCCACCACCACCTCGCCCTCCGTGGGGGTGTCGAGCATGCCGATGATGTGCATGAGCGTCGACTTGCCCGAGCCGGACGGCCCCATGATCGAGACCATCTCACCGTCGCACACCGCCATGTCGACGCCGCGCAGCGCGTTCACCGTGACCTCGCCGAGCAGGTAGCGCTTGGTGACGCCCCTCGTCTCCAGGATCCGCCGCGCCCCGCAGCCGCCGTCGACGGCGACGGGTCCGCCGTCGCGCTCGTCACTCATCGCCGCCGCCTACCCGAACGGACCGAAGCCACCGGAGGCGTCCTCGCCGGTCGAGGCCTCCTCGCGGATGCGCACCGCCCCGTCGTCCTCGAGCTCGCTGGTCGTGCTGATCACGACGCGCTCGTCCCCTTCGAGGCCCTCCAGGATCTCGACGCGCGTCTCCGTGTAGACGCCGATCACGACCGGCGCGCGCTCGACCCTCCCGTCGCGGTACACGTAGACGACCGAATCGTCGCCCTCCTCGAAGATCGCCTCGATCGGCACGCTCACGGCGTCCTCGATGCGTTCCGTGGCGATCTCGGCGCTGCCCCGCATGCCCACGAGGATGTCGCGCCCCGTGTCGCGCAGCGGCAGGCGCACCGGGAAGGCGTTGCCGCCGGTGGCGGTCGACTGCGCGACCACGCCCACGCGCTCGACGTAGGTGTCGAACCCCTCGTCGGGGAACGCGTCGAGGCGGACGATCGCCGTCATGCTCTCCTCGAGCGAGTCCACGTCGGCCTCGTCGACCTCACCGACGAACCGCAGCGCCCCCAGACGGATGACGCTGAACGGCGCCGAGGCGGGCGAGACGCTGAAGCCCGGTCCGGGCTCCGCGGCCGGGCCGGCCGCGGACTCGAGTCCCGCGATCGAGGAGGTGACGGTGTGGTAGACGAGGATGCCGTCCATGGGCGCGGTGAGCGTGGACTCCTCGACCGCCTGCTCGGCGAGCCGCAGGGCCTCCGCCGCCTGGTCGACCTGCGCCTGCGCGGCGCTGCGCGCGGGACCCACGTCCGACGCGCGGTCGAGCGCCTCCCTCTGCGCCTCGGCTCCCAGCCACGCCGAGTACAGCTGCGGCTCCTGCGCCTCGGCGGCCGCGGCCTGTCCCTCGAGGTACTCGATCGCGAGCGCCTTGACGCTCTCGAGCGTCGAGTCCACCGTGTCCAGCTGGCTGAGCGAAGCGAGGTACTCCTCCGTCTCGCGAAGCACGCGGTCGAGCTCGTCGAGGGCCTCGGCCACCTCGGGGTAGGTCTCGCGCGCGGTCTCGCTCACCTCGATCGAGGGCAGCTCGACGTCGATCCCGAGATCGGCGTCGGTCTCTATCGCGCTGACCTGCGCGATCGTGTCCTCGAACTGGGACGCGCTTGCGCCCGCCGCCTCGTAGCCGACCCACGCCGCGTGCACCGCGGCGTCGGCGGCCTCCTTATCGGTGGACGTGGGGATCTGCGCGTCGATCGACGCGAGTTGGGCGACCGCCGCACGATAGGCCGCCTCGGCCGAGGTCACCTGGGTCTCGAGCTGCTCCGTGTCCATCGTGGCGATCACGTCCCCCGCCTTCACGGACTCGCCGTCGTCGACCAGCACGGCTTCGAGCGTGCCCGGGGCGGGCGGGTAGATGTCGGCCTCGTCCGAGGTCGCCGTGCGGCCCGAGATGGTCACCGTGTCGGCGAGCACTCCCCGGCTCGCGTCGGAGAGACGCACCTCGGGGAGGTTCGCGTCGCGGCGCCACACAAGATAGCCGGCCACCCCCGCCACGAGAACTACCACGATGACGGCCGCGACGATCCTGTTCCGCCTCACGTCCGCTCCGTTCCGTTCGCTCCGGCCGCCGGGGATCCGAGCAGTCCGGGCAACTCCCGGATGTCCTCGATCGCGTGGTGCGGCCCGGGCTCGAGCACCCGCTCCCTCGAGAAGATGCCGCCCCAGAGCGCGGCCACCGCCACCGCTCCGCCACGCAGCGCCGCGGTCATGTCGTGCGGGCTGTCACCCACGTAGACGGACCGTGTGAGGTCGACGCCGAGCCTGTCCGCCGCCACCCGGAGTGGGTAGGGATCCGGCTTGTGCACGTCCACGTCGTCCGCGGTGATCACGACCTCGATGAACCGGTCGAGGCCGATGAGCTCCACGCCCAGGTCGACCGCGGCCCGTCCCTTCGCCGTCACCACCGCCATCGGATATCCGCGCCGCCGCAGCTCCTCCAGCACCTCTTCGACGTGAGGGAACGGTCGCGCGAGATCGTCGTGCGCCGCCTGGTTGTGTTCGCGGTAGTACGCCACCATCTCGACGCCCCGTCCCGGTGAGAGCTCCTCCATCTGGTGGATGAGCGGCACGCCCACGTTGCGCATGAGCGTCTCGTCCGACGGGACCTCGTCAAGGAAATGCCGTGCCGTGTGGCGGAAGGACTCCAGGATGAGCGGACCGGTGTCGATCAGCGTGCCGTCGAAATCGAACAGGACCGCCTCCGGAGCGAGGTCACTCCTCCTCATCGAACTCCTCGGCGGCAAGCTCCTCGGCGAGCGCCTCGGCCCTGCTCTTCGGCGGCGGACCCTCTTCCCCGACCTCTTCCCCGGTCTCCTGCACCGGCAGCTCCTCCTGGCCTTCCGGCGCCGCACGCTTCCGCTTCTTGGCCGACACGCGCGCGACCGCCGAGAGCTTGTCGTGCTCGGCGACGTTCATGATGCGCACGCCCTGCGTGGAGCGCCCGAGCTGCGAGATGTCCCGCACGCCGACCCTGATGACCACGCCCTCCTCGGAGATGAGCATGAGCTCGTGGCGCGGGAGGATGACCTTGGCGGCGGCGATGTCGCCCTTCTTCTCCGTGAGCTGGATGGTCTTGACGCCCATGCCCCCGCGCTTCTGGACCGGGTACTCCTCGAGCGGCGTGCGCTTGCCGTAGCCGCGCTCCGTGATGACGAGCAACTCGCCCTTCTCCGGCACGATCTCCATGTCGAGCACGTAGTCGTCGCCCTTCACGTTCATGCCCTTGACGCCCTGCGTGTCCCGGCCCATCGGCCGCGCGTCGGACTCGTCCCATACGATCGCCTTGCCCGCCTGGGACACCATGACGACCTTCTGGCCCTCGTGCACGCGGCGCACCCCGATGAGCTCGTCGCGGTCGCGCAGCTTGATGGCGATGATCCCGTCGCGCCGCGACCGGTCGTACGCCTCCATCGCGGTCTTCTTCACGAAGCCGCCGCGGGTGGCGAACAGCAGGAAGTCGTCCTCGGGGAAGTCGCGGGTGGTGATGACCGCGGCGATCCACTCGTCCTGCTCGAACGGCAGGACGTTGACCACCGCGCTGCCCCTCGCCTGGCGCGAGCCCACCGGCAGCTCGTGCACCTTGAGCCGGTAGACCTTCCCTTTGTTCGAGAAGAACAGGACGTAGTCGTGCGTCGAGGCGATGAAGAGGTGCTCGACGAAGTCGTCCTCCTTGAGCTTGAGGCCCGACTTGCCCTTCCCGCCCCGCTTCTGCTGGCGGTAGGTGGCCACCGGCAGGCGCTTGATGTAGCCGCCGCGCGTGATGGTGACGACCATGTCCTCCTCGGCGATGAGGTCCTCGATGTCCAGGTCGGCCGCCGCGCCGGAGATCTCGGTGCGGCGCTCGTCGGCGAACTTCTCGCGGATCTCGGCGAGCTCGTCCTTGATCACGCCCTCGACGAGCTTGATGTCGCCGAGCAGCTTGCGGTACCAGGCGATCCGCTCCTTGAGGTCCGCGAGCTCCTCCTCGATCTTGTTGCGCTCCAGGCCGGTGAGGCGGCGCAGGCGCATCTGGAGGATGGCCTCGGCCTGCGTCTCGGTGAGCCCGAAGCGCTCGACCAGCTTGACCTTCGCCTCGTCCTCATCCTCCGAACCGCGGATCGTCTTGATGACCTCGTCGATGTTGTCGAGCGCGATGATGTAGCCGTCGAGGATATGGGCGCGGGCCTCGGCTTTCTCCAGGTCATGGCGCGTACGCCTGATGACCACCTCGCGCTGGTGGTCCGCGTAGTACCCGACCATCTCGCGCAGGCCGAGCGTGCGCGGCACGCCGTCCACCAGCGCGATCATGATGCACCCGAAGCCGGTCTCGAGCTGGGTGTGCTTGTAGAGCTTGTTGAGCGCGACCTGCGGCACGCAGCTCTGCTTGAGCTCGACCACCACGCGCATGCCCTTGCGGTCGGACTCGTCGCGGAGGTCCGAGATCTCGGTGAGCTTCTTGTCGCGCACGAGGTCGGCGATCGAGGTGACGAGCTTCGACTTGTTCACCATGAAGGGGATCTCACTGACGACGATCCGCATGCGGCCCGTGCTCGTCTGCTCGATATGGGCCTTCCCCCGGATGCGCAGGCTGCCCCTGCCGGTCTCGTACGCCTGCTCGATCCCGTCTCGACCGAGGATGGTGCCGCCGGTCGGGAAGTCCGGCCCGGGGATGATCTCCATGAGCTCCCCGGTGGTGATCTCCGGATCGTCCAGGTAGGCGACGACCGCGTCGATCGCCTCTCCGGGGTTGTGCGGCGGGATGTTGGTCGCCATGCCGACCGCGATACCCGAGGAGCCGTTCACCAGGAGGTTCGGGAAGCGGGCCGGCAGCACGAGCGGCTCCTGGAGCGACTCGTCGTAGTTCGGCCCCCAGTCGACCGTGTCCTTCTCGAGTTCGCGCAGCAGCTCCATCGCGAGCCGGTTCAGGCGCGCCTCGGTATAGCGCATGGCCGCCGCGCTGTCGCCGTCGACCGATCCGAAGTTCCCGTGGCCGTCGACGAGCGGGCCGCGCATCGCCCACGGCTGCGTCATGCGCACCATGGTGTCGTAGACGGCCACGTCCCCGTGCGGATGGTACTTACCGATGACCTCTCCGACCGTCCACGCGGACTTCTTGTGCGGGCGGTTCGGGGTCAGGCCCGCCTCGCTCATCGCGTAGAGGATGCGCCGGTGGACCGGCTTGAGGCCGTCGCGCACGTCGGGGAGCGCACGCGAGACGATGACGCTCATCGAGTACTCGAGGAACGACTCCTTGAGCTCGTCCTCGATGTCGATGGGGGATGTCTTGGCTTCCAGGTTGTCCACCATGTCCTAGAGTTCTCCTCGCTTCTCGTAACTGCGCACGCCCTGCCACACCGCGATGCCGAGTATGAGCGTGCCCACTATGCCGATGATGGCCGAGCCGACCAGGCCCGCCATGCCGCTCTCCGTCGTCCGCGCCGCGGCGCGGACGCTGATCGCCAGCATCCCGCAGCCGATCACGGCGAGCAGGACCGCCGCCGCGATGCCGAAGCGCCATATCGATCCGCCGTACTGCTCGCGCTCCTCGGCCTGCAGCTGGAAGAGGAGCCGCTTCGCGGGATCGTCCCCGCCCGTGGGGACGACCGACGTCTCGGCGCCCGGCACCGCCTCGGTCCCGCCCTCGGCCGCCGGCTGCCGCTCCTCGGCCGCCGTGGAGGCCTGGGCCGCCACGCGCCTCATGGCCTCCTCGGCCTCGGCCTCCGCGCGGGTCCGCTCCTCCCGGAGGCGCGCCTCCTGCTCGCGGCGCCGGGCGAGTTCCTCGAACTGCTCCCGCTCCCACGGGGGCGGCTCGAAACTCCTCGGCCTCTTCTTGTCTCTGTCTTCCGCCATGCCTCGAAGCCTTCGTCAGATGTCCAGGAACCGCACGTCCTTGGCTCGTCGCTGGATGAACTCCTTGCGAGGCTCCACCTGGCTCCCCATGAGGTCGCTGAAGGCCTCCTCGGCCTCGAGCGCGTCGTTGAGCGTGACCTGCATGAGCTTGCGGGTATCGGGATTCATGGTGGTATCCCAGAGCTGGTCCGGGTTCATCTCGCCGAGGCCCTTGTAGCGCTGGATGCTGTGCTTGGCGTCGCCGCGCGCCTCGAGGATCTCCTGCAGTTCCTTGTCCGAGAACGCGTAGTGCGACTTACGTCCGAACGTCACCTTGTACAGGGGCGGCTGGGCGATGTAGAGATAGCCGCTCTCGATGATCTCGCGCATGTACCGGTAGAAGAAGGTCAGGATCAGGCAGCGGATGTGCGCGCCGTCCACGTCGGCGTCGGTCATGATGATCGCCTTGTGGTACCTCGCGGCCTCGATGTCGAACTCCTCGGCGATGCCCGTGCCGAGCGCGGTGATCATCGCCTGTATCTCGTTCGAGGTGAGCGCCTTGTTGATGCCCGACTTCTCGACGTTGAGGATCTTGCCCTTCAGCGGCAGGATCGCCTGGAACGAGCGGTCGCGCGCCTGCTTGGCCGACCCGCCGGCCGAGTCGCCCTCCACGAGGAAGACCTCGCAGAACGCGGCGTCGGTCAGCGAGCAGTCCGCGAGCTTGCCGGGCAGCGTCGACGACTCCAGGAGGCCCTTGCGCCGTGTGAGCTCGCGCGCCTTGCGCGCGGCCATCCGCGCCTTCGACGCCTGGACGGCCTTGTTGATGATCGCGCGCGCGGGGCGCGGATGCTCTTCGAAGTACTCGGAGAGCTCCTTCATCATCGCGGAGAGCACGAAGCCGCGCACCTCGGTGTTCCCGAGCTTGGTCTTGGTCTGGCCCTCGAACTGCGGCTCGAGCAGCTTCACCGACACCACGGCGGTCAGGCCCTCGCGGATGTCCTCGCCGGAGAGGTTGTCGTCCTTCTCCTTCAGGATATTCTGCTTGCGCGCGTAGTCGTTCACCGTCCGGGTGAGCGCGCTGCGGAATCCCTCCAGGTGGGTGCCGCCCTCGTGGGTGTTGATGTTGTTGGCGAAGGCGAGGACCGAGTCCGAGTAGCCGTTGTTCCACTGCATGGCGATCTCTATCTCGCCGTCCCCGGCCTCGGCCTGGAAGTAGATCGGCTTGCCGTGCAGCGTCTCCTTCTTCTGGTTCAGGTGCTTCACGAAGTCGACGATACCGCCCGCGTACCGGTACTCGACCTTGCGCGGCTCGAGCTCGCGCTCGTCGGTGAGCGTGATCTTGAGATCGCGGTTCAGGAACGCGGTCTCCCGCATGCGTGTCGACACCGTGTCGAAGTCGAACTCGATCGTCTCGAATATCTTCGGGTCGGGCCAGAACGTGATCTCGGTGCCCGTGGCCTTCGAGCGCTTCACCGATCCGAGTCTCCCGGTGGGCTTTCCGTGGTCGTACTCCTGGCGCCACACCTTGCCGTCGCGCTTCACCTCCACGACGAGCCTCTCGGAGAGCGCGTTGACCACAGAGACCCCGACGCCGTGCAGTCCGCCGGACACCTTGTAGCCCTCGCCGCCGAACTTGCCGCCCGCGTGCAGGACCGTGAGTACGACCTCGACCGCGGTCTTGCGGTACTTGGGCACGTCGTCCACCGGGATGCCGCGGCCGTTGTCGGTGACGGTGACGGAGTCGTCGGGGTGGATGACGATGTCGATCGAGGTGGCATGGCCGGCGAGCGCTTCGTCGACGGAGTTGTCGACCACCTCGTAGATGAGATGATGCAGTCCTTTGGGGCCGGTGGAGCCGATGTACATACTCGGACGCTTGCGTACCGCCTCGAGGCCTTCGAGGACCTGGATGTCCTTGGCTGAATAGGTGCCGGTGCTCTTGGCCACAAGACTCCTTCTGGGTCGCCTCTGGGAGGGTGGGGATCGGTCTGGGCCGAGCCTTCCCCGGAAACCACCACATCTTGTGTGTGGTCCCCTCATTCTAACACAAAGACCTGTGGTTTCGTGCCCCGCGACGCCCTCCGCGAGGGACCCTTCCTCAGTTATCTTCGGGGGGTTCTCCGGGGGGCTCGCGGTGCGATCCTCCGGGCGGTTCTCGCTCCATGGCCTTGCGCATCAACCGCTCCGCCGCGTCCCTCGCACCCTCCTGCTCGATGACCGACGCCGAATCATGGATCCGGGCCTGCTCGCGCTCGCTCAGGTCCCGCTTGGCGGGCGACTCGTGCCGGCCCTCCCGCCGCTCCTCGACCCGTCCCGGTCGTGCGCCTTTGGCGTGGCGCGAGGGCACGAATCGCATCGACTCCACGAGCTTCTCCCCCACCGCCGCGTTGAGTGCGTCTCTCAGTGGCTCCGCCATGAGGGAGAGCTCGTTCGCCCACGTGTTCGAATCGACGAACACGAGCAGCTCTCCGCGCTTCAGGCCGAACCCCCGTGTGTGGCGGGCTATCTCCTCGCCCGCCACCTCCTCCCACATGGAGATCACGCGCACTTCCTCGAGGCGTCCTCCGGGGTCCAGCCGGCGGACCACGGAATCCGCGATGCTCGCGAAATCGGTGAGCTCGCCCTTCCTGCGCCTCACAACGAGACCACCTTCGCCGCCTCGATGGTCTCCTCACCGAAGTAACCGAGGTTGGTGGTGGTGACCCAGGTCTGCACGTCGTCCTCGACCGCGACCAGCAGCGAGCGCCGCCTGCGCTCGTCCAGTTCCGACATCACGTCGTCGAGCAGCAGCACCGGCGTCCTGTTCGAGGTCTCCCTCACCATGTCCAATTCGGCGAGCTTCCAGCTCAGGGCGACCGTACGCTGCTGACCCTGCGACGCGTAGGCTCTCACGTCCGCACCCTGCACGGTGAACGACACGTCGTCCCTGTGGGGCCCCACCACGGTGACCCTCCTGGCCTGTTCGTCGGCCCTGCGCTCCTCGAGTCGCGACGACATCACCTCCGCGGCCTCGTCCACGGTGAGCCGGGTCTCCCACCGCCCCTCATCCAACCCGATGCGGTCCTCGTAGGAGACCTGCAGTCGCTCGCCGTCCGCGAGTCCCGCGTGTATCCCCTCGATCCGCTCCGACATCGCGCTCAGGAGTCTCGCCCGGTAGGCGGTGAGCCGGGCTCCCGTGCGGACGAGCTGCTCGTCCCAGGGGGCGAGCGCCGCTCGTCCCGCGGACTCCTCCTTGAGTAAGCGGTTCCGCTGTCTGACCACCTTCGTGTAATCCCTGCGCGTGTCGTCGTACACCGACCACAACTGCCGTCCGATCGCGTCCAGGGCGTCACGCCTCTTCTCGGCCGACCCCTTCACCATCGCGAGGTCGTCGGGCGCGAACACGACACAGGGCACGACACCTATCACGTCGGAGGATCTCCGCTTCTTCGTGCTGTTCACCTCGAACGACCTCCGCCCGGAGGCGGTGACCGTCATCCGGATCTCGGCTCGGCTCCTCCTCCCCTCCGCCAGGATGCGCACGCTCGCTTCCCGGGCGCCCCGTCTCACGACCTCTTCCCAACGGGGGCCACGGAAGGAGTCCGTGGTGGTGGTCGCCTGCACCGCCTCGATGATGTTCGTCTTGCCGACGGCGTTCGGTCCCACGAGTACGGTCAACCCACGGCCGGGGTCCAGGTCGAATCTCTCGTAGTTACGAAAGTCCCTCAACTCGAGGGAGCGTATCCGCATACGCTTATCCCGGCCTCAGCCGAGTCTTACGGGCATGATGATGTAGGTGTACTCCTCGTCGCCCACCGACCTCAGCACGCCGGGCTTGAGCGGGCTCACCGTCTCGAAGGTCACCTCTTCGGACCCCATGGAAGCGACTCCGTCGATGAAGAACGCGGCGTTGAACGCGATCTCGATGTCCTCGCCTTCGGCCTGCACCATCAGGTTCTCTTCCACCTTGCCCACGTCCTGCGTGTTCGCCGAGAGGGTCAGCGTGGCCGCTTCCACGTCCACACTCGACCTCAACGGGACGTTGTGTTGTGCGAGCAACGACACCCTCTTCGCCGCTTCGAGGAGCTCCTCCCTCGGGAGTGTCACTTTGGTCTCTGTGTCGCTCGGGATGAGCTGCCCGTAGTTCGGGAATCTTCCCTCGATCCTGCGGGACACGAAGGTGGTATTCCCGAACTCGAACACCACCTGGTTCTCAGAGACACCCAGTCTCAACTCGTCGGCTCCTCCCGCGAGTCGCGGGATCTCCGATACCGCCTTGCCGGGGATCACCACCTCTACCTCCTCGGCGGGCTCCTCCAACCCCACTTCTCTCACGGCGAGACGGTACGAATCCGTGGCCACCATCTTGAGTACTCCCGACCCGATCACCGTCAACACACCGGTAAGCACCGGCCTGGTCTCGTCCCTGCTCGCCGCCCGAGCGACTTGTCTCACCACGTCGGACATCGTGTCGACCGGTAGGACGGTGACCTTCTCCGGATCCACTTCGGGGAACCTCGGGAAATCGTCGGCCGGCAGCGTCCTCAGGTCGTACTCGACCTGCTCACAGCTGACCCTCGCGTGATCAGGACCTTGGGCGGAGATGGTGACGGCGGCCTCAGGAAGGCTCCGGACGATGTCTCCCAACAGCTTGCCCGGGATGACCATCGTTCCTTCTTCGTCTATCCGGCAGCCGAGTGAATGGCGGACCGATACCTCGAGATCGGTCGAATAGAGGATGAGGGCATCCCCTTCGGCGATCACCATGATGCTCGACAGGATCGGGAGGGTGCTTCTCGATGAGAGACCTCTACTCACGATCGCGATCGCGTCGAGCAGATCGCCACGTGCCGCGGACACCTTCATTACTACTCCTCTCTATATCTATCGATCAGTATCAGTAGTACTAAGCCCTGTGGATACTGTGGATTACCGGGTTCTTCCCTGCTAGAGGGCCTCACCTGCTTGTAGACAAACCTGTGGGTCCGACCTGCGGTTCCGTCCACATTCCCACAGGCCTGTCGAACAGTCCACAGGGTCGGCGGGTCGTCCACAGCCGATACACAGGCGTCGTCCACATCTGTTGATACTCATCAGTTGCGCTGCTTGATGCAGTTGGTGAGCTCTTGGACCTCGTTGTAGACCTCCCGGTCCGAGTTCATGAGTTTCTGGATCTTCTGAGTGGCGTGCATGACGGTGGTGTGGTCGCGACCGCCGAACTCGGTACCGATGCGAGGGAGAGAGAGGTCGGTGAGCTCCCTGGAGAGGTGCATCGCCATCTGGCGCGGGAAGACGATGGCCTGAGACCGCTTGCTGCCGACGAGATCCGTCTTCGAGATCCCGTAGTAGTGGCAGACCTCCTTCTGGATGGCGCCGACGGAGGTCGGCCGCATCCTCCGCTCGGGGAAGATGTCCTTCAGCACGCCCTGCGCGAGATCGAGGCCGATGGCGTGGCGTGTGAGCGAGCTGAACGCGACGATCCGGATGAGTGCCCCCTCGAGCTCGCGGATATTGGAGGACACGCGATCGGCCACGAAAGAGAGGACGTCGTCGCCTACCTCGAGGTCCTCGAGCTCGACCTTCCGGCGCAGGATCGCGATACGCGTCTCCAGGTCGGGCGGTTGGATGTCGGTGATGAGGCCCATCTCGAAACGCGTGCGCAGCCGTTCCTCCAGGGTGGCGATGTCCTTGGGCGGCCGGTCCGACGACAGGACGATCTGCTTGCCGGCCTGGTGAAGGGTATTGAACGTGTGGAAGAACTCCTCCTGGATCCCCTCTTTACCCTTGAGGAACTGGACGTCGTCGACGAGGAGGACGTCGTTGGTCCGGTAGTGACGCCGGAATCCCTCGATCCGACTCTTGCTCTTGTCGCCCAGGGAGTTGATGAAGTCGTTCGTGAACTGCTCGGTCGACACGTAGCGGATCTTCAGGTGGGGCATGTGCGACCGCACGTAGTGACCGATCGCCTGCAGCAGGTGCGTCTTACCGAGACCCACCCCTCCGTATATGAAGAGAGGGTTGTACGCGCGCCCGGGAGCCTCGGCCACGGCCAACGCGGCCGCGTGGGCGAAGCGGTTCGAAGAGCCCATGACGAACGATTCGAAGGTGTACTTCGGATTGAACTCGCCCTCCGACGCCTCTCGGACACGCCGCTGTTCGCGCGCCTGCGGATCGGGGACCACGACCTCCTCAGCGGAGGCGGCGGAGGGCGGCTCCTGCTCCGCGTCCTGCTCCGTCGCTCGTGGAGCGTCGGTCTGTGGGCGCGAGACGGTGAAGGAGATACCGACGTCGGAGCCGGTCACCCTCGAGAGGGCCGTCGTGAGGAGCGTCGAGTACCGGGTGTCCAGCCAGTCCCGGGCGAACTCGTTCTGGACCGACACCACGAAGGTGTCGTCGATCACCCCGAGGGGGGTGGCATGCTCGAACCACGTCTTGAACGCGGGCGTGTTCAGTTCGGCGCGAACGACGTCGAGCGTGTCGTTCCAGATGCGCTGCACGTCTTGCACGGATGCTTCCGCCCCTTCAGCCATGGAGGAGTCCATCGATCATCGACAGCGCCTGCTCGGACAGCCGCCGCTTGCCCCCGCCGCCGGACACCACCAGGCCCATCTCCTCGAGTCGCGCCAGATCCCGATACGCGGTCGACACGGCCACGCCCAATTCGGTGGAGACGACCGAGGGGCCCAGGTCGCCGAGCTCGAGCGCGAGCGACAAGACCTGCTTCTGGCGCGTGGTGAGGTCGGCGTCCGGGGGTGCGGAGGTCCGTCCGGGCCGGGGACGGTCCGGTGCGGGGGCGCCGTCCTGGGCGCCGCTCGTACCCGGGTCGAGCCGGAGGGTGACCACGGTCCCGCACCCGAGGTTGTCGTCGACGGAGACGTGCCCGCCGGAGAAGGACAGCGATTCACGGGCGATGGGGAGACCCGAGCCCACGCCCCGGATGATCCGCTTCATCTCCTCGTCCGCCGTCGAGTATCCGGGCTCGAATGCCCGGGCCTTGTCCTTGATGCCGGGGCCGGCGTCGGAGAAGCGGACCGTGGCGCCCTCGTCGAGGATGCTCACGACGACCTCACGGAATCGCGCGTGGATCAGGTTCTCCGCGACCTCGCGAATCACGGAGTACGGCAGACGCCCTCCCTGCTGTCGCACGAGCTCGTACGTGCGCGTAGAGAGCTCGTCGATGAACGAGGCGTGGTCGGGAGTGTCGACGTCTATCACACGCGGCGATGAGGTGAGGTCGTCGTAGACGGCTATCCGGGCGGGCCCGACCGGGGCGGGAAGCGCCCCTCCGGCCTCGCCGTGGACCGCCGACCGCTCCACGGCCTGCACGTACGACGCGCCCCGCCCTGCCCAGACAGGCGCGGTCGCCTCCGTCTCGGTCTCGTTGAAGAACCGCTTCAACGGATTCCCCCCAAGGAGCACACAACGTCCACAGTGTTATCAACAATCCACCGCCGACACCGCGGCGGCGCGGTACACAGGTGAGCGCCGTATCCATCGGACCGACTCGCCAGCCTAACCCTCGACTCCGGAAAGCCGCACCAGCGACGAGACGGGTTATCCACAGAACTTTCCACAACTGTGGACAACGTGACCGGGTTTTCCATCTCAGGGGGGTTCGGAGTGGCCGAACCGGCCGCCGAGACCCCTTCGGGGGGCGATCGCGGCGCACTCGTCGGTCGATTCTGTGGATTAGTGTCGCGGAGACCGGCGTGGGGCGGAACCGTTGTGGAAAACCGGGGCGATCCGAACCCGAAGGTCCGGCCCGGGGATCTATAGGTGCCCACCTTGGGCGTTTTCAACTGCGATAATGAGCCTTCGAGACTCATCGAGCGCGAGACCGAGTCTATCAAAGGCCGAACACCCCAACAACGCGCCGAAACGGGTTATCCACAGGCTATGCCCCGTCTGGTCCTGCGTTTTCCACAGTATCCACAGATTTTGAAGAAATCCGTCTCGCTTGTTAAGGAAAGCCGTACCCGTTTCCGGAACAACGGGGAAAAGTCGGTTTGCGACAGCAGGAGGGAGCGCGCCGGAACGCAGAGGAGGCACGACGACCTCCTCCATGTTGACTGCCCGCGCACGCGACCGCTACACTCTTGAAGCTCTGGCCCCGGCAGGGTCGAGTCCTTTCGACCGAGGAGTACACGTTGAAGCGCACGTATCAGCCGAACAACCGCAAGCGCAAGAAGGTGCACGGCTTCCGTGCCCGCATGCGGACCCGCGCCGGCAGGCGCATCCTGGCGAACAGGCGCCGCAAGGGCCGTTCGTCCCTGAGCGCGTAACACCCCCGTCACGCCGGTGGCGCTGCAGACCATCAAGTCCTCGCGCGAGATCGACCGCCTTTTCAGACACGGACGAAGGGCCGCGCGCCGGAACGTGACCATCCTCGCCGCCCCTTCTCCGGAGTACGCCGCGGAGACGGGGCGCGTCGCGTTCATCGCCGGGCGCCGCATGGGCTCCGCGGTGCGGCGGAATCGAAGCAAGCGCGTGTTGCGGGCTGCGGCACGATCCACCGGAGCGCCATGGCCGGGCTGGGACGTCGCGCTCATCGCCAACCCCCGGACGGCGGACGTGGCACAGGAGGCGATCCTGCGCGACCTCGCGGCCGCGCTCGACGGGGCGGGTGTCCGATGAAGCGCGCCGTGCGCCGGGTGTTCCTCGGTCCCGTGCGTCTCTACCAACTGTTCATCTCCCCCCTCTTCCCGCCCTCCTGCCGGTTCCATCCGACCTGCTCCAACTATGCAATCAGCGCGGTCGAGCGCTATGGTGTCGTGAGGGGGGGCTGGCTCGCGGTCAAGCGCATCGCGCGATGTCACCCCTGGAACCCCGGGGGGTATGACCCGGTCCCCGGCACGCGCCGGGATGATGATGAAGAACGCCGAGATGTTGAAGAACGCCGAGACTAGCCGCTGCGCGATCGTATAGTTGCGCGAGCGCATAGAGAAGAAAAGAGGGAGCGACCCACGTGGTGATCTGGGAGGGATTCAAAGACCTACTCATCTGGCTGATCGAGTTCTTCCACGCGTATGTGGGGGACTACGGTCTCGCGATCGTGATGCTGGTGGTACTCCTGCGGGTCATCATGATCCCGCTGACCATAAAGCAGACGAAGTCGATGCACGAGATGCAGCGCGTGCAGCCCAAGATCAAGGAGCTGCAGAAGAAGTACAAGGACGACAAGGAGAAGCAGCAGGAAGAACTCATGAAGTTCTACCAGGAGAACAAGGTCAACCCCTTCGGGAGCTGTCTGCCGCTCCTCCTCCAGATGCCGATATTCCTCGCCTTGTTCCGCGTGTTGCAGAACGCGGAACAGCTGCAAGGCGAGCCCTTTTGGATAATCCTGGCAGACCTCTCCGTCTCCCCGTCCAACGTGTTCAGCGCGGAGGGCGTGCTCGCGGCACTCCCCTACCTGATCTTCGTGGCGCTGTTCGCGCTGAGCGCCTGGTTGCCCCAGAAGATGCTGACGCAGGATCCTCAGCAGTCTCGCATGGGGTCGTTCATGGCGCTCTTCATGCTCTACATCGGCTGGATCAGCCCGGCCGGGGTCCTGGTCTATTGGGTGACCTCAAGTGCATGGCAGGTCGGTCAGCAGTTCCTCGTGCTGCACTACATGCCTGCCGAGGAAGGAGAATGAGATGACACGCGAGATCGTCAGAGAGGCTCCCACGGTCGCTGAGGCCATCGACGCCGCCCTCGAGGAGCTCGGCGTCCAGCAGGACGTCGTGGAGTACGAGATCCTGGAGGAGCCTGGGCGCCGGATGTTCGGTGCGGACAAGCAAGCCAAGGTACGCGTGTGGCTCAAGGAGGAGTTCGTGCGCGAGATCGAGGACCGGCGGGAGTCGACGGTGGACTCGGCTGAGGGCGACGAAGGCATGGACGAACTCGAACAGGAGCACCCGGCGTCCGGCTCCAAGGGCGACGAGCGCGACGAGGTCGACGAGGGCGAACGCGAAGAGGACGAGCCGGCCGGCGCGGATGTAGGCGCGGGTGACCGCGGTGCGAGCCGTGAGCGGGACGGGACGGGTCGAGACGACTACTATGTCGAGTCCGAAGAGGAGCTCGACAAGATGGCGGACGCGGCCATCGAGACGATCGAGGAGTTCCTGACCCGACTCTCGCTCGAGGCACGGATCGACGAGTACGAGGGCGAGGACGGGGAGTTGATCCTGGACGTCGTCGGGTCGGACCTGGGTATCCTGATCGGGAGGCACGGGAAGACCCTGGACGCCCTACAGGCCCTGGTCTCGGCTATCTCCCATCGCAAGGTGGGACACAGGCATCCACTCGTGGTGGATGTCGAGGGCTATCGAGCGCGTCGGCGAGAGAAGCTCGAGGACATGGCTGTCCGGGCGGCGAAGCGCGCACATGAGCAGGGTTCCGAGATCCGGATGCGTCCGATGAACAGCTACGAGCGCCGGGTGGTGCACGTCGCACTGCGGGAGGATGACCGCGTCACCACGCAGAGCGAGGGCTCCGACCCCGATCGCAGGGTGGTCATCTCACCTCGTTGAGCCACCGGGGTTAGGATCTCGACGTGTCGGGGCGGCCGTATGGCCGCCCCCTTTGCGTCGAGTTCCTCGAGGGGATCGCCTTCGTCACGCTCCGGGGCTCGTGTCCGACGACCCCGGTC
>CAYOSP010000001.1:4720-108664 GCA_964406675.1 uncultured Eubacteriales bacterium | reverse complement strand
CCGGTCCGTCGACCCAGCCCCAGTGTCTCATCTTCGTGATGCGTGAGGCTGAGGCAAGTCCGCAGGGCACTGACCGTAGTCTTGTGGGTTGCCGGCCCGCCTCGCGAGTCGGAAGCCCACGTCTAGGCCGCCTCCTAGCCCGTCGGCAAGCACGTCGGAACCGACACGGCCTCAGTTCCCACGCGGTTTCACGTGAAACATCGAAGACCCTCGTGGTCTTAGAACACCGGGGTCCGAGGCACGTCCATGCTGACATGAGGGCGACTTCTCGCAACCCCGGTGAGGCCGATCGCGGTCGGAGTACGAGGCCGACCTCGTCTCTTGAGGTATCATCATCCCGGAGGTTTCACGTGAAACATGACCGGACTGCATCGGAGATCATCGAGGGTGGCGGCCCGCCTGTCATCCGCGCGCCGCTCGAGGCACACCTGACGCTGGTGCTCGAGGCCGCTGAGGAGACGAACCTGACCTCGGTACGCGAGTATGCTGCGGCGTGGCGACTCCACGTGGTCGATTCGTTGATGGTCGCGGGGCTGGTGGATGAAGCGCCACCGGGAGAGCTCGCTGATCTGGGAGCGGGCGCGGGGTTTCCCGGAATCCCATTGGCACTGGTCTGCGAGCGGCCGTTGGTGCTGATCGAGTCTCGAGAGAAGCGCGCCCGATTCTTGGTCCGAGCGCTGCGCGAACTCCCCATCGAGGGTCGCGTCGTGAACGCCAGAGCGGAGGAATCGACCGAAGAGGTCGCGGCGGCGGTCTGCGTGGCGCGAGCCGTCGCCCCGCTCGCTGTGCTGGTGGAATTGGCGGCGCCCTTGCTCGCGCAGGGAGGACACCTCGTAGCCATGAAGGGGGATCCGGATGTCGAGGAGCGCGAAGCCGGCGTCCGAGCCGGGGAGATCGTGGGGATGCGTGAACGTTCAGTCGAGGAGTACGTCCTTCCGGGCGGAGGCGAGGCTCGTAGCGCGTTCGTGTACGAGCGCGTAGGAGCAAGCTCGGTGGCTCTCCCCAGACGGCCAGGCATGGCGTCGAAAAGGCCTCTTGCATGAAGTGTTCACGAAGGGTTACCTGCGCCGAGCCGATTCTATATACTTGACGTCTGAGACGGCTGGTGGAAGGGGAGAGCCACGTGGATGGGTCGACCGGCGTCGGCGAGCAGGGTACCGCGAGGGTGCTCTCGGTGGTCAACCAGAAGGGCGGCGTGGGGAAGAGTACCACCGCCGTCAATCTCGCAGCGACACTGGGCGAACTGGACCGCCAGGTGCTCGTCATCGATCTCGATCCGCAGGGCAACGCCACCTCGGGCTTCGGGCTCACCAAACAAAGGGAGCTCTGCATCTACGACGTCCTGCTCGAGGATGAGCCGCTCGCGTCGATCATCGAACCGGTCCAGACCGAACATGTGTTCGTAGCTCCCTCAACGATCCAATTGGCGGGAGCGGAGATCGAGCTGGTCTCCGTCATGAGCCGCGAAGGCAAGCTCAAGAACGCTCTTGCGCCCGTCCGGGGGGATTTCGACTACGTGATCGTCGACTGTCCCCCGTCTCTCGGACTGCTCACGATCAACGCTCTCACCGCCGCCGACGGGCTCATCATCCCGATACAGTGCGAGTACTACGCACTGGAGGGTCTCAGCAAACTGCTCGACAGCGTGAGATTGGTGCGCACGCACCTGAACCCATCGCTCGAGACATTCGGTGTGGTCATGACGATGTTCGACGTCCGCACGAATCTGTCGCAGCAGGTGGTCGACGAAGTGAGGGACTTCTTCGACGAGACGATGTTCGAGACACTCATCCCTCGTACGGTGCGACTCTCCGAGGCGCCGAGCTTCGGACAGCCGATCACCGTCTACGACCCGAAGGGCAAGGGGGCCGAGGCTTACCGCAGTCTGGCGAAGGAAGTGATCGATCGTGAGTAGGAAAGGCCTGGGTAGAGGGCTGGGCGCGCTCATCCCCGGTGCCGATGAAGGCACAGGGGATGAGGGCGCCAACGAGTTGCCCGTCGCCCAGATATTCCCAAATCCGGAGCAGCCGCGAACCTCCGTCGATGAGGGGGGGATCGACGAGTTGGCGGCCTCCATCTCAAAGGTGGGCGTGCTCCAGCCGATCCTCGTGCGGCCCCACGCCGACGGGTATCAGATCATCGCGGGTGAGCGGAGGTGGCGCGCGTGCCGCGCCGCGGGCTTGGAGCGTGTCCCCGTCCGGATCATCTCGAGCTCGGCCGCGGAGTCCCTCGAACTGGCACTCATCGAGAACCTGCAGCGACAGGACCTGAATCCCATAGAGGAGGCCCTCGGGTACCGGAAGCTGCTCACCGAGTACCAGATGACCCAAGCCGAACTGGCGGACAAGGTGTCCAAGTCCCGCTCAGCGATCACCAACGCGCTGCGTCTGCTGGACCTTCCGGACAAGGTGCAGGCGCTGGTCGTCGACGGCCGGTTGAGCGCGGGCCACGCCCGTGCCGTGCTGTCCGTACCCGATGAGGGGAAGCGCCTGGCACTCGCGGAGAAGGTAGCGAAGGACGGGCTGTCCGTCCGCGAAACGGAGAACCTCGCCCGTCTGTACGCGGCGGGGCAGGTGGAGCGGACCGCGAGGCCGAAGTCGCCGAAGTCGTTCAAGATCGTGGCGCGCAAGCTGCGGCGGATGCTGGATACGAACGTTCGCGTGCGACACACGGCCAAGAAGTCGAAGATAGAGATCGACTTCCGTGACGAAGAAGAGTTGGAGCGCATATTCCGCCTGCTCACAGGCGGCGTCGAAGAGGGAAGCGGTGATGAGTGATGCGGGTGAGGCGTATCGAGTTCTTCGCGATGGGTCTCGTCGTCGGGGCGATGCTCGGCTTGGTGGCCGGCCTCCTCATCGCTCCGTCCAGCGGTCTGCGGACCCGGCGTCAGATCGCCGATCGGGCTCGCCGAGCGGCGGAGGTCGCGCGCGGCTTCGCTGACCGAGCCGAAGACGCGGCGGAGGTACTGCACCGGCGCGTCGACCACTACCTCGGACGTGACCAGGAACTCGCTTGGAAGCGCGTGAAGGAGATCCGGGAAGGGGTCCAGCAGTACACGCAGGCACAGCACTCGTGATGTCAGAGTGTGGCGGTACCCTCGCACGCATGGAGGTATGCCATGCCGCTGACACTCGTCACGGGACGGGCCAACTCAGGTAAGACGGGCGTCCTGTATGATGCTCTGCGCGATGCCGCAGGCGACGGGCGCCCCGCCGTGCTCCTCCTGCCGGGCAGGGCGGATGTCGCGAGGGCGGAACGCGAACTCGCCGAAGAGGTCCCCACCGGACTCCGTGTGGTCGGTCTCGATCGCTACGTCGCTTCCTTGTGGCCGGCCTGCGGGGACCCTCGCAGGATCGCCACGAGCGCCCAGAGACGCGCGATCCTGTCTGCTGCGGTGGAAGAATCTGGCATCGCCGAGATCTGGCGCGAACCGTCGCAGCGAGTGCTCGCGACGGTGATCGCCGCGAGCGCGGGTTCGGGCTGGTCCATCGAGGGAGAGGACGGCGAGATCCGGGACGTCGTCTCCTGTATCCGCGGATACCGGCGGATGCTGGACGATGCGGACCTGGTCGAGCCGGCGGAGGCCGTTCGTATCGCGGGATCGTCCGCCCCGGCGTCTCCCGGCCTGCTGCTGGTCGCGCATCGCTTCGTCTCCCTCTCGCCCGTACAGGAGAGGTTCCTGTGTCGACGCTCCGCCGCGGGCGAGGAGGTGATGGTCTCCCTCGTGTACGAGGACGGGCTGGTAGCCACGGAGGCGACGAAGCGCCTGCTGGAACGGCTGAGTGCCGGCGTGCCGGAGGTGGTGATCCGTCCTTGCCGATCGACCGGGCCATACAGCCCCAGCGCCGAGCTCCGCAAGCTGGAGACCGGACTCTTCGGGTCGACCGAGGAGAGCGGGCACGCCGCCGATGTCGGACTCCGCCAGGGGCCGGGCGCCGACGGCGAGGCGGCATGCGTCGTCGATGCCGTGCTCGAGTCGCTCCAGAGGGGCGTTCCGGCCGACCACATCGCGGTGGTGACGCGGCAGCCATCGGGTCACGGCAGACGTCTCGCGAGGGCGCTCACATCCGCCGGGGTCGCTTGCGAGGTCGATGCGCCGATCGCCGCGCACGCGACAGCGGTCGGCCGGGCACTCATCCGTCTCGGGGATGCGGTCCGCGTCGGGCGCAGGGAGGACCTCGCGGCCTTCCTGCGGACCCCCTATTCCGGACTCGCGCCGGAGGCGATGGATCGTCTGGACGCCGGATGGCGCGCGCGGAGGACGACGGACGCCGGCGAGATGCTCGCGGACGTGAGGCGCGAATCCACCGAAGCGGCGGGCCTCGTCGATCTCGCCGCGGTGCTCCGCTCGACGGACGACGCGGTGGGGATCGCCCGCGAGCTCGTGTCCTCGATGTGCGCGAACGCGCACGGACGCTCGGCCCCGCGGCTGGACGGTGCGGCGCGCTTGGACGCGCGGACGTGTGAGGCCTTCGTGTCGGTGGTGGCGGACACGGTCGGACTGCGGTCGGGAGCGGACCCGTTCGCATCCGTCGCGTCGGTGACGGTGTCTCCTCCGGGGGCGGAAGCGCGAGGGCACGTCCGGATACTGGATGCCGATCGGGCGCGCTCGCGGCGTTTCGACGTGGTCGTGGTGACCGGTCTCGAGCCGGGGGGCTTCCCGAGAGTCGCGGAGCCGTCGGCGGCGGAGAGGCTGGCGGACAGGCTGGGGGTCGAGCCGATGCGGCGCAGCGGCCCCGAGCAGGAACGCCTGCTCTTCTATCAGGTGGTCACGCGCGCGCGACGCAGGTTGATCCTCACCCGTCGCAGCGAGGACGAGAAGGGGGCCCCTCTGCCGCCCTCCCCGTTCTGGGAAGAGGTGGCCGATCCGTTCCGGTGGGAGGGGGCGGGTACGCGTCCGTGCCCGTCGCGACCGGACGGTCCGCGTCCGCCGGTCGGCATCCGCGGGTCCTCATCCGAGCGGCTCGGGCTATCCGGCGAGATGCGGTCCTCGCTCGCCGAGAGGGAGGTGTTCTCGGCCGGGGAGCTGGAGACGTATCTGTCGTGCCCGCACGCCTGGCTGCACGCCTACGTCCTCTCGCCGCGCTCGCTCGATCGCGAGATCGACAAGGCGGAGGCGGGACGTCTGCTGCATCGCGCCCTCAAGGAGACCTACGAGTGCCTGCCGGACCGGCTCGGCGTGAGCCGCCTCGGTCCGGCCGGCCTTCCCTCCGCGTACGCACTGCTCGACGAGATCCTCGAACGACTCTTGGAACGGGCGCCCGAGCCGCACGACCTGATCGAGACGGAGGAGTTGAGGGGCGTACGCCGGATCGCGCGCGCTTCCCTCGCCCGCGACGCGTGCAGCCTCACGGG
This sequence comes from uncultured Eubacteriales bacterium, assembly GCA_964406675.1. Taxonomy (GTDB): domain Bacteria; phylum Actinomycetota; class Coriobacteriia; order Anaerosomatales; family JAUVQN01; genus CAYOSP01. Next base: position 103,309 of record CAYOSP010000001.1, on the reverse strand, counting down.
CTTCTCGCCGCTGCACCTGGAGTGGTCCTTCGGCATGGGTGACGGTGACGGGCCCGAGGATCTCGGAGGGTTCTTCCTGAGGGGGCGCGTCGACCGCATCGACCGATCGGGGGACGGGATCATCGTCATCGACTACAAGTCGAGCGGGGGACCCCGCTTCGATCGATTCGCGGAGGACGGACTCCTGCAGCTGCCGCTGTACGGCCTCGTCGCCGCTCGGCGTCTCGGGCTCCCGCTCTTGGGCGGTCTGTACCGCAACGTCAAGGAGGACCGCACCAGGGGTTTCTTCATCGAGGACGCGGTGCCGGACCCAGGTCCGGGTTCGGGGCGGAGCAGACTCGACGCCGCGACGCGCGATGACGTGATCGCGGATGCGGTGGAGCGTGCGAGGTGCGCGGTCGAGGGCATCCGTTCCGGCCGGATCGAGCCCGTGACGCAGCCGGTGGATCGCTGCGGGTACTGCCGGGCGGCGTCCGCGTGCGGGGCGGGCCGCTCGTGACCGGGCTGAATCCGGGACAGCGTCGGGTCGCTGCGGCCGTGGGCGAGGACCTGTTCGTCACCGCGGGGGCCGGCGCGGGGAAGACCCGCGCTCTCACCTCCCTGTTCGTCGCCGCGTTGACCGAGGGGGACGGTCGCGCCGGCTCGGCGAGGGACGCGCTGGCCATCACGTTCACGGAGAAGGCCGCGGCCGAACTGGCCCTGCGCGTGAGACGGCTGCTCAAGGAGGACGGTCACGCGAGGACGGCGAGGGCGGTCGCCTCGCTGTGGATATCCACCATCCACGGTCTCTGTTCCCGGCTGTTGAGGCGGCACGCTCTGGAGGCGGGTCTGCCGCCGCACTTCTCGGTCTTGGACGAGATGGGCGCCACGCTGCTCCGACGTGAGGTGATGGACGAGGTCGCGCGGGAGATGATCGCACGCGACCCCGGGGTGGAGAGGCTGTTCTTCGACTACGGGGTCGAACGCGTCCGACGCTCCCTTCTCGGCGTCCACTCCCACGCGCGCACGCTGGGGATCGCCCTCGACGCGATGCGGCTCGACGGGGAGGGGGCGTCGGGCCCCGAGATCGGGGTCCACGCGTCCCGGGTGGAGGAGGTCGTGGGCGCGTACCGGTCGTGCGGAGACGACGGCAAACGCGCCCTCCAGAACCTGGAACGCGCGACGACCCTCCTCGAGCGGATCGGGTCCTCGGGGTCGCTCGACCCCGAGGAGGTCCTCGCGTGGTGTGAGGAGGCGAGGCCGAGGTACCGGACCAAGGCGAGCGCCGACGCGTTCGAACTGCACGACGAGGTGGTGGCCGGACTGGGCCGGGAGGCTTCAGACGCTCTGGTCGGGCGTCACGCGGCCTCAGCCATGGGGGTGCTCGCGCGCTTCGAGGAGCGCTACACGGCCGCCAAGCGCCGGCGCGCGGTCCTGGACTTCGAGGACCTTCAGCTGCGCACGCGCGATCTACTGGCGGCGAGGAGCGACATCGCGGCGCGGTACCGGTCCCGCTTCCGCTCGGTGCTGGTCGACGAGTTCCAGGACACGGACCCGCTGCAGACGGAGATCCTCGGACTGCTCGCCCCCGAAGGCCTGTGTACGGTAGGCGACGAACGCCAATCGATCTACGGGTTCCGTCATGCCGACGTCGAACTGTTCAGGAGTCGACGACAAGACCTCGATCCGGGCCGGGTCGTCGAGCTGAACGAGAACTACCGGTCGCATCCGGCGGTCCTCGACGCCGTCGATCCACTCTTCCGTTCGCCCGCGTTCTTCGGCGACTCCTCTCTTCCGCTGCTGCACGCGCGCGACGAGAGCCTGCACGGATCCCCCGAGATGGGTCGCGCTCGAGTGGTGCTGGTGGACGAGGGATCGAGCGGCGCCGACGCCCGCGCGATCGAAGCGTCGGTGCTCGCCGCGCGGATCGCTGAAGCGCTGGAGAAGGGCGTGCCGCCCCGCGACGTGGCGGTCCTGCTGCGCGACAGGACCCGTCTCGATACGTATGTGGGGGCGCTGCGGTCCAGGGGCATCCCTCTGCGTGTCGAAGCGGGCGAGACGCTCTTCGCCCGGCCCGAGGTAGACCTCATGCGGGAGTTGCTGAGGGTGGTGGTGAACCCGCTGGACGAAGAGGCGCTGGTCACCGTGCTCGCGGGACCGCTCGCCCAGGTCGGCGCCGACGGCCTCATGCGCCTGAACGCCGCCGCGACCGATTCGCTCTGGGACGCGATGATCGACCCCTCACTCCCGGGCCTCCGCGAGGAGGACGCCCGGGCCGTGAGGACCTTCGTGAACCGGCTCGGGACCCTGCGCGCGCTCATGATGAGGGGAGCCCCCGGGGACGTCGTGCGGGAGGCGTCGATCCTGTTCCCGTTCGGTACGGGTATCGCGGACGTCCGGCCGGACGGGATCGCGACCGCGGCGGTCGTCGACGCGTCGCTCGCGCGGCTCGCCCGAACGGCCGACGAGTACACCGAGGCCGAGGCGGGATCGCTCGCCGATGTCCTCGAACACCTGCACCGGCTCGAACACCAGGGCGTGCGCATCCCCGTCCATGTCGTGGCGGGACCGTCCGACGCGGTGAGGGTGATGACCATCCACGCGGCGAAGGGGCTCGAATTCCCGCTCGTGGCCGTGGCGGGCCTGGGCGGACCCCCACGCAAGGATCGCCCGGCGATCGCCCTGGATCCCTGGGGCGAGGAGCCTCGGCTCGTCCTGCGCACGCCGGGCCGCAGCGAGAAGGGGGGCGAAGCGAGGCCGAGCGAGGCGTACGATCGATTCGCGGAGCGTGCGGACGAGCGCGCGCTCGAGGAGGAGAAGCGGATCCTCTATGTGGCGTGCACGCGAGCCGAGGAGGCGCTGCTCGTGAGCGGCACCGCTCCGCTCACCCGCGCACCGGACGGGACGGGTCTCGCCGACCGTCTGCGTGTCGGCCTGGGACTCGGGGCGCTCCCGCACCCGGACGAGGACGAGCCGGGAGCTCCCGGGTCGCCGACCCGCCTGCGGGCCGGAGGCTTCGAGGTCGAGTGCCACTGGGGCGTCCCGACGGAGGAGGCCCCGAGACATGAGGGCTCGGCGCGAACGGAGCCGGACGAGGGGGAGACACCCGAGTCTCCTCCCTCGATCCCGGAGAGGGCGCTCTCGAGCCCGACCATCACGCCCGCGGTGAGGGACGCGGCGGCCGGGTCCCTCGATCGTCTGTCGTACTCGGCTCTGCGCACCCACGGACGGTGTGCCTACAAGGCCTACGTCGCCTCCGTCGTCGGATCCGCGAACGCCGGGGACGCCTGGTCGGAGTCTCGTGCGTTCGGGGACGCCGCCCACGAGCTGCTCGCCCTCACGACGGCGGGGACGCTTCCCGACGACGGAGTGATCCGGGCGGTCGCGGGACGCTACCGTCTCGAGGCGGCCAAGGGTCTGGAGGCGGTGACGGCCCTGCGGGAAGTGCTCGAACGGTTCGCGGGGTCCGAGTACGCCCGGCGGGCCGCCGCCGCGGACGCGGACCGCCGCGAGGAGCGTTTCATGGTCGACCTGGACGGGGTCCTTCTCGTGGGGGACATGGACCTGTACGCGACGAAGGACCGGTCGGTCCTCATCCTCGACCACAAGACGGGGGAGCGGGTGGGGGACCGCGCCGGGCACGCGCTGCAGGCGCGGTGCTACGCACTGGCGGCTCTGGAAGCGGGAGCCGAGCGGGTCGAGGTGGTCTTCGCGTTCTGGCGAGCCACGTCGGAGCGCACGAGCGACCTGCGGTCCGAGTTCGTGCGAGAGGACGGCGATCACATCCGATCGGATCTGTCGCGGCGGGCCCGGGAGATGCGCGACGGGCCATGGCCGCCGCTTCAGAGCTACGACCCCTCTGCGTGCTCGGACTGCCCGGCGGCCGGGGGGTGGTGCCCCGTGTCCGTTCCCCGATCGGCCTCAGCCCGCTGACGGAGCTGACCGCACGCCGCGTCGATGTCGCCGCCACGCTCGCGGCGGACCGTGACCTCGGTGCCGGCGCGGGCCAGGCGATCGGCGAACACCGAGATCCTGTCGGCCGCGGCGGCGGACATCCCCGTCCCCGGCACCGGATTCCATGGGATGAGGTTCACGTGGACGAGCGTCCCCTCGCAGTACTCCGCGAGCGCGCGGGCGTGCGCCTCGTCGTCGTTGACCCCCTCGATCAGGGCGTACTCCAGGGTCGGCCTCCGGCCGGTCGTCTCAGCGTAGTCGGCGAGGGCGCGGCGGAGATCGGGCAGGGGCCGGCCGGACATCGCCGGCATCAGCCGGTCGCGTGTCCCCTGGATGGCGGAATGGAGCGAGACGGCGAGCGTGAACTGTTCGGGCTCCGACGCGAATCTGCGTATCGCGCCGAGCATCCCGCAGGTGGAGACGGTGAGGTGTCGCGCGCCGATCCCGAGCAGGTCGGGATCGTTCATCAGCCGCAGCGCGCCGAGCGTCGCTTCGTAGTTCGCGAACGGTTCTCCCTGACCCATCGCCACGGCGTTCGTGACCCGTCGGCCGAGGTCGTCCCCGACCGCGAGCACCTGGTCGACGATCTCTCCCACGGCGAGGTCACGCACGAATCCGCCGCGACCCGTGGCGCAGAAGGCGCACCCCATCGCACATCCGGCCTGTGTCGAGAAGCACACGGTCAGCCGCCGGCCGGCGGGCATGCCCACGCTCTCGACCGTCTCCCCGTCCGCCAATCGCCGGAGATACTTGCGAGTGCCGTCCTCGGACGTGAATGTCTCCACCGGCTCGAGGGCGGAGATGGAGAACCGCTCGGAGAGCCGGCGGCGGAGGTCGAGCGAGAGATCCGTCATCTCCTCGAAGGTGTGGACCCGCCGGGCGTAGAGCCAGCGCAGGACCTGGCGCACCCGATAGGCCGGCTCTCCGAGGCACTCGATGTGCTCCCGCAGGCCGGCCCGGTCGAGCGTCTTGATGTCGACGCGCCCCTCGTTCACGCTTCGCGGTGCGGCGCCCGGCCGACTACTCGAGGTCCTCGAGAGCGGCTCGATACTCGTCACGGTGCTGCTTCTCGTAGCTGCCCACCTGGCGGAAGAACTGCGCGATCGCGTCGAAGCCCTCCCGCTCCGCCGTCTCGGCGAACTCGGGGTACATCTCGGCCGTCTCGTAGTCCTCGCCGGCGGCCGCCTTCTCCAGGTTCTCTCTCGTCGAGCCGAACTCGCCCATGTAGGCGAGATGACCGAGCGCGTGGGCGGTCTCTTCGTTCGCCGCCCGAGCGAAGGCGGCGACGGCCTTATCGGCGCCTTCGAGTTCCGCGATGCGCTTCCAGAGGGTGTAGCGGCGGTTCGCCTGGGATTCCCCGGCGAACGCGGCCTTCAGGTTCTCCAGCGTGTCGGTGCCCGCGAGGTCCTTCTCGGGGCCGTCGTACGGCTTGAAAGCGGACTTGGGGGCTCCGCAGACCGGGCACGTGTCGGGCGCGGGCCCGACGTGGAAGTACCCGCAGCCGGAGCAGCGATAGGTCTCGACCATGTGAGTGCTCCTTCCGTTCTGTTCTCGTTGCGCGCGTTCTCGTCCCGTCCTCGTCGTCTCGCTCGCGTCCTCTCTCGTGCCCTGTATGCCCGAACGACCCCGGTCCGCGACATCGGCCCGCCGGGAACCCTCTCGCTCGGGGCGAGGAGTCTGCCTCCTCCGTTCGGTGGTGAACCGGAGACGCTCGGACGGCGGAGTCGACGCGAGAGACTCGATGCTAGAGTGTAGCCACGTCACGGACGAGGAGCCATATCGATGGATCGTAATGCCGTACGCTCGCGGCCTCTGAGGCCCCGCTCCCCGGTGGTGCCGGCGGTGGCGCCGCTGACGGCGCTGGTGGTGGTGGCGCCGCTCTTCCTTTCGATCCTCCTGTCGTCGGCCGACGCCTCGGCCCTCCCGGAGATCCCTTCCTCGGCCTTCGAGGCCGGCGCGGGCGACTGCGGCTGTCACGACGACCTCGTACGGACCTGGGAGCTCTCCATGCACGCGCAGGCGCTCTCAGACCCGATCTACCGCCACGAGCTCGAGCTCGCGAACGAGGCCACCGACGGCGCGCTGCAGCCCTTCTGCGACTCGTGCCACACCCCGATCGCCGTCATGGCCGGGGAGCTCGGTCCCGGCGTTCCTTACGAGCAGGCGTCGCCCGTCGCTCAGGAGGGTGTGACCTGCGACTTCTGCCATCAGGTGACGGGGCGGCTCGGCGACCGCACCGGCAACGCCTCGTACGCCCTCGATCAGCCCGACGGGACCAAGCGCGCCCAGTACGACGACTCCAAGTCGCCCTCGCACGAGACCGCCTACTCGCCCTATCACGAGACGGCGGAGTTCTGCGGCACGTGTCACGACGTGTACCACCCGACGAACGGTCTCCCGCTCGAGATGACCTACACGGAGTGGAAGGAAGGGCCGTACGCCGCCGAGGGGATCACCTGCCAGGATTGCCATATGACCCCGGGACCGGGAGTCACGAAGCCGTTCCCCGGGAAGGCCGCATCGTTCGGGGTCGACCGCGACCACGTGTACCTGATGACCTTCGCGGGCGGCAACGTGGGGCTAGGGGATTCCGAGCTCGCCGAGGAGCGCCTGAAGGCAGCGGCGGAGGTCCGGCTCGCGATGGCGGAGGAGTACGTCCCGGCCGGCGGCGAGACCGACGTCACGGTCACCGTCGAGAACGTGGGGGCCGGGCACTACCTCCCCACCGGGCTGGTCGAGTTCAGGCGGATGTGGCTCGAGTTCGTGGTCACCGACGAGGCGGGCGCGGAGGTGGCGCGGGAGCGCCACGACTACCGGTTCGAGCTCGCCGACGCCACGGGAGCACACCCGGTGCCGCTCTGGGAGGCCACGTCGATCGCGATCGACGAGCGCATCCCGCCGAAGGAGACCGACGAGGTCGGGTTCTCGTTCACCATGCCGGGGTCCGGGAGGGCTCATGTGACGGCCACGCTGTACTACCGGTCGGTCTCCGAGGAGGTCGCCGAGGCGGCCGGGGTCGAGATCCCGACCACCCTGATGACGGAGGCCTCGCAGGCGGTCTACGCGTCGGCGGAGGAGCGGCGTCAGGCCCGGCGGGAGCTGCTCGAGGCGCAGGACGACGGCGGGATCGACCGCAGGCTGTTCGTCGCCGTGCCCGTCGCCGTGATCGCGGTCCCGTTACTCGCGTGGGGCGTGGTCACCCTGTACCGGCGCAGCCGGCGCAGGCGCGCAGAGACCGCCGGCTCATAGCTCGAGCTCGTCGGGCTTCGCCGTCACCTCGACCTCGACGTCCATCTCGGACCCGTCGCGCACGATACCGACCGTGACGGTGTCGCCGACCTCGCTTTGGCGGACCGCCAGGATGAGGTCGTCCATCGAGCGGATGGACTCATCGTCGAAGGACACGATCACGTCGCCGGGCCGCAGGTCCGACTCGGCCGCCCCGGTGCCCTCGGTGATCTCGACGATCAGAGCGCCCTCCTCGACGCCGAGGCCCTCCTCGTCGGCCACGAAGGGACTCACCGTCTGCCCGATGATGCCGAGGAACGGCGCCTTCGCCTCGCCGGTCTCGATGATCTCGTCGGCTACCCGCTGGACGATGTCCGCGGGCACGGCGAATCCGATGCCCGCGCTCGCGCCGTTCTCGGAGAAGATGGCGGTGTTGATCCCGACGAGCTTGCCGGTGCGGTCGACGAGCGCCCCGCCGGAGTTGCCCGGATTGATCGCGGCGTCGGTCTGGATGACGTCGACGAGCGGGTAGACGCCCGGCTCCTCTCCGACGGAATCGGGAAGCGAGCGCCCGATCGCGGACACCACGCCCGAGGTGACCGATTGCTGCAGCCCGAAGGGGGAGCCTATGGCCACCACGAGCTGGCCCACCACGAGCTCGTCGGACTCGCCCAACTCGACCGGCTCCACGTCGCCCGTGATCCTCAGCACGCCGATGTCGGTGTTCTGGTCCGAGCCGACTATCTCCGCGTCGTACCTGTCGCCGTTCGTGTCGGTGACCACTATCTCGCTCGCGTCGGCGATCACGTGATGGTTGGTGATGATGATGGTGCCGCTCCCGTCGAGCGACCGGTAGGCGACGCCGGAGCCGTTGCCGACCACCGGGACACCGGGATGGCCCTCGGGCAGGTCGCCGTCCCCGTCCTCACCGCCGCTGGTGACGTCGATGTTCACCACGCTGGGGAGCGCGGCGGCCGCGGCCGCGGCGACGACCTCCTCGGTCTCTCCTTCGACCACCCTGACGGTGCGCTCCTCGGCGGCTCCGTCGGTCCCGTCGGCCCCGGGCGCGGCCACGCGGTCCTCGACGACGAGCCAAGCGCCCGCGAATCCCGCGGCCAGACCGACTATCGAGGCGATGATGAGCGCCACCAGCGCCCCGATGCAGCCGGCCTTCACGCCTCCGCCGGACGAGCTCGGACCCTCGACGTGCGAGCGGTCGGCGGCCGTGGCCGCGTGCGGGTCCACACGCACGTCGCCGGCCTGGTGGACGTGGGCATCGGGGCGGACCTGCGCTTCGGGCGCGGGGACCCCTTCGGGAGGGGGCGGCGGAGGGACCGGCGCGCCGGTGTCGGCGGCCGAGGTCTCGTCGGGATCGATCCGTTCGTGGCGGTCGGTCGGGTCGTCCTGCATGTGTTCCACCTTCTAGCGTGTGACGACGTCATCACGGGAGCGCATCAGCGCCGCGTTCGCGCGCGGCGGGTTCGCAGTAGGGTATTCTACCCGTCTTGCGTGTGATGGTGCGAAGAGGCGGTGAAGACCCCGTGAAGACCGACGAGCAGGTCTCGGGCCATACGCTCGTTCTCGTCTCGATCATGGCGGGGACGTTCATGGCGCCGCTGGACTCGAGCATAGTCAACATCGCCCTGCCGGCCGTCTCCGCCGACCTGGGCGCTCGGCTCACCGCCGTCGGGTGGGTCGCGAGCATCTACCTGCTGACGAACGCCGCGCTGATCCTCACGATGGGTCGCGTCGGGGATATCTGGGGACTGCGGCGCCTCTACGTCTCCGGCTTCCTGGTGTTCGGCGTCGGATCCTTGGCGAGCGCGCTCGCCCCCACGCTCGCTTGGCTGGTCGCCGCTCGGGCGCTCCAGGCGGTCGGGGCGGCCGCGATGTTCGCCGCCGGGCCGGCGATCGTCGCCGAGACGTTCCCGTCGGAGCGGCGGGGCCGAGCGCTGGGTCTGGTGGGGCTGTCGGTCTCGGTCGGCCTGATGGCCGGGCCGATCCTCGGGGGATTCCTGGTGGGCCGCTTCGGGTGGCCGTCGATCTTCCTCATCAACGTGCCGCTGTCCGTCGCCGGGGCGCTGTTCGCGTGGCGGGTGATACCCGACGATGTCCCGCGCGACGAGCCGATCGACGTCCCGGGCGCACTGCTGTCGGGCGGTGCGCTGCTCTCCCTGCTCTACGGGCTCTCGGAGGGGGACCGTCTCGGCTGGGACTCGCCGGTCATACTCGCGGCGTTCGCCGGGGCCGCCGCGCTCGGCGTCGCGTTCGTCACGCTCGAGCGCCGGATCGAGCACCCGATGCTGGACCTGCGGCTCTTCGACCGCTGGGCCTTCTCGGCGGGCGCCCTCTCCGCGGTGCTCGCGTATCTGGCGATGTTCTCCGTCTCGTTCCTCATGCCGTTCTACCTGCTGAGGGCGAAAGACGTCGGCGAGCAGACCGCGGGCCTGATCATGTCGGCGGCCCCGGTGGCCCTCGCGCTGCTCGCCCCGCTCGCCGGGCGCCTCTCCGATCGGTGGGGGGCGCAGGGCCTCTCGACGGGCGGTTTGGTGGGCGTGGCGGCGGCGCTGTTCGGGCTCTCGAGGCTGGAGCCGGGGACCGGGATCTGGATGGTGGTGGCGCTCCTCCTCCTGCAGGGGGCGGGCTCCGCGTTCTTCCAGTCGCCGAACACGAGCGCGATCCTCGGGGCCACCCCGGCGAACCGCCGGGGCGTGGGGTCCGCGGTGGTCGGCGAGGCGCGCAACGTGGGCATGGTGCTCGGCATCGCGGTGTCGGGCGCGCTCGTGGCCTCGCAACTCGCCGACCCCGACCTGCTCACGAGTGCGGTCACCCTCGACGCGGAGCAGGCCCGCCGGGTGGTCGGCGGCATCTCCGTGGCGTTCCGCGCGGCCGCCGGCTTCGCGCTGGTGGGGGCGGTCGTGTCGTGGTCGCGTGGTACCATCCGGGCTGACCGCAGGCGGTAGGGCGGAAGGCCGTCGGGCCGAGGGGAGACCGGATGGTACCGGTGCGTCCACAACGGGTCGCCGTGCTCATGGGAGGGCGATCCGCCGAGCGAGACATCTCTCTGGTGACGGGCGGACAGGTCCGCGACGCACTGGCCGAACGCGGCTTCACGGTGCTCGAGGTGGACACGGCCGAGCCGGATTTCATCGAGCGCATCAGGGCCGCCGAGCCCGACGTCGCCTTCATCTGCCTGCACGGCCGCTGGGGCGAGGACGGCACGGTCCAGGGGCTGCTCGAGCTGCTGGGCATCCCCTACGTCGGCTCAGGTGTGCTCGCGAGCGCCCTGGCCATGGACAAGCACGTGTCCAAGCTCGTCTTCCAGGCCACCGGTGTGCCCACGCCGCCGCACGCGCTGCTCGCGCGAGGGCGGGAGGTCGACGAGGCGGACCTGGTGGCGCGGCTCGGCGAGCGGGTGGTCGTCAAGCCGTGTCGCGAGGGCTCGGCGATCGGCGTCACGATCGTGCATCGCGCCGAGGAGCTCGCCGACGCGCTCGCGCTGGGCTTCGAGCACGACGAGACCATCCTCGTCGAACGCTTCGTCGAGGGCGTCGAGTTGACGGTGGGGGTGCTCGGCACCGACGACCCCGAACCGCTGCCGACCCTCGAGATAGTCCCGGAACACGAGTTCTACGATTACGAGTCCAAGTACGTCCCGGGGATGAGCCGGCACATCATCCCCGCGCGGGTGAGCGAATACGTGCGCGAGGAGTGTTCGCGTCAGGCGATCGCCGCGCACCTGGCGCTCGGCTGCCGCCATATGTCGCGCGTGGATCTCATCGCGGACGAATCGGAAGACGTCTGGGTGCTCGAGGTCAACACCATCCCCGGGATGACGCAGACCAGTCTGCTGCCCGACGCCGCGCGCGCGGCGGGGATCGAGTTCGATCGACTCTGCGAGCGCCTCGTGCTCGACGCCTTCCCCGGCTAGCGCCTATCCGGAAGCCGTCTCCGCGGCTGAAGCCGCGGCCTCGTCCGCACGGCGGTCCAGGGTGCGCTTGCGCCACTTCTCGATCTCGACGGCCCAGAACACGACGGTCGACATCGCGAGGGCGGCGGCGAGCTCGACCGGGGTAAGCGCCTTCGTCTTGAAGACCGGCTGCAGGAATGGCACGTAGATGGTGGCCAGCTGCAGGACCACGGTGAGCGCGACCGCGCCGAGCATCGGCCGGTTCGAGAGCAGGCCCTGGCGGAAGACCGACAGGCGGTCGGAGCGGACCGCGAGCGCGTGGCCCATCTGCGAGAAGCACAGCACGGTGAACACCATCGTCTGCCAGTGCAGGTCCATCTCGATCGCCACCGCTTGCGTGATCAACGACGCCGCGCCCATCAGGAGGCCCACCCACACCAGGTGTATCCCGAGCCCGTCGGCGAAGATGCTCTCCTTCGGCGGCCGGGGCGGACGCTTCATGATCCTCGGCTCCTGGGGCTCGGGCGCGAAGGCCAGGCCGGGCAGGCCGTCGGTGACGAGGTTGATCCACAGGATGTGGATGGGCAGCAGCGGGATGGGCAGGCCGATGAGCGGGGCGAGCAGGATGGTCCAGATCTCGCCCGAGTTGCTCGTCATCGTGTACTTGATGAACTTGCGGATGTTGTCGAAGATGCGGCGCCCTTCGCGCACCGAGAGCACGATGGAGGCGAAGTTGTCGTCGAGCAGCACCATGTCCGCGGCCTCCTTGGCCACGTCGGTGCCGGTCACGCCCATGGCGATGCCGATGTCCGCCTTCGAGAGCGCGGGCGCGTCGTTGACGCCGTCGCCGGTCATCGCGACGAACTCGCCCTTGTCCCGCAGCGCCCGCACGATCTTGAGCTTCTGCTCCGGCGCGACGCGCGCATACACGCGCAGGTCCTCCACCCGGTGCTCGAAGCGCTCGAGGTCGAGCTCCTCCAGCTGAGCGCCGGTCATCATGCGGTCTTCGTCGTCGGCGATGCCCAGGCGTTCGGCGATGGCCAGCGCGGTGGAGGGGTGGTCCCCGGTGATCATGACGGGCACGATGCCCGCCTCGACGCAGGTGGCGACCGCCTGGCGCGCCTCTTCGCGCGGGGGGTCGACGAGACCGGTGAGTCCCAGGAACACGAGGTCACGCTCCAGATCCTCCTCCGTCGGGTCCGAGGGCGCCTCGTCGAGGCGCCGCATGCCGAGTGCGAGCACCCGCAGGCCGTCCGCGGACCACCCGTCGGCCGTGGCGGTCAGACGCTCCTCGTCGACATCCCGCTCGCCGCCGGAGGCGTCCAGCGCGGCCCGCGAGCGTTCGAGGACCGCCTCGAGGGCTCCCTTCGTGAACGAGACGTAGCCGCCGCCGGGCAGCGCGTGCACCGTGGTCATGAGCTTGCGGCCGGAGTCGAACGGCACCTCCGCCACGCGGGGGTACTCGTCGAGCAGTCCGGCCCGCGCGAAGCCGGAGGCCGCGGCCGCCTCGACGAGCGCGATCTCCGTGGGGTCGCCGATCGTCTCCTCGCCGACGGTCACGTCGTTGGACAGCGCCATCCCCCGCGCGAGCCAGGTCCAGGCGGACCCTCCGTCCGCGCCCCCCTCACTCGAGGGGTCCCCCCCACGCGAAAGAAGCTCCTCGCGCACGTCCTCGCCGACGGCCGGACCGACGGCCAGACGCTCCGCGGTCATCCTGTTGAGCGTGAGCGTGCCGGTCTTGTCGGTGCAGATGAAAGTGACCGACCCGAGCGTCTCCACCGCGGGGAGCCGGCGCACCAGGGCGTTCGTGCGTACGAGCTTGCGGGCGCCGAGCGCGAGCGTGACGGTCGCCACCGCCGGGAGCGCTTCCGGCACCGCGGCCACCGCCAGGGACACCGCGGTGAGGAACATGGTGAGGACGTCCTCGCCGCGGATGATCCCGACGGCGAACACGAGCGAGCACAGGGCGATGGCGGCGAGGCCGAGGCCCCGGCCGAACTGGGCGAGTCGCTTCTGCAGGGGCGTGCGGGCGTCGCCGGTCTCGCCGAGCATGCCCGCGATCCTCCCGAGCTCGGTGTCCGCGCCTATCGCCACCACCACGCCGACGCCTCGGCCGCCGACCACCTGCGTGCCGCGATACGCCATGTTCGAGCGGTCCCCGAGCGGGACGTCCTTCTCCTCCAGGGCAGCCGTGGACTTGTCGACCGGCAGGGACTCGCCGGTGAGGGTGGCCTCGGCCACACGCATGTGCGCGGCTTCGACGAGCCGCAGGTCGGCGGGGACGACCTTGCCCGCGTCCAGCACGACGACGTCGCCGAGCGTGAGCTCGCTCGCCGGCGCCTCCACCGTGGCGCCGTCCCGGCGGACGGTCGCGACGACGGCGGCCATCTCCCGCAGGGCCTCCATCGCCCGCTGGGCGCGGTACTCCTGCACCACGCCGATGACGGCGTTGAGCACGACGATCACGATGATGGCGACCGTGTCGGCCACCTCGCCGAGGAGACCGGACACGATCGCGGCGCCGATGAGCAGCAGGATGAGGAAATCGGTGAACTGGGAGAGGACCATCGCGCCCAGCCCGCGCTTCTTGCCCTCCGGGAGGACGTTGGGTCCGTACCGCCGGCGGCGCTCGGCCGCCTCCTCGGAGGAGAGCCCGTCCTCACCGGTGTCGAGCGCTTCGAGGATCGAACCGACCTCGGCGGTGTGGGCCTCGCGAAGGGCGGCCTGGTCGGGCTCGGGCATGCGGTCGTCGGTCTCTGGCGGACGGTCGTCAGGGTCAGCGGACGTCATCGGAGCCTCCTGTTCGCGTCGGTCGTCACCGAGAGAAGGTCTCGCAATGGAGTCGCGGACTCCTCGACAGACCGGGGCGCGGCGCCCGTGATGACGATCTGCCTTCCGGCGGCGTTTCGCGGCCGGACAGCTACTCCCCTTCGGGCGAGATGATAGCGTAACGGTCGCGCGATCACTTGACCGTGGCACGAAGTGTGCTTAGACTGCATGAACGAGGGCTTTAGACGACTCTAAATGCACCAGCTAGATGACGGAATAGCTTCTCATCGACATGGGAGAAGGACGGCGGGACGACATGATCGCACGCGGGAACGGCGATAGGCGCGGCAGGCGCGGCGACCGGGGCGGACGGCACGACAGCGCCACGGGAGCGCACTCCGCGCATGCGGGACGGCTCACGCTCGACCGGCTGCGGCCGGGCGAGCGAGCGACCGTCGTGGATGTGGGTGACGAGGACGTGCGCGTGCAGGCGATCCGCCTCGGGCTGGGTGAGGGCGCCGACGTCCGTCTGGCCACCAGGATCCCCGCCGGGCCGATCGTCATCCGTCTCGGGCGCCAGGAGATCGCCGTGGGTCGCAAGCTCGCACGCCGCATCGTCGTGGACCGGGCCGCGGAGGCGGCGCATGTCGGCCACGGCCGCGGTGCGGTTCGCGGCCGCGGTGCGGGTCCCGGCCGCGGTGCGGGCCGCCGTGGCCGTCACGGGCTCGAGGCGGGCGAGATCGAGGGCACCGATGAGTCACTGTGAGACGCCCGGGCGAGCGAGGTCGACGCGGCCCGACGGCCCGGCCGGCGAAGGCGAAGGCGAAAACGACGGATCCCGCTCCGGGACGATCGTCCTCGCGGGCAATCCCAACGTCGGCAAGTCGGTGGTCTTCAACTCGCTGACCGGCTCGTACGTGACGGTCTCGAACTTCCCCGGCACCACGGTCGAGGTGCTGCACGGCAAGCTCGGGGACCGCGACGTCGTCGACACCCCGGGCGTGTACGGCGTGTCCTCCTTCAACGACGAGGAGATCGTCGCGCGTGACGTCATCCTGGAGGCGGGCACCGTCGTCGACGTGGTCGACGCGGCGCATCTCGAGCGCGACCTGTTCCTCACGCTCCAGCTCATCGATATGGGTCTGCCGGTCCTCGTCGTGCTCAACATGGTCGACGAGGCCCGTCGGCACGGTGTGGTCATCGACGTCGACCTCCTCTCGGACCTGTTGGGCGTGCCCGTCGTCGAGACGGTGGCGGTCACCGGCGAGGGGATGGACCGCCTCGAGCCGTGCCTCGCCGAGGCGATGACCGGGCACTGGGGTCACGCGTTCGAGGACGAGATGCGCGAGCTGGAAGAAGACACCGGCTCGCGGCCGGACGCGCTCATGGTGCTCGAGGGCGACGCCGAGGTCGCCGCGAGACACGGCCTGGAGCCGCGCGGGCTGCGGGCCGAGAGCTACCGCGAACGCCGGGAGCGCGTCGACGACATCATCGGACACGTCGTGCGGCACACGACCTCGGGCGCGAGCTTCACGACGCGATTGAGTCACTGGATGATGAACCCGCTGACCGGCATCCCGATGCTGTTGGCGGTGCTCTACGGCGTCTATAAGCTGCTCGGGGAGTTCGTGGCCGGTGTGATCGTGGACTTCCTCGAATCGGAGATCATGCTCGCCCACTTCGTGCCGGCGGTGCAGGACCTGTTCGGATCGCTGCTCGGCGAGGGCGGGTTCCCGTACGCGGTGCTCGCCGGCGAGTTCGGGGTCCTCACCCTCACGCCCACCTACCTGCTGGCGGTCATCCTGCCGCTCGTGTCCGGCTTCTATCTGGTCATGTCGCTGCTCGAGGACACCGGGTACCTGCCGCGCATCGCGGCGCTGACCGACAGGGCGCTCTCGGGCATCGGACTGAACGGTCGCGCCGTCATCCCGCTCATCCTCGGGTTCGGATGCGTGACGATGGGTACGCTCACCACCCGGATCCTCGGCTCCCGCCGGGAGCGCATCATCGCCACCGCGCTCATGGCGATCGCGGTCCCGTGCTCGGCGCAGATCGCGGTCATCGCCGCGCTCATGGGCAAGGTCGGGGCGCGGTACTCGCTCGCGTACGTGGGCGTCGTCGGCGTCGTGTTCGTGATGGTCGGCACGGTGCTCGCGCGCATCACCCCCGGGACCACCACCGACCTGCTCATCGACCTGCCGCAGCTGCGCGTACCGCGCCTCGGCAACGTGCTGCGCAAGACCGGGTTCAAGGTGTGGCACTTCATGAAGGAGGTCGCGCTGTTCTTCGCGGCGGGCGCTCTCATCATCTCGACTCTCGAGGTCAGTGGTGCGCTCGCCTGGATCCAGGACGCCGCCGCCCCGCTCGTCGTCTCGTGGCTTCACCTGCCTCAGGAGGCGGCCACCGCGTTCGTCATGGGATTCGTCCGCCGCGACTTCGGCGCCACGGGCTTCTTCCTCATGGATCTCGACCCGCTGCAGCTGCTCGTCGGCATGGTGACCATCACGCTGTTCGTGCCGTGTATCGCGTCGATGATGGTCATCCTCAAGGAGCGCGGTCTGCGTTACCTGCTCTTCCTGTTGGTCGCGTCGGTGGGCACGGCCTTCCTCGTGGGCGGCCTGCTGACGCGGGCGCTGGAGCTGGTCGCATGACGGAGCGACGCGACGATCGTGCCGATGAGCGGACCGTCCGCGACGAGGCCGTGACGGACGAGACCGTGACGGACGAGGCGGGGTCGACCGACGTGCCGAAGACGCGCTGCCTCCAGTGCGGCTATCCGTCCAGCGAGGAGCGCTGCCCGCGCTGCGGAGCGGTGAAGCCGGTCGTCGGCGCCTGCACGGGCGCCTGCATGACCTGCGGGATCGCGAAGTGCGTGGGCACGAAGAAGCCGGAGGAGTGAGTGGGCCCCTACGTGCACAGGGACCTGACCCGCGAGTGGGCGCTCGGCCTCTCGCACATGCGCCGGCGACTCCGTCTGCTCGGCCGGCGCCCGAGTCGGAGGCCGAGGCGGCGGGGCCGCGCGGGGGTAGACGCTCCGGCATCGTTCTCGCTTGGATGAGGGGCGTGATCACGGGCCGTCCGGCATCCGGAGGGTTCGCGCAGGCAGACGGAGGGATACCCGCATGACCGACGAGATCCGCGAAGACGATGAGATCCAGCAGGACGACGGGCAGGCGACGGGCCCGCGCGCAGGCGCCGACAAGACGGTCGTCGCGCTGCTCGGCGCCGTCGTGGTCCTGCTCCTGGTGGTGGTCGGGATCGTCGCGTGGCCGGCGCTCGCCGGTGACGACACTCCGCCGCCCACCCAGGACGCGGCGCAGTCCGCGCCGTCGCAGGGCGACGTCCCCGCCGACATGCCCGCCGGTACGGCGGTCGCCGAGGTCGATCCGGCCGAGGCCACGCAGGTGCCCGCCGACACGACTCCCGAGGACTTCGCGTCCGCCTACTACGAGTCCCTGCTCGCAGGCGACTTCGGCGACGCGTACAACAGGCTCCCCACCTCGGACAAGGTCCAGACGTATCCGACCGTCGAGGACTTCCAGGCCACCATCCAGGGCTACGGGGTGACCGGATACGAGCTCGTGAGCTTCCAGGACACGGACGACGGCTTCTACACCGTGATCGTCGATCAGGGGACCGACTACGGCACGTTCACCAACCAGTGGGTCTTCCAGGCCGTCGACGGCGGCTGGGTGGTCAACGACAAGGCCGTCACCGGCATGAAGTAGCGGGGACGCCGCTCCTCACGGGGCGGCGTCGCGGCGTCCGAGCCGCGTGCTAACCTTCGGCCATGGTCTCTCCCGCGCTTGCGCGCTTCTTGGTTCCCGGTACCGATCCGGACGTCGCGGCCGCCTATGACGGCTTCGCCGCCGATGCCGCGCGGCGCTCCTTCGGCTTCGAGGAGGAGATCGTATACCTCGACGTCGAGACCACCGGGTTCGACCGGCAGCAGGACCGCCTCATCGAGGTCGCGGCGATCAAGGCGCGCGGCCCGGAGGAGGTCGGCCGGTTCTCGAGTCTCGTGCGCCCCGGACGTCGCATCCCCCGCGAGACGACGATCCTCACCGGCATCGACGACACGATGGTGCGTGACGCGCCGGACGAGGCGAGCGTGATCGCCGGGCTCGCGGGGTTCGTCGGTGACGCCGACCTGGTCGCGCACAACTGCGGGTTCGACCGGGCGTTCCTCACCCGGGTCGCCCGCGAGGCCGGGATCGTGTTGGACAACGAGTGGCTGTGCAGCCTCCAGCTCGCTCGCATCGCGCTCCCGCGGCTGCGCAGTCACCGGCTCGCGGACCTCGCGGCGGCGTTCGGGCTCGACGGCGCCCCGCACCGCGCGGAGCCGGACGCGCGCGCGGTGTTCGGGCTGTGGCGCGTGTGCCTGGCCGCCCTCGACGGCCTCCCGCCGGGGATCCTGGCGGCGGCGGCGGGTCTGGCCCCCGGCACCGAGTGGCCGCTGCGCCGGATCGTGTCGAAGGCGGCCGCCGCCCGCCCGGCGCCGCCCGCGGACCTCAGGGACGTGCGAAGGGCCGCGACGAAGGGCCGGCGACCGGCGGAGCTGGCGGACGCGGAGGCGGTCCGCGTCAGCGGCACCCCCTCGGAGGCGGTCGCCTCCGAGTTCGACGAGGGTGGAGCGGTGTGCCGCATGTACCCGGACTACGAGGCCCGCGGCGAGCAGCTCGCCATGGCGGAGGGCGTCCGAGCCGCGCTGTGCGAGGGGCGACACCTCGCGGTCGAAGCGGGGACCGGGGTGGGCAAGTCGGTGGCGTATCTCGTCCCCGCGGTGCTGTTCGCGCTGGAGAACGGGGTCGCCGTGGGTGTGGGCACGAAGACGAACGCGCTCACGGACCAGCTCGTGTACGGAGAGTTGCCCGCGCTGGCGGGCACGCTCATGCGCGACTTCGACTTCGTCGCGCTCAAGGGGTACGAGCACTACCTCTGCCTGCGCAAGTTCGACCGGCTCCTGGCCGGCGAGGGAATCTCGCAGGACGCGCTCGTCGACGCCGCGATGCTGCTCACCTGGACCGCGCAGTCCCCGTGGGGCGATCTGGACGCCGTGAACCTGCACTGGCGTCCTGAGCTGCGGACCGCGGTGACCGCCGGCAGCGTCGACTGCACCCGCAGGCGCTGCCGCTACTACCCCGCGCTCTGCTACCTGCACGGCGTGAGGCGCCGGGCGGCCGGCGCGCACGTGGTGGTCACGAACCACGCGCTCATGTTCCGAGACCTCACCTCGGGAGGCGGCATCCTCCCGCCCATCCGGCACTGGATCGTCGACGAGGCCCACGCGGCGGAGGAGGAGGCACGCAAGCAGCTCTCGGTGGGCGCGGACCACGGGTTCCTGCGCACCACGCTGCGTGGTCTCTCGGTACGCAAGGGCGGTCCGCTGCGGGGGCTCACGGGCGTGTTCGGCGGCATCGACTCCGACGAACTGCGCGAGGAGGCCTACGAGCTCGTCGAGCGGATGCGGGATTCCGCCCGCAAGTCGCTCACCATCACCGGCTCGTTCTTCTCCGAGCTCGAGTCCCTGCCGGGCGGCTCCGAGTCCGACTACGACCGCCGGGAGGTGCGCCTCACCCCGGCCATCCGGGGCGGACACGAGTGGAGCGTCGCGGCCGGCGTGGGCCGCTCGCTCGTCCGTAACCTCACCAAGCTGATCGACGACGGGCGGCGGCTGTTCACGATCATGGAGGAGGCCGGGGTGCGTCCCACCGACGACCGTGCGGACCTCGCCGGGCAGCTCTCGCGGGTCCAGGCGAACCTGGAAGGGCTGCAGACGGTGCTCGAGGGGGAAGAGCGGGCGTACGTCTACAGCGCGACCCTCGACCGCCGCCCGGACGTGGTCTCCGGGGCCCTCGCGGCGCAGGCGCTGGACGTGGGGGAGGTCCTCGCGAAGACGTTCTTCCCGGACGTGCGGTCGGTGATCTTCAGCTCGGCGACGATCGCCGCGGGGGACGACTTCGCGCACTTCGCCCGCGGCGTGGGCCTCGATCGGCTCGAGGAGGGTTCGTGGAGTGCGATGAGACTCCCGTCCTCGTACGATTTCGAGCGCCAGATGGCCGCGTTCGTCCCCTCGGACCTCCCCGAACCCAACGCGTCCGACTACGTCGCCGAGCTCGAGGGGTTCCTGTACGACCTGCACGTGGCCATGGGCGGCAGCGTCCTCACCCTGTTCACGAACCGGCGCGACCTGCGGCGCCTGCATCGCGCGCTCGCCCCTCGGCTGGAGGCGGAGGGTCTGCGGCTCGTGGCTCAGAGGCCGGGATCGACCAAGCGGGTGCGTGACGAGTTCGTCTCGGACCGGACCGCCTCGCTGTTCGCGACGAAGTCCTTCTGGGAGGGGTTCGACGCCAAGGGCGACACCCTGCGCTGCGTGGCGGTGGTACGGCTGCCGTTCGCGCATCCGGGCGACCCGGTGCTCGAGGAGCTCAAGGAGCGCGATCCGGCGCGATGGTGGAGCCGACACTACCTGCCGAGGGCGATCATCGAGCTCAAGCAGGCCGCGGGGAGGCTGATCCGCAGCGGGAGCGACGAGGGATGCCTGGTGATCTGCGACACGAGGGTCGCCGGTCCGAAGGCCTACGGGCGCGCGTTCCTCGAGGCGCTCCCGGTGCACGACGTCGCCATCGTGCCGAGGGAGGACGTCCTGAGCGCGGTCGCCGCGCGATTCGGGGAACGCGACTAGCAGTGCTTGGGTGGCTCGTCCTCACCGAGGATGTGGGAGGTCGGGCGATGGGGGCACGCCGCGCACACCTCGGCCACCTCGGCCGGGCTCAGCACCGTCTCGGAGTTCGCGAAAGCCGTCATGAGACGTCCGGGATCGAAACCGCTCACGCCCTCACAACAGCGCCGGCACACCAGCGAGTGGGAGATGCCGCACCACTCGTGGTCGACGGACACGTCGTCATCGTGGCACAGGGCGCAGGTCGGCCTCCCGTCGAACGCCGAGCCGTCCCCCGCCGAGTCGCGGGCCATGAACGCGCCCCTCGCGGACCGGTCACGGTCGTGGAGGGGGAGTCCCGTGTCTGCCGCTCTCGCCAAGTCCCCTCACCTCTCCAAGCGGTCGAGGAGTCCCTTCGCCGTCGCGCGTACGACCTCCTGCAATCCGGACGGCTCCATCACGCGCGCCTCCCCGAGTCGGGCCGTCACCCTTCGCGCGAGCCACGTCCCGGAGACGTAGGGTACCTCGGCGAGGATCGCGCCGTCGTCGGCGGCCGTGAAGCGAGTGCCGGGCCAATCCTTCTCGGACACGTCGCTGTCGGGCTCGAAGCGCACCAGCGCGACCGGCGCATGGTCCGGGCGGAACGGCTCCGGACCCGATCCGCCCGCCGGGCGGTCGAAGCGTTCATCCAGGCCCCGGACGGATGCGATCCTGTCGACGCGGAAGGTCCTCTCTTCTCCCGTGGTCCTGCAGAACGCGTCCAGATACCAACGGCCTTCGAGCCTCCCCAGGGCGAGCGGCTCGATATCCCGCTCGGTCATGCGTTCGCGCGACGCGGTGAAGTAGTCGACGTGCAGGACGTGGCGGGCCTCCAGCGCACGTCGCAGCGCTCCGAGCACCTCCCGGTCGACGGTCGGTTCGACCAGCAGCGTTCGTAGCGCGTCGTGCAGGCTCCCGCCCGAAGCGGCACGCGTGAGCGCGTCGAACTCGTCGGCGGAAGGGTCGTATCCGGCCGCCTCGAGCGCCGCGACCAGCGCTCCGGCCTCGTCGCGGGTGAGGCGCACGGTGTCGGAGAAGGCGGGCGGATCCCCCCACACCCTCACGGCGTCGCCGTCGACCTCGCAGTCCACGAGCGCGTCGGGGGTGTAGGGCGGCACGCCGCACATCGAGAGGAGCCTCAGGTCCTCGGCGAGTCCCGCGCGGTCGGCGCCCACGGCATCGGCCAGCTCGCCGAGCGAGAGCGACTCGCCCCGCCGGAGAAGGGGCATGAGCAGCAGCAGTCTCGCGGCGCGCTCCGCGGCCCCCGGACGGCTATCCGCCATGTGTCCGCACCACCCGTCGCAGGCCGGACGCCAGGCGGTCGACCAGGCGTCCGGGAGCGACCGGGACGAGTCCCGGTCCCTGCTCGACCAGCCAGCGAGACAGGCGGTCCGGGTCGCGGACGGTCACGTCCCACAGGACGGATCCGTCCTCCTGGGGACTCGCGTGCCCTCGGCCCCCCGTCAGCGTGTCCAGCCGCCAGGCATGTTCGGGATCGATGCGGATCGTCGCCTCGATCGTCTCCTCGCCGTACTGGAACGGGAGACGGAGGTGGACGGTCACGTCGAAGTCCGCGGGCCGCTCGAAGTCGGGGGTCTTGGGACGCGTCGGCTCCACCACGAGTCCCGACATCCGCGACAGGGCGAACGTCCTCATCGCTCCCTTGTCGATGTCCCGGGCCACCAGGTACCAGGACCCCGCCCGCAGGAAGAGGCCGTACGGCTCGACCGCGCGCTCGCCCGGCTCGGCGCCGGGACGAGCGTACGAGAAACGGGCGATCTTGCGCCTGTCCACGGCGTCCGCCAACGCGTCCGCCAACGCGTCCACCGGCCGGTCCGACGTGTGCCGCCCGACGTGCGGACGGTCGACGGGGCCCGCGGCGAGCGCCTCCCGTCCCCCGAGCTTCAGGAGCGCGCGCCTGAGCGCGGAGGCGAGCGGGAAGTCGTCCTCGGCGAGCAGCGCCGCTCCCGCGGCGCGCAGGGCCGCCCTGGCATGCTCGTCCAGGCCGACGTCGGAGACGAAGGTCATGCCCTCGTCCACGGCGTAGGACTCGGTCTCCTCGTCGACCACCCGGATCACGACGCCGAAGGAGCGCAGGGCGTCCTTGTCGCGCTCGAACATCCTCGCGAACGCGGAGTCGTCCTGTTCGTCCGGATACCCGGCGACCTCGGCGCGGCACTCCTCGGCGGTCACCGGACCGGCCTCGGACATGTACATCGCCAGGTTGAGGAGTCGTTCGGTGGCGTCCGACAAGGGTCCCCTCTCGACGTTCGGATCGCATCCCCGGACCGCATCGTAACCCGGCGAGCGCTCCGTCGGCTTAGCCGCGTCTTGCGAAGGAGCGGGCGGCGACCCGGCCGGCGGCGCGGGCGGAAGCTAGGCGGAAGCGAGGGCGGAAGACGTGAGAAAAGGAGAACGGGGCGCGCTGGGGGGAAGCGCGCCCCGTTTCAGTCGAGCGGGTTCCCTGCCCTGAGGGGGGTGGGGAGGGAGGCAGGTCGCCTCGCTCTGATACAGAGGATAGCAACGGGTGTGCCAAATACGGAAGCGCTTCTCAGGGTCCTTAACGTCCTCGCAGGGTATGCTTGTAGGCGTTCGCGACCTTCCCGGTGCGTCCGGGACGAACCATCCAGGAGGAGTCCCGATATGCCATCATCCGCGGAGGAGAAGACGAGCACGCCCGAGCGCCGCAGCCGCCGGCGTGTCGTGTTGATCGCCCTGTTGATCGCTGCGGTCCTGGGCGGCGTAGCCTACCTGGCGTACGACGTGATCGCCGGCAGGGCGCGCGCCCAGGATGACCTCGAAGAGGCCATCGGGCTGGTCCGGGACGCCGACGAGGCGGTCCTCGCCGTGGACGACGTGGTGCAGGCGGAGGTCGAGCCGGGGCTGGGCCCGCGCGCCGACGACGCGGGCGAGATGGTCCCGGGAGCGCTGGACGACGTGCGCGAGGCGGTCGATCTCGTGGACGGCGCCTACGACCGGCTTCCCGAGACGGACCAGGAGATAGCCGACGCCGTGCGCGCCTCGGCGGAGGCTCGCAAGGACATGCTCCAGGTGGCCACGGAGATCGTGGAGATGAACGCGGACGCGGCACGCGCGGTCGAGCCGGCGCGGCGCGGCGTGGACGCGATACTCGCCGCCGCGGACCTCGAGACCCGCGCGGTCGAGCGATTCAACGAGCACACCGAGGAGGGAGTGACGGCCTCGACGCAGCTCACCCAGCAGGCCATCGACGAGTACGAGGCGGCGAAGGCAGCGTTCGAACAGGCCGGTGAGCGATTCGAGGCGGCGGACTTCGATCCGTTCATCGATTACGTGGAGGCGAAGACCGAGCTCCTCGGCTTCTCCAAGCGCGTCGACGAGACGTGGCTCTCCGGTGACGTCGAGGAGGCCAACGACATGCTCGACGAGCTCTCGACGCGCGAGGAGGAGGTCGCGGCGCTGGCCGCCGAGCTGCCGGAGTCCGGCACGGCGCCCATCGCGGACGCGTACGACGAGCTCGCAGCCGAGCCCACGCAGGAATACCTGGACGCGAGGAAAGAGGCGACCGAGGCCGACGAGGAACTCCGGCGCCTGCTGGGGTCGGGGGACGCGACCGAGGAAGAGGACGCGGACAAGGACGCGGAAGAGGGGTAGGCTCCGGGGCTAGGCTTCATGAGCGCGGTCCGGCGGGGTACGCCCGATCCTACTCATCAGCGGTCTCGATGCCGTCGAGCTTGATGATGAAGCGGACGCGGCCCTCCGCACCCTCGGGCTTGCCGAGGAACGTGTCGTAGTCGCCCGCGGCACGCTTCATCGCCTCGCTGGTCGCCTTGCCGGCGCGAGCCTCGGTGATACCCTCTTCCAGCCCCGCCGCCATCTCGTCCAGCCCCTCGGCGGTGGTCGCGATACCGGGGAGCCGGTTGCCCGCCACCGTCCCGCCGTCGCGCAGGGCACGCAGGGTGGCCTGCAGATCGGCGAGGTCGCCCGGCAGCGAGGCCAACTCGTCGAGTCCGTCCTGGGCGCCGCCGAGGCCCGCTTCGAGCTCGCGCAGTCCGGCGGCGAGGTCGCGCAGGGACGAGGCGGTGTACGTGAGGCCGGGGAGTCGCTCGCCTGCCACCACCCCGCCGTCCCTGAGCACGACGAGGGCGCCGCGGAGCTGCTCGAAGGCGGCGGGTACCTCGTCGAGCGCGGCGGCCTCGGCGGCGATCGCCTCCAGCCCGGCCTGCGCGTCGGCGAGTCCGGCCGCGACCTCGTCCAGCGACGTCGCGACGGAGCCGATACCCGGCACGGTGGCGGTCGCGGTGACGCCCGGCCCCACCGGGACCTCCATCACGCCGCCGGCGGTGAGCGTGGTGAGCACGCCGGCCTGCGCCCGCGCCATCCCGTAGGCGCCCTGGATCCGCGGGTCCGCCGGGTACGACGTGACGGCGCTCTGCAGGAGCGGCGTCATCGACGCGTTCAGCGAGGCCGCCGCGTC
The DNA here is from genome assembly GCA_964406675.1 of uncultured Eubacteriales bacterium. Lineage (GTDB taxonomy): Bacteria > Actinomycetota > Coriobacteriia > Anaerosomatales > JAUVQN01 > CAYOSP01. The sequence continues at coordinate 78,313 of CAYOSP010000001.1, read as the reverse complement.
GGCGAGCCCCGCGTGCAGCTCGACGAGGTCCGAGAGGTCCTCGACGCCCGTCCGCGCCTCCCCGACGCCCGCCGCGAGCTGTTCGACGGCGACGGCGAGCTCGCTCAGGTCCTCGAACGCTGTCGTGTCGACGCCCGCGATGACGCCGTCGAGGTAGGCGATCTGGCCGTCCACGAGCGAGGCGACGCCTTCCGTGCCGCGGCGGAGCTCCGTGACCCCGTCGGTCAGCTGGGAGAACCCGTCGGCCTGGGACGCGACGTCCTCGAAGGCGGCCGGATCGAGCTCCGTGACGAGTCCGTCGAGCACTTGCATGTGCGCGCGGGAGAGCTCGGCGAGGCCTTCGGCGCCGTCACGCACCTCGGCGAGCGAGGCCTCCACGTCGATCTCGGGCGTGCTCGGCATCTCCGGGAAGACGCTCACGATGATCGGGTCGAGCGCGATGTCCGTGGCGTCCATCTCGATCACGGCGCTGTCGTCCGGCTGCGGGAACGTCATGAAGGTGTAGCTCATGGTGTCCCCCGTCACGGTCATCATCTCGGCGTCCTCTTCGATGTCGTCGTAGCGGGTGCCGTCGAAGTCGATCCTCACCACGCACAGCAGCGGCTGCCGGAACTCGCGCTTCTCGCTCACCGTCTCTCCCGCGCCCGTGGTGTAGGTGGTCACGCGCGAGGTCTCGAGGCGGTTGTGCACCGCCACCTCCACCCGCAGGCGGCCGCTCTCCCCGGCGAGCTCGTCCGGGGCCACCTCCCGGCCGTCCAGCGTATAGGTCACCTCGACGTCGACCGGCAACTCCTTGTCCGTGGTCGCGCGGTAGAAGAAGTCCTTGCGCCCGTCCACCCTCAGGTCCCAGGCGATCTCCTCGCCGTCGACCCGGAAGTCGGCGTCCTCCTCGAGCGGCTCGACCTCCAGCACCGATCCGCGATCCACCACGCGGACCTCTCCCTCGCCCTCGACCTTCAGCCAGTCGACGACGACGGTCTCGCGCACCTCTCCCGTAGCGTCCGCCACCACGTAGACGGTCTCGTCGTCGACGATCGAGACGTCGGCCTCCCCGGGCTGCGACGTCGCGATCCCCGCGAGCGCCGTCAGCACGGCGGCGAGCACGGCGATCGCGGCGAACGGGCGGAGGCGCGCGCGGACGGCGTCCGGGAGCGTGACAGGCATCGGGCTCATCTCTTCTCCATGCGACGCGGCCAGCCGAGGCCGGCCTTCTCGAACACGGGCTGGGCCGCCACCAGGACGGCGGGGAGCAGGAAGACCACGACGACGAAGCTGATGACCGCGCCGCGCGAGATGAGCGCGACGAGGTCGGTGATCGTCTCGATGCGACTCAGGAAGACCATGCCGATGGTGGCGGCGAACATGGTCCCGGCGCTCACCAGGATCGACTGCGCCGACTCTCCGAGCGCGGTGCGCATCGCCGGGAGGCGCCGACCCTGCTTGGCCATCTCCTCCTCGAAGCGGGAGGTGAGCAGGATCGCGTAGTCGACCGTCGCCCCGAGCTGGATGGCGCCGATGGCCAGCGCGGCGATGAAGATCACCTCGCCGCCGAGGAATCCGCTGATCGCCTGGTTCGCGTAGATGGCGAGCTCGATGCCCGCGAGCAGGACCACCGGCACGGCGAGCGAGCGGAAGGCGAGCGCGATGATCGCGAAGATGGCGATGACGCTGATCACGTTCACCCTGTCGACGTCACCCGCGGTGACCGCCTCCATGTCGCGGATGAGCAGCTGCGCGCCGGTCACGTACGCCGTGCCGGGATACGAGTCGCCGGCCTCGCGGAGACCCTCCACGAGCCGGTCGGTCTCGGCCTCGTCGAGCCCCGCGCCGATGTCCACGGCCATGTAGGTGTAGCCGTCCTCGTAGAAGTTGTCCTTCGCCTCCCGGGGGACGAACTCGCTCGGGATCAGCGGGTCGACGAGCTGCGTGTAGCTGAACACGCCCGCGACGCCCTCGATGTCGGCGACACGGTCCGAGACCTCGTCGAGGGCACGCGTGGACCCGGTGTCCTCGAGCACGAGGAACGCCGTGTCGGCCGATCCGAACACCTCCCCGATGCGGTCCTGCGCCTCGAGTGACGGCAGCTCCTCGGGGAGACTCTCGTCGAGGTCGTAGCTGAGCTCGAGTTGCGAGTAGCCGATCAGCGCGGGCACGAACAGGACCGCGCCGATCACGCTGAAGGTGAGCGCGTGCTTGGCGGTGAACGCGCCGGCCTTCCCGAAATCAGGCACGAAGGTGCGGTGGGAGAGCCTGCGGACGAGCGGGTCGGCCTCGATGAGCAGCGCCGGCAGGATGGTGAGCACGCCCACCACGGTGATGGCCACACCGCGCGCGAGCGTGAGACCCATGTCCGCGCCGAACCCCAGGCGCATCGCCACGAGCGCGAGGAAGCCCGCGATCGTCGTGAGCGAGGCGGCGGTCACCGACTTGAACGTGCCGACGATGGCCCGCCGCATGGCGTCCTCGACATGGCCGCCCCGCTTCTCCTCCTCGAACCGGTGATAGAGGAAGAGCGCGTAGTCCATGGTGACGGCGAACTGCAGGGCGAACACGATCACGCCGGTCAGGTACGACATCTCCTGACCGAGGTAGTAGGAGAGTCCGAGGTTGTAGGCCACGCACAGGCCGATGGTCACCACGAAGAGCAGCGGCACGACCACCGAGGGGATGGTCAGCACCAGTACGAGGGCCACCAGGCCGAGCGCGGCGGCGGCGAACTTCACCTGGTCCTCCGAGATGACGTCCTCGAGGTCGAGCTGCTGCGTGCCGGTGATCGACGCCCGCTCCCGCGGCAGCACCTCCCGCATCCGCTCGTACGCCCGGCGGGTCCGCGGGTCGTTCATCGCCTCGGCGAAGCTGACCCGCATGAGCGTGGCGCCGCCGGAGAAGTAGTTCTCGCGGACGCCCTCGTCCCAGAACTCCTCCGGGACGCGGATGTCCTGGAAGTCGTCGACCCACGCCACGCGCTCGACACCCTCGATCGAGCGCAGTTCGTCCGCGAACCCGCTCGCCTCGGTGGGGGACGTGTCCTCGATGAGCACCTGGGCGGTGTTGGCGAGCTGGAACTCGTCGTTGAGGATCTCGAAGCCCCGGACCGATCCGAGGTCGTCCGGCAGGTAGGAGAAGAGGTCGTAGTTGATGTCGGCGTTCATCATCCCGAACACGCCGCCGACGAGGAGCAGCGCCGCCACGGCGAGTATCGCGCGCCGCCCCCGGACCACGGCGTCAGCCAGGCGTTCCAGCAGGCCGCTCACCGGCCGATCCCCTCCATCAGCACCCGGGACACGAACTCCGCGACGTGCTCGGGATCGCTGTCGATGGCCGCGCTGTGCGGTGCCTCGAGCGCCCCCGCGACCACCCGGATGTGCAGCATCCCGAAGATGCTCTCCGCGGCGAGCTGCGGGTCGACGTCGTCGAGGTCGCCGCACTCGACGCCCTCGGCGATCACGTGGGCGACGCGCTCGATCGTGTCCGCCATGTGTCCCAGTGCGGCGCGCCCGGTGGGGTTGTCGACGTCGGTGACCTGGCGCGCGAGCAGCCGGACGAGGTCGCGGCGCTCGTGGATGAGGCGCATGTACGCGCGGATGAAGGATTCGATGCGCCGCCGTGGTCCGTGCGGGTCCCCCGGATGACCCGGGCCGCCCGGATCGCTCGGATCGTTCGGACCGGCCGGACGCTCGAGGTGTTCCTCGACGAGCCGCCCGGTCATCGCGCTCACCTCGTCGACGAGCGCGGAGAGCAGCGACGCCTTGTCCTTGAAGTGGTAGTAGACCAGGCCGGTCGAGACGTCCGAGGCCTCGGCGATGTCCGCCACCGAGACCGCTTCATATCCCCGCCTGCCGAACAACTCCTCGGCGCGGGAGAGGATGCGTCCACGTGCGTCCGTCTCTGTGGAGGGACCTTCCGCCACCGCGTCCCCGTCTCGTCGCCCGATCCCTGACTGAACGGTCAGTCAGTCCGTCGAGGCAGTATATCAGGCCTCCTCGTAGCCGGAACCCATCTTCGCGAGGGCGCTCACGTCGTACACGAGGACGGTGCCGCCGCGGACCTCGAGGACGCCCTCGTCACGGAGTCGGGCGAGGGCGCGCGAGAGCGTCTCCGGGACGGTCCCGAGGCTCTGCGCGAGCTCGGCCTTCGTCATACCGAGGTCCACCTCGAGACCGGAGGGTGTCGCCTTCCCGACGGAGAGCGCTCTTCCGAAGAGATAGCCGGCGAGGCGCCCGGGGACGTCCAGGGACAGGGTCCGCACCACGTCGGTGAGTCGGACGAGCCGGCTCGCGAGGTCCTGGAGGAGCACCCTGGCCGCCGCCGGTTCGTGCTCGATCGCGGCGAGCAGGTCGTCGCGCTCCACCCAGACCGCCGTACCGGGGGTGACCGCTTCCACGGTGGCGGGGTGGCGGCCGCCGGCGAGCGCGGCGACCGCCGCGAACGACTCCCCCTTCTCGGCGGTCTCGAGCGCGACCCGACGTCCGTCGGGCCGCAGGTGCGACACGTTCACGCGCCCGGCGGCGATCACCCCGAAGCGCTCGGCGGGCTCACCCTCGGCGATCAGGAGCGAGCCGCGGTCGAAACGTTCGGCGCGAGCCGACGCCGCGAGCCGGTCGAGCGCCTCCGCGCTGAAGCCGCGCAGCAGCGCGCTCTCGCCCAGGACGGCCCGGGGTGTCGTGCTCCTCTCGGACAATGCCGCCTCCCCGTCTTGACGTCGGTCAAGGTGCATCTTCCCACGCCTCGCTAAGGTCTGCCCACGAGACTTCGCCACGAGGAGGGACGACGTGAGCCGTACCGTGACGAGACAGATCGTGAGGATCGACGAGGCGCTCTGCGACGGGTGCGGTGCGTGCGTGAGCCCGTGCGCCGAGGGCGCCATCGAGATCGTGGACGGCAAGGCGCGCGTGGTGCGCGAGGAGCTCTGCGACGGCGCCGGTTTCTGCTTGGGTGTCTGCCCGAGAGGCGCGCTCACCATCGAGGAGCGCGAGGCGCCCGCGTTCGACCACGACGCGGCCGAGGCCGAGATGGAGAAGCGCGCCGCGAGCTACATCCCCCAGCGCTGCCGGCGGTGCGACCGGAGCGAGGACGAAGCGGTCCTCCTGCCCGTGCGCACGTCGGGCACGAGCACGTGGGTGTGCACGCGCTGCCTGCCCACGCTCATCCACGGGTAGCGGCATACGGAGGATCGCCGTCGCCTTCGCACTACCCCTGCCTCCCACGGGTCGACTGCCGTAGTATGGGCATGGACGCCGACCGTGGTGGAGGGACCCATGAGCGAGGCGATGCAGCACGTCCGCGAGCTGGCAGGGCGGATCGGCCCTCGACCGGCGACGACGGACGCCGAGGCCGAAGCGGCCGACTACATCGAGAGCGTCTTCCGGGAGCACGCCCTGGAGGTGGAGCGGCAGGACTTCCTCAGCCCGAGGACCTACTCGTGGGCGTACGTCGCGTACCACGTGCTGTCGATCGCCGCCGCCGTGCTCGCCGGCTTCTACCCGGCGCCGGCGGCCGTCCTCGCGGTACTCACCGCCGGACTCATGTTCTCCGACCTCGCCACGTACTTCGGCCTCACCTCACTCATGCCGAAGGGGCCCTCCCAGAACGTGATCGCGCGACACGTCCCGCGGCTGCGCAGGGGCGAGACCGCCCGTAAGGTCGTCATCGTCGCGCACTACGACTCGGCGAGGTCGTCCCTCGCGTTCCACCCATCGATGGTGGGCGGCTTCAACGTCTCGTTCGGGCTCATGAAGTGGTCGACCGTCCTGGTGGCGGTGCTGTGCCTGGTCGCGGCGCTCCCGCTCGCCTTCGTGGACACGCTCCAGCCCTGGCTCTGGTACGCGACCCTCGTGCCCGCGGCCTACCTGCTCGTGCCGCTGCTCATCAACGTACACCGCGAGCTGCTGATGGACTTCGTCGACGGGGCGAACGACAACGCGTCCGGTGTCGCGGCGATGCTCGAGGCCATGCGCCGCTGCGTGCCGGAGGGTCCTCAGAAGGAGCGCACGCGCACGGACGAGTGGCTGCTCGAGGGCGCGCCCGCGGACACCGCCGCGGAGGCTCGCGTCGATGCACCCGCCGACACCCCCACCGGGACCGGCTCGGCGCCCTCACCGTCACCGGAGGCGACGCCCGGGCGGGTACCCCCCGCGACGCCCGGGCCGGGCGATCCTCCCGAGGACGCGGTGCTCACCTACTCGCCCGCGTCGGTGCCGGGTGGCTACGAGGACGACTACCGGAGCGGCTACGGCGAGGACGAGTCGGGCACCGGACGGGGCCCCTCGGGCGCACGTGAGGGCGAGGATGCGGGAGAGGACGACGCCTGGCGCGAGCGGGAGCCGGGGCGCGAGCAGCCCCGGTTCGACTTCGGCGACGGCCTCGGCGACTGGCTCGGCGTCGGCGACGGGTTCGACGTGCGCGCAGAGGGGCGCAAGATCGGCTCGTGGGAGGCGTTCGAGGACGAGGCCGGTGGCGAGGAGGGCACCGGTGGCGAGGAGGGCACCGGTGGCGAGGAGGGCGCCGGGGGTGGGCGCGACGACGAGGGCGACGGGCCGCCGCGAGGAGAGAAGGGCGGCTCGGCCGGACCGGACTTCGCCGACCCTCGATACGCGGGCGACCTCGCGGCGAGGATCCGGCAGCGGGTCACGCAGCGCACGGACCGGGAGCTGGCCGAGAAGGAGCTCTGGTTCGTCGCCACCGGCGCGGAGGAGGTCGGCACCCGGGGCATGAAGGTCTTCCTCGAGAGGTACGGCGACGAGCTGCGCGGCTCGGTCATCATCAACCTCGACAACGTCGGAGTCGGCACGGTGGTCTGGGTGACCAGCGAGGGGATGGCGTGGACGCTGTCCGCCGACCGGCGGCTCACCGGCGCGGCCCGCCGCCTGGCGCGGGCGCGCGAGTGGCCGGTGAAGGGGCGCCCCTACCGGGGGCTCTCCACCGACGCGACCCCCGCGCTCGCGAGAGGCCATCGCGCCATGAGCATCATGGCGTTCGACGTCAACTCGCGGCTCCCGCACTGGCACTGGGAGACGGACACGGTCGACGTCGTGGAGCCGGAGAACCTGGACCGCGCCGCCGACATGGCGCTGGGGATCATCCGCGAACTCTGAGCGGCGAACCCGGACGGCGAGCTTCGAGCGCGACCTACCGCCCCACCAGCTTGCCCGCCCAGAAGGACATCGCGCTGCCCGCGACGAGCAGGATCGCCCCGGCGTAGAAGACCGGCAGCAGCAGGGCCGACTCCTGCAGCGCCACCACCACGAAGACGAACACGATGAAGCCGAGGTGCAGCAGCGCGGAGCCGAGCCGTGTCACGCGTCCCTCGGTGAGGTAGTCGAGCTCGCGTGCGCTCTTCGCCGTGAGGAACACGACCACGAGCTGCAGCGCCGCCGCCGCGACGAGGTAGACGGCGAGACCGGCCGTCGCATCCCCCGTGACCAGCCAGCCGAGCACGCCGATACCGACCATCGCCGCCGACGTCCACAGGAGCGCGTCGCGGGAGAGGATGCGCTTGGGTACGCACAGCCCGAGCACGACGACGAGGACGATCACCAACGGGGCGGCGATCGCGTTCATGACGGAGACGAACGCGCCGTAGCCGACCTGTTCGAAGCCCTGCACGTTCCGGTATGCCCACCACGCGTACAGCGTCCCGACGAAGGACTGGAGCCCCAGCGCGCCGAGCAGTCCGACCGTCGCCGTCATGAGCCAGTAGTCCCAACCGCGCGATCCGCTCGTCCTCTCCTCCGACCCGGACATCGCCCCTCCCCTCACGCCACCGAATGGGCGCCCGGCACGACGTACGTGGCGACGTACGTGAGCACGAGCGCGACGAACGAGAGCACGCCGAGCGCGGCGACGACCTTCCACATGCCGCGGCGGCGTAGGTACAGGCGGCCGTGGAGGTAGGCGGTGTAGAGCAGCCACATCATGATCGACATGTTGACCTTGCCGGACCACCACCAGGCCTCGCCGCCCCAGGCCATGATCGCCCAGGGGAAGCCCAGCAGCATGCCGGCGGTCAGCGGGAGGTAGCCCCACCTCGCCCAGCGGTAGGCGGTCTCCTCGAACGACTGCCGGCGCCGGGCGATCATCGCGGTGAGCGCGGCGAACGACATGGTGAATGCGCCGTACGAGAGGAAGAGCAGTGGCGGGTGCACCCACATGTACCAGGTGTTGTAGTAGAAGCGCCTGCTGCCCTCGAGGGACTGGAAGAGCCCGACCGCCGTGTTCGCGTCCCCCGTGATCATGGCCGTGGCGTACGTGCGGTACTGCGCGATGAGGTCGGGCAGCGGCCGGGTGAACGGCTCGTACCAGAACACGCCGCCGATCACGAGCGCCGCGAGCAGCGGTCCGATCCACGGCGCGATCTCGTCACGGTGGCGACGCGCGAGGGCGAACATGATCGCGAGGATGAGCGCCCACACGTACAGCTTCTCCGATTCGACCCACAGCGGGGCCGCGATACGCCCGGTGCGAGCGCCGCTCAGCGGGTCGATGAGCTCGGTCGCCGCCCAGACCCTCCAATGGAACCACATGAGCAGGCCCTCGCCGGCGACCAGGAGCCCGGTGAGCGCCCACAGCACCGGGTCGCGGTACGGCCGGAGCGAGGATACGAGTGAGCAGGCGGCCAGGACGATCGCGAGCGCGGCGAGCACCCAGCCGACGGGTTCCCCGAGCGTGGCGAGGAGCGCGAGGGCGCCGTCCAGCGATGCGAGGTCCCGTGTCATCGGCATGCCGCTCAGTATAAGGCCCCCGCGCTCCCCGCACGCGGTTTGCAGGGGCACATCGGCGAAGCGTACACTTCTGCAGGCGCAGCAGGACCTCACACTGCCGGGAGGCCCGCACGTGGGAATCGCGAGCAACCTGAGCCCGCTCCGGCTCGCCAAGAGGCTCGGCAGAGGATGCCGGGTGCTCTGGCGCGAGGAGCCGACACAGCACGACATCGAAGCGCTGGACGCGAACATCCGTCGCGTCGGGCTGGTGATCCGCGTCCGCTGGGCGCTGGTCGTGGTGCTGGTACTGTTCAGCGTGGCGGCCGCCGCGGTGTACACCTCCACCATACCCCTCGAGGACCTCCGCTCGAACATGACCGTGCCGGCGGCCGCGCTCGTGTTCGTCCTCGTCTACAACACCTTCTACTCGATCACGTACACGCGGTTCGGCAACGTCGCCGTGCTGAACCACGCGCAACTCCTGTTCGACGTGCTCGTCGTGGCCGTCCTCATCCACTACAGCGGGGGTGTCTACTCCTGGTTCCACGCGATGTTCCTGCTGTTCATCCTGGAGGCGGCGTTCATACTGCCGCAGGGGAGGGACATCTGGATCGTCGCCGGGTTCGCGGCGCTCATCTACGTGGGGATCCTCGCGCTGGAGTACTTCGGCGTGCTGGATCCGGTGGCGATGCCCTTCGTGAGCAACGACCTCCACACCGAGGCTCCCTACGTCGCGGTGCGCGGGTTGTGGGCGGTCACCATGATGGCCGGTACCGCGGTCATCGGCACCCTCATGATGAACGCGATCCGCTCGCGCGAGTCGGCGATGGCGGAGCGTTCGATGATCGACGGCTGCACGATGCTCTACAACCGCAGCTACTTCCGCGACGCCCTCGAGACCGAGGTCGCACGAGCGGCCCACGCGGGAGGCTCGGTGGGCGTCGTGCTCATGGACATCCACCGCTTCGGACGCTTCAACAGGATGTTCGGCTTCCGGGAAGGGAACCGTATGCTCGCCGCGCTGGCTCGCGAGCTGCGCGAAGCGTTGAAGGAACAGGGCGATGCCGAGAGCGAGCTCGACGTGCTCTGCCGCTTCGGCGGCGAGGAGTTCGCCATGGTGGTGCCCGAGCTCTCGGACGAGCATGACGAGGAAGCCTTCGAGGGACGGCTGGTGTCGCTCGCGGAGGCGTTCCGCCGGCGTGCCGAGCGATTCAGTCTCGGCGGGAAGACGGTGACGTTGAGCCTCGGTGTCGCGGCCTATCCCGGTGACGGCGCCACCGCCGACGGGCTGTTGAGCGCGGCCGATCGAGCGCTCGCCGCGGCATCCGAGTCGGGCGGGAACCGCGTCGTGACCGCCGGTTCGCTCGACCGCGAGCCGGAGGCGGCCGCCTCGTGACCTCCCTGTCGGCACTCCGCCGACCGCTCCTGTACGTCGAGACGGCCGCCGTGGCGGCGTGCTGCCTGCTCGTGATCGCGGGTCTCGGTCTGATGGTGCTCACCTCCCCCGGGTACACGAGCACCCTCGCTTCCGCCCTCGAGGTCTGGAAGGACGCGGGCGTCGACGAGGGGGGCGCTCTGGATCTGGCCGAGTCGGTGCGCGCGTACGTGACCGAGCCGGACGCCGAGCCGCTGCCGGTCAGGGTCGACGGGCGCGAGGGCTTCAGCGCGGACGCGGTGTCGCATCTGGAGGACGTCCGGGCGGTCATCGCCGGGGGACGGGCGGCGACAGGGATCGCCGCGGCCCTGCTCGCGACGTGGCTCGTCGTGCGCCTCTCCCGCCGCGAGCGTGAGCGGTTGGCGGCGGGTCTGCGCGCGGGCGGTGCGGCGAGCCTCGTCCTGCTCGCTCTGGTCGCGGTGGCCGGGCTGGTCGACTTCGAGGCCGTCTTCTCCGGCTTCCACTCGATCCTCTTCGAGGCGGGTACCTGGACGTTCCCCGCGGATTCCCTGCTGATCCGGCTCTTCCCGCTCCGTTTCTGGGCGGTCTCGGCGCTGTCGTGGGCCGCGCTGACGGCGCTCGGCGGGAGCGGGCTGCTGTCGCTCGGCACGCGTCTGCGTCGACGTGCCGAGCAAGAGGGGTCCGCGGAGCGGGTTTGACACCCACACCGGTGCGGCGTAGCTTGATTTGGTCCGCCTTTGGGCGGTTATGGGAGGTCAGCACATGTATGTGATCGTGGTCGGCTGCGGTCGCGTAGGCTCTCAGCTCGCGACGATGCTCTCCGTGGAGGGCCACGACGTCGTGGTCATCGACAGGGACGCGGGCGCCTTCCGGCGTCTCGGCACGGCGTTCAACGGGCTCACGGTGGTCGGTGTCGGTTTCGACGAGGAGGTGCTCAGCTCCGTGGGCACCCGCGGGGCCGACGCCCTCGCCGCGGTGACCGATCTGGACAACACGAACCTCATGACCGCCGAGGTGGCGCGGAAGCTCTTCGACGTGAAGCACGTGGTGGCGCGCCTCTACAACCCCGACCGGGAGCGCACCTACCAGCAGCTGGACCTGGATCACGTGAGCGGGACGTCGATGGTCGCCCGATCGCTCCTCGAGAAGATACTCGCCGGCCATGGTCACCACCTCACCAATATGGGTGACGTCGAGATCATCGAGTTCATGGCGAGCAAGCAGGTCCAGGGCAAGCGCGTGAGGGACATCGAGATCGACCGCCGTTTCAGGGTCAGCGCGGTCATCCGCGGCAAGGAGACGTTCGTGCCGGAGGCGGAGACGCAGCTCCAGAGGGGCGACATCATCACAGCCGCCGTCAAAGAGGACGCGTTCGGCAGGATCCAGCGCTACATGGAGGACTAGAGCGTGTACATCGTGATCAACGGCGGAGGCAAGGTGGGCTCGTACCTGGCCCGCACGCTCCTCGAGCACGGCCACGAGGTGGCCATCATCGAGAAGCGCGAGCAGGTGGCCAAGAAGCTCGCCGGCGAACTGCCCGACGAGGCGCTCGTCATCCTGGGAGACGGTTGCGACGTGCAGTTCCAGGAGGACGCCGGCACCTCGCGCGCGGACGTGTTCGCCGCCGTGACCGGTGACGACGACGACAATCTCGTGGCCTGCCAGCTCGCCCGTGTCGCCTTCGGCGTCGACCGCCTCGTCGCTCGCGTGAACAACCCGAGCAACGAGCGTATCTTCAACGTGCTCGGCATCGAGGCCGTCTCCTCGACGACCATCATCTCGCGGCTCATCGAGGAGGAGGCTACCTTCGGCGACCTGCGTACGCTGATCTCCCTGCGCAAAGGGAACATGGCGATCGTCGAGGTGGAGCTGCCGACCGATCGCTGCGTGGTGTGCAACACGCAGGTCAGGGAGTTGGACCTGCCGGTGGACTGCATCCTGATCGCGCTCGTGCGAGAGGACGAGATCGTGACCGTCCACGGTGAGACCGAGTTCGAGCCGGGCGACACGGTGATCGCGTTCACCAAGACGGAGCACGAGAAGGCGCTCGTCAAGGCGCTCACCGGCGAGTGACGTGGCGGGGACCGGGAGGGGGCGCCGTCCTCAGACAGTCCTCGCTCGGGCCGCCGCTGTGCGGCGACCCTCGCTGCGGAACTGCGGGCGCGCCCCCTCCCGGTCCCCGCACTCGGGCGGTCCACGTCCCGCCGCTCCGCGGCTCGCCACGGGACTGCGGGCAGGGCTCCCTCCCGGCCCCCCCGCCGCTCCGGGCGAGCGGGCTTGTCGGGCGTATGCGCGGTGTTAGAATACGGCTCACCCCTCGACATGCGGGCATAGCTCAGTAGGTAGAGCGTCGGCTTCCCAAGCCGAAGGTCGCGGGTTCGAGACCCGTTGCCCGCTCCATCGAATCCCTCACGAAGGGCCACCTCTCCCGAGTCCGGTGGCCCTTCTCGTCGTCCGGCGACGGGATCGGACGGCGGGAAGCGGCGACCGGGAGCGCAGTGATGTCACACCCACGGTGTATGCATGGTTTGTGGGGCACGGGACGTGGGTGCTACACTGCTCGGGCTCATTTCCTGCTCCGGGCTCGCCTTCAAGTCCCGGGGCCATGTGACCGAGGGAGGTGAAGAACTTGAAGGCCTACGAACTCATGCTCATGCTCGATCCGTCCCTCGACGAGGAAGCCAAGGCTTCCGTCATGGAGAGGGTCCGCGGGATCATCACCGCCGAAGACGGCACCGTCGACGACGTCGACGAATGGGGCAAGCGCAAGCTCGCCTACGAGATCGAAGGGCATCGCGACGGCACCTACGTCGTCGTGTCCTTCCACGCCGGACCTCCCGAGGTAGCCGAGCTGGACCGCGTGCTCCACATCTCCGATCCGGTCGTCCGCTTCATGATCGTGCGACTCGATCACGTGGCCTGATCGGCGCGTGTGCGCACGATCGTCGCGGACGGCGAAGTACCGTCATCAGTGAGGTGAATGAGGAGCGATGAGTATCAACAGAGTGGTATTGACCGGCCGGTTGACCAAGGATCCCGAGCTTCGGCAGACGGCCTCCGGGCTGAGCGTCCTCTCGATGAGGCTCGCGTTCAACGACCGGAAGAAGAACCAGAGCACGGGTGAGTGGGAGGAGATCCCGAACTACATCGACGTCACGGTGTTCGGTAACCGTGGCGAGGGACTCGCCCCCCACGTGCAGAAGGGTACCGCCATCGGTGTAGACGGCCGGCTGCGCTGGCGCGAGTGGGAGACGCCCGACGGCGGCAAGCGCTCGGCCATCGAGGTGATCGCCGACGACATCGACTTCACCGGGTCGCGTGGCGACTCGGGCCGCGGTACCGGAGGCGGCGCGAGCCGCGCCCCGGAGGCCGACGCGGCGTCCGACGACCCCGGTGGGGAAGAGATCCCGTTCTGACGCACCACCGGGCTTCGGCGGCGGCACCCTCCCGCCGCCCCTCGCCCGGGACCGACGACACGTCCGCCCGCTTCGGCGGGTCGAGAGGAGGTATGTGAGATGGATGGACGCAGGACGCGCAAGAAGTACTGCATCTTCTGCAAAGAGGATATCGACTACGTGGACTACAAGGACCTGCAGCTGCTGCGCAAGTTCACCACGGACCGCGGCAAGATCAAGCCGCGCCGTGTGACGGGCACGTGTGCCCAGCACCAGCATCAGGTGTCCAGGGCCGTCAAGCGTGCGCGCGAGATGGCGTTGCTGCCGTACGCGGTCCCCGTGGTCACGACCGGCGACCGGCGACGCCGCTGATCGGGATGGCCGGACTGCGCTCGAAAGCGGCCGATCTCGTGGTCGTCCCCATGCTCTGTGTGGTCGCGGCCGCGCTGCTGTTCGAGCTGCTCGCGGTCGCGATCCCGGTCCTGGTGGGCGGCATCGCCTACCTGACGTACCGGAGGTCGTGGCACCAGGCGGGGGGGACGGCGCTCGTGTGTGTCGTCGTCGCGGTGGCGCTCCAGCCGCTGGCTGCCGTGATGGCGGTGCCGACGATGGCGGTGGTCTGGTGGGCCGCCAAGGCGTTGGAGCGTCGCGAGGCCTGGCGGGTGGCCGCGATCGTGGGGGTGGTGTCGTACACGGGCGTGGTCTCATGGATGACGTTCGACCTCATGCGAGCGGGGCAGAGTCCGGCGTCGTTCTTCAAGGCGGTGGGGGACGCGTGGATGGCCGCGGTGCGGTCCGGCGAACTCTCCACCGGCGTGGAGACGGAGGCCGCGCTACAGCGCGTGGCGGACGTGCTCTCGCTGGCGTGGCCGGCGCTGCTCCTCGTGATGGCGCTGGCCGGGGCCTATGCGGGCGTCTGGCTCGCCGGCCGTATCGGCAGGCTGCTCGGGCGCAAGGTCTCGACGCTGACCCCGGTGGCGAAGGTGGACGTGAGTCCGCACTGGATGTGGCCGGTGATCGCCGCGTTGGGCTCGCTGCTGGTCGCGCGATTGACGGGTGAACCCCTCGGATGGGCCGCCGCGATCGGCTGGAACCTCGCACTGCTGAGTTGGGCGGTGCTGGGCGTGCAGGGATTCGGCGTGGCCGAGACCCTGTTCATGCGGTTGAAACTGGGCCCGCTGTTCAGGGTGTTGATATACGGTCTGATGCTCTGGCTCGGCGTGCTCTTCCCCGCGCTCGGGGTGGCGGGGCTGGCCGACCTCTGGATCAACTCCCGGGGTCTGCCGAGAGACGGAGAGAACGGATCCGGGCACGAGTCCGAAGACGGTTCCGAGCACGAGCCCGAGCACGGGCCCGAAGGCGGGTCCGAGGACGGACCTGGGGATGAGAACGATGCTGTACAGTGAGACCATTCTCGAAGCCGGATCCGGCTTCGACGCGGATGAGGAGTAGACGGACCATGAAAGTGATCCTGCTGGACGAAGTGAAGGGCAAGGGCCACGAGGGAGACGTGATCGACGTCGCTCGCGGCTACGCCCGGAACTACCTGTTCCCGAGGAAGTTGGCGGTCGAAGCCGGCTCGGGCAATCTGAAGCAGCTCGAGGCGCGTCGCGCCAACATCGAGAAGCGCGAGACGGCGAGACGCGCGGAAGCCGAGCAGCTCGCCTCCCTGGTCGACGGTCAGGTCGTCACGATCGAGGCCAAGGCGGGGGAGGAGGGTCGTCTGTTCGGGTCGGTGACCCCCCAGATGATCCAGGACGCGCTGCTCGATCAACTCGAAGCCGACGTGGACCGCAAGAAGATGCTGGTCGCCGGTCACATCAAGGAGATCGGCGAACACGAGATCACGGTCCGCCTGTCCGCCGACGTCGAGGCCATCGTGGTCGTGCGCGTGACTCCCGAGGGCGGCGAGCTGCAGGAGGACGTGCGAACGCGCCTGATGGAAGAGGCGGCAGCCGAGATCGAGGCCGCGGCCTCCCTTGAGGAGACCGAGGAGGCCGAAGGAACGGAAGAGGGCGAAGAGGTCGAAGAGAAGGAAGAGGCCGGGGCGGACGGCGATGAGATCGCCGGATCGCCGAGCGGACTGTAGAGGGGGGCGGTCCGCACCGAGTGCGGGCCCGTACCGATGGCCGAGTCCAGACGAGCGTCAGGCCCCCGTATCGTCTCACCGGGCGAGAGGGTCCCACCGCATAACACCGATGCCGAGCAGTCTCTGCTCGGCTCGATGTTCTTGTCCGTCGGGGCCGTCGAGACGGGACTCTCGTCGCTGCGAGCCAAGGACTTCTACACCCCGCGCCACCAACGCATCTTCGAAGCGATCCAGCACCTCTACGACCACGGCGAGCCGGTCGACGCGGTCACGGTGGCCGACCGGCTCGAGGCCGTCGACCAGATCGAGGCGGCGGGCGGCAAGCCGTACCTGCTCACCGTGACCAACACCGTCCCCACAGCCGCCAACGCCCGCTACTACGCGGACATCGTCAAGCGCGACGCCACGCTGCGCGACCTCATCACGGCGGCCACCGATATCGTGCGCATGGGGTACGAGTCGGCCGACACCCTCCCCGAGATCATCGAACAGGCCGAGAAGACCGTGTTCGAGGTGACCAATCAGAGGATATCGGAGAACTTCAAGGACACGGAGGCGCTGCTCACGGAGGGTCTTGAGCGCATCAGCGAGCTCTACGACCGCAAGGATCACCTCACCGGTATCGCCACGGGGTTCAAGCAGCTCGACAACAAGTACCTCGCGGGGCTGCAGAAGAGCGACCTCATCATCCTCGCGGCTAGGCCTTCCGTCGGTAAGACGGCGCTCGCGTTGAACGTGGCGGTGAACGCGGCGAAGGCGGGGACCCCGGTAGCCGTCTTCAGTCTCGAGATGTCGAGCTGGCAGCTGATCCAGCGGATCCTCGCGTCCGAGGCGGGTATCGATTCCCACAAGATGCGGACCGGCCATATCGGCGACGGCGAATGGCATCCCCTGCATGAGGCGGTGGGTCGCCTCGGCAAGTGTGAGCTGTACGTCGACGACACCCCGGCCATCTCGATCCTCGAGCTTCGCGCCAAGGCGCGCCGCTTGTTCCGGGACAAGAGCGAAGGCCTGGTCATCGTGGATTACCTGCAACTCATGCAGCCACAGAACCGGAGGACCGAGAACCGGCAGGTGGAGATCGCCGAGATCAGCCGGGGGCTCAAGGTGCTCGCCAAGGAGCTGGGACTGCCCGTGCTCGCACTCTCTCAGCTCTCACGCGCGGTGGAGCAGCGTCAGGGGAAGCGTCCCGTCCTCTCCGACCTTCGTGAATCCGGCGCCATCGAGCAGGACGCCGACGTGGTCATGTTCATCCATCGGGACACGCGTACCAACGTGGAGGACCGCTTCGACGAAGAAGGAGAGGGCATGCCCGGGAAGGGCGAGGCCGAGATCATCATCGCGAAGCACCGTAACGGACCGGTGGGCACGGTGAAGCTCCTGTTCAAGGATCGCTACGCGAAGTTCGTCGAGCCGACGCGCTGGGACTGACGGAGCCGACGCGCTGGGACTGACGGAGCCGACGCGCTGGGACTGACGGAGCCGACGCGGCGGGGCTGATGGACCGGGGCCGCTCCGATCGGAGCGGCACGATCGGAGCGGCGCGATCGGGCAAGGATCGTCTCCCCGGTCGTCCTTCATCCCGCTCGGTACGGCCGGGCGTTCAGTAGTCGGCCGGGTCCTCACCTATCGCGCGGATCGAACAGGCCGTGTGCACCTTCAGGCCGAGATCCGTGGCGCGTGCGACGACCTCGGGAGGATCGGCGCCGGGGTTGAGGTAGACGGCGCTCACCCGGCGGCCGTGCTCCTTCTCCATGTCCGCGAGCTGCTCGAGTGCGGCGATGGCCGGTCGGGACGGGAGATAGATGGTCGCCCGATGCGGGAGTTCGGGCAGGTCCTCGAGCCCCCGGAACACCGGTAGGCCCTCGATCTCGCCACCCTTCGGATTCACCGGCCATACGGTGTAGCCCTTGCCGAGGTAGGCGCGCACCGCCTTGTTGCCGAACTTCGAGCGATCGGCGCTGGCGCCGATGACCGCCACGGCCCTTCGGGACCGGTCGATCAACTCCCGTACAACTCCAGGAACACGTCCTCGTCCCAGCCGATCACCGCGGCTCGGCCCACCTGTATGACGGGCACGCCGTACTGCCCGGTCATCTCCGCCATGTGCTCCAGGCCGCCCCGGTCCTCGAAGACATCGACCTCTTCGAAGGGTATCCCGTGCCTGGCGAAGTAGCGCTTGGCCACTCGGCACCAGGGGCAGGCCGGCGTGGTGTAGATGGTCACCGTGTCGTCGCCGGCGGCATGCCCGTCGCCACGATACGTATGTCCCTCTTCGGGTGTGAGCCCGTACGACATGTGAGACCTCCTACCCACATCATGCCCCAAGCGCCCGGTCCGACCCAGGGGAGTCGAACGCATCGCGGGTCCACGGCGCCCGCATACCGCGCGTGCGATACTCGTTGCGAGGCGTTCGACCCGGGTATCCATATCCCGGTGGCCGAGTGATCGTGGTCGCGATGCGGGGAGGCGTGCGATGGGCGACGAGCGATACGATGTCGTGGTCGTGGGGGCCGGACCCGCCGGCATCTTCGCGTCCCTCGAGCTGGCCGAGGGGTCGGACCTCTCGGTGCTCCTGCTCGAGAAGGGCGACGCGCTGGAAGACCGCGACTGCCCCGCGCGCCGGCATGGCTGTGTCTCGTGTCCGACTTGCGACGTGATGTCGGGCTGGGGAGGCGCGGGGGCGTTCTCCGACGGGAAACTCACATTGAGCAGCGAGGTCGGCGGCAATCTCGCCGACTACCTCGCGCCCGAAGCGCTCGAGTCCCTCATCTCCCACACCGACGAGAGATGGCTGGAGTTCGGCGCTCCGCGGCGACTGTACGGTCCCGACCCGGAGGAGGCGGACCGTCTGTCCCGGCAGGCCGTCCTCGCGGGGATGCGCCTGATCCCGATGCCGATACGTCACATGGGCACCGATCGGTCGCCGGCGGTGCTCGCCCTCATGCGCGATCGTCTGACGGAGCTCGGCGTCGAGATGCGCGTGCGATGCGAGGCGGCGAAGGTGCTCGTCGACGGCTCGGTGCGCGGGGTCGAGCTGGTCGACGGTGAGACCGTCGAGGCCGATCGCGTCATCCTCGCGCCGGGTCGCGACGGGGCGGAATGGCTGGCCGCGCAGGCACGCGTCCTCGGGATCGGGCTGGCGAACAACGCGGTGGACGTCGGCGTGCGGGTGGAGGCGCCCGCCGTGGTGATGGAGCCGCTCACGGAGGCGCTGTACGAGGCGAAACTCATCTACCACTCACGCCAGTTCGGCGACGAGGTGCGTACCTTCTGCATGAATCCGTACGGGGAGGTGACCACCGAGTCCTACGGCGACATCACCACCGTCAACGGGCACTCGTACGCGGAGCGCACCACCCAGAACACCAACTTCGCGGTACTCGTGAGCAAGGAGTTCACCGAACCGTTCGACGACCCCATCACGTACGGGACCTCCATCGCGCGACTCGCGAACCTGCTCGGCGAGCGCATCCTCGTGCAGCGGCTGGGCGATCTCAGGGACGGGCGACGCTCCACCCCGCGACGCCTCGAACGGTCTCTCGTGAGGCCGACGCTCTCAGACGCCACGCCGGGCGATCTCTCGTTCGTGCTCCCCTATCGCCACCTCTCCGACATCCTCGAGTTCATCGAAGCGCTGGATCGTCTGGCTCCGGGTATCGCGTCGCCCGGGACGCTGCTGTACGGGGTCGAGGTGAAGTTCTACTCGTCCCGTCTGGACGTCGACGAGCGATTGCGGACTGAGATCGACGGGCTCTACGCGATCGGCGACGGTGCAGGGATCACCCGCGGGTTGGTGCAGTCGTCGGCGAGCGGGGTGCTGGCGGCCCGCGCGATCCTCGACCGCGCGGACTGACCCGCCGCGCGTGACGGCCGTCCCCGACCCCGGGTGAACGAGTGGACGAGTGAGCGCGCGAGATGAGGCGCAGGTGGTAGACTCGATACATCCTACCGAGCGCGCCTGTCGCCGGGCGCGGTCTTCGCGGGGAGGTTTGACATGGGCGTCACGTCACTCGCCCTGCTCGTCCTGACCGCGGTCCGCGGACTCAACCTGCTCGTGTCGCTGGATCTCGCGCTGCGCAGGCGTGCTGGTCGGTACTGGATCCTCGCGACGGGTTGGCTGCTCTATGCGGGTTCCACGGGGATCCGCCTCGCGTGGCCCGACTCGGTGGCGGCCTTCTCGATCTACGCGGCCCTGGCGCTCGTAGGCAGCTTGCTCGTGGTCGCCGGAGTGCTTACGTATTTCGTGCGCCTGGAAGCGCGTCGGGTGCTCGCCGGCGCGGCCGGTCTCCTCATCGCCGCGCTGGCGCTGTATATCGCTCGGCCGGCGAGTCACGCGCTGACGCCTATCGTCCAGTCGATCACCTTGTTGGGCGCGAGCGGCTACGCGGTGCTGCGTGCCCGCACGGTCATGCGCCTCGCCGGTTCGAGCTTCTTCTGGATGGTCGGCTTCTTCGTGATCGGTGTGGCCCAGGCCCTCGTCTACGTCACGTTTCCCGATCCCGGTACCGGTCTCCTCGCGCTCTCGATACTCCTCTCGTTCGCCGTCGGCCTGTTCATCCTCAATCTCGACGCAGACGTCACACACCGGTTCCTGGTCGACAGCAGGCGCAGGTACCTCACCTTGTTCGAGAGCGCCGCGGACGCGGTCTACCTCCACACCCCGGAGGGCGCGATCCGCGAGGTCAACGCCGCCGCGTCCGAGATGCTCGGCTATCCCGAGGACGAGCTCATGACGATGACGGTCCGGGACCTCGATACGGCTCCTCGGCACGATGATCACGCGGACAAGGTGCGCGAGATCCTGGACGGCGGTCCGCTGCTGTTCCGTACGGAGCACGTCCGCAAGGACGGATCGGTCGTCCCCGTGGAGGTGAGCTCCCGCTCCGTCGTACTCGAGGACGAGCGACTCGTCTTCTCCGTGGTCCGGGACGTCACGGCCCGGATCCGTGCCGAAGGCGTCCTGCGGAAGAAGACCCGCGAACTGGAGGCGTTCTTCGACGTCAGCCTGGATCTGCTGCTGGTCGTGGACGCCGCCGGCGCGATCCTCAAGGCGAGCCCGAGCTGGGAGCAGGCGCTCGGCTACGACCCCGACGCCCTCGTCGGGACCCTGTTCCAGAGCTACGTGTACGCCGAGGACCGCGAGAGGACGGAAGAGGTCCTCCGGGAGTTGGCGGACGGCGCGGGCGTGGTCGGCGGGTTCGTGAACCGGTGGGTCGGCCGGGACGGGGGCGCCAGGTCGATCGAATGGCGGGTCGTCCGGTCCGGCCCCGGGGGCGTGATCTACGCCTCGGCGAGGGACGTGACCGAGCGGCTCCGGGCGGAGCAGGAACTCCGGAGCAGCCGGGAACTGCTGGAGCAGGCCGAGCTCCTGGCCGGTTCGGGCAGCTGGAGGATGGACCTGGAGACCGGCGAGGTCACGGGATCGAGCGGTCTGCGGAAGATCCTCGGGGTGTCTCCCGACGCGCGCTTGGAGGCGGGCGAGCTGGTCGACTCGCTGCTCGTGGGCGAGCACAGGGAGTCTGCCCATGCGGCCATGCGGCGGCTACTCGAAAGCGGAGAGCGGACGCCCCTCGAGGTCCGCGTGTCGGACGATGGGGACGGGGAGCGGTATCTGCGGGTGGAAGGGGAGGCGATCCTCGACGAGACCGGGCGGCCGAGGACGGCGGTCGGATTCGTGCGGGACATCACCGAACACAAGCGCGCCGAACTGGAGCTGGAAGGGCATCGGGCGCGACTCGAATCCATCGTCCAGGACCGTGAGACCCAGCTCGCCGGCGCCAACGATGAGCTCGCGGGATTGAGCGAAGAGCTCATCGAGATGAATCGTCATCTGAGCGTGGCGAACCGAGAGCTCGAACGAACCAACCGCGAACTCGACGAAGCGAACGAGGAACTGCAGTGCCTCAACGAGGAGTTGGAGTCCTCGAACGAGGAGCTGATCTCGGCCAACGTCGCACTCGAAGAGGCCGACGCGGCCAAGTCCAGCTTCCTCGCGCAGATGAGTCACGAGCTGCGGACGCCGCTCAACGCGATCATCGGTTTCAGCGGCGTGCTCGCCTCGGGGTCGCCGGGGGACCTCAACCCCGAGCAGGAGCGCCAGATCGAGATGATCGAGACCTCCGGCCGCCACCTGCTCGGCCTCATCGAGCAGCTCCTGGACCTGTCGAGGATCGAGGAGTCGCGGATCACGCTCGATCTCGAGCGCTTCGATGTCGTGCCGTTGGCGACCTCGGCGCTGGATACCGTACGCGGTCTCGCTTCCTCCTCGGGACTCTCGCTCGAGGCGGACCTGCCGGAGACCCCGCTGCACGTGTGTGGTGATCGTCTCAGGATCAGGCAGGTACTCCTGAACCTGCTGAGCAACGCGATCAAGTACACCCACGAGGGCGTCGTGGCGCTCGATCTCGTCCCGGACGGCGACGAGATGCGTTTCGAGGTGTCGGACACCGGCCCCGGGGTCCCTCCGGAGATGCGGGAGCGCGTGTTCGAGCCGTTCGCGCAGGTTCATCCCGACGCGGAACGGGCGGGCGGTCTCGGGCTCGGGCTGGCCGTGTCGCGCGGTCTCGCCGAGGCGATGGGTGGATCGCTCGAACTGCGCTCCACGCTGGGCGAGGGTTCGACGTTCGTGCTCCGTCTCCCGCTCGATGTCCCCTCGTCGGACTGACCCCGCGCCGGTTCGAGCTAAGGCTTCCAGTGCTCCCAGACCCGCCCGACCAGATCGGGACCGGGCTTGAGTGTCTCGTCCCCCGGCTGCCAGCCCGAGGGTGTCGCCTCGGCCCCACCGGAGTCGCGCACCTTCTGGAACGCCTGGACCTGGCGCACCGTCTCGTCGACGTTGCGTCCCACCGGCGGTGAGAGGACCTCCATCGCCTGGATCACGCCGTCCGGGTCGATGAGGAAGCGGCCCCTCACGTTCACCCCCGCATCTCCGTCGTACACGCCGTACGCGCGTCCGATGTGACCCGCGCCGTCCGACGCCATGTGGTAGGGGATGCCCCCGTCGACCATCTTGGACAGCTCGGTCTCGTTCCAGATCTTGTGGACGAACTTGCTGTCCACGCTCATCGAGATCACCTCGACGCCGAGCTCCTCCAGCTCGCTGTACCTTGCGGCGACCGCCGACAGCTCGGTCGGTCAAACGAAGGTGAGATCGCCGGGATAGAAGCACAGCATGACCCAGCGCCCGAGGAGATCCGACAGCTGGACGCTCCCGAACTCGCCGTTCCGGAAGCTGGGGGCCTCGAAGTCCGGCGCCTTCTTCCCCACCATGATCCGGGTGACCGGTGCGGGCGCCGCCGCGCTCTCGGAGGCCGTGGCCGGCGTCTTCGAGCCGCCCGCCTCCTGCTCGCCCACGGCCTTACCGGTCGGCTTCCCGCATCCCACTTCCTTGTCCGCCATGTCCCGACTCCTTCCACTTGCCGCCGTTCCCACAACCTGTAATCTTCCCGTTGGGTGTCCGGTCGATTCAGGGGACGGCGTGCGAGAGAGGGTGCGAGGCGGCGTGGGAGGAAACACGGCGGACAGTGGGGCGGACGGCATGCGGGACCGCGCCGAGGACGACGGCGAGAGGTACGTCCTCGGCTGCCGGGGCCTGTCGAAGCGCTTCGGCGACGTGCAGGCCGTCGACGACGTCGGATTCCGTATCGGCGAGGGCGAGACGTACGGCCTGCTGGGGCCCAACGGGGCCGGCAAGACCACGAGCATCTCGATGATCTGCGGTCTGCTCGAGCGCGACGCCGGCGAGGTGTACGTGGACGGCGAGGAGCTCACCACGCGCAGCGTGGCGGCGAAGCGCCACGTCGGCTACGTCCCGCAGGAGATCGCGATCTACCCGGATCTCACCGCGCGCGAGAACCTGAGGTTCTTCGGGCGTCTCTACGGGATCGGCTCGGGCGATCTCGACGACCGCATCGCGGAGGTGCTCGGGATCATCGGCCTCGACGAGCGCGCGGACGACCGTACCGAGGAGTACTCCGGCGGCATGAAGCGCCGGCTGAACATCGGCATCGGCCTACTCCACCGGCCGCGCCTGCTCGTCCTGGACGAGCCGACCGTGGGCGTGGACCCGCAGAGCCGCAACGCCATCCTGGAGAGCGTCGAGCACTTGAGCGTGGAGGGCATGGCGGTCCTGTACACGACGCACTACATGGAAGAGGCCGAGCGCCTCTGCGACCGTGTGGGCATCATCGACGAGGGCTCGCTGGTGGCGGAAGGGACGCGCCGCGAACTGGTGGGCATGGTGGGCCGGCACGACCGTGTGCACCTCACCGCGAGCGGGGACCTGCAGGCGGCGGCCGAGGCGGTCCGGGGGATCGACCGGGTCCGCGAGGCGGCCGTGGGCGAGCAGGGCATCGAGGTCCTGGTGGACGACGCGGCCGAGCAGCTGACCGAGATACTCGGCGTCGTCACGGACCTGGGGGTGGCGGTCAGCAGCGTGGACGTGGACGAGCCGGACCTCGAGGCGGTCTTCCTCCACCTGACCGGCAAAGCGCTGCGGGACTGAGGAGCGACGTGCGCACCGTACTGCTCATCGCGCTGAAGGACGTCCGCCAGCGTGTCCGCGACAAGTCGGCCTTCCTCTACGGGATCGTCGCGCCGCTCGCCCTGGCGGCCATATTCAGCCTGGTGTTCAATCCGATCCAGGACGCCGAGTTCACCGCGCGCTACCTGTACGTGGACCTCGACGGAGGACCCATCGCGGAGTCCTTCGTCGGAGCGCTCGGCGGCATGGGGGACGACAGCGGTATCACCGTCGAGGAGGCCGAGTCGGTCGAGGCCGCCACGGCGCTCGTGGAGGAGGGCATGCAGGGCCAGGAGGGCGAGGACCAGGCCGACGCGGCCTTCGTGATCCCGGAGGGCTTCTCCCAGCAGGTGCTCGGCGGGGGTGGCGGCTCGCTGGAGGTCGTCGTCTCCAGGGGCTCCGGTCTCGCGGGGCAGATCGCGTACTCGCTCGCGGAGGGCTTCGCCGCCGAACTGGACGCGGTGGACGTGGCGGTCAAGACCACGCTGGGCCCCGAGCACGAACCCGGTGCCGAGGAGGTCGCCATGCTCGCGCGGGAGGCGGCACGGACGGAGAACCCGATCACCGTCGAGGACGTCACCTCCGAGACGCGGCAGCTCGACGGCACGACCTATCTCGCCGCGGGGATGGCGGCGCTGTTCGTGTTCTTCAGCATCCAGTTCGGAGTGAGCGGACTGCTCGAGGAGCGTCGCCTCGGAACGATGTCGCGCCTGCTCGCGGCGCCGATATCCAGGAGGTCGATCCTCGGCGGCAAGGCGGCCACCGCGTTCATGCTCGGCGTGTCGAGCATGGGCGTCCTCGCCGTCGGAACCTCGCTCTTGCTGGGCGCCGACTGGGGGCATCCGGTGGGCGTGGCGCTCCTCATCCTCGCGATGGTGTTCGCGGCGATGGGCATCCTCGCCGTGGTGTCGGCCGCGGCGAAGACGCAGGAGCAGGCGGCCAACTTCCAGGCCATCGTGGCGCTCGTGCTCGGCTTCCTCGGCGGGACGTTCTTCCCCATCTCGCAGATCGGCGGGGCGCTCGCGACACTCAGCCTCGCGACGCCGCACGCCTGGTTCCTCAGGGGACTGGGTGACCTCGCCGGCGGCGAGGTGAGCGCGGTGCTGCCCTCGGTGGGTGCGCTGCTGCTGTTCGGCTTGGTCACCGGCGCCGCGGCGTGGGGATTCCTGCAGAAGGCGGTGCGCCCGTGAAGACCGTGTGGATCGCGGCCAACGCCGTCCTCCGGCTCCTGAGGGACCGGAGCAACATCTTCTTCGTGTTCCTCTTCCCGATGCTGCTCATCCTCGTGCTCGGTGCCGCGTTCGGTGGGGACTTCGACCCGAGGCTCGGCGTGGTAGGCGCCGCGGAAGATGCTGCGGAGGGCACCGGGGAGGGCGCCGGGGACGGCGGGCTCGCGGAGGAGCTCGCGGACGAACCGGCGGCGGCGGACGGCATCGAGGTCGTGAGGTTCGAAGAACGCGAAGCGCTGGTACACGCGGTCGAGCGCGGGCGGCTGGAAGCAGGGGTGGTGCTGCCCGAGGACTACGAGGAGCGCCTGCTCGCCGGGGACGAGGTCTCCATCGAGTTCGTGTCCGGGCCGAACCAGGACTCGAGGGCGGTGCGCAACACGGTCGACGCGGCGATCACCGAGCAGGGCGCGCTCCTTCGGGCGGCGGCATTCGCCGCCGAGCGGACGGGCCTGGATCACGAGACCGCGCTGGAGCGGGCCCGGGAGATCGCCGAGGCGTCGGAGGGGACCACGGTCGAGCGCACCGCGGTGGGCGAGCCGTTCGAGCTCGCGACGATCGGTCAGTTCGATATGGGCGCCTACTCGCAGCTGATCCTGTTCGTCTTCCTCACGTCGCTCACCGGTTCGACCGCGCTCATCCAGGCGCGTCAGCTCGGCGTGACCGACCGGATGCTCTCCACGCCCACCCGCGTGTCCAGCATCCTGTTCGGCGAGGCGGTGGGCCGGTTCGCCGTGGCGATGGTGCAGGGCGCGTTCATCATGCTGGGCTCGGCGCTCATGTTCGGGGTCGACTGGGGTGACCCGATCGGTGCGGTCGCGATCCTCGTGGTCTTCTCGGCGGGCGCCGCGGGCGCCGGGATGCTGATGGGATCCACGCTCCGCAACGACCAGCAGGCGGGAGGCGTCGGGGTGCTCCTCGGGCTCGGTCTGGCCGCCCTCGGGGGCTCGATGTTCCCGCTGTCGGTGATGAAGGTCTTCGCCCCGACGATGTATCGGGTGGCGCACGTCACCCCGCACGCCTGGGGGATCGAGGCGTTCGAGGAGCTCATCGTCCGCGGCGGCGGCCTGGGCGACATCATGCTCGAGCTCGGGATACTCACCGCGTTCGCCGTGCTGATGTACGCCCTGGCCGTCTGGAGGCTGCGCGTCACGCTGCTGCGGAGCTGAGCGGTGGGTGTCCCGGCAGGCTTTTCGCAGTGACCCTCGAAAGACCTCACTGAGTCCACTGCCGGGATCACGGGAGCATCCACATGCGAAGGATCGTCGTATTCTGCCTGTTCGCCACGCTCCTCATCGGACTGGCCGCCGGTTCTCTGACCGGCTGTGCCAAGGGTGAGTACGTGGGATCCAGCCTGTCCGGGAGCTACCACGAGCCGGACTGCCTCTGGGCCGAGAACATCGACAAGGAACGGCGCGTCTGGTTCGATTCGAAGGAAGAGGCCGAAGCGGAGGGATACGTCCCTTGCCCCACCTGCCTTCCCGACGAGTGATCCCGCGAGGGACCGGTCGCTCCGCACCCACCGAGGTCCGCTGACGTGATGCTGCGCCTCATCGTCTTCCTCTGCGGCGCGTCGCTCATGAGCCTCGAGATGGTCGCCGCGCGCGTGCTCGCCCCGTCGATGGGCAACTCCATCTACGTGTGGGGCAGCGTCATCAGCTCGGTGATGGTCGCGCTCAGCCTCGGCTACTGGCTGGGAGGCCACGCCGCGGATCGCTGGGGCGCGTCCCGCGTGCTCCCGGTGGTCATCGCCGGCGCCTCGCTCTCCACCGTGATCGCGCCCTCGGTCGCTTCGGTGGTCGTCCCGTGGGCGGCCGACCTCGGGCCGCGAGCGGGCTCGCTCGTGGCCGCGGCGCTCGTCTTCTTCGTGCCCTCCCTGCTGATGGCCACCGTGTCGCCGCTGGGCGTGCGACTGGCCGCCGTCCGGATGGAGCACATCGGGCGTTCGGCCGGCGGGTTGTACGCCGTGTCCACGGCCGGGAGCATCGTCGGCACGATCGCCACCGCGTTCTGGCTCATCCCGCTGCTCTCCATCGGTCCGCTCATCGTGTGGACCGGTTTCCTCCTCGGCGCCGTCGCACTGCTCGCGCTGGGACTCAGCGCACGGACGGCGCTCCTCGCGCCGGAGGCGGAGCGATACGCGCCCCGGGAGTTGCCGGCGCGCGCCGTGGTGAGCGTCGCCCTCGCCCTCGTGCTCGCGGGTGTCGCGGTCGGCGGGGTGGCGCTCGCCGGGACGGGATCGGCGGTCACGAACGAGCTGGGGGAGACGGTCCTCATGCGCGCGGACACGCAGTACCACCGCGTGACCGTCACCGAGGATGACGAGGCGCGCCACCTGCGGTTCGACCGCAGTCACCAGTCGGCGATATACCTCGACGACGAGTACGAGAGCGCGATCCGCTACCCGGACTACCTGCACCTCGCGCTCGCCGTGCGTCCGGAGCCCGAGCGCGTGCTCGTGCTGGGCCTGGGTGGCGGGACCGTGGTGAAGCGGATGTGGCGCGACTACCCCGACGTGCGCATCGACGCCGTGGAGATCGACCCGGTGGTGGTCGACGTGGCCGAGCGCTACTTCGGCCTGCCCGAGGACGAGCGGGTCCGCGTGTTCGTCGAGGACGCGCGCCGCTACGTCCAGCGGTGCGAGGAGACGTACGACATCGTCATGATCGACGCCTACTACGCGGACGGCCTGCCGTTCCACCTCACGACGCGGGAGTTCTTCGACGAGGTCGACGGGGTCCTCGCCCCCGGTGGGGTCGTGGCGTACAACGTGATCTCCTCGGTGGAGGGTGAGCGCAGCGAGCTGTTCCGCAGCATGTACCGCACCGCGCAGGAGAGCTGGGACCGTCTGTGGGTGTTCCCCATCGGGCTCGGCGGCGACGGGAACCTGCTGACGAACCGCAACATCATCGTGCTCGCGACCGACGCGGAGGTGTCGCGCGGGGAGTTGGTCGACCGCATCGCGGACCGCGTGGGGGGCAGCGTGAGCATCGAGGGGTTCGCCGGCATGCGCGACGATCTCTACACCGGCGTGATCGAGATGGCCGACGTGCCGCTGCTCACCGACGACCACGCGCCCACGGACTCGCTCATCCGCGTCGACTGACGGCCGGGAACAGGGGGAGCGGCGGCGTCTCGGCTACCGAACACACGTTCGCTATACTGGACACGCACGACATCCTACTCGCCGACCCTTCGCAGGGACGTGATGCGGCATGTCAGGCTGCGGTCCGGGAACGCTGACACGCCTGAGCGCCTCGGCGGCGCTCGAGGAGGACGTCGTACGTCCCGTCGTGGCGGGCGGAGGCGGTAAGCGCCTGCTGAAGACCCTGCTCGCCGACGGATGTGAGCGGGATTGCCTCTACTGCCCGTGCCGTGTGGGTCGCGACGGCAGGCGCGCGTCCAGCACGCCGGATCGCATGGCCGCTCACTTCGACAGGATGCACGCCGCGGGTGAGGTCGACGGTCTGTTCTTGAGTTCCGCTCTCGTGGGGGGAGGCGTGCGCACGCAGCAGCGCCTCAACGACACGGTCGAACTCGTCCGGAGCCGGTACGGCTTCCGAGGGTACGTGCACCTGAAGATCATGCCGGGAGCGCGGGACGAGCAGATCGATCGCGCCGTCTCGCTGGCGGATCGCGTGTCGGTCAACCTCGAGGCTCCCACCGAGTCCGCGCTCGCGAGGCTGGCGCCCCACAAGCGGCTCTTCGACGAACTGGTGCGGCCGCTCCGGCGCGTGCACCGCCTGCGCGGGGAGCGCGGAGGTCCCCCGGGAGCCTGGAGCGACCCCTCGCGCGGGGGCCCGAGCCAGACCACGCAGTTCGTCGTGGGACCGGGAGGTGAGAGCGACCGGGACCTGCTCCTGACCACCGAGCGCCTCAGGCGCGAGGCGGGCCTCGCCCGCACGTACTTCAAGGCGTTCACCCCGGTGCGCGACACGCCGCTCGCACGGCATCCCGCCGAGTCACCGGTGCGCGAACACCGCCTCTACCAGTCCGACTTCCTCCTGCGCGACTACGGTTTCACCGCCGAGGAACTGCCCTACGACGCGGTCGGCCGTCTGCCGCTGGACGCCGATCCCAAGCTCGCGTGGGCCCGGAGCGTCCTCGCCGAAGAGCCGGCCGAACTGAACACGGCGGAGCGCTCCCTCCTCCTGCGCGTCCCGGGCATCGGACCGACGGGCGCGCGACGCCTGGAGGCCGCCCGCCGCGGGTGCACGCTGCGCGGGACCGACCAACTCCGAGCCCTCGGCATCCTCGCCGACCGCGCCGCGCCGTTCGTGCTCCTCGACGGGAAGCGGCCGGCGCACCAGCTCGATCTGTTCGGCGTCGTCTAGGCGAGACTCGCGACCTCGGCGGCGCGAGCGTCGTCCTCCGTGAACATGATGACGACGGCTTCGTCCATCCCGGGACTCGCCGTGGCGTAGAGATGCGAGATGTTCAGCCCTCCCTGCGCGACCTTCTCGGCGACCTCCTGCAGAGCGCCCGCCCGGTGCGGCATGGTCACCTGGACGGCGGTGCGCTTGGTCAGTTCGACATCCATGGCCTGGAAGACCTGAGCCGCGGCGGCCACGTCGTCCACCGTGAACTGGAACGTCGCCTCTCCCTCGGACTCCCACGCGCAGAGCGAGGTGATGTCGACCCCCGCCTTCTTGAGCGCCTCGGCCACGCGCGCCGTGAGCCCCACCTGCGTGGGCATCTTGATCGATAGGACGTCGACCACTCGTGCGGAAGCCATTCCCGACTCCTTTCCTTGACGGTAGGGTGCAAGGAGCATGTACCCGATGCGGGAGTGGTGGGTGACGACCAAGAAGCGCTCGGCGGCGGCGGATGCGTGGAAGGTCGCGGACCTCGTGCTCAGAGACCGCTTCCGCTTCCGATTCGAAGGGTTGCCGTTCGAGGTGCGGCCCGTGGGACGGGCGAGGCGCAGGAACCTCATCGCAGCCGGTCTGGACCGGACGCTCGGCCGCTCCCACCCGACCGCGGGGCCGCTCATCGCGCAGGTCGAGCCCGTCGATCACTGCAACCTGTCGTGCCCACAGTGCCTCACCCGCGTGAGGCGCGAGCAAGGGTCTCGCGCGTACGGCACGTACATGGACCCCGCGGTGTTCCGCAGCCTGGTCGACGAGCTCGCCGACAGCGTGCTGCTCATGGTGCTGTGGATGTGGGGAGAGCCGCTGCTGCACCCGGACCTCTGGGAGATGGTCGGGTACGCGAAGCGGGCGGGGATCGCGGTGCATGTGAGCACGAACGGCAACGTGCCGCTGGGGCCCGACGGGGCGGAACGGATGGTGCGCAGCGGGCTGGACAGCATCGTGTTCGCCGTCGACGGCGCCACCCAGGAGACCTACGAGCGGTACCGCGTGGGCGGGGACCTCGAGACCGCGCGTGCCAACGTCCTGGGACTCGTCGCCGCCCGCGAACGTCTCGGGAGTCCGACACCGAGGCTGAACATGCGGTTCGTGATCATGCACCACAACGAACACGAACTCGAGGCCGCTCGCCGATGGGCTCGCGACGCGGGCGTCGACGTCTTCAGCGTCAAGACGGTCGACGAGCCCTTCGAGCTCGGTGACCGTTACGAGCCGGAGGCGTCGCGCTACCGGCGGTCCGGGGATGGGCCGGATGCGGCGCGGTTCGGATGCGATCGGCCCTCGCGGCGGATCACCGTGGACGCGCGCGGGACCGTGATCTCGTGCGAGTACGACCACGACGCGTCGCTCGCGTTCGGGTCGTATCCGGAGGACGGCGGGTGGCTGCGGATCTGGCGCGGTCCCGTGGCCCGAGCGTTCCGCGACGGCTTCCACGAGGGTCGCAACGAATACCACCACTGCAGCCGCTGCACGTATCGCGGGATGCGCGCCGAGGACACCGTGATCGAGACGGAGTGGTTCCGTGACCGCTGAGGCCCCTGGCGCGCCGCGCTATAGCGTCATCCTGCCGGTGGTCCACGGCGGCTGCATGCTCGCGGATTCGCTGCGCACGCTGTGTGCCCTCGACTACCCCGCCGACCGTGTCGAAGCGCTGGTCGCCGGAGCGACGGACGACGAGGAGGCTCGCGCGATCGTGCGGCGCGCGGCGGAGGTCGCCCCGTTCCCGATCCGCTGGGTGGGGTGCCCGAGGGAGGCTGCGGTCGAAGGGCCGGGCCGCACCGTCGGGCCGAACCGCTCCGTCGCGCTCAACCGGGCCTGCGATCAGGCGCGCGGCCGGTACCTCGCCTTCGCGGACGACGACGCGCTGTTCCGGCGAGACTGGCTGACCCGTATGGACGAGGCGATCGCGTCGGAGCCCGGGCTCGGTCTGCTCGGAGGCTCCGACGAACTCGAATCCCGTTCGTCGTTCGACGTGGCGCTGGACGTCGTGCTGCACTCGCCGCTCGGCGCCGGGAGCGTGCGGGGAGGGAGGACCGGGGTCCGTGCCGGGCGCTACTATCCGAAGCTGTGGAACATGATGATCCCGGCCGAGGTGGCCGCCTCCGCGGCGATCCCGAGAGCCGCCTCCGTGGGGGTCCCGCACGTCTTCGACGAGTCGCTCGAGGTGCACGAGGACGTCGATCTGGGTCGGAGGGTGGAAGCGGCCGGGTACCGGGTGGTCCACGCCCCGGACGCGCGGGTGGGGCACCTGCGTGACACCACGTACCGCGCGTTCATGCGCCGGAACGTGGCGATGGGGTCCGCGAGCCGCCGGTTGGGGACGCATCGCGGCGCCCACCTCGCGGTCGCGGCGTGGACCGTCGCCCTGCCGGTGCTGGCGGTCGCGTCACTCGCGTCACGTCGTCTGCGCAGGTGGGCGCTCGCCCCGGTCGCCGCCTACCTCGCCGCGGCGGTCTCGGTCGGCGTCCGAGGGGCATTCACGCGTCGCGACGCGTGCGTCGGCGTGCTCGCCCCGCTCGTGCTCGTGTCGCTGCACCTCGCGCGCGGGGTCGGGTACCTGATCCCGCTCCGGCGCCGGACCCCGGACCGTCACCCGTCCTCGTGCTCGGCTTCCGACTCCTCGTCGAGCCGGCGCCCGATGCGGTAGGCGTCGGCCACGCGCTCGCCGAGCCGGAAGTACTCGCGGTTGCCGGTGATGTAGACGAGGGGGTCGAGGCGGGCGATGTCGACGTCGCGCCCGTTCTCCCGGACGAGCTCGGCGTCCGCGTGCGCCTCCAGGACCTCGCCGACCACGAGCAGGGTGCCCGTGGGCATGTCGAACGTCTCCGAGACGCGGCACTCCAGGTTGTAGGGGCACTCCTCGATGATCGGCGGGCCGACCACGGCGGACGGCAGCAGGGTGAAGCCACAGCGTGCCGTCTTGTCGACGTCGCGGCCGGACACGAGCCCGCAGTAGTCGACCTCCTCGGCGAGGGAGACCGGGGGGACGTTGACGGTGAACTCGCCGGTGCGCTCGATGAGGTCGACCGTGTGATGGCGACGCCCGAGCGCCATCGCGAGGGAGGGCGGCTTGCTGCCGACGATGGTCGCCCAGGCGACGGCGAGCATGCTCGCCTCGTCGCCCGTCCCGCTCAGCACGAGCGGGACGGGGGCGGGGAAGAGCCGGTTCTGCGGACCGAGTCGGGTCTTCATGCGGGCCTCCTCACGCGTCGATCGGGACGAGTTCCTCGTAGTCCTCGCGCGTCTGGGGCTCGTCGAGCATGAGGCCCTCGCCCGAGAACACCTCCACGCGCTCGCCCTCGAGGTAGAACTCCACCGCGTCGATCTCCTCGTGCTCGGTGAGCGTGTAGACGACCTGCGCGATGCGGGCGGTGATCGATGCGGTGCCGCCCCCCTGTTCGAACTCCTCCGACAGGTCGACGAGCGCGACACCGTCCTCGATCTCGAGCCCGAGGAGCCGCGTGCCCTCGGGTATCTCGGTGCCCAGCGCCGGCCAGGTCTCGAGCTCGGCCTCCGTGGGCCCGGCGAGCAGCTCCTTCATCGCCGCCTCGGGGAGCGTGTCGGTGGTCTCCACCTCGCGGTCCACGGCCAGCGCGTTGCCGCCCGCGTAGGCGAAGTAGAGCGCGACCGGGCTCTCGACGACGCCGTCGTCCGGCTCGGTCCCGTCGGCGCCCTCGTCCGTGCCGTCCTCCCCGTCGGCTTGCTCGTCAGGCTCGCCGTCGGTGCCCTCGTCGTCCTCGCCCGCCCCGTCCGCGTCGGTCTCGGCGCCGGTGTCGACCCCGGCGTCCTCGGTCCCGTCGCAGCCGGCGAGCAGCGGAGCGGCCGCCGCGAGTATGAGTGCGAGGGTCGTGAGCCACACGAGGTGCGGCCGCCCTCTCGACGCGCTCCTGAGTACGTTGCGATGACGTGTGCGATGCATCCTGCCGTCTCCTTCCCTGCGCGTCCATGTCGCGCTTGCGCTCTCACGTCCCGCTCCATCGAGCGCGGGCGCGATCACGACGAGCATACCCCGCACCGGCCCGTGCGGTCCGAGCGGTCGCGATGACGTCACGATGCGGTAATCTGGCAGCGCGGCGTAGAGTGCGGGCGTCACGCGGGCTGCGAAGGGATGCGGGCCACACATGGACGTGCACATCGACTCGTGGTTGCTGCCCGCGCTCGTGGCGAGCCTGGTGACCTCGCTGGTGCTGGCAGTCGTCACGCTGAGCCTCTACGTCCGTGAACGCAGGATCTACCTGCTCGAATGGAGCGTCGCCTGGGTCGCCTACTGCCTGCGCTTCGCTGCCGAGATCGGATACGCGTATCCGATCGGGCCTCGGGAGCCCTGGCTCGCGGCGGCCGCCCTCTTGACGGTGGCCAATGCGGCGCTGCTGCTCA
Organism: uncultured Eubacteriales bacterium; assembly: GCA_964406675.1. GTDB lineage: Bacteria > Actinomycetota > Coriobacteriia > Anaerosomatales > JAUVQN01 > CAYOSP01. The sequence continues at coordinate 44,237 of CAYOSP010000001.1, read as the reverse complement.
CGGGGTCCCTTCGGTTCGTCGGCGTGCGGTTCGTCGCGTGGCATCGGTGGGCGATCGGCGGCGCCGGCGCCTCGGCCGGTCTGTGGGCGATCGTCGCGACGCTCTCGGGCGGGGCGCCCGAGGTGGTCGTGTCCCTCCCGTTCGCCCTGATCGGCGCGGCTTACCTCGTCTCCGGCTGGGCTTGGCTGCGCTCGAGGAAGGTGCGCCCCTCGATATGGTCGGCGACCGTCGGGTGGGCGTTCGTCCTCTGGGGTCTGCACAAGTGGGACTACGCGGTCCTGCGCTTCGTGGAATGGTTCGCGCCGTGGGGATACCTGCTCGCATCAGTCCTCGCCATGGTCGTGGCGCTCGGCATCCTGCTCGACCACATGGAGGTGGTGCGCGAACAGCTCGCTTCGAGCGAAGCGCGTTACCGTCGGCTGTTCCTGGAGAACTCGCAGCCGCAGCTGCTGGTCGATCCGGACGACGGATCCATCGTCGACGCGAGCGAGGCGGCGGTGCGCTTCTACGGCTGGAGTCGCCGTCAGCTCACGCACATGCGCGTCCAGGACATCAACCAGCTCTCAGAACCCGAGGTGGAGGCCGAGATGCGGCTCGCGCGCGCTCAGGAGCGCGACCACTTCGAGTTCCGCCACGCGGTGGCCTCGGGCCGGATCCGGGACGTGGAAGTGTACACGGGGCCGATCAGGATCGACGGCAAGGAGTACCTCCTCTCCACGATCCACGACATCTCGGCGCGCCGCCGGTCCGAGCGTGAGGTACGCGAGTATCGCGGTCGTCTCGAGGAGCTGGTCGCCAGGCGCACGGAGGAGTTGGCGCGCGTGGCAGACGAGCTCCGGCTCGCGAACCGCGCGAAGGACGACTTCCTGGCGGCGATGAGTCACGAGCTGCGCACGCCCCTGAACGCCGTCATCGGGTTCAGCGGCATGCTGCACGACGGCATGGCCGGCGAGCTCACAGAAGAACAGCGCAGGCAGGTCGGGATGATCCGGGAGTCGGGGCGGCGGCTGCTCCGCCTGGTGGACCAGATCCTCGATCTCTCGAGGGCGGAATACGGCCGTGACGATGTCGTGTACCGCGAGACGGATCTCTGTGAGTCGATGCGCGAGATGACGGAGCTCATGCGCCCGATGGTCGATGACGCGACGCTCTCATTCGAGACGGAGTGCCCGCGTCGCCCGGTGCGGGTGATCACCGACGATGAGAAGGTGCGGCAGATCGCGATGAACCTCCTGTCGAACGCGATCAAGTTCACCGAGTCGGGCTGGGTGCGGATCGTCCTCGAGGAGGGCGAGACGGAGGTACGGATCGGCGTCGAGGACTCGGGGCCGGGGATCGCGCCCGACGAGGTCCCCCTGCTCTTCGAGGACTTCTCCAGACTGGGGCGGACCGCCAAGGACTCCTCGAGCGGGATCGGCCTGGGTCTGGCGATCTCCCGGCGCCTCGCGCGCCTTCTCGGCGGGGACATCGAGGTGACGAGCACGCCCGGGACGGGTTCCACGTTCACGCTCGTGCTGCCGAAGGAGCCGCCACCCGCGAAGTCGGCCGCGGACCCGCTGCCGGATCCGCCCCCGGACCCGCCTGCGGAGTCGCCGCCGGACGGCTGAGCAGGGGCTGGACGACACGCGCCGCCGGTCCGCCGGCTCGACCCTGCAGGGTGCGTACGTCATACTGCCTACGTCGCGGACCCGACGGAAGGCAGTCATGCCCGGCATCGTGCTGCTCGGCGCCCAATGGGGCGACGAAGGCAAAGGTAAGATCACCGACCTCATCGCGGACGACTTCGACTACGTCGTGCGCTTCCAGGGCGGCAACAACGCCGGTCACACGGTCATCCACGGCGGGCGTACGCTCAAGCTGCACCTCATCCCCTCCGGCATCATGTATCCGCACATCACGCCGGTGATCGGCAACGGGTGCGTGGTCGATCCGGAGGTGCTGCTCGAGGAGATGGACCGCCTCGAGGCCGACGGGCTGTCCACGCACCGCCTGCTCATCTCGGGCAACGCGCACCTCATCATGCCGTACCACAAGGACCTCGACGGGGCGAGCGAGCGCAGGCTCGGCAAGCAGGAGATCGGCACGACGAGGCGCGGCATCGGCCCGGCGTACATGGACAAGGCCTCGCGCATGGGTCTGCGCGTGCAGGACCTCACGGATCCGCACATCCTCCGGAAGAAGGTCGAGGCGGCGCTCGTCGAGAAGAACGCGATCCTGAAGAAGGTGTACGGCTTGCGCACGTACACCGTGGACGAGATCGCCGACGAGTACCTCCGCTACGCGGAACGCATCAAGCCCCACATCGCCGAGACGAGCAGCATCATCAATCGCGCGCTCGAGGCCGACCAGTGGGTGCTGTTCGAGGGCGCCCAGGGCACGATGCTCGACCTCGATCACGGCACGTACCCGTTCGTCACCTCGTCGAGTCCCGTGGCCGGAGGCGCGTGCACCGGCGTCGGCGTGGGACCTAGGGCGATCGACCGCGTCCTCGGGATCGCCAAGGCCTACATCACCCGGGTCGGCTCCGGGCCCTTCCCGACGGAGCTGCACGACGAGGTGGGCGAGCATCTCATCAGCAAGGGCGGCGAGTACGGGACCACGACCGGCAGGAAGCGGCGCGCGGGCTGGTTCGACGGGCTGATCGCCCGGTACGCGGTGAAGGTCTCGGGGATCACGGACCTGGTGGTCACCAAGCTCGACGTCCTGAGCGAGCTGGAGACGATCAAGGTGTGCACGCAGTACCTCTACGACGGCAGTCTCTACAGCGAGCTCCCCTGTCACCAGACCGTGTTCCATCACGCACGACCCGTGTACGAGGACCTGCCGGGTTGGGACGACGACATCACCGGATGCCGCAGCTTCGAGGAGTTGCCCAAGGCCGCGCGGGACTACATCATGTTCCTCGAGGATCTCGCGGAGGTGCCGGTCTCGGTCATCGCGGTGGGTCCGGAGCGCGCGCAGACGATCCTGCGGCGCTGGGAGCGCCGGATCTGAGACCGGGGACGACCGGAGAGACCGGCGCGTCCGGCCGGGTGCTCGGCTTCCGCTACAATCATTGCGCCTGCTCTCGACCTGGATGAGGGTGATCCCACGTGCGTGTCCTGTTACTCGGTGGCGGAGGCCGCGAACACGCGATCGCGCTGGCGCTCTCGCGGTCCGGACACCACCCCGACCTGTTCGTCGCGCCCGGTAACGGCGGGACGGCGGAGCTCGCCGAGCATCTCTCGTTCGACATCGAGGACCCGGCGGCGGTCGAGGCCGAGGCGAAGGCGATCGCGCCCGACCTCGTCGTCATCGGTCCTGAGGCGCCTCTCGTCGCGGGCGCCGCGGACCGGCTCCGCGCGACCGGCATGAGGGTGTTCGGTCCCGACGCCGCCGGTGCGCGGATCGAGGGCTCGAAGAGCTTCGCGAAAGAGGTCATGGAGCGCCTCGGTATCCCCACCGCGAGGGCCCGCACCTTCGAGACCGCCACCGAGGCGCATACGTATCTCGCCGAGGTCGGCGCGCCGATCGTGGTGAAAGCCGACGGTCTGGCCGCCGGTAAGGGCGTGACCGTGGCGGAGACGGCCGAGGAGGCTGCGACGGCGATCGAGGAGTGCTTCGGCGGTCGCTTCGGCGAGGCGGGCAGCCGGGTGGTGCTCGAGGAGAAGCTGGTCGGCCAGGAGTGCTCGCTGCTCTCCTTCACCGACGGGAGCACGGTGCGTCACATGGTGCCCGCACAGGACCACAAGCCGGTCTTCGAGGGAGACACCGGCCCGAACACGGGCGGCATGGGCGTGTACTCGCCGGTGCCCGCGGCCGACGGGGCCGCGGTGGACATGATGCGCGAGACCATCGAACGCGTCGTGTCCGGGCTCGCCGACATGGGGGTTCCGTACAGCGGCGTGCTCTACGGCGGCTTCATCCTCACCGACGAGGGACCGAAGGTGCTCGAGTTCAACGCCCGCTTCGGTGACCCGGAGACCCAGGTGGTGCTGCCGCTGCTCGAGACCGACCTGCTCGACGTGCTCCTCGCGACCGCCGAGGGCCGTCTGCACGAGGTCGACCTCGCGTGGAGCGGGGACGCGGCGCTCTCCGTGGTGATGGCCTCGGGCGGCTATCCGGGCTCCTACGAGAAGGGCAAGGCGATCATCGGCGTCGAGGAGGCCGCCGTGCCGGAAGGGGTCACCGTCTATCACGCTGGGACGAGGCGCGAGGACGATCGGCTGCTCACCGCGGGAGGGCGCGTGCTCAACGTGACCGCCGTGGCGCCCACGCTCGCCGAGGCGCGCGAGCGCGCGTACGAGGCGGTGGGGCGCATCGACTTCGAGGGTGCCCACTACCGCCGCGACATCGGCGCGAAGGCGTTGGACGAGTCCGGGGACGAGTCCGGGGTCGCGGCCCGCGGCTCCGCGAGCGGTACGGGGCGGTAGCGTGCTCGCCGAGCGCCTGCTGACGACGGTCCTGCGGCGGGAGAACGAGAAGGTCCTCAACCTGGATCCGCATCCCGACGCGACGATCCCGGGCCCGGAGCCGGGCGTCTCCTACATGCTCTACGCGCACGTGCCGTTCTGCGAGCGGCTCTGCCCGTACTGCTCCTTCAACCGCTTTCCCTTCGAGGAGGACGCCGCGCGCGGCTACTTCCGCCGCCTGCGCGAGGAGTTGCGGATGATCGAGGCGATGGGCTACGACTTCGCTTCGCTCTACGTAGGCGGCGGCACGCCCACCATCCTGGTCGACGAGCTCACCGCGACCATCGACCTCGCCCGGGGACTCTTCGCCATTCGCGAGGTCTCCTGCGAGACCAACCCCAACCATCTCGTCGAGCGCGTCGTCGAGCCGCTCACCGAGCGCGTGCAGCGCTTCAGCGTGGGCGTGCAGAGCTTCGACGACGGGCTGCTCAGGCAGATGGAACGCTACGACAAGTACGGCAGCGGCGCTGAGATCCTGGAGCGCCTGCAGGAGACGGCGGATAGGTTCCACTCGCTCAACGTCGACATGATCTTCAACTTCCCGAGCCAGACCGAGGCGATCCTGCGCGACGACCTCGAGCGCGTGAAGGAATCGGGGTGCAACCAGGTCACCTTCTACCCGCTCATGACGTCGAAGGCGGTGCGCCGCCGGCTCGCCGAGACGATCGGGGCGGTGGACTACAAACGGGAGCACCGCTACTACGGGATCCTCTACGAGCGGCTCTCCGAGAGGTTCGAACCCGCGAGCGCGTGGACGTTCTCGCGCAAGGGCGGCGGGATGATCGACGAGTACATCGTGGACTACGAGCAGTACGTGGGCGCGGGGAGCGGGTCGTTCAGCTACCTCGGCGGAGCGCTGTACGTGAACACGTTCTCGGTGAGGCGGTACGACGAGTCGGTGGACGCCGGCGAGATGCCGACCGCGGCGGTGCGCGGATTCGGGCACTGGGAACGGATGGCGTACCGGTTCATGATGGAACTGTTCGGCTTGGAGCTCGACAAGGAGCGCTTCGAGCGCGACTTCGGGGTGAGCGTGCGCCGGGGGCTGTGGCGCGAGTACGCGTTCTTCAAGGCGGTGGGCGCGTTCGACGTCGACGACGAGAAGCGCCTCACGCTCACGGCGAAGGGCCGCTATCTGCTCGTGGCGATGATGCGGGAGTTCTTCGCCGGCGTGAACAACTTCCGTGACCAGGCCAGGGAGCGTCTCCCCGAGGCCGAGCGCGTGCTGCTGTTCGGTGAGGGATGACGGAAGCGATCGATGGAGGGATACCATGGCCGAGAAGCCGCTGGTAGGCATAGTGATGGGGAGCGAATCCGACCGACCGGTCATGCAGGATTGCGCGGACGCGCTCGACGAGCTCGGCGTACCCTACGAGATGACGGTCGCCTCGGCACACCGCCAGCCCGCGAGAGTGCACGAGTGGGCGTCGGGCGCGGAGGGGCGCGGCATCGAGGTGATCGTCGCGGCCGCCGGCAAGGCGGCCCACCTCGGCGGAGTGGTCGCGGCGTTCACGCCGCTGCCGGTGGTCGGCGTGCCGATGAAGACGTCGGACCTCGGAGGGCTCGACTCGCTGCTCTCGATGGTGCAGATGCCCAAGGGCGTGCCGGTCGCGTGCGTGGCCATCGGCGGCGCCCGGAACGCGGCGATCCTCGCCGCGCAGATCGTCGGGGGAGCCCATCCGGAACATCGTGAAGCCGTCCGCGCGTTGAAGAGGTCGCTCGCGGAGGGCTGAGGCGCCCGGCGGAGGGCTGAGGCGCCCGCACGGGACCGAGCCCGTCTCGGAGCGGCGGGGCGACCCGCGAAGGACCAAGCGCGCTGGTATCACCCTTGCTCTCACCCCGGACGTGTACTGGATGACGTCCGGCTGGAGGGGCCCCTTGCCGAGATCCGCACGAAGTTCGCGACGGATCGTCCTCGCGTCCGCCCCCGCGATCCTCCTCTCGGTGGGTCTCCTCGTGTCGACGCTGCTGCTCCCGTCCGCCTCTCTCGCCGTCGAGACCGACTCGGCGGCCGACGTCGAAGGCTCGGCCGGACCCGGCTGGTCGTTCATGGACGTCACCCTGATGCTGAACGACCTCTCCCGAAGACCCGTGCTCGCCGTCGGTGGACTGCTCGACGAGAGCGTCCCGCTCCCCGCCACCGTCCACCTGCCCGTCCCGAAGGGCGCGGACGTGATGTGGGCGGGCGAGATCCATGGCGACACCGTCGCGGAGGATGTGGAACTCCCCTACGAGGTCCGGGAAGGCGGATCGTACGACCTGGTGATGTTCACGCTCGACGGGTCGCGCCGCGCGCAGGTGGAGGTCGCCCAGCCCGAAGCGCTCGTGGATTCGGGAGAGAGCTTCACCGCGAGGATGCGATGGGTCGCGGATTCCGCCGCGGACACCGCTCGCTACGCCGTGGCGATGCCGAGTTGGGTGGAGGTCCGCTCGACGCCGCCGGACGTGCGGCGACACGAAGGCATGCCGGGCGTGGTGTACCTGTATCGGGAGGTGACCAACCTCAGGGCGGGCGAGGAGCTCTCGCTCGAGGTGGACTTCGTCATCCCGGCGGGCGCGCGGCAGGACACGGGCGCTGGCGAGGACCAGGGCGGCGATCCCTCGATACTGTGGGGCGTGACCCTCATCGTGGCGATCACCGGTGTGGTGATGGCCGTCATCGCATACAGCAGCCGCCGCCGCGCGTCCGACGCGTCGACGGCGACCGACCCTTCGATCCGGTCGGACGACTCCTCGATCACGCCGGATGCGCCGACCACGGACGCGGCCGAGGAGCCGCCGTCGCAGAGCGGAGCGGGGAAGAAGCTGCTCATGGTAGCGATACCGGTGGCCTTCGCCGCGATGGCGTACTCTTTCTCGATGGGCGGCGCGACACCGGGCGGACTCGTGCGCGAAGGGTCGGCGGTGCGCACGGAGATATCCGACGCGGAGCCGGCCGCCGCGTACCGCACGCGGATCGTCATCCCGTGCGAGTGTCCTCCCGAGGTGGAGGCCCAGGAGCTGTTCGGCGACTTCGAGCAGGTGGACGGCGTGTCCGCTGCCTCACTCGACACGGAGAGCCTCCTGCTCGAGGTGAGCTACGACCCCAGCCGCGTGACGCAGGAGAGGATCGTCGACGTCCTCCGGGGCAGGGGGATGCTTCCGTAGACTGCGTCCTGTTACCATGGCGCAGTAATGAAGCGCTCGTCCGTGCGCGCGCAAGCCGGCACGCAAGTCGGCGCGCAGGCCTGCGCGCAGGTCGGAGCGGCGCATGACGAGACGAGGAAGTCGGGAGGCCCCATGCTGTCGATCGCGCTCCCCAAAGGCAGTCTCGAGGAGCAGACCATGTTGCTGTTCTCCGAGGCCGACATGAGGATCACCGTCCCGGGTCGCGGCTACGACGGGATCGCCGACGACCCGCGCATCGAGCGCGTGAAGATCCTCCGGCCTCAGGAGATACCGACCTACGTCGAGCAGGGCTTCTTCGACCTCGGCATCAGCGGCCACGATTGCGTGCTCGAGACCGGCGCCGATGTCGTCGAGGTGGCCGAGCTCCCGTACGCCAAGACCGGCACGGGGGTCACCAGGCTCGTCGTGGCCGTGCCGCACGGCTCCGACATCCGGGAGGTGTCCGACATCCCGGCGGGCAGTCGCGTCACCACCGAGTTCGTCCACGTGACCGAGCGATACTTCGAGGAGCTCGGGGTGGACGTGGACGTCTTCTACTCGTACGGGGCCACCGAGGCGAAGGTGCCCGAGCTCATGGACGTGGTCGTGGACCTCACCGAGACGGGATCGACCTTGAGGCGGAACGGGCTGCGGATCGTGGACACGATCCTGACCTCGACCACGCGGCTGCTCGCCAACGAGGCCGCCTGGGAGGATCCCGACAAGCGCCGCGCCATCGAGGAGGTCCGCACGCTCCTGCTCGGCGTCATCGACGCCCGGGGTCGCGTGCTGCTCTCGATGAACGTGCCCGAGGACGAGCTCGAGACGGTCGTCGCCGAGTTGCCGGCCATGAAGCAGCCGACGGTCAACAAGCTCTACGGGTCGGACTACGTCGAGGTCACGACCGTGGCGGACAAGGCCACCGTCAACGAGCTCATCCCGCGCCTCAAGGCGGCGGGAGCGGCCGACATCCTCGAGATCCCCATCAGCAAGATCGTGCGCTGACCGTCGGCGGTAGGTCTCGCGGCGCTTTCCAGGGTAGACTCGGAGTGCGACGCCTATCGTGCTTCGAGGGGAGGTGGTGTCCCGTGAGCGACGAAGACTCGCGCTACGGATGCGTGTTCAGGCACACCCCGGTGCCGGTGCTCATCATCGATCCCACCGAACAGGTCATCGACGACGCCAATCCGGCCGCGTGCGACTTCTACGGCTATCCCCGGGAGCGCCTGCGGGGCATGCGCATGGACGAGGTGGACGCGGCGCCCAGGGGTTGACCCTCGTGGAACGCCAAGCCCGCCTGCAGGCCGTCGCTCACGTCGTGGGGCTCACGCTCGACATGCGGGACCCGTACACGTCGGGCCATCTGGTCGGCGTCGCCGCGTTGGTGGTCCGCATCATCCAGCAGCGCATGGACGTGCCGTTCGAGGAGGCGCGTGATCTCGAGATCGGCGCCGCCATGCTCGACGTGGGCAAGATCCGCATCCCCGCCGACATCCTCACGAAGGGCGGACCGCTCTCGGAGGTGGAGCGGCGGCTCGTCGAGACCCACCCCGACGTCGGTCATCGCGTGCTCAGCGAGGCCGGTCTGCCGGAGCGGATATGCCGGGGCGTCCTCGAGCACCACGAGCGCTTGGACGGCAGCGGCTACCCGTACGGTCTGTCCGGCGACGAGATCGGCTTCGCCGGACGAGTCTACGCCGTGGCCGACGTCGTCGAGGCGATGAGCTCGCATCGGCCCTACCGTCCGGCGCTGGGTGTCGACGCGGCACTCGAGAAGGTCGGTCGCGGCTCGGGCACGCTGTTCGACGAGGACGTCGCCGCCGCGTGCGTCGCGGTGTTCGAGGACGGGTTCCGCTTCGAGAAGCCGAGCGCCGCGTCGGAGTGAGCGTTCTAGACCCCTGAGCAGGCTTCTTCGTCACCATCTCCCACCGCCCGAAGAAAGTCCTTGACTACTGTGGACTGTGTACTGCGATGCTCGTGGGCCGGTTCTCGGACGAATGACGCGACGACGAATGACGCGATCAGCGACCGGACGGCGAAAGGGAGTGACGACCGTGCGCAAGACGATGACGGTATTCGCGGCGGTGAGCCTTGCGGTGGCGCTGCTCGCGACGAGCGGGTGCGTGATGTTCGAGCGGGTGGACCGGGAGACCGAGGACGACCGCGAGGTGGTGGAGCTCCACGGAGCCGAGCGACTGGAGGCGGACATCCGCATGGGCGCCGGTCGTCTCACGGTGAAGGGCGGCGCCGAGGAGGCCATGGACGCGCGGTTCCGCTACGACGTCTCCTCCATGGCGCCGGACGTGGACTACGAGACCGACGACGGCGCGGGCCACCTGACCGTGCGTCAGCCCAGCGGGCGGTTCTCGCTCGGGGACACGCGCTATGAGTGGGACCTCGCCCTCGCGGACTCGGTGCCGCTGGAGCTCGACCTGGACCTCGGAGCCGGCGAGGCGACCCTCGACCTCAGGGACACGATGCTCGAGGCGCTCACCGTGGAGGTCGGAGCGGGCGATCTGGCCGTGGACCTGTCCGGCGACTACGACGAGCCGGTAGACGTGCGGATGAGGGGCGGAGCGGGTCGGCTGACCCTGACGGTCCCGCGCGACATGGGCGTGCGCGTCGAGATCGACGGCGGCATCGGCACGGTCAGCGCGGACGGCTTCATCAGCGAGGACGGCGACTGGATCAACGAGGCCTACCGCGACCGCGGGGACGTGATGGATATCGAGATCGACGGCGGTGTCGGCGACATCGTCCTGAAGATGGAGGGCTGAGGCATGGAGTGGCTTTTTGTTCGCGGTGTACCTGAGGGCGCCGAGGCGTGCGTCGGGCTCGCCGGGCGTGGGGCATAATGGGTGCGGAAGACCGTACGCATCCGAGCCGCAGGGGGCCCGCCCGATGATCGAACGCTATACCCGGCCCGAGATGGGTCGCATCTGGTCACTGGAGAACAAGTTCGAGGTCTGGAAGGAGATCGAGGTCCTCGCGACCGAGGCCCAGGCGGAGCTCGGTGTCGTGCCCAAGGAAGCGGCGGCGGTCGTGCGGGAACGGGCGGACTTCACCCTCGAGCGCATCGAGGAGATAGAGGCCGAGGTCAACCACGACGTGATCGCCTTCCTCACGTCGATGGCCGAGCACATCGGAGACGAGTCCAAGTACGTGCACTACGGGATGACGTCGTCCGACCTGGGGGACACCGCGCTCAGCTACCAGATGACGCAGGCGCTGGACATCCTCATCGAGGACGTGCGGCGCATCGGCGAGGTCTGCAAGCGCCGGGCGTTCGAGTTCCAGGAGACGGTCTGCGTGGGGCGCACCCACGGCATCCATGCCGAGCCGATGACGTTCGGGATGAAGTTCGCGATGTGGGCGTGGGCGTGGAAGCGTTCGCTCGACCGCCTCCTGCAGGCGCGCGAGGTGGTCGCGACCGGCGCCATCTCGGGCGCGGTCGGCACGTACTCCAACATCGACCCCTTCGTCGAGGAGTACGTGTGCGACAAGCTCGGCCTGGCCCCCTCGCCGATCTCCACGCAGGTGCTCCAGCGGGACCGGCACGCGCAGTTCCTCGCCGCGCTCGCGATCGCGGCGGCGACCGCCGAGCAGGTGGCCACCGAGGTACGCGCGCTGCAGCGCACGGACGTCCTCGAGGCCGAGGAGCCGTTCGGCGCGAAGCAGAAGGGCTCCTCGGCGATGCCACACAAGCGCAACCCCATCACCGCCGAGCGGGTCTGCGGGCTCGCGCGCGTGGTGAAGGCGAACGCGCAGGTCGGTTTCGACGACGTCGCGCTGTGGCACGAGCGGGACATCTCCCACTCGAGCGCTGAGCGCGTGGTGCTCGCGGACTCCTCGATCGCGCTCGACTACATGCTCGACAAGCTCACGTGGATCCTCGACGGGCTGCAGGTCCACCCCGAGAACATGCTGCGCAACCTGGATCGCACGCGCGGGCTCGTGTTCTCGTCCAGGGTGCTGCTCGCGCTCGTGGACGCGGGCATGCTGCGCGAGGACGCGTACACCGTCGTGCAACGCGATGCGATGGCCACGTGGAAGGACGGCGGCACCTTCCGCGAGCACCTCGCCGCGGATCCGGACTCGCCGCTCTCCGAAGAGGACCTCGAAGCCCTCTTCGCCCCGGAGGTCTTCCTCGGGCGCAAGGACGTGGTCTTCGAGCGGCTCGGTGGATTGCGATTCAGGGAGGGACGATGATCCTCGGCGTGCGGGCCGCGGATCTCGTGATGGGGATGGGCCTGCTGGTCTTCGTGCTACTGGTGGCGCAGGCGCTCCTCGGCACGCGGCGCCTGCCCATCCTTGCGAAGCGCCGTCTGCGGATACATCGCGCCCTCGGATGGATCCTGGTGGTGCTCGCGGGCGTTCACGGACTGACGGCGGCAGGCCTGTACCGGTGGGGATGGTTCTGACGTGCCCGCGGTGACCTTCCCCGACGGGACGACGGTCGACGCAGAGGCCGGCGTCTCCGTCCTGCAGGTCGCCGCGCGCGCGGGGTTCCCGATGGAAGCTCCATGCGGCGGCCGCGGCACCTGCGGCAGGTGCCGGGTGCGCGTGTCCGGCGAGTTGCTCGATCCCACTCCCGTGGAGCGTGCGCTGCTCTCCCCGGCGGAGATCGCCGAGGGCGTCCGGCTCGCCTGTCGTGCTCGATTCAGCGGGGACGTGCGTGTGACTGAGGTGCTCGGGCGGCCGCAGGTCGAGGACCCGCAGCTCGTGGCGCACTCCCTAGGCCCGCGTCCGCGCGCCACGGCTCCCAGAGCCTCCGGACTCGCCGTGGTCGTCGACGTGGGCACGACCACCCTCGCCGTCGGCTTGGTCGATCGGGCGAGCGCTCGCGAGCTCGGGCACGCCGGAGCGCTCAACCCGCAGGTCCGCTACGGTGACGACGTCATGTCCCGACTCGCCGCCCGCGGCGAGGAGGGAGCGCTCCACGACGTGCTGGTGCGCCACGTCGGCTCGCTCAGCGAGGAGATCCTGGCGAGACACGGCGCGGACCCGGCCGACGTGTCGGACGTGGTGGCGGTCGGGAACACCGTGATGATGCACATGTTCCTCGGCGAGCCCACGTCGGGACTCACCTCGTCGCCCTACGAGCCCGCGTTCACCGGTGCGCGGTCCGAGCCGGCCGATCGGATCGGCCTGGAGTTGTTCGGCAGGACCCGGGTCCGCGTGCCGCCCGCCGTGTCCGTGTTCGTGGGACCGGACGTCACCGCCGGCCTGCTGGCGGTGGGGCTCGAGGACCATGACGGCGCCGTGCTCTACGTCGACGTGGGGACGAACGGCGAGATCGTGCTCAAGCTCCCGTCCGGTCGGATGATCGCCGCCTCCACGGCGGCGGGGCCCGCGCTGGAGGGCGCCACGATCGAGAAGGGGATGCGAGCGACCGCCGGCGCGGTGGAGCGGGTGGACATCGAGGGCGGCGTCCTGCGCCTGCACACCATCGCGGGCGCCCCGCCCACGGGCATCTGCGGGAGCGGCGTGATCGATCTCGTCGCGGCGCTGCTCGAGCGCGGCGTCCTCGACGTCGGAGGTCGGATCGTCGACACCGGCGACCGGCTCGCGCACCGGATAGCCGAGACCCCCGAGGGCCGCCGGGTGTGGCTGGACGAGGGCCGAGGCATCTATCTCACGCAGAAGGACGTCCGAGAGGTGCAGCTCGCCAAAGGCGCGATCAGGGCGGGCATCGACGTACTGCTCGACGAGGGGGGCGTGTCGGCCTCCGACGTCGCCGAGGTGATCGTCGCCGGCGGATTCGGTCTCCACCTGCGGCCCAGCGCGCTCGTGCGCATGGGCATGTTCCCGCCCGAATGGCGTGAACGGATCGAGTTCGTGGGTAACGCGGCCAAGGCGGGAGCCGAGATCATCGCGGTGGAGCCCTCGGGGATGGAGGACGTCGAGCGGGTCGCGGGGAGGGTGAAAGCGCTGGACCTGGCCGCTCACGAGCGCTTCCGGCAGCGCTTCATCGAGGCGATGTCCTTCCCCGGCTGAGTCGGCCCGCTGCTGATACAATGTGCGCGTTCGGCCCGCCGTCACGGTCCGCCGTCACGGCCCACCGTACTCGCGGGCGAGGGATGCTATCTCCGGGAAGGGGTGCGGTGTCGCCTATGGCGCCGACCGGATCGAGTCCGAGTTACCAGGGCAAGGTGCGCGACATATACGATCTCGGCGACGAGCTCCTGCTCGTGGCGAGCGACCGCATCAGCGCCTTCGACGTCGTGCTGCCCGACGACATCCCGCACAAGGGCGAGGTGCTCACCAAGCTGTCCCTCTTCTGGTTCGATCTGCTGGGTGACATCGTGCGCGATCACCTCATCTCCGCGGACGCGGCGGACCTCCCGGACGAGTTCAGCGACCGGCGCGACGAGCTCGCGGGACGGTCCATGCTCGTCGAGAAGGCCGACGTGTTCCCCGTCGAATGCATCGTGCGCGGATACCTCGCCGGTTCGGGCTGGAAGGAGTACAGGCGGCTCGGCTCGGTGAGCGGTCACGCGCTCCCGGAGGGCCTACGTGAGTCCGACAGGCTGCCCGAGACGCTGTTCACGCCGTCCACGAAGGCCACCGTCGGGCACGACGTGAACATCTCGGTCGCCGAGGCGCGCGACCTCGTCGGCGAGGAGTACGCAGGGGAACTCGAGCGCATCTCGATCGAGCTCTACGAGCGCGCTCGCGCGCACGCGGCCGAGCGCGGCGTGATCATCGCGGACACCAAGTTCGAGTTCGGTCTGGTGGGCGGCGAGATCACGCTCGTCGACGAGGTCCTCACGCCGGATTCGTCCCGCTTCTGGCCGGCGGACGACTACGAGCCCGGCCGCTCCCAGGCCTCCTTCGACAAGCAGTTCGTCCGCGATTGGCTCGAATCGACCGGTTGGGACAAGGAGCCCCCCGCGCCGCCCCTTCCGAAGGACATCGTGGAACGGACCTCGCACAAGTACGTGCAGGCGTACGAGATGATCACCGAGAAGCCGTTCGTCCCCGAGGGGGAGACGCAGTGAGCAGGCGCAGTCCGCAGAACCCGCGCTATCAGAAGGACAAGGTCGGCAAGACGAGGAAGAGCGCGGCCTCGGCCAAGCCGAAGCGCGGGTCCGGCGACAGGCGATCCTCGGCCTCCTCCGGCAAGAAGAAGACGAAGCAGCCCTGGTGGAAGCGGATCGAGCCGGTCACCAACGACGAGATCAAGCGGTACAGGCGACGGTGGTGGGTGTTCCTGGGGCTCGCCCTGCTCGCGGCGATGGGGCTGCTCGTGCCCGCGGTGCAGGAGAGCGTGATCCTGCGCTCGATGATGCTCGGTGTGTGGCTCGCGTCGTTCGTGACCGCGCTCTACATCGATCTGGTCAAGATCCGGAAGCTGCGCAAGGAAGAGATCGCGCGGATGCGCAAGGAGGGCGGGTCCTGATGGCGGGATACGAGGTCTTCGTCACGTTCAAGGAGGGCATATTCGATCCGCCGGGCGCCACCGCGGAGCGGGCGCTCCGCAACCTCGGCTACGAAGAGGTCGAGGCCGTGTCGATCGGCAAGTACATCCGCCTCGCGGTGGACGGGTCCCGGCTCCCCGAAGGCGTCGACGCCGACGAGCGCGTGCGGGAGATGTGCGAGAGACTGCTCGCCAACCCGGTGATCGAGGACTACCGCATCGAGCGCTCCGCCGACCGCGGGGACATCGGCGGCGAGGCCGACGGCGAGACGGCCGCCGACGCCGCCGGCGGCGAAGCGGGGGCCGACTAGCATGCGCTTCGGCATCGTCGTCTTCCCCGGCTCCAACTGCGAGCAGGACGTCCTGCACGCATGCCGGCACCTCGGGTACGACGCGGGATACGTCTGGCACGGGGACACGGACCTGTCCGGCTTCGACGCGATCGTCCTGCCCGGCGGCTTCAGCTACGGCGACTACCTGCGCTGCGGCGCGGTCGCCCGGTTCAGCCCGGTGATGAGCGAGGTGATCCGCTTCGCCGAGCGGGGAGGTCCGGTGATGGGGATCTGCAACGGGTTCCAGATACTCACCGAGGCACACCTGCTCCCCGGCGCGCTCATCCGCAACACCGGTCTCAAGTTCATCTGCGAGGACGTGACGGTGCGCGTGGAGGACGCGCGCTGCGACTGGTCCGCGGAGGAGCCGGGGACGCTGCTGCGGCTCCCGATCAACCACAACGAGGGCAACTTCATCTGCGACGACGCCACGCTCGCCTTGCTGAGGGACCGCGGTCAGGTCGTGCTCCGCTACGCCGACGAGGACGGGACCGTGCGGCCGGACAGCGCGCCGAACGGCGCTACCGACGCCATCGCGGGGATCCGGAGCGAGCGCGGGAACGTGTTCGGGCTCATGCCGCACCCGGAACGTGCGGTGGACCCGGCGGTGGGACGTACGGACGGTGCGGGATTCTTCCACGCGGCGGCGCACCGGATGGAGGTCGTCGCGAATGGCTGACATGCTCGTGCTCGCGGCCGAGCTCGGCCTCACGGCCTCAGAGTACGAGCACGTCGAGCGTATCCTCGGACGCGAGCCCACCGTCACCGAGCTCTTCATGTACTCGCTCATGTGGAGCGAGCACTGCTCCTACAAGCACTCGAAGAAGGCGCTGCGCATGTTCCCCACCGAGGGCGAGCACGTGCTGCAGGGACCGGGCGAGAACGCGGGCGTGATCGGGGTCGGCGACGGCTGGGCGGTCGCCTTCAAGATGGAGAGCCACAACCATCCCTCGGCCATCGAGCCTTACCAGGGCGCGGCCACCGGCGTGGGCGGCATCATCCGCGACATCTTCACGATGGGCGCGCGCCCCATCGCCTCGCTCGACTCGCTGCGCTTCGGCACGCTCGACGAGCCGCGCCAGCGCTACCTGTTCGAGGGCGCGGTGGCGGGCATCGGCGGCTACGGCAACTGTCTGGGCGTGCCCACCGTGGGAGGCGAGGTCTACTTCGACGAGGCCTACGCGGGCAACTGCCTCATCAACGCGATGGCCGTCGGCCTCATGCGCGAGGAGCGCCTCACTCGAGCGGTGGCGGCCGGTCCGGGCAACAAGCTCCTGCTCATCGGCTCCACCACCGGCCGCGACGGCATCGGCGGCGCGAGCGTGCTCGCTTCGCAGGAGTTCGACGAACGCGCCGAGGACAAGCGGCCGTCGGTCCAGGTAGGCGATCCATTCGAGGAGAAGCTGCTCATCGAGGCGTGCCTGGAGCTGCTCGAGCGCGACCTGCTCGTCGGCCTCGGCGACCTCGGCGCGGCGGGGCTCACCTCGAGCGCCTCGGAGATGGCCTCCCGGGGCGGGGTCGGCCTCGACATCGACGTCACGAAGGTGCCGCAGCGCGAGGAGGCGATGAAGCCCTTCGAGATCATGGTCTCCGAGTCCCAGGAGCGCATGCTCGGCGTGGTCGAGCCGGGGATGCTGGACGAGGCGCTCGAGGTCTGCGAGCGCTGGGGGCTGCGCGCCACGGTCATCGGCGAGGTGACCGATACGGGGCGGTTCGTCGTGCGGGAGGGCGGCGAGGTGGTGGCCGACATGCCCGCGCCCTCGCTCGCGCACGACGCGCCCGAGTACGACCCGGCGATGCGGCGTCCCGCCTACCTCGACGAGGTCCGCGCGTTCGATCCGTACACGCTCCTGCACCCGGAGTCCTCCGGCGAGCTCGCCGAGACGCTGCTCGCGCTGCTCGGCTCGCAGAACATCTGCTCGCGCGAGTGGATCTGGCGCCAGTACGACCACCAGGTGATGCTCAACACGGTGCTGCTCCCGGGTCACGACGCCGCGGTGCTGCGCATCCGGGACTTCGAGGGCCGCGACGCGGGCGGGCGCGGCATCGCGGTCTCCACCGACTGCAACGGCCGCTACTGCTACCTCGATCCGCATACGGGAGCGCAGATCGCGCTCGCCGAGGCGGCCCGCAACATCGCGTGCGCAGGCGGGCGTCCGGCGGGAGTCACCGACTGTCTCAACTTCGGCAATCCCGAGAAGCCCGAGGTCTTCTGGACGTTCCACGAGGCGGTGCGCGGGCTGGCGGAGGCCTGTGAGGCGTTCGGGGTGCCGGTCATCTCGGGCAACGTGAGCTTCTACAACGAGAGCTTCGGCCGCCCGATCCACCCCACGCCCACCGTCGGGCTCGTGGGTATCGTCGAGGACGTCTCGAAGGCGCCCGGTCTCGCGTTCGAGGACACGGGCGACGTGATCGTGCAGCTCGGCGAGACGCGCGACGAGCTCGGCGGCAGCGAGTACCTGAAGGTGGTGCACGGCGAGGAGGCCGGCGCGCCGCCCGCGGTCGACCTCGAGGCCGAAGGCGCGCTCGTCGACGTGCTCGTGCGCGCGGTGGAGGCGGGACTGCTCCGCTCCGCGCACGACGTGAGCGAGGGCGGCATCGCCGTGGCGCTCGCGGAGTGCTGCGTCGCGGGCGGTATCGGCGCCGAGGTGCATCCGCCCGAGGAGCTTCCCGGCGTGGCGCTGCTGTTCGGCGAGTCGCAGGGGCGTGCGGTGGTGAGCGTCGCCGAGGAGACGGTGGACGCGTTCGTCGACCTGTGCGCGGAGGCCGGCGTGCCGATGGCGGTCGTGGGCACCGTGGGCGGCGACGCGCTCCGGATCGAGTGTGCGGCCGCCGCTGGGCCGGTGACCGTGGACGTCGACGTGGCCCGGGTCGCCGAGGTCTACCGCACCGCGCTCGAGCGGGCGGTGGGCGGCTCGGTCAGCGAGGACGAGCTGCGCGCGTAGTCTCGCCCGTCGCCGCGTCGGCGACGGCGTCCGCGTCCCGAGCGGCCGCCGGCTCCTCGACCTCCCACTTGCCGCATCGACCGCCCCAGCGGGCGAGCACCTCGTCGTCGCTGCGGCACTCCACCACCTCGCAGATGTTCTCGCACCCCTTGCAGTGGAAGCTGGTCGTCCGGTACTCGACCCGTGACGTCTCGAACCCCTTGAACCGCGTGCGCCGACCCTCGTCGACGCGAGCGACCCCGTTCCCGTCGCCGCTCCGGGGCCGTGACTCGCTCCTCTGCCCGGGTTCGCTCCGGTGCCCGTCGCCGCTCGCGAGCGCGGCCTCCCGCCCGAGGATCGCGGCGCCGATCGCGCCCATCACGTGGTGGTGCGCGGGGACGTGCACCTCGCAGCCGAGCGTCTCCTCGAACGCACGCTTCATGCCCGCGTTCGCCGCCACGCCGCCCTGGAAGACGATCGGCGCGTGCAGGTCCTTACCCTTCGCGAGGTTGTTCAGGTAGTTGCGCACGAGCGACTCGCACAGGCCGAACACGATGTCCTCGGTCGCGTAGCCCACCTGCTGCTTGTGGATCATGTCGGACTCGGCGAACACGCTGCAGCGACCGGCGATCTGCGCGCCCTTCTCGGAGCGCAGCGCCCAGGAGCCGAACTCCTCGATGGGTATGCCGAGCCGCCCGGCCTGGTGGTCGAGGAACGAGCCGGTACCGGCGGCGCAGACGGTGTTCATCGCGAAGTCCACCACCACGCCGTCGCGCAGCAGGATGAGCTTGGAGTCCTGTCCGCCGATCTCGAGGACGGTGCGCACGTCCGGCACCACGTGCATCGCGCCCACCGCGTGCGCGGTGATCTCGTTCTTCACGATGTCGGCGCCGACGATGACGCCGGTCAGGTACCGCGCGCTGCCGGTGGTGCCGACCCCGAGCACCTCCACGTCGGGCCCGCCGTTGTCGCTCGCGTGCGTGAGCTGTGCCGCGAGCTCCTCGAGCCCGCGCTGCACCGCGTCGATCGGCCTGCCCTGGGTGCGGCGATAGACGACCGCCCGCGGCTCGAGATCCTCGTCGAGGAACACGAGGTTGGTGCTCACGGAGCCGACGTCCACGCCTAGGTAACCGCGCATGCGGTGCTCCTCTCCGAACCGTTCCCGTCGCTGCCCGCCCGCCGGCTCCTCAGCAGGTCGAGGAAGGCCTCGAGGCGCGTGTGCACCCCGGCCTTGCCCGTCTGTTCGTCGATCACCAGCGAGAGGTAGGGCAGGTCGAGATCGCGCGAGACCGTGGGCATGATCGATTTCGCGATGATCTCGGGCATGCAGGTGAACGGGAGCATGTGGATGATCCCGTCGAAGCCCGCCTCGGCCGCCATGCGCATGTGACCGATGACGCTCTGGCCCTCCGCCCCCACGTGATGCGTGAGGTACGGGTGCGCGTGCTCGGCGACCTCCTCGTCGCTGTGGCCCCCGACGGGGTTGTCGGTGCTCGGCGAGATCCAGTCGGTCACGTAGACACCGCGCTCGAGGCACACGCCGCGCTCGCCGAGCCACGGCTCGAGGTCGAAGTTGGTGAACGGCTCGAGCAGCAGGTAGAACTCGCCGAGGAACGCCACCTCGAGCACGTCGCGGTCCCGGTCGAGGTCCATCGCGTCGAACAGCGCCGCCGCCTCGCGCTCCGCCTCCTCGATCTCCTCGCGCGTCCAAGCCTCGCGGAGGATCTCGAAGGCTCGGTTCGTCACCCGGCTCGTCTCGCCCCGCTCGCGCTCGTAGCAGCGCGTCTCCAGCCCTCGCTTCTCGATGCGGTCCGAGACCTGCCCCTTGGCGAACGTCGTCTTGAACGCCGAGGCGATCTCGCGGTAGGAGCTGCCGGGGGCGATCGCCTTGAGCTGGCGACCGAACTCCCGCCACCCCACGAGGTTGAGCGGTTCGAGCACGAGCGCGCGGTGCTCGTAGCCGAGCGAGTGGAGGATGCGGCGCTGGAGGTCGGCGTAGTAGCCGAAGCGGCACGGACCGCGCCCGCCGACCATCACCGTCGTGTCGGCTCCCGCCTCGAGCCCCTCGATGAGGTTGCCGATCGTGAGCTTCAGCGGCAGGCAGGCCATCTCCGGCGCGTGGCGCACGCCGAGTGCGAGGGTGCGCTCGCTGGTCTGCGGCGGCGGCAGGTACTCGACGCCCAGCCGCTCGAACAGCTCGGCGACGAACGGGGTGAGGTTGCCCATGCGCGGCGTGGTGACGATCACGAGGGCACCCGATCCCGGGCCTCGTCGTCCGCGGGGCGAGCGGCGGTCTCCGGGGGGACCCGCCGCGCGGAGGGCGGTCGCGCGGTCTCGGCGGCACCGTTCTCGGCGGCGTGGGGTCCGCAGGCGTGGGGTCCGTCGGCGTCGGGTCCGGCGGCGCGGGATGAGTGCGTGACGGACCGTTCCTCGACGCGATCGCGAGCGGCGCGGCGCTCGAGCATGTCCATGAACGCTTCCAGGCGTGTCAGGAACCCGGCCTCCGCGGAGTGCTCGTCGAGTACCAGCGACATCATCGGGACCTCGGCCGCGTGCACCTCGTCCTGGATGACCACCTGCATGAACGAGTCCGGTCCGCACGCGAACGAGAGCAGGTACACGATGCCGTCGACCATGTCGTGCTCCAGCCAGTGCCGCACCGCGCCCACGATCTCCCGCTCGTAGGTCCAGAAGACGTCCTTCGGCAGGCCCGCAGCCGCGCCGTCCAGCGCGCGGGGCGCTATCTGTTCGGGGGTGAGCACCTCGCAGCCCCGGTCGGTGAGCCGTTCGAGGAGCCGCAGGCTCACGTGCTCGTCGAAGAGGTTGTACGGATGCGAGGCCACCCCGATGCGCAGCGGACGTCCGTCGCCGGACGCCGTCGCGCCGACGCGCCGCTGCGGCCGGAGCGCGGCCCGGTCGTGGCGCCGCTGTGCGCGCAGCGCGGCCATGACCGCCCGCGCCGAGCGGATCCGCCCTCCGTCGAGGGAGCGTGCGAGGCGGTACGCGTCGCGGAGGAACCGCAATCGACCGGCGTGCAGGTCGAACGTCGGGTCCAAGACCGGCGTCGAGAGGCCGAGCGCTCTCGTCATGTCGGGCAGGCCGAGCAGCTTCGGGCAGGTGAACCGGCTGCCGTCGACGGCCACCACGCGGGGCACGAAGAGCACGTCCACCTCGCCGTCGAGGGCGGCGGCGTGACCCAGGTGCACCTTCACCGGGAGGCACAGCTCGCCCTCCGCGACCGCGGTGGCCGAGCGTACCAGCGCTCCGTTCGTGGGAGGCGAGAGCACGACCTCGCAGCCGAGGGTCTCCAGGAACGTCTCCCACATCGCGGCGTAGCGATGGTAGAGGAGCGCTCTCGGCACCCCTACGCGTCTGGGCATGCGGTCTCGACCTCCCTCGGGCGCGTCCACCCACCGGAGCCCGCGTGGCGTCCGGACCGGGTCGTGCAGTAGAGTGTCGCACGATACCACCAGTCGCACACAACGGCACCGGAGTTCCGCGTGGAACTGTTGACCTCGATAGGCCTCGCGCTCCCCGCGGGCCTCAACGCGTACATACCGCTTCTCGCCGTCTCCATCGCGGGCAGGGCGGGACTCCTCACGCTCGCGGCTCCTTACGACCTCATCTCCGAGTGGTGGGCGATGGCGCTCATCGCGGTCCTGTTGGTCGTCGAGATCGTCGCCGACAAGCTGCCGGCGGTGGACCACGTCAACGACGTCATCCAGACGGTGATCCGCCCGGCGGCGGGAGGGCTGGTCGCCGTCGCGTCCCCCGGCGCGGCGACCGACGTGAGCCCGGTGCTCCTGATCGCGCTCGGCATCCTCCTGGCCGGCGGCGTGCACGTGGCGAAGGCGACGACGAGACCCGCGGTGAACGCCTCGACCGCGGGGGTCGGCGGGCCGGTGGCGAGTGTGGTCGAGGACGTGGTCGCGCTCGTGACGTCGGTCGCCGCCGTCCTGGCGCCGATACTGGTGGTCGCGGCGGCGGCGCTCTTCGGGTGGCTGCTCTGGGCGCTGCCGAGGCGCGGCGGTCGCGCCCGATGAAGCGCCGGGCGGGACGGCGGATGGCGGCGCTGTTCGGGCTGAACGCCCTCGTCGCCTTGGTCGTGTACGTGCTCGGCGACCGCGACCCCCACGGGCCGACCGAGCCGCTCCGGCGCCGAGCGCTGATCGCCTTCAACGCCTTCTGCAACGCTTTCGCGCTCGCGTTCATGGGGCTCGCGGTGCCCGGGGTCGCGCTGGGCGGACTCGGCTTCGCCGCGGCCTTCCCCGAGACGGCGCGCCTTCCCCGTTACCAGAAGGCGCTCGGCTGGGCGAGCTGGCTGATGCCGATGTCGTGGCCGATCACGCTGCTCGGCGCGTACGCGCTCCTCGTCCAGCTCGCGGGAGCGGCGGTGAGTCTCAACCGGGTCGACCGGTTCCGGGTGCACCGCATCTTCGTGGACGCGGCGACGGGCACCGTGGTGCTCGAGGGCGGCTGGCTGTACCGTCCCGGCTTCAAGGGCGGCTACAACCTGGGCAACTTCGCCTTCATCACGCCCGGCGCCCACCGCATCGTGCCCCACGAGACGGGGCACACGTTGAGCGTCGCCGCGCTGGGCGGCGCGTTCCATGCGGCGGGGGCGATCGACGAGAACCTGCTGAAGCACGGACGCCGGCGAGAAGCCTACGCGGAGCGCATCGCGGAGAGCCATCGCAGCGATCGCGAAGGGACCATACCGGTCTGGGGCTGACGGGGCGGCGGCATGCTATCCTACCTGCGTCGGGACGCGCCCCGAGGGCGGGGAGCGACGAGTCCCTCGCAGGCGATCGGACGGGACGCCCCTCTGCTTCCTTCTACGAACGATATCGAACAGCCGGGCCCCGGGCCGGAAGGTCGGCCGGAACGGCCCGACCGGCAGGACCGGCCGGAACGGCCCGACCGGCAGGACCGGCCGGAACGGCCCGACCGACCCGAAGAGGCGTGCGGCGTCTTCGGGGTCTTCGCGCACGGTGAGGACGTCGGGCGGCTGGCGTACTTCGGCCTGATGGCGCTCCAGCACCGGGGCCAGGAATCCGCCGGCATCGCCGTCGCCGACGGCGAGTCGCTCACCGTGAACAAGGATCTCGGGCTCGTCGCCCAGGTGTTCCGGGAGTCGGACCTCGACGCGTTCGAGGGCCACATCGCGGTCGGTCACACGCGCTACTCCACCACCGGGTCCTCGAGCCGCTGGGAGAACGCACAGCCGGTCATCTCGCAGATCGGCCCGAACACCATCGCGCTCGCGCACAACGGCAACCTGGTCAACACCGTGGAGCTGCGCGACGAGCTGAACGGCAACGGGTTCGGGCTCCATTCCACGACCGACTCCGAGGTCATGGTCACGCTCATCGATCACTTCACGCAGCAGCACTCGAGCATGCGCGGAGGCATCCGAGAGACGATGAGGCGGATCCGCGGCGCGTACTCCACGGTGATGATGTCCGAGGAGGCGCTCTACACGTTCCGCGACCCGTACGGCATCCGGCCGCTCGTCCTGGGCCGCCGCGAAGAGGGTTGGGTGGTCGCGTCCGAGACGTGCGCGCTCGACATCGTGGGCGCGGAGTTCGAGCGCGACGTCGGGCCGGGTGAGCTCGTCAAGCTCTCCGACGCGGGTCTCGAGTCCGAGCAGGCGGTGCCCGCCGAGAAGCCGAGCCTGTGCGTCTTCGAGTACATCTACTTGGCGAGACCGGACAGTGAGTTGCTGGACTGCACCGTCTACGACGCGCGTTTGCGGCTCGGTGAGTCGGCCGCGAGAGTACTGCCGGTGGAGGCCGACATGGTGATCGGCGTACCGGACAGCGGCATCCCTTCCGCCATCGGATACGCTCACGAGAGCGGCATCCCGTTCGGCGAGGGGCTCGTGAAGAACCGCTACGTGGGCAGGACGTTCATCTCTCCCACGCAGTCCATGCGCCAGCAGGGCATCCGGATGAAGCTCAACCCGCTGAAGCGTGCCATCGAAGGCAAGCGGCTCATCGTGGTCGACGACTCGATCGTGCGCGGCAACACCTCGCGGAAGCTCGTCACGCTGCTCCGTGAGGCGGGCGCCGCCGCGGTGCACATGCGCATCACGTCCCCGCCGGTCCGCTGGCCGTGCTTCTACGGGATCGACACGGACACGCAGGAGCAGCTCATCGCCTCCAACGAGGTGGTCGAGGAGGTCGCCGAGTTCATCGGGGTCGACTCGCTCGCCTACATCTCCCCCAAGCAGATGTTCGAGGCCGTCGGGCACGATCCCGATTCCGTGTGCGCGGCGTGCTTCACCGGCGAGTATCCGATCGAGATCCCGGAGACGGTCAAGCGCGGCAAGCTCGCGCTCGAGCTCTTCCCGGAGGGGCCGTGAGCGACGGTCTGGGGTCGCTGATCGTCTACGGCGTCGCGCTCGGGCTGTCGTTCAACCCCGTCGCGGCCATGGGCGGTTCGGCGATGGGCGCGGCGTTCGCCGGCGCTCCGGACGGAGACCGGGGCAACCGGATGTGGGGGTGGCTCGTGCTGGCCGTCGCTTGGGCGGCCGGTGACGGTCTGCGTGCGCTGTCCACGGTGCCCGACCTCCTGGACTCCGCGGGATGGGGCGTCGCGGCGATGACCCCCGTCGAGGTCGCGGTGGTCGTCGCCTCCTGGATCGTCGTGAGCGCGGGGGTGGGCTATCTCGCACCCTTCCTCGTCGGCTGCGCGACGGGACGGCGGGTCCACTGGGGGACCGGCCGGCTGTCGGCGGCCGTGGTGGCGCTCGCCGGGGCCGGGGCGCTCTACGTGCTCGCCGGGACGGTCAGGGACCTCATCACGTGACCCGATACCGGACGACTCCGGTCTCTCAGGCATGCGATACTCTTCGCGTATGCTCCGCCGGGGTATGCTCCGCCGGGGTATGCTCCGCCGGAGCCGGAGAGGAAGCATGATGCGCGGACCAGCCCGCCTCCGTCCACGTCGTTCCACCGAGCCCGCGCGGACGACGCGTCCGCTCGCCGCCCTCGTCGCGTTCGCGCTCGCGGTGATGGTCGGGGCCGGGCTCCTGCCGGTGGACGCATCCGCGGGCCGCGGGGAGGGGACCCTGCCGGTCACCGCCGCGGCGGGTGCCGCCCGATCCGGTGCCGACGGCCTGACCGGTCGACTCTCGGTCACTTTCGCTCCCGGCATGGACGCCCGGAGCCGCCTCTCCCTCGCGCGGATCGCGGGCTTCCGTGAGGACGGCGCACGGACCGCGTCCGGCTGGGTGTCGGTGGAGCCGGCTCCCGGCGTCGACCTGTTCGGCCTCGCCGAGCGCCTAGAGGGGCACCCCTTCGTGGAGCGCGTGCGTCTGGGCAGGAGGGTGTACCCCGCGCTCACGCCGAACGACACCTACTACGATCTCCAGTGGGCGCTGCCCAAGGTGGACGCCGAGCAGGCGTGGGACGTCGTGCGCGGGCGCATGCCCACCGCCACTGTGGTGGTCGCCGTGCCGGACAGCGGCATCGACCTCGGCCACCCGGATCTCGCGCCGCGCTTGTGGACGAACCCGGGCGAGACGCCCGGGAACGGGATCGACGACGACGCCAACGACTACGTGGACGACGTGTACGGCTGGGACTTCTCCGAAGACGACGCGGACCCGAGCGCGGACGCCGATGGGAGCGGGGCACAGGGCGATCTCGCCGAGTACGCTCACGGGACCCACGTCGCGGGGATCGTCGCCGCTCGCAGTGATGACGCCGTGGGCGTCTCGGGGATCGCCGGGCCGGACGTGGACGTAGAGCTGATGGCCGTGCGCATGCTGGACGGTACCTATGGCGGCGAGGATCTGGTGGCCGCGCAGGCCGTCGAGTACGCGGTCGATAACGGAGCGGACATCATCAACGCGTCCTGGGCCGGATACGGCAAGGCGTCGGATTTCGAGGTGATAGGCGACGCGATCGAGTACGCGCGGGACCACGGCGTGCTCGTGGTGTGCGCGGCGGGCAACAGCTCCTCCGACAACGATCCGCCGTACGGGGAGTATCCGGCGTCCTTCGAGTACGACAACATCATCTCGGTGGCCGCCACCACCGAGCAGGACGCTCTCGCCGACTTCTCGAACCACGGCGAGACGAGCGTCGACCTCGGTGCGCCCGGGGTGTCGATCGCGTCGGCCATGCCCACGGACGTCTCGGACGGTTCCGGTTCCTACGCCCTGGGGTGGGGAGAGATGCGCGGGACGTCCATGGCGGCTCCCCAGGTCTCGGGGGCGGCGGCGGTCGTGGAGGCGCTGTACCCGGGTGAGTGGTACGGCTCGACCAAGCTGCGCCTGCTATTGAACGCCCTGCCCGTCGCGGGACTCGCGGGCAAGACCGTGACCGGCGCGCGCCTCGATCCGGCGAGCGCCGCCGCCACGTCCGGACCCGACGGGGAGATCGTGCTCGAGGACGGGGCCGAGGCCACGAACGAGACGTCGGTGAGCCTGACCGCCTCCGTGTACGGGGCGGACGAGATGCGGGTGGACGCGGGTGGCGGTTACGGCGCCTGGGTGGACTTCGAACCGTCTTCCGAGGTGACCCTGACCCCGGGTGACGGGGTCAAGTGGGTGAGCGCGCGTTTCCGGAGCGCCGTGGGCACCGCGACGCTGTCGGACTCGATCGTGCTCGACACGACGCCGCCCGGACCCCCCGGCGGCGTGGTCGCCGAGCCCGCGAACAGGGCGGCGAGGGTCACCTGGGAGAAGCCGGCGCCGGATGTGACCTCCTACGAGGTATCCAGGAAGAGGACGGGGGGCTCCTTCTCCGTCGTGGGCTCGACCACGTCCGCCGAGTATGCGGACACGAGCCTCACCAACGACGTCACGTATCTGTACCGCGTGCGCGCCGTCGATAGGGCGGGCAACGTGAGCGACTGGAGCTCCGAGGCGGCGGTCACGCCGTCCTTCCGTCTCCTGAGGCTTGAGGGGGCCGACAGATACGCCACCGCGGTGTCCGTCTCGCGGGAGCATTTCGACCGGTCCGACGCCGTGGTCGTGGCGACCGGCGAGGCGTTCCCGGACGCGCTCGCCGCGTCGGGTCTCGCCGGCTCCTACGGAGCGCCGATACTCCTCACCCGTTCCGCCTCGCTGCCCGAGGGGGTGGCGGCCGAGATCGAACGCCTCGGCGCGGTCCACGCGTTCATCGTCGGGGGAAAGGCGGCCGTCTCGGAGGCGGTCGCCGAGGAGATCCGGGGCATCACCGGATCGGTCGAGCGGGTCGCCGGTCCCGACCGCTACACCACCGCGGTGATGATCGCCGACAGGATCGTGCGGCACGAGGGCGCCGATCCGGACGAGGTGTTCGTCGTGCGGGGCGACGACTTCCCCGACGCGCTCGCCGTGGCTCCGCTCGCGTACGCGCTCGACAGTCCGGTCCTGCTCGTCACCCCGGACACGATCCCTCCGGTGGTCGCCGGGGCCCTCGATCGGTTGGCGATCCACAAGGCGTACGTCGCGGGCGGTCACGGTGCGGTCTCGCCGTCCGTGGCGGATTCACTCGGGCTGCCGTACGTGCGGTTGCCGGGTCGCGATCGCTACGAGACGGCGGCCGTGGTCTCGGAGACCGGTATATCCAACGGTTGGGTGAGTGAGGGGTTCGTGGCGCTGGCGACGGGAGCGGGCTTCCCCGACGCGCTCGGCGGAGGAGCCGCCGCGGGCTCGCGGGGCGGGGTCCTGTTGCTGACCGCTCCGCAGGTCCTGCCGGGCTACAGCCGGGACTTCCTCGTGGAGTACGGGTACGGGATCGACGAGGTGGACGTCCTGGGTGGTGTGGGCGCGGTGGGGGACGACGTGTTCACCGAGATCGGCGACCTGCTCGACTGAGCGATCCCCGAGGAGGATAGGCATATGCCCGACGATCGCGACAGAGACCCATCCGCCGGCGAGGGCGTCGGCGGTGCGGACACAGCGGGCGAGGACGCTCGTCCGTCGCGCCCGGCCTCCTACCGTGAGGCGGGCGTGGACATCGACGAGGGCGAGCGGGCGGTGAAGGCCATCCGTGACGCCGTGACCTCGACCTATCGTCCCGAGGTCCTGGGGGATCTCGGCGGCTTCGGCGGCATGTTCACCCCGGACTTCTCCGGCATGGAGGCCCCGGTGCTCGTGTCCGCGACGGACGGGGTGGGGACGAAGCTGCGCGTGGCCCAGCTCGTCGACAGGCACTCGACCGTGGGGATCGACCTCGTCGCCATGTGCGCCAACGACGTGCTGGTGAGCGGGGCCGAACCGCTGTTCTTCCTGGACTACATCGCCACGGGCAAGGTCGTGGCCGAACGCGTGCGCGACATCGTCGAGGGCGTCGCGGAGGGCTGCCGGCAGGCGGGGTGCGCGCTCATCGGCGGGGAGACCGCCGAGCACCCCGGGACCATGGCGCCGGACGACTACGACCTGTCGGGCTTCTGCGTGGGAGCGGTCGACGAGGGGCGGATCGTCGACGGGAGCGCGGTGTCGGAGGGGGACGTGGTGCTCGGGCTCGCGTCCAGCGGTCTGCACTCGAACGGCTTCTCCCTGGTGCGCCGGCTGCTCGTCGACGGGCGCGAGGATGCGCTCGCCCTGCCGCGGACGGATCTCGGGGGGATCCCGCTCGCCGACGCACTGCTCGAGCCCACGCGCATATACGCGCGTGCGGTGCGGGCGGTCCTCGGGAGGAGCGACGCGCCGAGGACCGCGGTGCACGGGATGGCGCACATCACGGGCGGCGGCATCACGGAGAACGTCGCCCGCATCCTCCCCGACGACCTCGACGCGCGGATCGTGCGTCGCTCGTGGAGGGAGCCGCGGGTGTTCGGCCTGCTCCGCGATGAGGGGGGACTGGACGAGGACGAGATGCACCGCACCTTCAACATGGGCATAGGGTACGTGATGGTGCTCGACCCCGCGGAGGCGCCGCATACGGCGGCGACGCTCCGGGAGGCGGGCGAGACCGTCTACGAGATCGGCGAGATCGTCGCGGGCGAGGGGGTGGTCGTCTATGAGTGAGCAGCCGGGGCACGGCTCGGCACGTCACCCGGAGGAAGAGCGCATCCCGATCGGACTCGATCCGGAGCGCGAGGAGGGGCCGGCGCGGCTGGGTGTGCTCATCTCCGGGAGCGGGACCAACCTGCAGGCCGTCATCGACGCGTGCGAGGCGGGACGCGTCGACGGCGAGGTGGTGGTGGTGCTCGCCAACAAGGAGAACGCGTACGGGTTGGTGCGCGCGGACAAGGCGGGCATCGAGGCGGTGCACATCGACCGCACCCGCTACACGCGCATGGACGAGTACAACGAGGCCATCCGCGACATCCTCGCCGAGCACCTCGTCGACGTGGTGGTCATGGCCGGCTACATGCGACTCCTCGGTCCGGAAGTCCTGGAGGCGTACCCGAACCGGGTCATGAACATCCATCCGGCCCTGCTCCCGGCGTTCCCCGGCCCCTCGGGGATCCGCGACGCATACGGGTACGGCGTGAAGGTGACCGGCGTGACGGTCCATCTCGCGAGCGAGGAGTTCGACGCCGGGCCCATCATCGCCCAGGAAGCGGTGGAGGTGCGCGAGGACGACACGCCGGAGTCCCTCGAGGAGCGGATCCACCAGGCGGAGCACCGGCTGTATCCGTCGGCGATCCAGATGCTGATCGAAGGACGTCTCTCGCTCGAGGGACGCCGGGTGGTCATCTCCGATTAAGAGATTGGTAAGACCCTTCCTCCATAGTGGTCCCAGCGGATTCCCGACCTCCATGCAGTGAGGGGGATGGGGGTCGGGGTCCGTCCTATCCTGAGGGGGGATCCACACATGCGCACGAGGTCTCTTATCGACGAGGGGCTCATCTGCGAGGACCCGGCGTCCGTCGAGCGCGCCGCCCCGTACATCAACCGCGCCTGGAACGCGGTGGTGCGGGCGCGCAACGCGTTCCAGTCCCGGGACTGGACCAACACGGATCACTGGGCACGGACCGCCGCGCTCACCGCCACCAAGGCGCTCGTGTTCTCGCGCGGCTACAAGACGCAGGGGTACTTCACCATGCGCGACGCGCGGGAGTACTGTCGCCAGTCCTTCGGCGCCTACGCCGACCAGATGTATACCCGCGTGGAGCTCATCGGCGAGTTCCTCCCGCTGCCGGACGACCTGCCGGAGAAGCAGGTCTCGCTGGTGGGCAAGACGGTCTCGGCCTCCTCGGAGTTCGTCTCGTTCATCGAGGGCAACATCGCCACGGAGAACGCCGAGCGTCAGGGCCTGATCGAGCGACCGGGACGGCACTCGCCGTATCGCTGGTAGTGGCTGGTATAGTCTGACCTGGCGCAGAGACGACCGGGGAGGACTTGATGGACGAAGTGAGGATCGGCCGCGCGCTCATCTCCGTCTCGGACAAGTCCGGGATCGTGGACCTGGCGCGGTCGCTGGCCGAGGCGGGCGTGGAACTGGTCTCGACGGGGGGCACCGCGAAGGCCCTGCGCGACGCGGGCCTGCCGGTGCGCTCGGTGGAGGACCTGACCGGCTTCCCGGAGATGATGGAGGGCCGCGTCAAGACGCTGCACCCCAAGGTGCACGGCGGACTGCTCGCCGACCGCTCGAAGCCCGAGCACATGGCGCAGGCCGAGCGGAACCACATCGACATGATCGACTTGGTGGTCGTCAACCTCTACCCGTTCGAGGAGACCGTGGCCCGGGAGGGCGTCACCACCGAGGAGGCCGTCGATCAGATCGACATCGGCGGCCCGAGCATGCTCCGCTCCGCCGCCAAGAACTTCGCGGCGGTCACCGTGGTCACGGACCCGGCCGACTACGAGGCCGTGCTCGCGGAGATGCGCGAACACGACGGCGCCACCATCCTGGAGACGCGCCGCCGTCTCGCGGTCAAGGTCTTCCGGCGCACCTCCGCGTACGACACCGCCATCTTCCGCTACCTGTCCGGCGAGCTGCTCGGTGAGGGGCCGTTCCCCTCCGACCTGCGGCTCGCCTTCCGCAAGAAGCAGGAGCTGCGCTACGGGGAGAACCCCCACCAGCAGGCCTCCTTCTACGCCGACCCGGACGCCGCGCCCCACACGCTCTCGCGTGCCGAGCAACTCCACGGCAAAGAACTCTCCTACAACAACATCCTCGATTCGGACGCCGCGCTGCGCATGGTCGCCGAGTTCCAGGATCCCGCCTGCATCATCGTCAAGCACAGCAATCCCGCGGGCTCGGCCATCGCCGGCGGACCGAGCGAGGCATACGATCGCGCGCTCGCCTGCGACCCGGTCTCGGCGTTCGGCTCGGTGATCGCCGTGAACCGGACGGTCACCGCGGACCTCGCGGAGAAGATGAACGAGCTCTTCATCGAGGTCCTCATCGCGCCCGCGTACGAGGCCGAGGCGCTGAAGATCCTCGCGCAGAAGGAGGGTATCCGCATCCTCACGGTGGGCGAGGGCTTCCACCAGGAAGCGCGTCTCGAGATGCGCAAGGTCGACGGCGGCCTGCTCGTCCAGACAGTCGACACGGTGCCGGAGGGTCGCGCCGACATGCGGGTCGTGACCGCGCGCGAGCCGTCGCACGAGGAGTGGGAGCAGCTGCTCTTCGCGTGGAGGATCGCGGCGCACGTGAAGTCGAACGCCATCGTGCTCGCCAAGGACTACGCGGGCGTCGGCATCGGCGCCGGGCAGATGAGCCGTGTCGACTCGGCGGGCATCGCGGTGCGCAAGGCCGGAGAGGAGCGGGCGCGCGGCAGCGTATGCGCCTCCGACGCGTTCATGCCCTTCCCCGACGCGCTCGAGGTCGTCGCCGAGGCGGGGGCCAGAGCGGTCATCCAGCCCGGCGGCTCGATCCGCGACGACCAGGTCATCGAAGCGGCGGACCGGCTCGGCGTGGCGATGGTGTTCACGGGTCACCGCCACTTCCGCCATTAGTGAAGCGGGATCGGCGAGCGTCCCTCCGGCTCGTGTATTCCCGGAAGCGGCGAGGATACAGTGTCCGGACGGACTTCGCCGGTGGTGCGGTCGACAGCGCATGGACGGTTTGACCGGCATCGGGGCGCCGTCTAGACTTTGGCGTGCTCTCACGCCCCGGAATGCTCTTCGAAGGGCTTTTCGGGAGGCGTGACGCCGCCTCGCCGGCACGGGCCGTTAGCTCATCGGGTAGAGCACCGGACTTTTAATCCGGGGGTGGTAGGTTCGAGTCCTACACGGCCCACCATCGATCCCTTCCTCACCCGGCGCCGCCTCCGGAGGAACCGTCCTCGCCGTCGTCGCCCGGTGCGCGCCGACGTCTCACTTGACCCGCGACGCGCCGTGTGCGTACGGTTGATGGCGTTGGCGATAAGGGATGCTCCGAGTCCGGTCATCCTACGGGGCGCGGCCCGAGAGGCGGCCCTAGGGAGTCCGGACCGATAGGGCGGGTGGCGGAAACGCGCTCGCCTCCCGTACTCGGAAAGGAGTCCCGACGTGAGGCCCGTTCGGTGTTCCCCCCGTACCGCGTACTCCACGTGTGTCCTCGCGCTGTCCCTGGTGCTGCTCCTCGTGACCCTGCTGTCCGTCATGGGCTGCGCCCCGGGAGCCGACGCCGCGTCCGATGCGGCGGATGCGGAGCGGCTGGTCCTCGCCTCGACCACCTCCACCGAGGATTCGGGCTTGTTCGAGGAGCTCGTCCCGGCGTTCGAGGAGTCCCACCCCGGATACCGGGTCGAGGTGGTCGCCATGGGCACGGGGGCGGCGTTGGAGCTCGGGCGCAACGGCGACGCGGACGTGCTCCTGGTGCACGCCAAGCCCGACGAGGTCGCCTTCGTCGAGGAGGGGTACGGCGCCGAGCGCCGTGACGTCATGTACAACGACTTCGTGATCCTGGGCCCGCCGTCCGACCCTGCCGGCGTGTCCGAAGCTGGGACCGCCGCCGAGGCGCTGCGCGCGGTCGCCGAGGCCGGAGCCGGGTTCGTCTCCCGTGGGGACGATTCGGGCACGCACCGCAAGGAGCTCGCGGTGTGGGAGAGCGCCGGCGTGGAGGCTTCCGGGGACTGGCACGTCGACGCGGGTCAGGGTATGGGGGACGTGCTCACCATGGCGTCCGAGCGCGAGGCGTACACCATGAGCGACCGGGCGACGTTCCTCTCGATGCGGGACCGCCTCGATCTCGTGGTCCTGTTCGAGGGCGACGAGGCGCTGTTCAACCAGTACGGTGTGATCCGCGTGAGCGCCGCCACGAACCCCGAGGGCGCCGAGGCGTTCGCCGATTGGATCGTCTCGGACGACGCGCAGCGGCTCATCGGGGGATACGGGCTCGAGGAGTACGGCGAGCCGCTGTTCGTCCCGAACGCCTGAGGGGGTGGAAGGACCGGCATGGGAGTCTTCGCGGAGGCGCTGGGCGAGGCGTTCCGACTGCTCGCGTCGGACCCGGAGGTCTGGTCGATCATCGGGCGCTCCCTCATCGTGTCCGCGAGCGCCGTCGCGGTGGCGACGACCCTCGGCGTACCGCTCGGCTACCTGCTCGGTTCCGGGCGCTTCGTCGGGCGGAGACCGGCGCTCATCCTCGTGAACACCGGCATGGGATTCCCGCCGGTCGTCGCGGGACTGCTCGTCTACGTGGCGCTCTCGCGCAGCGGGCCGCTCGGAGGGCTCGGCCTGCTGTTCACCCAGCCGGCGATGGTGGCCGCGCAGGTGATCATCGCCACGCCCCTCGTCATCGGCGTGACGGCGGCGGCCGTGGGTTCCGTCCCCGCGGACCTCAGGCTCATCGCCCGTTCGATGGGCGCCGGACGCCTGCAGGAAGCCTTGCTCGTGCTGTCCGAGTCCAAGCGGGGCGTGACGGCGGCCGTGGTCGCCGGTTTCGGCGGGATCATCTCCGAGGTGGGCGCGGTCATGCTCGTCGGCGGCAACGTCTCCGGATCCACCCGCGTCATGACCACCGCGATCGTCCTGGAGACGCGGCAGGGACGGTTCGGTACGGCGGTCGCTCTGGGACTGATACTGCTCGGCATCGCGGCGACCGTGAACATCGCGCTCACCTCGCTGCAGCAATCGGGGGCTCGATATGAACGCCGGACCTGAGGGCCACGCGCCGGCGAGGCGCGCCCCGCATCTGGTCGCCGAGGGCGTGACGAAGCGATACGGCGGCCGCCCCGTGGTCGACGTCGAGCGCCTCGAGGTCGCGCCCGGTCGCACGCTCGCGCTCCTCGGGCCCTCCGGCGCGGGCAAGTCCACGCTCATGCGGATCGTCGGCCTGCTCGAGGAGCCCGACGAGGGGCGCGTGACGGTCGACGGCGAGCGTGTCGCCGGACGGGACGACGCGAAGCGCGTCGGCATCGGGGTGGTCTTCCAGCAGCCCTTCCTGTTCCGCGGCACGGTCGAGACGAACGTCGGATACGGCCTGAAGCTGCGTGGCATGCCGAGGAACGAGCGCGCCGAGCGCGTGACGCGGATGCTGGAGCGCGTCGGGTTGCGCGGACGCGAGCGCCATCCGGCGCGTCTGCTCTCCGGGGGCGAGGCCCGACGCGTGGCGCTCGCCCGCGCGCTCGTCCTGGAGCCGCGCATCCTGCTCATGGACGAGCCGCTCGCCTCCCTCGACCCGCTGATCAAGACTCGTCTGATGAAGGATTTCGGCGAGATCATCGGCGCGGGCTCCGCCACCGCCGTGTACGTGACGCACGACCAGGACGAGGCGGCGGTGATGGCCGACGACATCGCGATCATCAACGAGGGCCGCATCGTGCGCTCCGGCCCCGCCGAGCGCGTGCTCTCGGCGCCCACCGACGATTGGGTGGCGTCGTTCATCGGCATGCGCCCGGCGATACGGGGCACCGTCGCCGAGGTCGCGGAGGGACTCGCGCGCATAGAGGCGGACGGGACGAGCCTCTACGGGATGACGGACCTGCCTCCCGGCACGGAGGTGGACGTCTCGGTGCGTCCCGAGGACGTGCTCCTCTTCCCGATCGACGCCGAGGTGCCCCGCGGCTCCGCGCGCAACCACCTCGAGGCCGAGGTCGTCGAGGTCACGTCGGCCGGGACGACGGTGCGCGTGGTCATCCGGCGCGACCGGGTGGAGTTGGCCGCCGCGGTGTCGCGCGCCTCGGCCGCGGAGTTGGGACTCGCCGAGGGCGTGCGCGTGATCGCGCTGTTCAAGGCGACGGCGACGCACGTGACGGCCACGGCCGCGGCCACGCGCGCGACCGCGACGCCGACGCACGCGACGCCGACGCACGCGACGCCACGGGGAGGTGAGCGATCGTGAGCGGGACGCATCGCCGCCTTCCCCTCACCGGCGCCGTGCTCGCGGGCGGCCGCTCCGAGCGCATGGGCGCCGACAAGATCCTGCTCACCGTCGGGGGCGAGCCGCTCATCTCGAGGGTCGTCGACGCGGTGGGCCGCGTGTGCGAGGAGCGCATGGTCGTGCTCAGCGAGGCGGGCATCCTCCAGGGGGTCGAGCTTCCCGAGGATGTCCGCGTCGTGACCGACGAGGTGCCGTTCCTCGGTCCGCTCGGAGGGCTCACCACCGCCCTGGCCGCCGCCGAGCACGAGTGGATACTCGCGGTGGCGGCCGATCTCCCGTGGCTCGTCCCGGAGGTCGTCGAGGCCCTCTGGGAGGCGCGGGACGGCGCCCAGGCGGTCGTGCCCGTCTCCGAGGCGGGCACGGAGCCGCTGCTCGCGCTCTACCACCGCTCCTGCCTGGAGGTCGCCCGCGAGGTGCTCGACACCGGCCGTCGACGCTTCGTCGCGATGTTCCCGCGCCTGCGCGTGGCCGAGGTCACGCTCGAGTCGCTGAGGCGCGTCGACCCGGACCTGTCGAGTCTGATGAACGTCAACACCCCTGAGGACCTCGCGAACGCGCGAGAGGCGGTACCGGAGCGGAAGGAACGCGTGCGCGCGAGCGTCGTGGGAGGGGACGTGCGCGAAGGGCGAATGCCGAGCGAACGCCCCGTGACCGTCATGATGAACGAGACCGAGATCGCGACCATGCAGGCGACGCCGGAGCAGCTCGACGACCTGGCGGTCGGCTTCCTCGTGGCGGAGGGCCTCCTCACCGATCGGGCCGCGCTGGAGGGCGTCGCCGTGGATCCGGCGCGGGGTCTGGTGTGGGTGCGCACCGCGGAGGAGCCGCCGGACCCCGAGGCGCTCCGGAAGCGCTACCTCACGTCGGGGTGCGGCAAGGGTGTGACCTTCGCGTCCGCGGGCCACATGGAGGGGATCGCGGAGGTCGAAGGCGGACGCGTCCGGGACGCCGACGAGGTCTACCGGATGCCCTCCCGCCTCTCGCGCGCCGCCGAGAAGTACCGCGACACGGGGGGGATGCACGCGTGCGGGCTGGTGGTCGGCGTCACGCTCTCCCTCGTCCGCGAGGACGTCGGACGCCACAACGCGCTCGACAAGCTGCTGGGACGCGCGTGGCTCGACGGTTTCGACGCGCAGGACGCGGTCGTGGTGAGCACCGGCCGGATCTCCTACGAGATGGCGGTGAAGGTGGCGAAGGCCGGTATCCCGGTGGCGGTGAGCCGCACCGCGGTGACCGATCTCGCGGTGGACGTCGCCGAGCACGCGGGGATCACGCTCGCGGGCTACGCGCGCGGCGGTCGGATGGTCGTGTACACGCACCCCGAACGGATACGCATGGAGGACATGGAGGAGGAAGACGAGTGAAGACCGTCGACGAAGCGAGAGCCGCGGTCCTGGACATGGTGACGCGGCTGGATCCCGAGAGGGTGCCGCTCCTGGACGCGATGGGCCGCGTGCTCGCCGAGGACGTCACCAGCGACATCGACGTCGCGCCGTTCGACAACTCGGCGATGGACGGCTACGCGCTGCACGCCGCCGACGTGAAGGGCGCGAGCGAGGACTCGCCGGTGGAGTTGCGCGTGGTCGAGCATATCCCGGCCGGCGTGGTGCCCGCGAGGGCGGTGGGGCCCGGCGAGGCGAGCCGCATCATGACCGGCGCCCCGATGCCCGAGGGCGCGGACGCGGTGGTCATGGTGGAGTACACCGAGCCCGTGGAGGCCGAGGGCGGCGCCGGAGGGGTGGTCGCGATCCTCAGGGAGGCGCGTGAGGGCGAGCACATCCGGCGTCGCGGCGAGGATGTGAGGCGCGGCGACGTGGTCCTGCGCTCAGGCGAGACCGTGAACGCGGCCACCGTCGGCCTGCTCGCGGCGCTGGGTCGCGCCGAGGTGGAGACGTACCGAAGGCCGCGCGTGGCGATCGTGTCCACCGGCGACGAGCTCGTCCCCGTCGAGGAGGAGCCCGGTCCGGGGCGGATCCGCAACACGAACGCGTGGTCCCTGTCCGCGCAGGTGCTGAAGGCCGGGGGCGTCCCGGTCCGGCTCGGCATCGCGAGGGACACCGCCGAGGACACCCGGCGTCTGCTGGGCCGCGCGGGGGAGTTCGACCTCATGCTCGCCACGGGCGGCGTGTCGATGGGCGACTTCGACGTGGTGCGCGACGTGTTGCAGGGCCTCGGCGAGATGTCGTTCTGGAAGGTCGCCATGCGGCCCGGCGCGCCGCTCACGGTGGGCGTCATCGACGGCACGACGTTCTTCGGCCTGGCGGGCAACCCGACCAGTTCGATGGTGGGCTTCGAGCTCTACGTCCGCCCGGTGATGCGCGAGATGCAGGGCTTCGAGCGACTCGAGCGCCCGCGCGTGGACGCCGCGCTGGAGCACCCGATCAGGAAGAAGCCCCACAAGCGGTACTTCCTGCGCGGCCGGCTCGCACGCGAGGACGGGACCGGCGGCTTCACCGTGGCGCTCACCGGGAGTCAGTCGAGCGCGTTGCTGACCTCGATGCATATGGCCGACTGTCTGGTCGATCTGCCGCAGGGCCGCGACGTGTTCGAGCAGGGAGAACGGGTGAGCTGCATACGTATCGATCTGGAGGAGGAGAGCGTATGACGTCCGACGAGACACGGGACGAGACGACGCGAGACCAGCAGGCGCGAGCCGACACCGCGTCCGGCGACGAGGCGCTGCGCGAGGCGGTACGCGACCGCGCCGAGGAAGGCCGCATCGGGTGCGCGGTCCTGCGCAAGACCGCCGAGGAGTTCGGGGTCCCCTATCGCGAGGCGGGGGACGCCGCGAACAGCGACGGCATCAAGATCGTCGGCTGCGAGCTGGGCTGTTTCTGATGGATCGGGACCGCGCGGCGCCTGACATCCCCGAAGCCGGTATCCCGATCGTGTCGATCGTGGGCAAGAGCGATTCGGGCAAGACCACGGTCATGGAGCGTCTCGTGGCCGAACTCGTCGGTCGCGGCTACCGGGTGGCCACCGCCAAGCACCACGCGCACGAGTTCGACATCGACGTGCCGGGCAAGGACTCGTGGCGTCACGCCCAGGCGGGGGCGACCGTGACGATGGTGAGCTCCCCGAAGGGCCTGGGGGTGATGCGCCGCATGGACCGGGAGGCCGATCTCGACGAGCTCGCCCGGGAGGCCGGTGACGTCGACATCCTGCTGACCGAGGGCTACAAGCGCGAGGGACGGGTGCTGATCGAGGTGTCGCGCGACGCGCGGTCGGACTCCCTCGTCTGCGACCCGGCGCAGCTCACGGCCGTCATCACCGACGGCGTGCGGGATGTGGGTGACGTGCCCACGTTCGCGCTCGACGACGTGCGGGAGGTCGCCGACCTGATCGCCGAGCGTTTCATCGAGAGGAGCGCGGACCGCTCATGACCACGGCCTGCGACAGCCAAGGACGCAGGATCGACTACCTGCGGATCAGCATCACCGACCGCTGCAACCTGCGGTGCCGCTACTGCATGCCGAAGGACGGCGTCGAGTGGCGCCCGCACGAGGACATCCTCACCTACGAGGAGATCGAGCGCTTCGCCGAGGTGGCGGTGCAGGAGGGCATCTC
Organism: uncultured Eubacteriales bacterium; assembly: GCA_964406675.1. Classification (GTDB taxonomy): domain Bacteria; phylum Actinomycetota; class Coriobacteriia; order Anaerosomatales; family JAUVQN01; genus CAYOSP01. The sequence continues at coordinate 5,198 of CAYOSP010000001.1, read as the reverse complement.
GAAGATCCGCCTCACCGGCGGCGAGCCGCTCGTGCGCAAGGGCGTGGTCGGTCACGTCGAGCGGTTGGCGGCCCTCGTCGGCGAGGACGCGCTCGCGCTCACCACCAACGGCGTGCTGCTGCCCCGATTCGCCGAGGCGTTGGCGGCTGCGGGACTCCGGCGCGTGAACGTCTCGATCGACACGCTCGACCCGGAGGCCTACGCGCGGATCACGCGGGGAGGCGATCTCTCCGAGGCGCTCGCGGGCGTCGACGCCGCGCTCGAGGCGGGGATGGACCCGGTCAAGATCAACGTGGTCGTGATGCGTGACCTCGAACAGGACCTCATCGGGTTCGCGCGGATGACGCTGGACCGGCCGCTGCACGTGCGCTTCATCGAGCACATGCCGGTGGGCGGCGTCGAGGCGTCCTGTGTCGCCTCGTCCGCCGAGCCGGTGTCGAGCGCCGAGCCGGTGTCGAGCGCCGAGCCGGTGTCGAGC
>CAYOSP010000001.1:0-4620 GCA_964406675.1 uncultured Eubacteriales bacterium | reverse complement strand
GCCGGTGTCGAGCGCCGAGCCGGTGTCGAGCGCCGAGCCGGTGTCGAGCGCCGAGCCGGTGTCGAGCGCCGAGATCGTGCGGGGGCTCGAGGAGGCGGGACGCGAAGCGGGGCTCGGCGAGCTCACATCTCTGGAGCGCCGCGACTCGCCCGCCGGCTGGGGTCCCGCGCGCTACTACCGGTTCGCGGGGGCCGCGGGCACGATCGGCGTGATCTCGCCGCTGTCGAGGCACTTCTGCGGCAGCTGCAATCGCCTGCGCCTCACCGCCGACGGGCGGCTGCGCCCCTGCCTGTTCAGCGACGCCGAGATCGACGTGCGGGCGTCGCTCGCGGAGGGCGACGACGCCTCGGTGCGCGCGCTCATCCGTCGCGCGCTGGCCGACAAGCCGGCGCGGGGCGATACCACCGGCGGGACCGTACGGACCATGTCGCAGATAGGGGGCTGACCCATGAGCGGACCAGGTCGCAAGGGCCGCGAGAGCCGCGAGCTCTCGCACGTCGACGAGTCGGGCGCCGCGCGGATGGTGGACGTCGGCGCGAAGGACGTCACGCGCCGTCGCGCCGTGGCGAGCGCGTTCGTGCGCATGCGCCCCGAGACCCTCGCGCTCATCGTGGAGGGCGGGATGCCGAAGGGCGACGTGCTCGCGGTCGCGCGCGTCGCCGGCATCATGGCGGCCAAGCGGACCTCGGAGCTGATCCCGCTGTGTCATCCGATCCCGCTCACGAGCACGGCCGTGACGCTCGAACTCGAGGATGGCGGTGTGCGCATCGAGGCGTCGGCGGAGACCCGCGACCGGACGGGTGTCGAGATGGAGGCGCTCACCGCGGCGGGCGTGGCGGCGCTCACGCTCTACGACATGTGCAAGGCGGTGGAGCGCGGCATCGTGATCGAGGAGATCCGCCTGCTCTCGAAGGAGGGCGGCGCGTCCGGTGAGTGGCGGGCGCCGACGGGCGGCTCCGCTCGGAGCGCGGACGAGACGGAGGCCGGCGGATGACGGACGAGTCGGCGCACGAGACGACGGACGCGGCCGGGACCACGACGCGCGGAGTGGTCGGGCGGGTGGTCTCGGTCAACCTGTCCGAGCGCAAGACCGTGCGCAAGCAGCCGGTCGACTCCGGCATGCTGGTCCTCGACCGCGGCTTCGAGGGTGACGCGCACGCGGGCGACTGGCACCGGCAGGTGAGCCTGCTCGCGCAGGAGTCGATCGACACCATGGTGGCGAAGGGGCTCGACGTCGGCCCAGGGGACTTCGCCGAGAACATCACCACCAGCGGGATCGACCTCGTGCACCTGCCGATCGGCGCCGTCGTCGAGGTCGGGGACGAGGTGTCGCTCGAGGTGAGCCAGATCGGCAAGGAGTGCCACACCAAGTGCGCCATCTACTACCAGGCGGGCGACTGCGTCATGCCGCGCGAGGGCATCTTCGCCGTGGTGCGCCGTGCGGGCGCCGTCTCGGTCGGGGACGAGATCCGGGTGAGGGACGAGATCCGGGTGAAGGATGGAGGAGCGAGCGATGAGTGAGCTGCGGGTCGGCATCGTCACCTGCTCGGACAGCTGCGCGGCCGGGGAGCGGGAGGACACGGCGGGTCCGGCGCTCGCCGGGCTCGTGCGCGAGCGCGGCTGGAAGTCGCTCGGGCCGCGGGTGTGCGCCGACGACGTCGACGCGATCGCGGCGGCGATCGTGCGCTTCGCCGACGAGGAGGGCGCCGACGTGGTGCTCACCACCGGCGGGACCGGGCTCGGCCCGCGCGACGTCGCGCCCGAGGCGACCATGTCGGTGGCCGAGCGCTCGGTGCCCGGCGTGGCCGAGGCGATCCGGGTGCTCAGCCTCGAGGTGACCCGCCGGGCCATGCTGTCGAGGGCGACCGCCGCCCAGCGCGGGAGGACGCTCATCGTCAACGTCCCCGGCAGCGAGAAGGCGGCCCGCGAGACGTTCGGCTTCGTCGCGGACCAGCTGGAGCACGCCGTCGAGATGATGTCGGGCGGCGGGCATGACTGAGGCGCTCGTCTACCTCGATCACGGCGCGACCTCGCTGCCCAAGGCGCCGGGCGTCGCCGAGGCGACGGCCGAGGCGGTCCGCACGCTCGGCACGCCGGGCCGGGGCGCGCATGGGTTCTCGGTAGGGGCCGCCCGCGTGATCGAGGAGACGCGCGCGGCCGCGGCGGGATCGCTGGGGGTCGCCGATCCCCGCGACCTCGTCTTCCAGCCCGGAGCCACCTATGCGCTCAACCTGGTGCTGCACGGCCTGCTGAGTCCGGGCGACCGGGTGGTGGTCTCCTCGATGGAGCACAACGCGGTGGTCAGGCCGCTGCATCTCCTCGAACGGTCGGGGGTGCGGGTGGACGTGGTCGACGCCGACGAGAGCGGGTTCGTCCGTCCCGAGGCGGTGGAGGCGGCGGTCGCGCGGGCTCCGACGCGCGCGGTGATCTGCCAGCACGTCTCCAACGTGACCGGCACCGTACAGCAGGTCGCCGACATGGCCGACATCGCGCACGCGGTCGGGGCGGCCTTCGTGGTGGACGGCGCGCAGGCGGCGGGGCATCTCGACGTGGACCTGGGCGCCGTCGAGGCGGACGTATACGTCACCTCGGGTCACAAGGGGCTCGCCGGCCCGCAGGGCGTCGGCCTGCTGTACCTCGCGCCGGGACTCGAGGTGCGCGAGCTCGTCCAGGGAGGGACGGGCTCCGAGTCCGAGTCCGCCGAGCAGCCGCGCACGCGCCCGACGCGCTACGAGGCCGGCACGCCCAACGTGCCGGGGATCGCGGGACTCGGCGCGGCGCTCTCGTGGCAGGCCGAGCACGGCGAAGAGGCGCGCGTCCGTGAGGGAGGACTCGTGCGGCGCCTGGTCGACGGGCTCTCCGGGATCGACGGCGTACGCGTCCTGGGACCTGAGCCGGGTGCGCCGAGGGGATCCGTGGTGAGCATCGTGGCCGAAGGGACGGCGCCGGATAGGATCGCGCACGAGCTCGACCGGCGTGGCGTGGCGGTCCGCGCGGGACTGCACTGCGCGCCGTGGGCGCATCGCACGGTGGGGACGTCGGACGCCGGCGCGGTACGGTTCGGGGTGGGATGGAGCACCACGGACGCCGACATCGACACGGCGCTCGCCGCGCTCGCCGAGTCGCTCGGTCGCTGACGGGATATACCCATGTCGGACGGCCTGTGATACCCTGCGGTGTCCGTGCGGCCGAGCCGCACCGCGCCCCCATCGTCTAGAGGCCCAGGACGCCGGCCTTTCAAGCCGGTAACACGGATTCGAATTCCGTTGGGGGCACCACCCGTATACGAGAGCCGCGCCCTCCGGCGCGGCTCTTTCGCGTCGTCCGGGCGCGCCGACACGTAGGCCGGTCGATCGCGACGGCGGTGGCTCGAGGCGACGGCGCAGGCCCGCTACAGCGGCAGCAGGATCGCGCGCGCCGGCGCGGCCTCGGCGCCCTGGATGGAGAGCGGGAGGCACACGAGCCGGTACTCGCCCGGCTCGGCGCCGGAGAGGTCGAGGCCCTCGATGCAGAGGATGCCGGCCCCGAGCAGCGCCTCGTGCACCTCGGCGCCGTTGGATCTGTGACCGCCGACGGAGAGGTAGTCGACGCCGAGGCAGACGATGCGCTTGCGCGCGAGGTACTCGGCGGCCTCGGTGGAGAGGTGCACGAAGTCCGGCTGGAACTCGTCGAGATCCCACAGCTCGTCGGAGTTGCGCGTCTTGAGTAGGATGCGCTCGCCGTCCTGGACGGCGTGCGGCTCGAGGTCCTCGACGGCTACGGCGGACTCCGCGTCGAGCTCGAGCACCCTGCACGGCCCGACGAGCGGATCGAGCCCGACCTCGTCGAGCATGTCGCGGCCCTGGATGAAGTGCCCCGGCGCGTCGACGTGCGTGCCTGAGTGGGTCCCCATGGTGATGACCGAGAGGGTCGAGTGGGCGCCTTCTTCCAGCGTGCGGGCGAAGCGGTGCTCGAACGGCGGGTTGCCGGGGTAGGTGGGCATGTCGTCGCGCAGCGGTACGCTGATGTCGATCGGCGAGGTCATGGGTCTCTCCTCCCGGACGGCTCGATCCTCGGATGCGTATGTACCCGACCCGGACCGGAGGGGCGGCGTTCGGATGTACAGTATTCGGCAGCGGGTTTGCTACCCTGCATAACGCCCCCATCGTCTAGAGGCCAAGGACACCGCCCTCTCAAGGCGGAGACAGGGATTCGAATTCCCTTGGGGGCACCACGGAAGCACCCGCGCCGCGCACGCCGCGCGGCGCGTTCGCTCTGGGGGAGGAGCCGAGTGGTTCACGACCGGCAGGACGCACGGGTACCGCTGAAGCCCGCGGAGACGAAGCCCGGCCGCAAGGGCCCTGCGACGATCCTGCTCGGGATCGCACTCGTGCTCATCGGCATCCCGATGCTCGTCTGTCCGGGGCCGGGGCTCGCCACCATCGCGGCCGGTCTCGCGATGCTGGGCATCGGAGCGAGCAGGAGGCGACACCCCTTCGGCGGGGGACCGCGATGACCGCCGCGGGCGCGAGGCGACGGCTCCCGCTGTTCGGGATCGCGCTGCTCGGCTTCAGGTAGGGAGCGTCGTCCCGCCTCAGAGCGACGCCGGGTCGAAGTCGTCGGCGAACGGGTCGACGAAGG